>JAJTAY010000031.1 GCA_021287165.1 Bacteroidia bacterium | reverse complement strand
TGTGGCAGTGATCACGGCCTGCTGGCCGTTGCACAGATTGGTGCTGGCGGTGCTGATGCTAACCTGAGGCGTTAGCAGGGGCGATACTTCCATCAAAATACCATTGGAGCTGGCCGGGTTGTTCGAAACACAGCCGAGGTTCGAAGTCATCACTGCTTCGACGATATCGTTGTTGGCAGGCACGTAGCTGTAGGTGGCAGCAGTTCCGGAGCTTTGCATGGTGCCGTTGACAAACCACTGTATGGTGGGATTAGTGCCGCCGTTGATCAGTTGGGCTGTATAGTTGACTAAAGAGCCCTGACAGACGGGGTTTTGCGAGGCCTGGATGGAAATCAGCGCAACAGCAGGTGTTTGCACCGACATGGTAATGATATTGGAGGTGGCCACGGCTGGCTGAGCACAGTTTTCTGATGATATTAACAGCACCTGCACCTGATCTCCATTTGCCGGGATATAGCTGAAGCCGGGGCAGTTTGTGCCTTCGTTGTTGCCGTTTACGGTCCACTGATAAACAGGATTGGTGCCTGGGTTTTGAGGTGTCGCAGTAAAATCTACGCTTGTGCCCTGACAGATACTGATGGCAGAGGATTGTATATTAACACTTACAGGCACAGGGCTATTCACTGTCATGGCGATGATATTCGACTGGGCAGGTATTGGCTGAGCACAGAGTGCAGAAGAGGTTAGCTGCAGTTGCACCTGATCGCCATTGGCAGGCGTATAGTTGAAGACAGAGTTGTTGGTTCCGACCGGATTACCATTAACGGTCCATTGATAAATTGGGCTTGTGCCCGAGTTTTGTGTACTGGCAGTAAATTCAACTGCTGTACCCTGACAAACCTGTGTGGCTGTGGCCTGTATGCTTACGTTCACGGGCAGGATAGGATTTTCAGTCACCACGGCCTGGCCATTCATATTCACTGTCGAATTGGTGTTGGTAGCAGTAGCGGTGTAGGTTCCGGACGGAAGGTTGTTCCAGATGATACTATTTCCGGTTCCGGGAACTGGATCGCCATAAAGCTGGCTGTTGCGCAGCAGCTGATAGGTGGCTGTGTTTTCTGACCCGCTAAGTGTAACGCTTACACCTGTGGGATTCGTTCCTTGACAATAGTCGCCGCCTCCCGTTAGGGTGAACAGGGCAGGAGGATTTCCTCCGGGCCATGTGCCGGTTTGACTTTCCATAAGCTGATTGAGGATGCTGCGCACTTCAAGTCGTTGTATCACTGTGCCTTGTTCCACAACTAGAGTAAATGCCCCGGTATTAAGGTCAGAAGAGGTGGCTGCAATCAAATTTCCACCTGTTGGGGCATCAAAGCCCAAAATCACGTACTTGACATTGAGCGGATACCTTGCACTAAATGGGATGACGCCCGAAATGTTTACCTGGTTGACGATAGCTGCCGATGTAGGCAACACTGTCGTATTGTAGTTTGCAGAGTAAGGCGACAAGCGGTCGCGATAACTGGCAGCAGTGGCATTGTTATTGCCGCGCTGATAAATGATCCACCATGTCGATTGGGTCGTCGGGGTTCCCGGAACTGATGGGTTGTCGGCATAAGTGCTGCTGGTTACATACTGGCTTCCGTTCCAAACGTTGTATTGAGCTGTGCCGTTAAAGAGCCGGTATTTGGCATCGTTCGAGCCATAATATCCAACCTGCATCAGCACAGCGCTTTGCGATGTGGTTGAGGCGATATCCACTTGCTGAGGCCTGAGTAAAACGTTGGCGTAAGCTGCCGGCGACTGTGTGGTGGCATTGGCAGTAACTCCGCTGGAATAGTTATTGCCGGATTGAACAAGGAAGGCCTTGTAATAATAGGTTGTAGCAGGGCTGAGCCCTGTATGGCTGAAGTTGGTATTGGTACCAGAGTAAAGCACTGTTCCGCCTCCGGGAATGGTTTGCCCTGCCGTATAGGCTGTACCGTTGGCCGGAGTGCCAAAGCTTGCTGTGGGCGACCACACAAGCAATACATTGGCACCCTGCCAGCCCAGATCGATCTGGGTTTGGCTGACAGCCGTTGCGGTAAAATTTGTCACTTCGTTTGATGCTGTTCCTGTAATTTGTATTTCATCCACAGCCCAATACCACCCGTAGCTTCCGGTGTAGTTCCACCTGAACATCACATTGTTTTGCCCTGCCACGGCCGGAATGCTTTGGCTAAAGGTAGCTGGATTGGCTGTTGTGGTGGTCCAGCTCTGTATGTCAGTCCAGGTATTACCGCCATTGGTTGAATACGAAACTTTGACACTACTTCCGGTATAACTTCTGAAATAGTGTTTAAAACCTAAAGTGATTGAGCTGTAGCTGCTCAAATCCATAATAGGCGTGCGCAGGTCAGTATTCTGGGAGTTGCCTGAACCATACGCATCGCTGTTGAGATAAGCGTAATTGCCCGTAAGTGCCGGAAGAGGGGAATAGGTGCCACCGATGGTACCAATCTGCCATACCTGATTGTTGCTGTTGAGGCTTACAGTTGACCAACATGTTGGCATAGCCGTGGTAGTGAAATTCTCCGTAATCGGAGGGGAATAGATGCCGCAAAGTGTTGTGAAAGTTTCCTGATTACCGTAAAAAGTGCCAAAACCATTTGTGGCATATGCTCTTACGAAATACGTGGTACTTGGACTCAGGCCTGTGATGGCGCTTGTAAATGTTCCGGTTCCCGACCCGTCGAGGGTGAAGTTGCCTCCCGCAAGCGTCGGGTTGGGCGAAGTACTCCAGCAAACGCCTCTTGCTGTGATTGCAGATCCACCATCGGCAGTGATATTGCCGCCGGAAGAAGCGCTGTTGAGACCAATGTTGCCGATACTGCTGGTGGTAAGCATGGCGCCGCCCGGTATGAAGGTCAGGTTTTGACCATATGTAGTTCCGTCGGAGTTGACGGCAACTATGCGGAAGTGATAGGTGGTGCCGGAAATCAGACCACTGATGTTGGCACTTACATTAAGGACTGAAGTGCCTGAACCAGCATTGGTTACGGTCGTGGTATTTCCGTAAGAGGGGCTGGTTCCCCATTCAAAATAATAAGTAGTGCTTAGAGAATTAGGATTAACGGTGCCATTAAGCGTGGCTGCTGTTGGGGTGATGTTGCTGGCGTTTGTGGTTGCCACAAGTGGGGCATTACCAATACGGAAAGTGGCAATACGTGTTTTAGAGGCATTGCTCGCACCTACGTATTGTCCTGTAGCCCAGAAAGTTTCATTATCAGTCGGGTCAATAGCTATCATGAAATAATCTCCCCAGCGGTTGGTTCCGGTCTGAGAAAGAGTTCCTTCCAAAATAACCTCTTCCACAACATCCATAATTCCATTTCCAGCCGCATAGGCAGCGCTCGACTGGCCTGTATATCGTAGTCCGGGGTTCAATGTGCTCGAAGAGATGGAATAGAAGAGGCCAAGTTTGCCTGATGGTGTCATGGCAATACTTGCCATCCAGCGCGAATGGTTGTCGGGGGCGTAGGTGCCGGATTGGCGTATTGACCAGGGACCGGTTCCCGTGCGTCGCAATTCGTACCAGCGTATGCCGGCCTGATCGGTTCCCGTAACATCAACGGTGTGACAGGCTACAATAGTCTGATAAGTGCCAAAGTTGCGAAATTGAGGGCGCTGCATAAGAATCTGGTTTACAGCGTCAAGTTTTTGTGTGGTGCCTTTTTGCGCGATGTTGTCCCACGAACTGCCAAAATTGCTGTCAAAAGCCGGAACAGTGATTTGCTGCGTTCGCGCAAAAGTGGATGAAGCAGGAGTTGTCCAGTTTACGTTTAACTCGTAGATCCAGATTTGGTCAGCGCCGCCCCAGGCGTCGTCGTTAATAGTTATAAAAATGCCGGGTGATCCTTCGGGAGCAAGCGTTCCATCATTGTCCACCGGTGGCACACAATGAAATCCGCTGTTTGGTCTGAGCGAATTCTTAAATCCAACCATTTGAGCGGTAGCACCGATAAGCATCTTGCTGCGCTCGAGTACATAAATATCTTTTCGTCCTGCTGTTGCAGTATTGGTTCCCATATAATAACCATCACGCCAAACGCCCAGTTTTGGATAATCGGGCATATCGTCCACATCAAAGGAGTAGCGGTGCCAGGTTCCCGTAGGGTCGGGGCTTGTCGAAACAGCCACAAGCATATAGTCGTTAGTGCCTGTTATGGAGAATTCAGCCACGAGCCAGCGCTGGGCTGCCTCGTCCCATAGCACAATGGGGTCGCCGTCGTTGTATTGCGAGCCGGTAACCCCTTCGAAAAGCAGGTTGAGGTTGGTAGGTCCGGCCACAAGTTGCCCCGTTTTGTTGTAAATGGCATAAACTGTGTTGATGGTCTGGAAGTAGTGGGTTTCATTCACATCACCGTTTACATCCGAGGGTTTGTAAGGCGATGTCTGGCCGTCGAAGTTCAGGAATACGGGTCGGTTGTTTTGGATGGTGCCCATTTCCGATTGACGGATGGGGTCGCCGTTTTTAGGTAATGCTGTTTCAGCGAAGGGATAAAGCCTTTTTTTTGGCTCCCAGCTGAGCGAACGCAGCCTGTTTTTCCCTTTTTCAACGAGTGCATTAAACTCATCTTCAGTCAATTGAGGAAGTTCGCCCAAGGGACGCGACAGGCCGTGGTATTTGCCTGTAATAACTAAGGGTTCATCATCAATGACTTGTGGGTGAACTGGGTTCGGAAATAGAACAACTAATGCTAAAAATGCAATAACTAAGTGAAAGAACTTTTTCATCAGAAAGAAAACGTATTGGTTTCGGGTTCCGTAAATTAACTAAGATCAGCAAAGGTAACCTAATTAATATATAGCAAAAAAAACCCGGCGGGTTAATTTCCGCCGGGTTTATCGTGTTTACCTCTAAAGGTTATCTGGTCATCACAAATGTTCCGCGCACTGTGTAGGTGCGTTGTGCACCTTCGGCAATGATGCGGTAGAAGTAGGAGCCTGAGCCCTGCAATTCAGTCTTGTTGATCGTGAGCTGCTGAGCACCGGCCTGCTGGTTGGCGTCGAGAAGGGTGGCTACTTCCTGTCCGAGGTTATTGTAAACAACCACCTTTACCTTGCTGTCCACCGGCAGGGTGTACTGCAATGTGGCAGCGTTATTGAACGGATTGGGGTAGATGGTGTGCAACAGGCTGGCACTGATGTCGCCGCTACCATTCGAGCCGGTTTCGATGTAAGCCGTCTTCAGGGTAACAGTCTCAATGTTCAGGTTGGGCGATACAAATTCGGTCATTGGCAGCAGTTCGAAGAATGAAGTGCCTGCGCTGATGTCGGCAAGCAGTTTCACCCTCAGAGTGGCAATAACCTGACCCTGGCTGATGCTGAAGCCGTTAGCGTCAACTTTGCTCATCCTTACTTCGCCGGCCTTTTTGTCAATGTATTTAATTTCAAAGCCTTCGGCGCTGATTACTTCAAGCAATTGCTTGTTGTATTTCAGTCCAAGGCTGGCTGCACCAAGGTTAAGGTTGCGGTCGGCAATTACGGGGATTACCAACTCTTCGCCCTTTGAGGCATTTACAACGCCCTCATATGCAAGGCCGGAGAGGGTTTTGTTGTTGGTTGGGCCGAAGCTTGCATTCAAATCGCCTGTGGGTACAAGATATACGTTGTACACATTCAAGCCATCCTGCAATCCGGAAAGAACACCTTCCCAGTAAACCGATGAAGCCACTGAACCAGCCTGGTAAACACCATGAGGAGTGAAAACTGAGGTTGGTGCCTGCGGATAGGATTTATCTGTGTGGTTTTCCAAACGAACAGTAGCCAGCTGGAAGTCGCGTACGCCTTCCGGCAGCGGCTGATAATCAGGATTGTTGGTAATGCGATGTTGCAACAGCAATCCGTCAGCGCCTGTAATGGTGCCCGAATTGTTAAGGTCGGCCACCTTGCTGAAGAGCGCAGTGTAGTTGGGCACCGAAACCGGGGCAATCCATGGCAGGGTTGTAAGCAGGCTGTTTTCGGCAGCCATGTAAGCAAGGATTAAGCCATCAATTGAGCTGAGACCACCCCAGTTATTCCACATCCATGCGGTGTTGAGGAAGTTCTGGTTAGCCTGTTCCCAAACGCGCAGCGTATAGGTCTTGGCCGACTCAGCACCGATAAACTCAAAGTACGAATCTAGATTTGCTCCGAAGTTATAGCTCACAAGCTGCCTGTCGGAAACGGCCTGGCCACCTTCGAACAGCTGAACGTAGAATACCCCCCTGTTATTGGGTGAAGGAACAATGGTTTCATTAGGATTGAAGACCTTGATCTGACCGGCAATCTTAGCTGTTGAGCTGAAAGTGGCAGTGAGCAACTCGTAGCAATCAACAATGGTGAAAGTGAAGGTTGGATTAGTTGAAACAACCACACCATTTTTATTCTTCCAGTTCACAAATTCCCAACCGGGTGCGGTTGTTGCCACAACGGGAACCTGAGTGCCGAAAGCGTAATTACCGCCACCGCTCACTGTACCACCACGTGTTGGGCTTGCAGCAAGTTCGAGCAGCGGAGGCTCAACATTCATGGTGATGGCGTTGGAAGTAGCAATCGGTTGAACGGCGCAGAGATGGTTCGATGTCATCACAACGGTAACCACATCGCCATTGGCTGGCTGATAAGTAAAGGTTGCGCTGTTAGTGCCGGCATTGTTGCCATTCACTTTCCACTGATAGCTTGGGTTTTGTCCGCCATTTACCGGCAGAGCAGTGAAGGTTACAGGTGTGCCGGTGCACACATTATTGGCGCTGGCTGTAATGCTGACACCTGCAACAAGGTTGCCCGTAACATTTACCACGAGCGGGTTGGAAGTTGCCGGGTTGTTCAGGGCGCATCCGATGCTCGAAGTTAGCACAACAGTAACAACATCGCCGTTAACAGGAGTGTAGGTGAAAGTTGCACTGTTGGTGCCGGCATTCACGCCATTCACTTTCCACTGATAGCTGGGTGTGAGACCGCCATTGACAGGAGTAGCCTGGAAGGTGGCCGGCGAACCGATACAAACCTCAGGAGTTACCTGATTGATGGTAACGCTTACGGGCAGGTCGTTCTGCAGCGTCAGGGTCATGCTGCTGCTCATCGAGCACTGGCTTCCGGGATCGCCGGTGATGGTCAGCACTACAGAGCCGTTGGCAATGTCCTGCGAACCGGGCGTATAAACCGGGTTTACTATACCAGTATTGCTGAATGTACCATTGCCGCTGGTTGTCCAGAGAACCGTGGTGTAGTTGCTTGCAGTTGCTGCCACAATGGGGAACGATTCCGAAGTACAAACAGCGCCATCGCCGCCGGCATTGACCATCGGTGAGCTGATCATGGTGAGCGAAGCGTTCACATAAGTGAAGTTGTAATTCGGGCTTACACCACCGGCAAGGGTGATCGGATAAGTTCCTGCAGCACCGCCTGCTACAGCAGTGGTAGAAGCAGTGGGCTGAACGTCAAGGTTTTGTGGCCCTTCACCTTCTACAAAACCACTATAGCTGAATGTAAGTTCAGGCAGCGGTTGGTTTTGGCAAACGGTTTTGTTGTCAGCAGTAACAGTGAGTTGTTTCTTGTTGATGGTCAGCGTTGCCTGAACACGGGCACTTTCGCAACCTGATGTGGTGTTCTTGCTCACAGCCCATGCAGTGTAAACACCAGCATTGGTGGCAGATGGTGCAGTCGTGACATTGCCACCTGTGGCTGCGTCGTACCATACCAGTTCTGTATCAGGAGCAGGAACAGCGGTGATAGTATGCAGTGAGCCGTTGTAATCAGTTGTGATGTTGGTAAGCGTCGGAACGGGAATGGCAGCGGGTTGGGTCAGTGTTACACTATTGGAAACCTGAACGCCATTGGCATCGAATACCGTGTAGTTGTAGGTTCCCGCAGCCAGACCGCTGATGTTCTGATCAGTTGAGGTAAATCCGTCTGGACCTAACCAAAGGTAGGTATAGGGTGGCAATCCTCCAAGGACGTTAAGGTTGATGGAGCCATCGTTCGAGCCAAAGCAGCTAAGGTGCGTGGGATCAGCGGTGACGCTCATGCCAGCGGCGATCAGAACCTCATCAATATCCCAGTAATCGAATTGGAAGTGATTACCATCAATTACCCATGCAACATACGTTGTTCCTCCGATGTTGTTTAAAAGGTTGGTTGTAATAACCTCAGGGGGATAGGTAGTGTTGCTCTGCGTGGCAAACGACCACTGCTCATCTGTCCAGTTCACTCCGTCGGAGCTGGTTTGAATTTTGAATGTAGCGCCAACGCCATAGTCATCAATCCTGGATCTGAATCTGAGAGTGAGTTGTGATTCGCCTGTGGTGTTCAAAGCCGGACTAATGAGTCTTGACACTCCAATTCCTGATTGGTATGAGGCCCTCATTTCATAGGGAGTGCCTCCGGCATTGCTGGCGTTAGCCACTGTCCATCTGTTGGAAGTAAGTGCTCCGCTGAAAGTTTGCGACCAGCAAACGGGGAAGGCCGGACTGTCAAAATTCTGAACATAAGGGATAGGCAAGGTAGTGCAGAGTGTGCTTACGGTTGCCTCATTACTCCTTCCCTCTCCTTGCGGGTAAACGGCGGCAACTGCATAGAAGTACGTGCTGGCACCTGCTGTCGTATTATCCAGATAGCTTGTTCCGGCTGTATTGAATTGTGTGTCGTAGTTGCCGCTGGCGGTGCCGCGATAAACAATGTAACCAGTTGGGTTTTTGCCTTCGGCAGCTTCGCCCGTGGCAATGATGGATGGAGCCTCAATACCTGTTTCAACCAGATATTCTGGTTTATCAGGATTGGTCCTTTCCATGATATTCACAACTGGTAAGTGCTTCATTACCGGGTTTTCATCACCAGGTTTGAGTACCAGTTCGCCTTTTGAGGCCAGATTCATGTACGCACGAATCATGAAGTTTCCTGTCCAGTTATTCCAGGTTGCGCCATTATCGTTTGACCACCGACTGCGACCAAAGCCAAAACCCGTATCATTTCCAACTCTTGGACCGGTTGAGCTACCTGCCGGCCAACGGTTCACAACGTAGAATGTTTGACCTGCAGTAACATTCAAAGGTGTCGTGAGCTGCAGAATATTCCATTGTCCGGTGAGCGAAGTGACAGGGACATTGTTAAATGTCGCAACTGGAGCTCCTAGATTCGGATTGCCTCCTGTTTCAGGACAAAGCATAATATTTTCCCAGTTTACAGATCCAGCAGCATCGATTCTGCTCAATACCGCGATATGGGTCAATTGTCCATTTTGAGGTATAGTGATTCTGTGACTGATCAAATGGGTTGTTGCAGTGGGTGTTGTAACCAATAACCATGTTTCCACAGAATTATCATCATACCTTATCTCATTGGCTGGGAATAAAGGAGAATCCCAGTTGAGCTGCACATGGGTTGGGGCAACCGGAGTGGCAACAAGGTTTTGTGGGCTGTGAACATAGCCTCGGCCGGTCAGCGCTGCAGTCCAGGTGCCGTTGTTTTCCACAACCTGAAGCTGAGCGTTCTTTTGTCCGACTGAAGTGGGCTTAAACAGGACATTAACAGTAGCTGTTCCATTCGCTGCAATGGTGAGGGGATAGGTATTTCCGTCCTGCTTCAGGAACTGACCGGCATCGGTTCCGATGATGTTGATGCCTGAAACTGTAATGGCCGTATTACGGTTGTTTTTCATCGTTACCGTAACAGGGCTCGATTGCATTCCGGCATAGATATCTCTGAAATCAATAGCCTCGGGTGTGAACTGGAATGATGGTTGTTCTTCGATCCTCACATTATCAACTGCAATGAAATCAACGTCCGCTACAGAATAAGCATGCCAGCCGAAATAATGAGGGCCTGTGGTTGTAGGAGTGAAGTTTATGATTTGCTCCTGATATGATGAAATAAGCATATTTGGATTGTTCCAGATCACAGTACCTGCGCTTATGGCAGCCAATGTATTGCTGCTGGCAACCGTTACTTTCATTTTTTCAGGTGTACCCAGATATCCGGGAGCTCTGACAAAGAATCTTACAAGGTATGGCTGCCCTGCAGTGAGTTGAATGCCGGGCGTTACCATCCATTCATCCTTAGGAAAGGTAGAATGGTAAAATACACCAACAAAGTTTGCGGGAGTAACAGTTCCAATATTTGTATTATTGCTGACCGTCCATGGGCGTGCATCTGTACCTGTTTTAGATGCATAGCTTGCCCATCCTGCAGGAAGTGTTGTGCCTGTGGCCACACCGTCAAAATTCTGAATGTAAGGCGTCCCAAATAGTGTTGTAGCATTTGCATTTACGAATGTGCTAGAATAAACCGGTCCGGGTACTATCGACCATGCCCTGTAGAAATATTGGGTGCCGGGGCTAAGTCCTGCATGTGGGAAAAGACCGCTTGCAGCACCAATGTAATGAACTGTTCCGCCGCCCGGGATGGGTGATCCGGGGGCAAGACTTCCGGTTGGTGTTCCGAAGGTGTTTGTAGTGTTCCAGGCAACAATAATGTTGTGATTCTGCGCATTAGGCGTGGCTGTAAATGCGATGGAGGTGCTGCTTGTGGGAGCTGCGGTAAAAGTCGCCGGAGCCGCCGGAGCTGTTGTAACATTACCTGTAAGTGGAGACGTGGTTCGATAAACCGGACCAGTGCAGGTTTCCGACAAGTTGTAAGCAAACACAAAGAAATAGTACTGTGTGCTGCTGTTCAGGCTTGTTGACGAAAACTCGGTTAGCGGGCCGCTATACACCACCGTGCCATCACCAAGGGGTGCACCCGGAGCATATGTTGTATTGTTTGTCGGTGTGCCGCCAAGTGTAGCCGAGGTATGGCGCACCACAAGATATCCAGTAGCAGATGGCGAAGCTGTGAATGTGCCGTTGACCGAGGTTGAAGTAGCTGTGAGGTTAAGTGCGGTTGGCTGTGCGCCCGGTACGACGCAAGGAGGAGGCAGCTGTTCAATTTTGGCATTATCGATGAAGATATTATTGCCATATGCGCTGATGGCCTGGAAAATGATGTAACCAGTTCCAGACGCTCCTGTAGGAAGATTGAAAATATAGTTATACCATCCTCCTGCGTTAACAACGGGTGCAAGGTTAATGCTCCTGTTCACGGTGCCCAGCTCTGTTGCGCCTGTCAGGTTAGGTGAAGTATTGTAGTGTACAATCACCCTGTCAGCATTGGTTAGATAACCGTTATCACGATTCATCCAGAAATTCACCCTGTAGTTGGCATTGGGGAAATTGATGGCAGGGGAAACCAAAATTGAAGATGCGCCGGTGGAGAAACTAAATGCCCTGAACTGGGCCATGCGCGTTCCTTGCTGTGGGCTTGTCATTGGGTTTGATCCAGATGCCGTGCCTTCCCACAATCCTGTTCCGCTCACCTGTGCTACTGTCCAGCAAACAGGTGGAAAGGTTGTGGATTCGAAGCTTTCTGCAATCGGGAAGGTATTGAATACGGGGCAGGCTGTAGTAGCATTGACCGTAACTCCCGAAGAATACATTGGGGCGTTGTATGAGAACAACTTATAAAAATACGTTGTTGCACCGGTCAGACCTGTATGACTAAATGGAGAAGTTAAACCATTGTAGATAAGCGTACCGCCTGCAAACGACTGACCCACTGCCGGAGGTGCTCCGGTAGGATCGGTAAAAGTACCTGTAGTATTAAATACAATCACAACGGGGTTATTGGCTGCGTTGGGAGTAAAATTGAGGTCAATCTTATTTTGCCCATCTGCCACTGCGGTCACACCCGTAGGATTGGCAGCCGTCATTGTGGTTGCAAAACCAAAATAAGCTCCATTGGTGCCTATTGGAGCAATTGGACCAGGTGCTGCAACTGATGTTGTTCTTGAGTATTCCGTGTTGTCGAGGATAATACCTGAGCCTGTTGCGTTGGATCTTTGTGTCCACGGCCCGGTAATCGCTGTGGATTGTGCAACCCGGAGCTCAGCCTGATCACCAACCAGATTGTCGCTATTGCCGCCTGTATTGTTGCGACCACGAATAGTTACCGTGGTATTGTCAGGAAGATCTGGTCCTCCCAGCAGGTCAACATACCAGCCTCTTGTAGGGATTACTTGCGTCAAGGGTGCATTTGCCGTTCCGCTAAGCGGGCCAACCAGGCTAACCTTTACTGTAGAGCCGGTCCAGTTCGTGGACGAACCAAAACTCATGGTTTTAAGGTTATTTTCATTTCTTGCTGTTCCGGCAAAACCGGTTCCGACGCCAAGAGGGAAGTTTCTTGTAGTGAAGTTGGCAGTAGGAAAGTTAATTCTTAGTGGCCCGGCAATGTATGAGCCGTGGTTTGTTACATGCGTGGCAGGGGCAGTGGCGATGGTTTGTGCAATGCCAGTCGGTCCAGTTACAAAATTGCTTAATGTCAGTAGGTTGGCATCTGTTGTAACAAGAATTCCCCTAGTGAGGGCAAGGGTTCCCGATGTTGCTGTTCCGAGTGCAACAGGATAGCCGAGCTGAACATTGTCATGTGTACTCATTGTAAAGGTGCCTTCCACATAACCGGTTCCGGCATCCTGACGGATTTCATTGCCTGAGGTAAACAACTGTTTTGAAGGCGGGTGAACGTTGGCTGTAACGAAGTTTACAGACCTGTTCACACCTGTACCCCAAATTGGCTGCGAGGTCATGCTGCCTCTGGATGACCTCTCGATAGTTTGGGTTGTTGATGCAGAAGAAACACCAACTGTCAGGTTTCCGTTTGGATTAACTGCGCCGTTGTATAATCCAAGTGTACCCGGCACTGCGATTGGAACGTTGTAGGTCACTCCAGCAGAATTGATGTGCCAAATATTGTTTGCCCTTCCGTTGGTGAATGTTCCACTGCCACTGAGGGTAGCAGGTGCGCCGCCAACCCATAAAATGTTGCTGGTGCCAACAGAGAAGTTCATAGTACCATTGTTTGTGATACTTCCACCGAAATAAATTCGTTTCCCTGTTGTCCCACTGAAAGCATTAAGTGTTCCTCCTGAGTTAATCGTTACATCTCCAAAGGCATGGATAAGCTGTGTTGCCGAGGTTCCAGCGTAGGCGAGGGTTCCGTTAATGGTTAGGTTCTGCATGCGGGCAATGTTCACATCAGCGTTGACGGTATGTCCGGCAGCAATAACTACATGATTGTCAGCCGAAGGAACAACGCCGCCAACCCAAGTGGCTGGTGTATTCCAGTTGCCACCAGCAGCAGAAGTAATCGTGGTGGGCGTAAACTCTTCAACGCTAAAATCATCTACCCAAATGTCATTAGTGCCCCAAGTATTTGTTGCTTCGATACCAAATTTTGCATTGGCAGTCCGGTAAGCCACCGGAATTAAAACATTAATTCGCTGCCAGGGCGTTGCACCGGATGTTGTTGTGGCTGTCGCATTTGGTGGAATTATCATAATGGAATTCCAGGTAGTGCCACCGTCAGAGGATGCCATTACCCTCAGGTTTGTGTTAGTCGAACCAGCCAGATACCAAAGCCAAAACCTTACATAAGGGCTTGTTGATGTGGTTAGATTGACTGAAGGCGTTTCCAGGCGGCGCGAGCCAAACCAGGTAGATGTATTTCCAAAATAACCGTCTTCAAAAAATAAAACGCCAGTGCCTGAAACTGCACCCGCTGGACGTGTGCTAGAATATCCGGGCAAGGTCCAAGTGTTGGCTCCGGTGTTTGTGTTTTGCTGCCAGTCCTTTTCCCCGTCAACTCCATTTGTGCCGGGTGTTCCTGTCCCCAGAAGAACAAACCGACTCTGTGTCCAGCCGGGAGGCGCAGCCGGCGAACCGGTAAACGGTGCTTCGAAATCTTGTGTAACATAGACTGTCCTTGTGCTCTGCCCTGATAATGCCGGGAAAATATTTGGCTTTGGCAGTGCCATCAACTCTTGCAGGCTTGCAGTGGCGTGCTGGACATCGTTTGCAGGTTTGACCGAGTAATTTGCTTCCGGTGCAAATTCAGCGATCGATGCAGTTTGTTGCCCGATCAGGCTGGCCGAAACCGCAATCATAAGGAGAAGTAAATAAAACTTTCTCATTTTAATGGTTGTTAAGTGAATACTATGCTTGTTCTTGTACTTTCGATTGGTTAAGGTATAAAACAATAATCCTGCGGCCTGGCCGGCAGGTTTTTGAGAAATTAACCCTAAGGCGGCATCTGTTGTCGGTGCGGGTAGTCTTGCTTCATGCAAATGTTATTGGTTTCCGGTTCAATTAGTTGGACAGTGAGTAGTTTTTTTGGTTTGTACGCTGAGATGGCGGTCAGGGTTGCAGCCCGCCAACTTTTAATTCACAGCAATAATACAAAAATATCACGCAAATGTTAAACTTCCTTTTTTTTAACACCTGCCTGTTCAAAAAAATCTTTGCCACTGGCTTGGTTTAAGCCTACGAAAACTGGTTTTCCGGTCTTAGGATAAGAAATGTTGTTTGCGTCTTTCGTTTATGGAAATTCAAGATATTGCTTTTCAATTCACTAAGTCTTTCTGGATACATTTCCTGTGTTAACCAAAGCCTGAGATGCGAATTGCGGTAAAGAATTGGTATGTAGTTTCAAGGATTTGGGAAATATCTGGCTAAAGTTTGGGGGTTTTGGGGCGCGGGTTAGTTAAGGGGGACAAGGGACAAGGGACAAGGGACAAGACTTCTGCGGCTCAGCTTGTGGGGTTTGCTACCAAACATCAAAAATTTAGCAATTAACTGTGCTAAAGCGTGATTCCATCGTGCCTACCAGGCCTCATAAACCTTCTAAAAGCACTATATCAATAACAACAATGATCATTGGTAATAACAGCAATCGCCGAGCCGCACCCGGCGGAGTTGCAAACTTGTGCCAGGTGCTGGTTGCTTGGGTCTGGATGCTGGTTACAGATGGCAGGCAAACCATCATCAAATAAAAAAGCCGCCCATGACGAGCGGCTTTTAATGTTGGACAATACAAAACTATTTGATTATGAGCTTCATATTGGTCATGTGCAAATCTTTGCCTTGCAATCTGACATTCAATTGATACAATCCCGGAGCGGCAAAGGTACCGGTCTCAAGTGTGGTGCGGAAGGTAGGTGTGCGTGCTTCTTGTTGCGCTGACCATACAAGCCTGCCCAATTGATCAGTGAGGGTGAGCGTAAGCTGTCCCTGCTCCGGAAGCTGCAGTTCGATACTGGCATGGCCTGATGAAGGATTGGGCCAAACGCTGGCCTGCAGACCTGATATCTGAGCTGAAGCAGGACTGCGAAAGATCAGCGCGGTGTTCTTAAGCACTTCAAGGTTATCATTAACCACTTCAATGCTGAAGAGCTCAGGGTTCGTATGTACTGACTCAGTTAATCTAACGGTAACCAAACTTTCACCTGCCTTTTTCTGCTGGGCTGCAGCATTAAGCGCAAAGGCCTTGAAAACCCCGGTCTCAGCATCATAGTTCCAAACATCTGCACCCTCAACATTGTTGATGTCAAGGCCTTTGCCGATTGCCATTTCCAGATTGAAAGCTTTGATGGTGGCATCCTGACCCAGCGCGAGCGTAATTTCGGGAACTGTTATAGTCTGATGCATCAGCTTAGGTGTGCTCTTCATGGCGGCGTTGGCATCGAAATGAGAGGCATTCAGGTCGCCCACTGCAGTGAAGTACACATTATAAATATTGGTGCCAGGCGTAAGGGCAGGCAAAGTTGCCTCGTAATAAACCGAGCTTGCAAGGCTCGAGGCAAGATAACTGCCGTTGGTATTGAAAAGCACATTGGGTGCAGCGGGGTGAGTCTTGGCCGTGTGGCTGGCAACCTTGGCTGCCGCCAGGAGGAAGTTGGGCTTACCGCCGGGGAAGGGCGAGGTGCCGGGCTGTCCGACCATGCGGTAGGCTAAGGTGAGTGCATCGCTACCCGTGATATCACCGGTATTGTTTACGTCGGCCAGATGAGCTGAGAATGGGGTAATTGGGTCATCAACCGAGGGTTTGATCCAGGGGAATTGAGCAATAATGGGATTGTTGATTCCCATGTAGCTGATAATCACGGCGTCGATCGAGCTGGCTCCACCCCAGTTGTTGTAGGTCCAGCTGTTTTCAAGTAAGGTCGACGGGGTTTGTTCCCAAATCCTGAGGGTGTAGGATTTTCCTGCCTCAAGGTTGCCAAACTCATAATAGGATGGCAGGCCAAGCTCGAGGTTGTGGCTGATGAGCTGCCTTGGCCTGACGGGGATGCCGTTTTCGAAGAGCTGCGCATAAAACACCCCATAGGCATTGGGTGAGGGGATGGTGGTCTCAGGAGCATTGAAATACTTCAGCTGTCCTGCCAGTTTTTCCTGACCAATGCCTCCGGCCAGGTCGAGCACAATAATGTTGCTAAGTCCGCCCGTTGGGTTGGCCGTATTGGTGCTGCCCCAGAAACCATCGGCGCTGCTGAGGCTGTTTACAACAAGACCTGTTGTGAGACTGCGCTCTTCAACGCGCCTTATGCCCTGAGGATTAAGGTTTGGAACGATTCCACCCCAGGCTCCATTGTTGCCTGCAACATTGTCGCGGTAGAATAAGGGATAAGTGGTGGCACTATAGTCGATGCCGGTGGTTTCGATACTGGTACCGTAAAGCGGGCGACCAGTTCCTGCAGTATTGTCGTAAACAAAGGCAAAGTTGCGTGGCGAAGCCCCAGAGGTGGCCCTGATACCAGTACCCGAGTTGGCATCGGCAGATGCACCAAAATTAATCACCTTAATTTCTGGTGTTGTGAAGTAGGTAACGGCCGTTGTACCGCCATCACCATCGTTAAGCCTGAGGCGCATCATTACGTCCGTTCCGGGTGTGAAGCGAACATTGCCCGTTGGTTCGATCATAAACCAGCCGCTGTAGCTGCCGTTGGCGTCGGTGGTAAATTCGCCGTACTGTCCAGCAACGGCAAAGCCGGGCGAAGCTGTACGGAAGAAATTGTTGCCGTTCACATAAATGGGATTGCCTGCTCCGGCTACGGTCGGGCCATCAGCATTGTTTACCGCCTGATTGGTGTAACGGTATGTGCTGTTGGGTTTAAGGTTTTGCAGCCTGAGCCTGAATGCATATGGCAGACGGTTGTTGTTGGTGCCGTTTACACCCTGCATATACTGAGGCAGAAGCAATACGGTCATCGAAGGCGTGCCAAGGGTGGCGCGGCTGTCCTGAGGCACGTTTCCATCGGTCTTGTAGTTGATGGTGGCCCCGGTCCCGTTGTAAGGGAAGAGCTTGAAGTAGTAAACGGTTTCCGGACTAAGACCTGTGAATACAACTTGTTGTTGACCGGCGGGGACATTCTTGACTAATAAACCATCTGTTTCGGGCTGACCGTCGACGGGTGAAGTAATGGCACCGAAGCCTGCAGCCGAACCTTTAATAAGGTAGGCCTGTGCGTTGGGCACGGCATCCAGCCATGTAGCCGTAAGTTGGGTTTGTGAGTTTACTGCTACAGTAAAGTTGATGGCATGTGCTGGTGGTTCGTTGGCAGGTGGTACAACCGATCCCTGCAAGGCGACTGTTTTTGTGTCGGCACCTGTTGAGCTGGCCGAGATCTGCTGGTTGTAATTGCCGGCGGCCAGGCCTAGTTTCAAACGTACATAAACCGTTGTGCTTGAAACAGCTCCGTTCGTTTGGTTTAGGCTCAGACTTGCTACGCCTGCAAATGCTGTTCCGCCGGTGAGCGAAACTTCGTAAGCGGCGGGGGCGCTCACCGTAATGGGTGCGCTGAGGTTGTTGCCCGAAACCGTAAAGCTTTGCTGTGCTGAGGGTCCCTGACCTTCAACGTAAGTGAAGCCACTCAGGCTGTTTGGATTAACCGTGATTCCCGGGGTGAAATCAAGATTAAGAACCAGCACACTGGTGAGGCCGCCGGTCGGGTTTACTGTATTGGTAGCACCCCATGTTCCGTTGGCCGAACTGAACGAACTGACGAGTTGTCCTGAAGTGAGGCTGTGTTCGTCAATTTTGCGAATACCGTTGGCCATAACGTTGGGAACAATGGTTCCAAAAGCGCCGCTGAGTCCGGCTACCTGGTTGCGATAGAATGTTGGATATGAAGTGTTTCCTGCAAAATCAATACCCGACGGCTCGATATGCGTTCCGGCTATCGGCCTGTTGATGGTACGCGACGACTGGTCGTAGAGGAACACGAAGTTCTTTGGTGCAAAGTTGCTGTTGGCCCTGAGTGCGGTACCCTGAGCAGCGTTGGCATCGGTTCCGAAATTGATTACGGTAACGTTTTGCGTGGTGAAGAAATGCACTGCAGTGGTTCCGCCGGCACCATTGTTGAGTCTTACGCGCATGGCCACCTCCTGCCCGGGGGTAAATCTTGCATTGCCGGTGGGTTCGAGCATAAACCAGCCGGTGTATGCGCCGTTGACGTCGGTGGTGAATTCACCGTATTGTCCGGCCACAGTGAAACTGGGCGAGGTGGTACGAACGAAATCGCCGTTGGGCATGATGTAAATCGGGTTGCCTGCCCCTGCACCCGTTGCTCCGTCGGTGGTGTTAACAGCCTGATTGATAAAGCGGTAGGTTGCGTTGGGAAGCAGGTTACCGAAGCTTAACCTGAATGCGAAGGGAATGCGGTTGTTGTTTGTACCGTTAAGTCCCTGAATATATTGAGGGAGCAAAACTTCGGTCATAACCGGCCCGGCTGGAGTCGATGCTGATGCTTGTGGCACAGTGCCGCCGGTTTTGTAGTTAATGGTAGTTCCTGTGCCGTTGTATGGGAATATTTTAAAGTAATAAGTTGTCAATGCATTTAGGCCTTCAAATGTGAATGTCTGAACGCCGGCAGCCACATTGCGTACCAGAGTGCCATTGGTTTCGGCCACTCCATCAACCGGTGCCTGAATATCTCCAAAGCCAGTAGTATTTCCTTTAATAAGGTATCCCGAAGCAGCAGGAACGGCATCAACCCATGTCACTTGCACCTGGCTGCTGTTTAGTGCATTTGCAGCAAACGATGTTGCGTGGTTTTCAGGCTCGGTAATTCCGGGGGTTACAGTACCCTGAACGCTTACCTGTCGCGGGTCGGCACTGAGTGAGCCCATCAGGATGGTCTGATTGTAAGTGCCGGCGACAAGCCCTGCTTTCAGGCGGACAAAAATTGTTGTTGGATTGAGGGTGGTGCCTGTCGGGCTTAGTAAGATCTGGGTGTAAGGGTCAAAGTTTGGCGCATTGGTGAGTGATAGCTCATAGGCTGCCGGTGCATCAATGCCGACCATGCCAAGAAGGTTATTTCCGCTCACGACAAAAGATTGTGTTGCCGAAGGACCTGCTCCGGCGCTGTAATTGAACCCTGTCAGGCTTGTGGGGCTTACGGCAATGGAAGGCGCTTGCTTGAGGTCAACAACGATTACGTTAGTCGTACCGCCAATAGGGTTCACTGTATTAAATGTTCCCCATTGGCCGTTGTTCGAGCTGAAGCTGGTTATTACACTACCGTTATTGAAGGCACGTTGCTGAATAAGCTTTACCCCGTTGGCATTCTGATTTGGGATTATGGCGGCAAAAGCCCCATCGTCGCCAACCACATTGTTGCGGAAGAACAGGGCCCAGGTGGTGGCAGTATAATCAAGTCCGGTAATTTCGACAGGTGTGCCATAAAGTGGCCGGCCTGTTCCTGCAGTGTTGTCGTAAAGGAATGCAAAGTTGCCGGGTGTAAAAAAAGTTTCAGCACGAAGCGCAGTGCCTTCTGTAGCGGAGGCTGTGGTACCAAAATTCAATACTTTGACTGTATTGGCAGTGGTGAGGTATGTTACGGCTGCTGTACCGCCGGCGCCATTATTCAAACGAATGCGCATGCCTACATCATTGCCTGGGGTAAAACGCACGTTGCCTGTTGGCTCATTTACAAACCAACCTGTAAATGATCCGTTTGCATCGGTAGTTAGTTCTCCGTAGGCTCCTGCTGTTGCAAGCGAGGGTGAGGTGGTCCGCATGAAAGTGCCGGTTGAGGAAACGTAAATCACATTACCTGCTCCGCCCGAAGTTGGTCCATCAGTATTGTCAACTACCTGATTGATATAGCGATAAGTGGTATTAGGCAAGAGATTACTTAAAGTTACTCTGTAGGCAAACATGATTCGGTCGGTGTTAGTGCCGTTAATACCTTGTATGTATTGTGGCAACAATACTTCCGTCAGCGAAGGAGCGTCTGTAATAAGAATATCTCCGCTGGTGGCGCTGGTAAGGTCCGTAGCACTGGCTGTTATTGTGTACGTACCAGGCTGATTGAATTGGATGTCGTTGAATGTGGCAACACCATTTACGGCAGCTTTGGTGAGCGTACCCGAAATCGTTCCTGGGCCAGTAGCTTTACTTAGTGTAATATTGCCAGCGTAGCTGCCATCAACCGTGTTGTCGGGCCTGCGGGCTTCGACAGTGAAAGAGGCAAGGTTGTTGTTTGCCTGACCATTGGCCGGAACTCCCACAAACGCCAACTGGGTAGCAGGCGAGAGAACCGAGAAAGTTGCAGAGGTGGCCGGGCTGAGTGTCATGCCCGAAGTGGCTGATGCCGTTATGCTTACTCCGCTTTCGGCAAGGCTGTAGGTTACATTGTTAAAGGTAACACTGTTGCTGCCTGAAGGAATTGTGCCTACAAGGGTGCCGCCTAATGTGCCATTGCCGCTGGCTTTCGTCAGTGTAATCTGTGTGTCGGTGGTTACGTTGGTGGCCACATTGTTGATGTCCTGCGATTGAACCGTAACGCTGAAAGGAATGTTTTGTGTCGGGCTGTTTCCGCTGTTTACCGATGTTACGGCCAACTTAACCGCTACACCTCCGGGCAATACATCGCCCCCAAACATAACATTATCGAAACGCCATGTGCCTGCGGTTGCAACCGCACCAATGTTATTTGCCTGGCGGAATTCGCCGGTGTTCTGGTAGTGTGCTGCAAGAATGCGGACGCCGAAATTCGGGTTGTTGTTGGCGCCGCTGATGCCAGCGAAACTTATGACCCTCCGTCCCCAACTATCGGAAACATTAGATCCAACAGGATTGGAAGCGTCGATACGTCCAATGTCGATACCTCCTCTGTTGGCACATTGGCTGAGGTAATTGGCTGAAGTAACATCCAGATTGATCCAGTCGGTGCCATTAAGGGTGTATTGTATACGAGCCGTTCTGGTGGCTGTATTCGAAAGCCTCTGATCGTAGGCCATCCAGATGTTCTCGCGGCCGGCTGTGGAAACGGAAAACTGAACACCACTTGACTCATTCGTTGTTCCGGGATTTGCTGTTCCAATGGCCCATGCATTTCCGCTTGTTTGAGCACACCCTGTTGTTGTGCCGGTGGCAGAACCAGGACCGGTCATGCTTCCTACCACGGATGCCGTGCCTGCTCCCAGACTGGGTTCAGGGCTGGTGGCGGTGAAAGCAGTATTGAAATCCCAGGCAGTAAAGACTTCGGGCAAAACTGCGCCGGATACATTAATATCTACGCTGGTAGCGCCCGTGCTGCTTGCTGTAAATGTTTGATTATAAAGACCGGCATTCAATCCTGCTTTCAACCTTATCCATAGCGTTCCGGTCACAGAGCCTGCCGTAGGCTCCATGACAAGAGGATTCTCTGCCGTAAAGGGGGCTGCGGATGCTGAAATCTCATAAGCTGCAGGAGGGGTAATAGTAAGATTACCGGTTAGGTTTGAACCGGAAACCAGGACTGACTGCATGTCCGAGGGACCACTTCCGTATATGTACTGGAATCCGGGCAACTGGGTTGGATTGATAGTGATGGTAGCAGCAGGCGGTGCAGTAACGCTGCCGCTCAGACTGACGGTTTTGTTATCAGCTCCTGCAGAAGATGCGGTTACGTTTTCTCCATTATAATTGCCGATGCTCAGACCGGCTTTTAGCCTCACATAGATATCAGTTGCAGCTACAGTGCCTCCTGTTTGATTTAGGATGATTGGGTTGGTAGCAACAAAACTTCCGCCTGAGCCGGTGGATATCTCATAATTCGTTGGAGGAGTAATGCTGATATTGGCAGTCAGATTGCTTCCGCTGATGCTGAATGATTGCTCGGCCGAAGGGCCGCTGCCCTGAATGTAGGTGAAGCCTGTAAGCGTTGATGGGGCTACTGTGATGGAGGGTGAACTGGAAGATGTGCCGGTGATGGAGATATCGTCGATCGAGAAGCTTGGTCTGTTTCCGCTACCACTTACCTCGCGGTATACCCAGCGTAACTGAACTTCCGACTGATTGTTGCATTCTGAAGGCAGGGTTACTGAGATCGTCTGTGGATTAACAGTGCCTGTACCCGAGGTGTTGTTCGATCCACCAGGGTTTTGATACTCTGTTCCCGAAACATTTGTGAAAGCGCCGCTGGTTCCAATCCTATATTGTAAGCCAATGGCTCCTACGCGTGCTGTTGCTTCCTGACGCTGCGTTGCAGCCTGATAAGAAACACTTATGTTAGTCTTTCCAGTGGTATTGATCGAAAGGGCTATACTTTTGAGTGCACTCCCAGTGGACAACATGCCAATTTTACCGTTCATATCGAAAACGCCTGCTGTTATTGAAGCATTTGTTCCGGCTGTAAGCGCCTGATTACCATTTGGAGCAGTGGTCGGGAAAGAAGTTGAAGTGCTTCCCGATATTGTCCATCCCTGTATGCCAGCAGGATAGGTTGTTATCGTGCCGTCAAAGGTGGCAAAATCCTGCGCGTAAGGTAAGCTTTGCGCGGTAGGATTCGTTTGCGCGTAGGATTGAACCTGCATCAGGAAAAAAACCAATGCGGTTGTAAGTAAAATTCTGAAATTCATAGTGAAGGGTTTTGAAAATTTAAACTGTTCATATCTTTCTGTGTGTGCTTTCGAGTAAGCATTGCATTATAATTTCTGAAAAATTAGTTGAGTTCTACAAAAATTAACAGGGCATCAAAATTAACCAAAATGCCTTATGCTTAAGTTAATAGATTTTAAGCCTTTGATGCTTCTTTGTAAACATTTTATAAACCATTAGCTTTACAATGATTTTTTTTGAGTTATAAACTTTTGGTGTAACAGCTTGTTAAGTTGAAAATATCCTCTATGAATATCTTATTTGTTAAGCTCACGATAGCGTTTTCGATTCTTCAAATCTCCTGCAAGACTGACAATGTTAACTACATGGTATCGCCAATCCCAACGCCCGATGAGCCTCAGGCAGTACTAACCTACCTCGCGCTTGGCGACAGCTACACCATAGGCGAAGGCGTTAAAGAAACCGAACGCTGGCCGGTTCAGCTTTCCGGTCTGCTCAATACAGCCGGAATCAAGATGCAATCGCCCCTCATCATTGCTCGCACCGGCTGGACCACCGACGAATTGATGGCAGAGCTCGACCGGCGCCAGATTGCCGATACTTTTAATCTGGTTTCCTTACTTATTGGCGTCAACAACCAATACCGCGGCAGACCATCGGCTCAGTTTCGCACGGAACTTATACAGCTGATAAACAGGGCCATCCAGTATGCGGGAGGTGATAGCACGAAGCTCTTTCTGGTATCCATTCCCGACTGGGGTGTAACGCCTTTTGCATCGGGGCGCGACCGTGCCAGGATCGCCCGCGAAATCGATGAGTACAACGAAGTGATTCGTCAGGAGGCAGAGGCCCGTAAGCTCTTGTTTTTCAACATAACTGAGATTTCGCGTCTTGCTGCCAGCGACAATTCGCTGCTTGCCGACGACCGCCTCCATCCATCGGGCAAAATGTATAGGATGTGGGTGGAGCTGATGTTCCCAGAGATAATTAAACGGTTACAAAACAATGAGTAATATCGTGGATTTTCAACACCGGGCAGCCGAACTGGACAGCTCCGACCCGCTTTCGGGATTCAGGGGTCATTTTTTCAGCGGCTCAGAAACAATTTATCTCGACGGTAACTCTCTCGGTCGTTTGCCAATCCATACAATCAGGCTCATGCAGCGAATGCTTGAACAACAATGGGGCGACAGACTTATCAGAAGCTGGAACGAACACTGGCTCGAACTTCCGCGTCGCATTGCAGGCAAAATAGCCAGACTTGTCGGCGCGGAGGATGATGAAATTTTCGTTGGCGACAGCACATCTGTCAATCTTTACAAACTTGCCTACGGCACCCTCAGTTTTCAGAAGGGCCGAACGGAAATTTTAAGCGACGACCTGAATTTCCCCTCCGATTTCTACGTGCTGCAGGGATTGATTAAGAGCCATTTTCAGGATCATGCATTGAATATTCTGAAGTCTGAGGATGGGATTCACGCACCGCTCGATGCGCTGAAAACGTCTGTTAACAATAACACTGCATTGATTTGCCTTAGTCATGTGGCTTTTAAAAGCGCATTTATGTATAACATGGCTCGCCTCAATGAACTGGCTGCTGAAAAAGGCACAAAAATCATCTGGGATTTGAGTCATGCAGTAGGATCGGTGCCATTGAAACTCAACGAATGGGGAGCGGAAATGGCCGTTGGTTGTACCTATAAATACCTCAATGGCGGTCCCGGAGCTCCGGCTTTTCTCTATGTTCGGAAAGACCTTCAGTCCCGACTGGAAAGTGCCATCTGGGCCTGGTTTGGTCATGCCCGGCCTTTTGAGTTCGGGCATGAATATGAAGCGCGCAGCGACGTTTGGAAATATGCCGCCGGAACACCTCCTATCCTTTCCATGGCTGCCATAGAGCCCGGTCTCGACCTGCTCCTGAACGCGGGAATGGACGCCCTCAGAAGTAAAAGTCTTGGCATGAGCGCTTTCTTTTTTGACATGTTCAAGCAGTTACTTGAGCCTTTGGGTTTCTCATGGGCTTCACCCACCGATCCCCTCCAAATGGGTTCCCATGTTTCTATCAGTCATCCTGAAGGTTACAGGATTTGTAAAGCCTTGATTTCTCCCAACGATGGCAGCACACCCATCATACCCGACTTCCGCAAGCCCGACATCATCAGGCTGGGTTTTGCACCTCTATACAATACGTACAAGGATCTGGCAGAAGCAGTAGCGCGTATCGCAGCAATTGTAAAAAATAGTGTCTATTTGGAGTATGATCCATCTCTGGAGGCAGTAACATGAGGAAATTATCAGGAAAGCAGACGCGACAACGAACGGGTGCTGCGGAATTGCTCGAGCAGGGTCTTGATAATCACTGTGATGGGTATCGAAAGAATGATACCTGGAATTCCCCACATATACCCCCAGAACATCAGCATAAAAAGCACGGCAAGAATATTGATTCTGAATGACTTGCCCATGAGTATCGGCTCGAGCACCGAACCAAGAAGCAATTGCGTGGCCGTGAACATTAATGCTGCAAACAAAACACTGGTTGAGCTGTCGAGCTCAATGAATGCAAAAAGTATTGCCAGCACTGTCACCACCACTGAGCCAATCATCTGAACAAAGTTTAGTGCAAAGGCCAATAACCCCCAAAACAACGGAAAACTGATGCCCATTCCCCAGGCAATCAAACCAAAGGCAATGCCGGTGAGTAAGCTTACAAAAGCCTTGACCTCCAGAAACTTGACTACACTTTGTTCGATAGCGATATAGGTTTTAACTGATCGTGTTTTGGTACTAAAAAGCGTCTGGCCCATCAGTTTTTCCAGATTCACTGATCCCGTAAGCAGCAACACAAGGAAAAACAGGGTGAGAAATAGAAAAGTAAGCGTCCTCTGAACAGAATTCAATGTTTGCGCAAAATTTCCAAAAATGAATTCGTTTACCTGTTTGCTTTCCAGCAGGGCGCGTGTAACTGACTTACTGTTATCCAGTTCAATGCCAAGCGTTCCGGCATAAGGCGCAACAGCATGCCCAAGCCTGGCATCGAATTTCTGAAACACTGCTTCCTGATTGTCGATGATTTGCCTTCCGGATAGTTTGGTAACAAAGGCAAATCCCAGACCAAGCAATACAACGACAGAGGTTACTATGCTGAGGGCCAGTACGCGGTGCAAACCGCGACGCAGCAAGCGGCGCATCATGGGCATGAAAAGCAGCGTAAGAATGAATGCCAGCATGAGCGGGGCAAAAATGAAAGAGAGCTCTTTCAGGATGTAAAATCCCAGTACCACGGCAAAACCTGTCAGTATTTTGTTGGTCGTCGAAAGTTCGTTCATGCGCATGGGTAAATGGGTCTAATTGTATCGCCCGGTATCGGGCCTGAAAAGCATGTATTTTGAAGAGAAACCAAAGACATGCGACTTGATCACAAAACCGTCCTGATCGGTAATCACAAAACGAAAGCGGTAAGGCTTGATTTCGCGGAGCCTGATGCCCCGCATGAGGTCGCGCTTTTCGAAAGTGATGCTGCACTGCCGGCTATTTTCGCCACACTGTACGATAATATCATCAATTTCAAGTTCCTCCAAACTCAGCCGAAGCATCTCTCCTCTAACAGGGATAAATTCAACAAAAGCCTGTAAATTCCCGATGGCATCCCGGCTTGTCATTTTAAGTTCTATTGCAGCTGTCTCCCATCGCGGATTGATTTCGGTAACGGCCAGCAAACGTCCTCCGCTCACCTGTTCCGATACTTTATAGGTGCGTGGCTTCGAACGGTACCAGTGCCTGAACCACAAGGCTCCTCCGATAAGCAGGGCAAAAAAAAGAATGCTGAATTGTTCTTGAGTCATTAATCATCAACAATCACCTTGCAAAGATATGTCAGCGATTGCGGCCCTTTGCCTTGCATAAATCAAATAATCTTAAAGCTTGTTAATCAGCCCGGTGATGCAATTGATGCTTCATTGTCTTAATCCCGCCTCATTGGGCATTTTTTGTAATTTTGCCGCTCAAAATCAGAAAACAGCATGTTTGAAGGTCTAAGTGAAAAACTGGAACGTTCTTTTAAATTACTTAAAGGGCAGGGGCGCATCACGGAAATCAATGTTGCCGAAACGCTTAAAGAGGTGCGCAAAGCCTTGCTCGATGCCGACGTCAGTTTTAAAATAGCCAAGGATTTTACCAATACCGTTAAGGAAAAAGCGCTCGGACAAAAAATCCTCAGTGCAGTGTCGCCAGGTCAGCTTATGGTGAAAATTGTTCATGATGAGCTGGTTGAACTTATGGGTGGCGAGCATTCCGATCTCAACCTGAAAGCAAACCCAACGGTTATTCTTATCGCCGGTCTTCAGGGTTCGGGTAAAACTACTTTTTCGGCCAAGCTTGCAAACTTCATCAAACGGAAAAAGGGCAAGCAAACCTTGTTGGTGGCCGGCGACGTTTACCGGCCGGCAGCCATCAACCAGCTTAAGGTACTTGGTGAACAAATTGAAGTGGAGGTGTTTGCCGATGAGCAGAGCAAAGACCCTGTTGGTATTGCAAAACGAGCCATTCAATACGCGAAGGACAAGAATTTCAATGTCGTAATCATCGACACGGCCGGACGTCTGGCCATCGACGAGCAGATGATGAACGAGATCGCAGCTGTAAAAGCGGCTGTCAACCCTCATGAAACCCTTTTCGTAGTGGATGCCATGACCGGTCAGGATGCGGTGAATACAGCCAAAGCATTCCACGACAGGCTCAACTATGAAGGTGTTGTACTCACCAAGCTCGATGGCGACACCCGCGGTGGTGCTGCACTTACCATCAGGACAGTTGTCAACAAACCCATCAAATTTGTCGGTATTGGTGAAAAGATGGACGCCCTCGACGTGTTCTATCCTCGTCGTATGGCCGACCGCATCCTCGGGATGGGCGATATCGTCACCCTTGTGGAGCGCGCTCAGGAACAGTACGATGCCGAAGAAGCCGAACGCCTGCGTAAGAAACTTGCCCGTAATGAGTTCAACTTCAACGACTTCCTGAAGCAGATACAGCAGGTTAAGAAAATGGGTAACGTCAAGGACCTGGCGGCCATGATCCCCGGAATGGGCAAAGCGCTCAAGGATACCGAAATAGAAGATGATGCCTTCAAAAGCATTGAAGCCATTATCTATTCCATGACCCCCGAGGAACGCGAAAATCCGAAAATACTCAACGGCAACCGCCGCAAGCGCATCGCCCGAGGCAGCGGCACCGACATTGCCGAGGTAAATCGCCTCATCAAACAATTCGACGAAGTATCGAAAATGATGCGCAACCTCACCAGCGGCGGCGGCCGCAAGATGATGCAAATGATGCAGCAGATGCGCAATCGTTAAATAAAATGGCAATGCAGGAGAAACTTATCGACGGCAAGGCCATTGCCGAGCAGATCAAAAAAGAAATTGCTGCCGAAACCGCAGCGATTATTGATGCTGGTAAACGCGCGCCCCATCTTGCTGCAGTGCTTGTAGGCAACGACCCTGCCAGCGAAACCTATGTGGCCTCTAAGGAAAAGGCCTGTCGTCAGGTAGGTATCACGAGTTCTACATACCGCCTGCCTGAAAAGACCAGCGAGAAGGAACTGCTCAACATTATCAATTTTCTGAACAAGGACGAGGAAATCGACGGCTTTATCGTACAGCTTCCACTGCCTGCTCACCTGAATGCCGACAGCATTATCGAGCACATCAATCCTCACAAGGATGTTGATGGCTTTCATCCGGTAAACACCGGTCGCATGATGGCCGGATTGCCATCCTATTTGCCCGCCACGCCCTTTGGCATCATTGAGTTGCTGCACCGTAGCGGAATACAAACCGCTGGAAAACACGTGGTAGTAATCGGTCGATCCAACATTGTAGGAACTCCCGTGAGTGTGTTGCTTTCGCGCAAAAGCCCGAAGGGTAATGCCACCGTAACGCTTTGCCACAGCCAGACGGTCAACCTTCCTGAACTCACGAAACAGGCCGATATCCTCATCGCTGCCATTGGCGTTCCATCCTTCGTAAAGGCTGATATGGTAAAGCACGGTGCAGTGGTAATCGACGTTGGCATTCATCGCATTACAGATGATAAAGCTGAGAAAGGCTATGTCATTAAAGGCGATGTGGATTTCGACGAAGTCGTAAAAGTAGCTTCCCGCATCACACCAGTGCCTGGAGGCGTTGGTCCGCTCACCATTGTTTCATTGCTGAGCAATACCCTTGCCGCCAACCAAAAGAAAATATACCAATGAAACTCTGGCTTACAGCAATAATCCTTTTGCTTTCGTTTTTCCGACTAACTGCACAACAGCCAGGCTGCACCGATCCCAGAGCCTCCAACTTCAGCCCCCAGGCAACCGTCAACAATGGTTCCTGCAGGTATCCTTCCACAATCCATCAGCCCGATTTCATCTACGAATTGCCTTACGAAGCCCGGGAATCATCAGGATTGGTGTTTCATGACAGCTTGTTGTGGACGCACAACGACAGTAAGCACAAAGCTGAACTGTACGCACTTTCGCCCATCGATGGACGACTGATAAAGACAATTAAGGTTTCGAATGCTGTTAATATTGATTGGGAGGAAATAGCTAAGGATGACCAATATATGTATGTGGGAGATGTGGGAAACAATGCCGGACAACGCAGGCTTTTTCAGATTTATCGCATTCCGCTCGACGCATTAATGGGGGAAGGCGATGCCAATGTAGCTGCCGACACGATCATGTTTACGTATCCGGATCAACCCACCAAGCTAAAATACCTCAACCATAATCACGATTGTGAGGCCTTTGTGGTTTCCGGCGATTCGATCTATCTTTTCTCCAAAAACTGGGCCGATGGTCAGTGTAAACTTTACAGAATACCGGCTCAGAAAGGTTTGTGGGTTGCCGAAGCGGTAAATAAGTTCGACTCCCGAGGCCTGATCACGGGAGCTGACTATCAGCCCGAAACCGGTCAATTGATGCTAGTGGGCTATACGAAAGGAACTTGGATGCCTTTCCTATGGATTCTTCACGACTTCGAAGGTAACAATTTCTTCTCGGGAAATAAGCGGCGAATCAACCTTAAACGACTGATAACCACACAGATAGAGGCGGTG
Organism: Bacteroidia bacterium; assembly: GCA_021287165.1. Classification (GTDB taxonomy): domain Bacteria; phylum Bacteroidota; class Bacteroidia; order Bacteroidales; family F082; genus JALNZU01. The sequence continues at coordinate 47,497 of JAJTAY010000031.1, read as the reverse complement.
GTTTTTATCCGGCCAGGCGAAGCTATTATCACCAGCGAACGAAGCAAAACTGCTGCTGCCCGTGCTTTTTCAATCAATACCTCGCGCTGGGTATCGAGCAATCCTCTTGCGCTTCCCATCGATCATGAGCTATGCAAGCGCAGAATAGAATTGGACGCCATTGATGATGGTTATCAGCTGTATTTTCCTGTAAAACAATCGCAACCATTTGTAGTCGAGTTACTTGATGCCGACAACCATGGTTTTTTTCGTCAGGGATTTAATCCGTCCAAACCTCAACACACATTTTTTCTAACCACCGAAAAAAACTTCAAGACACCGGGTACGCTTGTGATTAATAGTAAAAACACAATTTTCCGATGCGAAATTCCCTGAAAGAGGGTAGTGCCAGCGATTTGCTAAAAGAGGGCCTGCTTCTTCCTCTGATGGAGGAATTCTACACCATTCAGGGCGAAGGACACAATATGGGTCAGGCTGCTTATTTCATCCGCATCGGGGGCTGCGATGTGGGCTGTCATTGGTGCGATACCAAAGCCTCGTGGAATGCCGAAGTGTTTCCGCCTGCGAGTGCTGATGAAATTGCTGAGCGTGCAGCGCAATACCCTGCTAAAACTGTAGTCGTAACAGGCGGAGAGCCATCACTTTATCCATTGGATTATTTCACGCAAAAGCTAAAGTCGATTGGCATCAGGACTATGGTCGAAACCTCCGGTGCGCATCCGCTCTCGGGCCATTGGGACTGGATTTGCCTTTCGCCAAAGAAATTTGCCCCGCCAAGGCCAGAAATCTTTCAGAGCGCACATGAACTTAAAGTCGTCATTCAGCATCAGGCCGATATAGAATGGGCTGAGCGCAACGCGGCCTTGGTGCACGAAGCTTGTTTGCTATATTTACAGCCTGAATGGAGTGTTTCGGAAAACATTATGCCATGGCTAACCGAATATGTCATGCAAAATCCGCGCTGGCGCATCAGCCTGCAAAGTCACAAATACATGCGTATACCCTGAGCGCTGTTGCGCTTCTATTCTTCTTTTTATTTCTTTTCCTGCCCCCGGCTTTTGCGCAAAAAGCAGGAGCGCGTGAAGCCCGTTTGCTTGCAAGGGCCGAAGCATTGTTCGATAAGCGCGACTTTGCAGCAGCCATTCCGGTTTTTAAAACAATTCTTGAGCGAAATCCAAAAAATGGTCATGTCTGGATGCTACTTGGCGAATCGGGTCTCGAAACCAGAGATACGTCATTGGCTGAGCGAGCTTTTCGGGAGGCTTTGAGCGTGGACAGCCTTCGATTTTCACGTGCCCTGGCAATACTTGGACAGCTTTACCTCGAAGTTGGCAAATATGCCGAAGCATCGGCCGCTTTTGGCAAAGCCATCGATGCTCCCGGTTTTCGCGAGAGCGAAAGAACGATGCTGCTCAAATGGCAGGAAACCAGTGAATTAAGGCTAAGACTTAGCCAAAACCCACATTCAATTATTTTATCTAATCCCGGCCCTCCGCTCAACTCTGCTGCCGACGAAGTGCCCAACTCCATTTTGCTCGACGGCAGCTTGATGCTTTTTACACGAAAGGACGCCGGAGAGGGCAGGGGAGCCAGGCCTGTTACCGAAACCTTCCTCGTTGCTCAACGAACCGAGAAAGGATGGTCCGTACCTCAGGAATTTGTTCCATGGCAAACCGACGATCTCAATATGGGCGCTCCGGTTTTGTCGCCTGATGGGAACCTGCTTTGGTTTGCCGGATGCGGTTGGCCGGGAGGAACGGGTAGCTGCGACTTATACCTGTCGGAATATAAGAACGGAAAATGGACGCAGCCTGTTAACGCAGGTGCTGAGATTAACAGTGCGGCTTGGGAATCACAACCTGCCATTTCGGCCGATGGTATGATACTCATTTTTTCCAGCAACAGGCCGGGTGGTATTGGTGGCTCGGATTTGTACCGTTCAGTCCGGCTTCCCGATGGACAGTGGTCGCGTCCGGTTAACCTTGGTCCGCTCATCAATACTCAGGACAATGAGATGTCGCCTTTTTTTCATCCCGATGGGAGGACTCTGTACTTCAGCTCCAACGGTCATCCGGGCATGGGTGGTTACGACCTGTTTATGACAAAGCTTGATGATGCCGGCCGCTGGACAAGGCCGCAAAATCTGGGAGTGCCGCTCAACTCGGCCGAAGACGAACTAAACATCATCGTGGATGCCTATGGCCGTAATGGCTGGGTTGCTGCCCGCAAAAAAGGCGGCTTTGGTGGATATGATATTTACGAATTTACAATGCCAGAGGAGCTTAAACCAAGGCCCCTGCGCACCGTGAAGATCCTGGTAACCGATGCCGAAACTGCTCAGCCTGTTCCAGCCCTGGTTAGTGTGAACAGCCTCTCGGACGGCAGCCTTCTTTTTGAAGGCAAATGCCGCGATACCGACGGACAGCTCCTGCTTCCACTTCCTTTGGAAGCTAAGTTCTCTTTGTTTGCCGGAAGTGAAGGCTACCTCTATTTCTCGGATAACTTCGATTTTTCTGCCGATTCAGTGTCAACGCTTCTTACTTTAGAAGTAAAGCTCATTCCGGCTTTGGTAGGTAACAATCTAATAATCAATAATATATATTTCGCCTTCAATAGCGCTGAATTGTTGCCCGATTCCTATCCTGCCCTGCGACATCTTCTTGCTTTTATGACCCAGAACCCTCAACTGCAAATTGAAATTTCGGGGCATACCGACAATGTGGGTTCAGCCCCATTCAATCAGCGTCTTTCGCTCCAAAGGGCCGAAGCAGTATCTAAATGGTTGATGGAAAACGGGATTAATGAAAATCGAATCGTAGCAAGAGGGTATGGAGCAACCCGGCCACTTGGTACAAACAATGATGAGCAGGGTAGAGCAATGAACAGAAGAACAGAGGTTAAAATCCTGAAAAACAAATAATTATATCTGTCTTTTGAGTCTGAATCTGACTGGAAAAACCTGTTTATCGCGACGCACGAGCAACTGAACCACTGTGCCCGGGCTACTTCTGAAAATTGCATTAATCTTTTCCAGATCCAGCTCGCCTGCTCCGCGTTCGTTCACGGCAAGAATGATGTCGCCTGGTCTTAATCCTGCATGCCATGCGGCTGAATACAGATTGACATTGACCACCGAGAATGTTTTAAAATTTTTACCATCGGCTATAATGTCGATGCTGCTCATGTTGTAGTCGAAACTCTTTCTGAACGAATTGTTGGGCCTGAGATAAAGCTTGTGATTCCGGTAGTCGAAAACAGCCGTAAACCGGCTAATGATCTCACCACCGATAGATCCAATCCTGCCAATTGCCGAATCGGACGACGACATATACAATCCGCTTCCATAAGATGCAATGACACGCCTCATGACAAATTCACCCAGATACAATCTTTCGATTCGCGCCAGATGACCTCTTACTTCGCCCGCCAGACCGTAACCAACAACAGTAGGAATATTTGGTACAGGCAGGTAAACGTTAGTATTGCGATCGGTTTCGAGCAGCAGGCTGTGGCTGGCACCGGTATCTATGAGAAATTTACCTCTGGCGGGCGTGCCGTTTGCCTGTGTCAATCCGGCTTCCGCATAAGGCCTGCCTCCAAGAATCACAAGATCAATCGCTTGCATTTTTCTTCCGGGTCTATATTGATCCGGCGGGAATACCGTGATTCGTTTTACTCCATAGTTGATTCGCACCACAAAATGATTGAAAAAGTCGTAGCCCAGAATGCCGTGCACCTCTTTTCCCAAATGGCTCTGGAGCTTGAGGTAATCCTCTCCCAGAACGATCAACGTTTGGCCGTGGCCGGTGATGCCTGGCAGTTGCAGCTTCACATCAGGCACAACATAGGCTTTAATGTCGCGGGCAAGCCCTAGTCCTGCAACCTGCACCTGACGCTTTAATTTAAGCTCCAGATTACCTGGTTCATTGTTGGTAATCAGTGTGGTGCGAACGCCGGTATCGAGAATAAAGTTGAGCTTGATGCTGTCGTTCATCACTACCGGGATAATCACAAGATTGTTGATCAGTTCGAAATTGAAGCTGGTTTGTCTGGCATCTCCGTCGAGTCTGAAACCGATAAACTGATTTTCGGCCTGAGCATAAAGACTCAGGCCTGTAAACAGCAAAGCGAAGGCAAGAAATAATCGTTGCAACATCTTTATAACCATCTTCACACGATAAGTACAAGCAGAAGTGTGAAAGGTTGCAGCAAAATACAAAAAATCAGAATTCGATGGTATAGCTGATCGTTCCCGGTCGGTCAGCTCCGCTTCCTTCTGCTTTTGGAACGGCGCCTTCTGTAGGTGTTGTATTAGATGGTACGATGTTGTAAACCATTGTTGCCGGAAGCCGGAATGGTATACTGGTTTTGCCTGAAGAGCGCAGTCGGATGCCTCGGTTTTTAACTTTCTCGAAACGGAGCAATTTTATCAGGCGAAGGGCTTCCTCATCAAGACCATAACCCAGGCCTTTCACCACTCTGGCCTGAAATACAATGCCATTGTCGTCCACCTCATACTCGACAAAGACATTGCCTTCGATCCCATTTTTGAGAGCTTCCTCCGGATAGACAAGATTTTCTGCAAGAAAGGCTGCAAAGGTTTTTTTACCACCGGTAACCTTGGGGATCTGTATAAACGATTTATTTGTTCTCTTTTTCATCGGGATCGAATCGCTGCGAAATTACGTAAAACCGACGATTCTGATTCCCATAAAACCCAAAGCCGGCTTTTGGCCGGCTTTGGAATCGACAACGTATTTCAGTGAAATAGTCTAAGCGCTGTCTTTATTTTGCGATGCCTCCGGGGTTTTTGGCAACAAATTCGTTGTATCCTCCGTCGTAAACTTTAACCTTGCCGTAACCAAGGGTTTCTACTAAAGCGATGAAGTGCAGGCCAGTGCGAACGCCGGTGCTGCAGTAAAGGATGATTTCCTTGTCCTTGGTAACGCCTTTAGCGGTATAAACTTTTTCCAGTTCAGCGGCCGGTTTCATGGTGCCGTCGGCATTGAGCAGTTGTTTGTACTCAATGTTGATGGCGCCCTTGATATGACCCTTGCTGTCCTTTGTGCCGTTGAATTCCTCGGGCGAACGGGTGTCAATAAGTACAACATTGGCTTTTCCTGCAGCAGTTTCTGCTTCAGCCATGCTTGCCATCCAGGCTTTGTTGGGGCTTGCATTGAAAGTGGCTTTCTTTACCACTGTAGGGTTGCGTGTAATGGGCTTGCGGTCTTTTTTCCATGCTTCGAGGCCACCGTCGAGAACGCGTACGTTCTTTGCGCCCAAATACTTGAGCAGGAAGTAGATGCGTCCGGCATAGCGTCCGTCGAATTCGTCGTAAACCACAACAGTGCTGTTGTTCGAGATACCCTGTTCGCCAACAATTTTTGCCATATCGGCATCGGGAATGAGCAATCCCTTGATGTCGCCAATCTGGTCAAAGCTGGTGTAAGCAAGATGAACAGCATTGGTAATGTGTGCCTTTGAGTATTCAGCGTCGGTTCCGGCACTTACAATCACCAGATCGGGGTTTTTCTGAATCTTTACGAGCTCGGCCACGCTGATCAAAGGCTGAGCCATTAATGCTGCAGGAGCAAGAATAAAGAGTGCTAAAAGGTTGAAAACAATCTTTTTCATTGTTATAGTGTTTAGAAGAATACTTGAACCTGAATCAGAAACTCGTCATTTTTTACTTCGATGCGCTCTTCCGATTTATAGAGATAATTGGCCTGGATGCGTGTCCAGTCGTTGAGCCAGTAATTTGCGCCGAATACAATGGTGTTTTCGTTGCGATTTTTTGTTGTCAGGTCGGTGTTCCAGTTTTCGAAGCGGATAAGCGGCTGCAGGTTAAAATTGGTCTTATACTGCGCATGCAAATAATATCCACGACGTTTCTGGTCGCCCTGAACGATGGTAGGCGTTCCGCCACAACCACCGCCAACAACATACGATCCCTTGTCGACACCATGAACGTATTCGCCCATGATATCAAGTGCATTGTGCTTAAATTGAAAGTCAGCAGCCCACCTGAAACGGCTGTCCTCAGTTTCAGAATCGGGTACAACCGATTTATGCGTTCCATACTGTACGCCGCCCCCAACTTTGATGAAGCTGAATGGAGAAACGACAATACGGCTATGGAGGGTTTTGCCATTATTGCTGTCGAATGCCCCCAGACCATTGCCGTTGGTATATGCCACCGCATACGACAGCTTTTTGTCGAGCAGGTCACCAAGCACCATTACGCCATAGTCGCGGTCGGGTGCAACAAGCTCTCTAACCACAGTGGAACGATAAATGGTATTAAGCTCGTGGCATGGCGTAGCCATTTCCTGTGTAAAAGGCGATTTGAACTTGCCGAGCGCAATGCGGGCAAACGACCAGCGGTTATATGCTACGAAACCATCAAGCAGGAAAGCGTTTCCTTTGAATGGGCTGGTTTCGATAACGGCGTAATACTGAATGTCGTAGGGAATTGATCCGGTAACACCGATGCGTGCTCTGTTGAATGTAAAGGAGTTTTTGGGGCCATCCTTGTCGAATTTGACTTCGAATTGAGGCTGCAGGAAACCAAAAAGGCTCACACCATCGTCCGACTTGGCCGGGGCGCATCCCTGAGCACTGCTAAATGACGGTGCCAGAAAAATGGCCATCAAAAGGAGGCTTATTTGAAGTGTTGTTTTCATTTCGAGTAATTATAGGGTTTCAAAAACCCTGAAGGTGTTACCCAACACCTTCAGGGAAATATGCGTTAGTATGAGAATCAGGGAACGAGCGGGAAGTTCTGCTGTCCTTCAGGCCACTTGTTCGAGGTCATTTGCGAGTTGATCAGGGCGTTGGCACCCCACTGCAGTCCGTAGGCATCGTAGCCCAGCATGCGGAGATAGAAAGTAACAGCTGCGGATGTTTGTCCGGTAAAGCAGTATGTTACAATTTTCTGGTCAGGGTTGAGGAATTTGAATTCATTGGCTGTCAAGGTAATGGGGTTGATCCTGTAAGCGCCCTTGATGTGACCGTTGCCATTTGCTGCTACGTTGGCCTCAGTCCAGTAGTTGTTGATGAAATAGTTCTGTGGGTTTGCCAAAACATCTGCAGGAGCAACAAATTTTGGTCCTTCAGCCAAAACGGCCGCAATGCGTTCTTTCATTATTGTAGCGCCATCGTCGGAGCTGCTGGTAACTTTAGGTGTTTTGCCCCAATCTTTATTGGCAACAAATGCCGGAGGTGTCGTCCAGTTGGCGTGAATATTGGGCTGGATAGCAACATTGCCGATTTTGGATGTCCAAACGTCGCGTTGTGAGGTCCATGCACTCATGCCCCACTTCAGGAAGAAAGTGTTGGGATATCCGCTGAGGCGCAGGGCCGGAACGGCAAAGGCAGCGGTTTGTCCTGAATAGCATACCAACATGATCTTTTTCGATCCTGCGTTTTTGGCTTCATTCAAAACATTGGCCATTGTTGAGTTGACGGCGCCCTGGATGCGACCCTGTGCGAAGTCGGCGGCCGAACGCAGGTCGATGATGTAGTATTCGGCAAGGGCATTGTTGAGTGCGGTGGCGGAAACTGCCCAACCAGTGGAGTGCATTGCGGGAAGATCGAAAGCAGCATTGGTTTTCAGGTAGTCAACCAGAATTTCATATTTATTCTGTTCTTCAGCATCCTTTTTGCAGCTTGTGAGGCTGAGAGCGGGGATAAGGAACAACCCGATGAAGTAAATCGCAAACTTTTTCATTTTTGATAAGTGTTTAGGTTAAACTATTTGATGATTAAAACTTTCATTACTTGTCAGCATCCGCCCGATGAAGCCGGCTTACTGCTGTGGCCACCCAATTTGTCAAGATCTTTTTCAATCAGATCAGGATAGGTGAGTTCCCAGTTTTTCCAACCGCCTTCAATGGCATAAACATTGGTGTAGCCCAGCTTGCCGAGGGTTTCGGCTGCCAGAATTCCGCGTTGGCCTTTTTTGCAGTAGACAATGATTTTGTCCGATTTTTCAGGCATATACATGCCTTCATTTTCCCAAAAAGCTGTGTCGGCAATGTTGAACTCGAGGCTGCCGCGCGGCAAAACAACAGAGCCCGGGATATAGCCATAATAATGCTCCTTTTCCTGGCGAACGTCGATGAGAATATATGTTTCTTCGCCGGCCTCCATCATATCATGCAGTTCCTGTGGGGTCATCAGCTTTACATGCTTCATGGCTTTAGCCACCATTTCGTCGGCCGATTTGAAACTGTCCTGTTTGCTGCAGGCACCCGCAATAAGCGCCATCAATGCAAAAAGGCTGATTAATCTTAAAGTTTTCATTGTATGCAGGTTTTATGTTTTATTTGGTTTGATCATTTACTTCTTCTTTCGGGTGATCAGCGTCGTCTTTCTTTCCGGCCGCTTCTCTTTCATAACCCGATATCATCGCCTTCAGGTTTGAGGTGATGGTGTTGCCTGTTGTAGTCATATACACATGCACAATCACAAATGCAACCACCAGAAATGAACCCAGGGTGTGAAGCAACACGGCCACCATAAGGCCATCGGCGTCGACAGGATTCTGCGGGTAGCGGAAGTACATATAGGCTAAACCGGTAATAATCTGAACAGGGAAAATCAGGAACAACAAGCCGGCATAGGTGAGTCTTTGCAAGGGGTTGAGCTTGTTGTACAACTCCTTGTGCGTGGGGTGCGGCATGCCCTTGAAAATACCTGAAGTGTAGTAGCGGACCTGCTCTTTAAGCTTCTTTGTGGTGGGGATAAAATTGATGTACTGTCCAGAGACGATCATCCAGAAGATCGACACCACCGCAAGCCCCATGAACGTCCATGCAGCCGCATTGTGAATGCGCACAGCGTTTTCAAAGCCTATCAGGGTAAGGTTACCGTGAATCTCAAACCCGGTAAGGGCCAGCAGAAGCACAAGCAGCATCTGCGCCCAGTGCCAAAAGCGCTCGAATTTCAGATAGAGGTATTGTTTCTTGTATTCCATGACTTTTTGGTTTTTCAGAACATACGTTTGATGGCGTGAATGATAACCCCCAGGAGGGCGATGATGATTACTGCAAAACCCGAATAATCTACGGCTTTCGAATAATCACGGCCGGGCAGATAGAAATCGTTGAGCTTTGCAAGTCGGCCTTTTGGGCTGCGCGTATGACAATCAGTACAGCTAAGTGTTTCTTCCTTCACGCTAACCATGTGGTTTAGAGGCCAGTACACTTCGGTTTCAACAAAGTCGTATTTACCGCTCCATTCCCTACCATACGTTTCCATGCCAAGTTTAATGGCAGTTTCCCAATCCAGGTCTTCCCAGAATGCACCTTCACCTTTATTGTGTGCGAAAAGCTTCATTGTCAGCAGCTTGCCGGTAACCGGGTCGTATGCCTGTTTGCCACGGTGTATTTTCACAGGCCAGATTTTTGCGTTGGGATCTCTGTAATCGCCATAAAGGGTATTAATCTGCACCGGAACGTGGGTAATGCTGTCGTCCATGATGTTGTGGTTGGCTAACCCATTGAACCACAGATAATCCGGCTTTACGTGGTCATCATAAACAAAGCGTCCCTTTATCGACAAATAACTGTAATTATGATCCGCATCATATTCTTTATACCCATTGCCGTCCGCATCTTTCAGCCCGGCCTTGCTCCAGTCCCAATACATCACTGTGCCGTTAACCTTGGCATATACAGGGATGTGACAGGTTTGGCAGGCTATTTTATTGTAGTGGAAATCAAGTATTTTGTCGTTGTGCGGACGGCTGGTATGACAGTTCTCGCAGCTGATGCGGTTATCGTTGCTGGCCGAAACCGAGTACGAGCGGCCTTTGATATTGTGTCTTTCGGTGATATGACAGTCAACACAGGTCATGTCAGGCCCGTCAACCCCCATGTGAACATCCACCTTGCGTGTCGTATTGTTGAGGGCTTCCTCAAGATCTCCATGTTTAACATTGTTGCCGCCACCGCCATAAAAATGGCACACGCCGCAATTGCTCCTGTCAGGGTGTCCTACGTTCTGAGCCACATAGTTGTAGTCGGGTACTTTAAACTCTTCATTGGCAGTAGCCGGTGTTGCAGGCCAGCCGGCCATGCCTTTCTGCTTGAAGTAGGTATCGGTCTTGTCATGGCAAACCAGACAGTCGATGTTGTTTGGGTTATTAAAGTCGAAGTTGTGATCTTCCCATCCATAACCAATATGGCAGCGCATGCAGGATCCGTTGTTGCCGAGCGGACCTGTGCAGAAATTGTTATTGATGTGTTTTTTGCCAATCTTAACCAATCCCTTGCCGGGCAACTCTACCTCGCGTTCCCAAAGCCAGTGCGTGCTGATCATCAGCTCGTCGTCGCGCTTGTTATGACATGATAAACAAGCCTCTGTAACCTTCCGGGGATCGGTGAAATTTTGCTGCAGAATGGCAAACTCACTGTGATCGACCTTTGGCTGTTGTTGCGATCTCAACTCGATTTCCCTTTTTGGTGGATCGTTGCGTTTAAGGCCAAAATGTATCGTGAAGTAAATCACAAGGACAGGCAACACAATGACCACAAGAAAGGAGATAATTTTTTCAAGTAGCGATTTCATATCAGGTTTCTGTTACTTTTTTCACAAGCAAAACTAAACCTGATTTTAAGATTTATTTAACATTTCCAACCCTTGTTGGTCAACGCAAACTGACATTCTCGTCGTCATTTCTTTTGATCTGCGTCAAGTATTAGCTTGACAGAATTTGATTATATTTGCACAAATGCACAAAACGCCAGCTTAGGCCAAAATGACAAAACACCCTGATATATTGCGAAATAGCTGCTCAATCGGTAGCAATTCTCTCGAATGTATGAATCATCTCACTGAGGATGAACTTTCTTTTCTTGAAGGGAAAACCATAAAAGTTCAATACTCAAAAGGTGAAATGATATGCAAACAGGGCACTTTCGCTTCACATATCATTATCCTCAACAAAGGCCTGCTGAAAAGCTTCCTCGAGTCGAACAACGAAAACCTCATTCTTCAAATCTTTGCACCTATCAATATTATTGGACTTGCAAGCCTGCACGAAGGCACATCCGTCTTCCACCATTCGGTGCAGGCGTATATCGATAGCGAAGTAAGTCTGGTAGAGATAAATGCGCTGAGGGAGGTAATTAAAAACAACGGATCATTTGCCAATAAAATGATAAGCACGCTCGCAGAACAAAAAATCATTACGAGTGGCCGATTTTTCTGCCTTACCAAAAAACAAACCTATGGCAGGCTTGCCGATGTACTCCTATGCCTTTCCAACAGAATATATAAATCTCATAAGTTTCCATTGCAGCTATCACGACGCGATTTTGCTGAGCTAAGTGGAATGTCGATTGAAAGTATTGCCCGCATACTTACAAAATTTAAGACTGACGGACTTATCGAATTAACCAACGACACCCTCGAAATTCTGGACTACGATACCCTCTCGCTCATCAGTCAGAAAGGTTAAACGTTTGATATTGATTGTTCTCGCCAGTGGGGGAGAAGTTATAAAGCCCCTTTTCTAGAACCGATACAGCCCTGACCTTTTTGTTCGATCCAGACAAACGAGCGTTTCCAGCCTTGATCGGGAGAATTTAAATTTCTCAAAAGCCGACTCAAATGCTTCGGTCACCTTTTCCGGGTGGTTGTTTTCCTTACTCAGGTGAGCGAGAAACAAATGTTTCAGCCTTGTCCTGCAATGCCTTGCCACAAACTCTGCAGCCTGATGATTGCCCAAATGACCCGAATTGCTGCTGATTCGATGCCGAAGATACGGTGGGTATGGCCCGGTTTCCAGCATCAGGCTGTCGTAATTGGCTTCAAGTATTAACACTTCAGCCAATGGCAGCAAGGCATGTGCAAAGCGGCCAATATGACCAAGGTCGGTTGCTATAGCCAGACTGGTGTTGCTGTTTCGTACATGAAAACCTAATGTCCCCGGTGCGTCGTGATCAACCTCAAATGCCGTTACACTAAAACCTGCCGTGACAAAACTCTTTCCGGGAACGACTTCAACCAGTGCCTGAACAAGTCTTCTGTCTTGATCGTAGTATTCGCGCATAGCTTCCGCAACCTGCCTGCTTGCATATATATTAAAGGTGTATTTCTCTGCTAATAGTTCAAGCCCGGCAATATGGTCAATATGGTTGTGCGTAAGCAAAACACCCTTTACATTGTGGACATCGCGTCCAAACGCTCGAAGCGATTTTTCAATGCGGCGCAGGCTGATCCCTGCATCGATCAGCAGCGCCCCGTCGTGATGCCCCACGTAGTAGCAATTTCCACTGCTGCCGCTGGCCAAACTGCAGAACTCGATGGCGTATAATGCGCTGAAAAGATCCAAATGCCCTGATGTATTTGTGCAAAAGTAACCAAACAGCTTCTTTTTTTTGGAATTTTGCACTTTCACATACCAATAAGCCCATGATCTTACCTGATTTTAATCCCAATGCTCCGGCTACGCATGATGCTGGTATTTATGGACTTCCGTATACCGAAGATGATGCATCTATAGTGATAATCCCCGTTAACTGGGAACTTACGGTGAGCTATGGATCTGGAACTTTCGGCGGGCCTGATGCTATTAAAGAAGCCTCAATGCAGGTCGACCTGCATCATCACGATTTTCCAGAGCTTTGGAAGAAAGGTATCTGGATGGACGAGTTCCCCAAGCATTTCAAAGTGCTTCATGCAGGACTGAGGAAAGATGCAAGGGCAATCATTGAGGCATTGGAGGAGGGCATTGATGTTCAGGAAAAGTCGAAGTACCGGGAAATGTACGATCGCATCCGGCGTGCCAACGAGGATGTGCGAACATGGCTTGCAAACCGCGTCGACTGGTGGAAACAAAGAGGCAAGATAGTAGGAGTGATTGGCGGTGACCATAGCGTACCGCTGGGTTATCATCATTACCTCTCCGGTAAAGCTGAATATGGGGTCTTGCACATTGACGCTCACCTCGACCTGAGAGATGCCTATGAAGGCTTCAGGTATTCGCATGCGTCTATATTTTTTAATGCCTTGCAATACAACAGTATTTCAAAGCTGGTTTCGGTTGGAATCCGCGACTATTGTGAGGAAGAGGCATTGCTTGTTAAAAGTCAGCCCGATCGCATAAAAGTGTTCTTCGATCGTGATGTGCGCCGGAGGATGTTTGCTGGTGAAAGCTGGAAAAGTGTGGTGTCCGACATCATCGCCCAGCTGCCTGAAAAGGTATATTTTTCGGTCGATATCGACGGTCTCGATCCAAAGCTCTGCCCGCATACCGGCACCCCGGTACCTGGTGGACTGCAATTTGAAGAATTGATTTTTTTGCTGAATGCAGTTGTTGAGTCTGGCAAATCAATCGTTGGTTTCGATCTGTGCGAGGTGGCGCCCGGCCCTGACGATCAATGGGATGGCAATGTGGGCGCGCGAGTGCTTTATCAGCTGTGCGGACTTGCCGCCAGCAATCCGGCTTAATTATTTGACAACAAAACCCATTCTGCCCAAAGGTGGCAGCTCTACAATCTCAATATTGCGCACTCTGGCCCATGGCGGACCGCTCCTGCACCATTCTATAAAGGCATCCATAGCCTCGCCTTCACCTTCTGCTTCGATGTAAACGCTACCGTCGGGCTTATTCTGTACATACCCACTAATGCCCCGCATGCGGGCTTCGCGCTCTGTGTAATACCTGAAACCTACACCCTGAACCCTTCCATAGACTCTTATTGTGGCTGCTTTCATGGTTATGGGTTTAAACGTTTCATTATTAATGAGTTAATGGCGTCGAAAAGCTGATTCGGATTCATCCCTCTCCAGTTGAAATTGTCGAACTTTCCCCCGAAAGCCATATAATAGTCGAGACGTGCATCCACAAAATCGCGCACCACATGGTCGCGGAAATTAAGGCAGACAATCCATCCGTCTTCCACATTATCAAACCATTCCTGATAATAGTCGTCAGTATCAGAGTGAAAATTCAAGACGTTCTCACCAATCAGAATAAAAAATTTAATCCCCTGAGCAATAAGCACTTCTACAACGTTTCTGTAGAGGTACATAACGTCGTTGTACAAAACGTCGTTCCATTCGCCAATCAGTTCGATTACGCAAAAGTGTTTTTGATAGTTGCAGTAAAGGATTTTAAGATAAAGCGTTTCCGAACCGAATTCATCCCATTGCGGATGGATGAGGTAGTTGTATATTTTGTTGGTGAAGAAAAACTCGCTGTATCTGCGCCTGAAAAAGGGCGATGCCGGATCTTGTGCAGCCACATAAAGATGGCGCCAGTTGAAGTGCGGCTCAATGTCGTGCATGGTCAGAAAGTAGTGCCGGTGAGGTGCAAGCCTAACATACATAGCAAAATGCCACCCACATTGTTCACCAAAACGTTTAGGAGCATCATGCCCCAGCCATATTGGTGCATCATGTTGAGGCTGTCGAAAGCAAAGGTGGAAAATGTGGTGAAGCTGCCCAGTATTCCCACAAGAAGAAAAAGACGTGCGGCAGGCGGAGCGCTCGACCGTTCGAGATAACCCCACAAAAGCCCGATAAGAAACGATCCAACGAGGTTCACAATTAGCGTTCCTGCCGGAAAGGATCTGCTAAACCATTTGTCGGCCAGCAGGAAAACGCCAAACCGCGCTGTTGTCCCGATAGCACCGCCGAAAATAAGTAGCCAAAGTCCTTCGAGCTTGTCCATTTTAAACGGCAAATTTGATCCCTGGCAAACTGCGCAGATCAGTGTACAATAGTTTCATCTGTTCATAGTCAGTAAGCGTTATCCGAACGCTGTAACTGATATAATTGCCCTTGCTGCTCGGGCGGCTGGTAAGAAATGAATAAGGCACCTTAACCCTTAGAAACAGACGCTCCATCTCCTCTTTTTGAAACAAAGGCAGTATGTGGGTATCAAGGACAATCTTCAAAACATAGGTTACCGGAAATACAATCTTTTCATCTTTGTCAACTACGTCTCCGATACTGAAGTTCTTTTTTCGATCTTGATCCATTAAGTTTAAAGCTTGCGCGTCAGTTGAATGGCTCCCCATTTATGAGGCCGACCCTGACGGAATTCAGGCGACAAATATACCACCTTTATGCCCATGCCCGATCGCCCAAAATTGGCCAATACACCGGCGCTAAGCTCAGTGACGGTTTTGTTTAGGTCGCTAAACGACACTATATGAGGACTTTTCTTGCCCCAAAGCCCTCCGCGAAGGCTTGCCTTATGCAGCACCAAACTTCCCCTGACCGAGGCAAAAAGTTGCAATCCTGCAGCTGATCTGGTCTCGGGCAACAGATTGATCGTTGTCCTCAGATACCCGGCAGCGAGCGTTTCCAGATTGCCGGCTTTTAACTCAACACCCGATCCGAATTGACCATAGTGTCCTTTGATGTGTTCTTTATCAAGGGTTAAATTATAATTGAGCAACAGGCTGTTGCCTGTTTGGTAATCCCATCCTCTGGGCTCGAGATGATGCATGAGCTTCTGGACGCTCTTTGCCAACGAAGCATGTCCTGTAAACCCAACGGTGATACCGCTTCTGAGCATTAAACCCTGGTCGAGAAGTACGCTCGTTCGCGAAATTTCGGCGTAAAGCAGGCCTGCAAATGGGTGATCGCCTGAGGGAATAGCGTCGGTCTCAGGGTTTAGTCCGGTAAACATTTTTTGAGTAAGGCTTAAAACAAACTGGCTTTGAGCGCCCACGCCAAGACCAGGGAAAATCTTCAACCGCTTTACTGGTGAAAGCCAAGGCGCCGAAATACCAATGGTTACCCCATTCGTATAATAGTAATCGGTCCCGGTAAAGATGTCATTCTCAAAATCAAGGAATATCGTTGTTGGGTGCAGGCTCTCCGAAATCTCGTCTGGCAGAAAAAGGGCCTTGCTCTCCCTCAAATCGTTGAACCGGGGCATTTCCAATTTAGTGTCTGCCATCTTAAGTGAGGGCAAATCAACAGGATAATCATTGCTGCTAAGCGCGGATTGGAAATTTACATCAGAGGCTGCTGGAGACTTATGCTCTTTTTGCTTTTTGATTACGGTATTTAAATCTTGGCTAAGAAATACCGGCGGAGAATCAATATCAAGAAATTGCGTGCCTGTGTCGCAACGCAACAGTAATATGGTGATTAATATGGTGAAAACGTTTCGCATGCCTTACCGATGGCCTGCCCAAATGTAACAAATAATGCTTCCGGCTAAGGCAGCTCAGAAGATCTTGGGATAGCGGCCAGGATTGTACTCGTGCATGGTATTGTAGACCGCCTCAAACACGTCTTCGGCGTTGGGATTGGAAAAATAATCCCCGTCGGTGCTGTAGGCTGCCCGGTGTTCGCGCGCAGTCAGCGTGGCCGGAGCGGCATCTAGATAGCGATATCCCTGCTGAACCTCAAGCACTTGTTGCATCATAAAACTTGTTGCTCCGCCCGGCACGTCTTCATCGAAAAACAAGACCTTATTCGTTTTCTTAAGCGATTCAGATATCGTATGATGGATATCGAAAGGAAGCAGGGTCTGAACATCAATGAGTTCTGCTTCGATGCCAAAATCTGTCAACTGTTTAACCGCATCTTCGGCAATTCTGACGCACGACCCGTAAGTCACGATAGTGATATCGTTACCTTTTCTGAGTACTTCCGGTATTCCTATCGGTATTCGGAATTTGCCGAGGTTCGATGGTCTGCGTTCTCTCAAACGGTAACCGTTGAGCGGTTCGATAATAAGCGCGGGATCGTCGCTTGCCAAAAAGGTGTTGTAAAACCCGGCAGCCTGTGTCATGTTTCGTGGAACGGCTACATAAACACCTCTTATTGAATTTATTACCATGCTTAAGGGCGAGCCGGCATGCCATATACCTTCCAGTCGGTGGCCACGTGTACTAACAATCAGCGGTGCTTTCTGGCCACCTCTGGTACGGTAGCGAAGGGTAGCCAGATCGTCGCTCATGGCCTGAAGCGCATACAGCAGATAATCGAAATATTGTATCTCGGCAATTGGCCGAAGCCCACGCATGGCCATCCCTATGCCCTGACCCAGTATCGTTGCTTCGCGAATTCCGGTGTCAAATATGCGCGTTTCACCAAATTTTGCCTGCAATCCTTCATAGGTTTGGTTCACGCCGCCGATCTTACCTACATCTTCCCCAAAAGCTACCAATTCGGGTATTTCGGAAAAAAGTGCATCAAAATTGTCCCGGATGATTTCGCGGCCGGGAATCATGGGTGCATCATTGGCATAGGCTGGAGCAATACCTTCCACAAGCAGGGCCGATCGGTCGCTATCGGAATAAAGATGCGAACTGTAATGCTCCGAGCCCTCTGCCAATTCCTTCAACAGCCAGTTCGTCACATTGGTTTTCAGCGAATTGCGCGGATCACTGCAGGAATTGCATATGAGCCGGAGTATTTTGCGCGCCGAAGAAATTATATCTTTCCTGATCGGTTCGCCCACACGGGAGAGCTCGGTTTTAATGGATTCAATTTTATTGGTTTTGGCGCAATTGCAAGTAGTGACATCCACCATCCTCAGGAAGGCGTCACGCTTATCAAGTAAGGGTTTTTGATAGTTATTCCATGCATTCCTGCGGGCTTCCTTCGCTCTGGCCTCTGCATCCTTTTCTATTTGATGCAGCTCTTCAGGCGTTGCAATGCCCTGTTGCACAATCCACTGGCCAAAGTTTACCAGGCCATCACGCTTGCGTTCATCTTCCAATTGCTCAGGCGATTTATACCGCTCATGCGAACCTGAGGTGGAATGCCCCTGAGGTTGAGTGCATTCCATTATGTGAAACATCACTGGCACATGCTCGCTTCGGCAAATGGCAATGCCCTCTCTGTATGCTTCTATGAGGGCGGGATAGTCCCATGCCTTCAGGCGATAAATCATGTACCCCTTGCCTTTTTCGTTGCGCTCAAAACCCGAAAGAACCTCGGAAATATTGGATTTCGTGATTTGATACTCATTGGGTACCGAAATTCCCCAGCCATCGTCCCAGATAGAAATAGCCATAGGAACCTGCAAAACACCTGCTGCATTGATCGTTTCCCAAAAATGCCCTTCGGCCGAGGATGCATCGCCAATGGTGCCAAAAGCAACCTCGTTGCCATTAACCGAGAATTGAGTGAGATGTTGCAACCCTTGATTCAGCCTGAATAGCTTGGAAGTGTGGGCTAATCCTAAAAGCCTGAGCATCTGACTGGCAGTGGGGGAGGTGTCGGCTGCGGAATTCTTGCTTTGCGTCAGGTTCTTCCAATTACCATTCTCGTCAATGCTCCGGGTGGCAAAATGGTTGTTCATCAGCCTTCCGCCATTAGAAGGATTGGCTTTCAGGTCGGTGTCGCCGTAGAGCTGGGCAAAGAGCTCTTCGAGGGTCGTCATCCCGGCTGCCAACATAAACGTCTGATCGCGGTAATAGCCCGATCGCCAGTCTCCTGGTTCGAACACCTTCGCCATCGCCAGCTGAGGCAACTCTTTGCCATCCCCAAAGATGCCAAACTTGGCCTTCCCCGTGAGCACTTCCTTGCGCCCGATCAGGCTGGCATGGCGGCTTTCCCAGCCGATTCGGTAGTCGTTCAAAATATCGTTTCTCGACAATCCGGCCGGAATCCCGGCAAGCCTGGCATCTTTTTTCATCCTTAAATCGTCAGTGTTTACTTGCTTAGCAAAAGTAAGAAAATGGCTTTACGTTTCACCTTGCCTTGTGCAAACCACACTCCTTTTGGTCAGGTTGTTCCCACCACCAACGGCCGGCCCTGATGTCTTCGCCCGGTGCAACAGCCCGTGTGCATGGCTGGCAGCCGATACTTGGAAAACCCTTGTCGTGCAATGTGTTATAAGGGATTTTGTGTTTTGCTACGTATTCTTTTACCTCAGCCTCTGACCAAACGATGAGTGGGTTTATTTTAATGAGTCCGTGCAATTCGTCCCATTCTGCAGTCTGCATATTGTGCCGTGTCACCGATTGCTGCTTGCGCAAACCCGTGATCCATGCGCTGCATCCGTTTAAAGCTCTTGCCAAAGGTTCGCTTTTCCGAATGCCACAGCAAAGCTTGCGGTTATCTATGCTTTCGTAAAACAGGTTAATGCCCTTCTCCGAAACCATTTTCTCCACCTGCCGGTAATCGGGAAAGCAAATTTCGATGCTTATGCCATACTTAGCCGAGGTCCGGTCAATAAGGTCATAGGTTTCCGGAAAAAGCCTTCCCGTATCGAGCGTGAATATCCTGATGGGAAGTTTAAGGCTGGCTATCATGTGAGTGATCACCTGGTCTTCGAGGCCAAGGCTTGTTGCAAACGCCAGTTTTGTACCGAATTCGGATGAGGCATCTGCAAGTATATCAGCAGTATTCATGCCTTGATAGCGTTCGTTGAGCAGCGAAATTTTTTCTTGCATGCCGGTGTGCGTTTCGTACAAAATTACGCAAAGCTGTCCATTGAGCCGAACCGGACCTCATTATCCCCGCAGCATGTTTAGGCCAAGTCAATGTGTATCTTTGCCAAAAAAGGTATGAAGGTTCATTTTATTGCCATTGGCGGCAGTGCCATGCACAACCTTGCTCTTGCCTTGCATGCCAAAGGTTACGAAGTAACGGGCTCCGACGATGAAATCTTTGAACCGGCAGCCTCACGTCTTGCCAAAGCTGGTTTGCTCCCCGAAAAAGTGGGATGGTTTCCCGAAAAAGTGCATCCAGGTCTCGATGCCGTAATTCTCGGAATGCATTCCAAGGCCAATAACCCAGAACTCCTTCAGGCCCAGAAATATAACCTGAAGATTTACTCTTTTCCTGAATACCTCTACTTGCAGTCTGTAAGAAAACAGCGGGTGGTTATCGCCGGAAGTCATGGCAAGACAACTATCACCTCTATGATCCTTCATGTTTTGCAACACGCTGATATTGATGTTGATTTTATGGTCGGTGCATTGATACCGGGCTTTGATGTGATGGTGAAAATCAGCGAAAGCGCCCGTTGGATGGTCCTCGAGGGCGACGAATACCTAAGCTCTGCCATCGACAGGGTGCCAAAATTTTGGCATTACCATCCCAATATTGCGGTATTAAGCGGCATCGGCTGGGACCATGTGAATGTTTTCCCGACTTTCGACTTTTACCTCGAACAGTTCAGGGAATTCGTTCGACGCATTCCTCAGGATGGCACTTTGGTGTATAATGCTCAGGACGAAGAAGTTTGTAAAATAGTTTCCTATGCAAACTGTCATACAATCCCTTATCAGTTGCCACAATGGGAGCAATCGGATGATGGTTTCAGGGTGATGGATAGCGATGGCCTCTTGCAGCCAATTCATCTGATTGGGCTTCACAACCTTTCAAACATGATGGCAGCCAAAGCGATATGCGGCCTAATGGGTGTTGACGAACACAGTTTCTACAATGCGTTGGCAAGTTTCAGAGGAGCCAGCCGAAGACTTGAATGTGTTCATAAAACGGATAGTCTTACCATCTATCGCGATTTTGCCCACGCACCCTCCAAGCTGAAAGCCAGCATCGAAGCGCTTAGGCTGCAATATCCCGATAACCGGCTCCTCGTTTGTTTCGAATTGCATACCTACAGCAGTCTTTCGGCCGATTTTATGACAAATTACCGTAGCTGTCTGGATTTGGCGGATGAAGCGGCAGTGTTCTACGACCCACACGCTGTTGCACTGAAGCGGCTCGATGAGGTTAGCCAGGAATATATTCGCGAAGCTTTTGGAATGCCACGGCTCACGGTGCTTTCCTCTGCCGATGCCCTTCAAACCTGGCTGTTGAAACGATACACACCCGGTTGTGTTATTGGTCTGATGAGTTCAGGTAATTTCAACGGTTTTGATATCCCGAAGTTTGTGGCGAATCTCGGGCAATAAAAAAAACCGTCGCAGGGACGGTTTCATATTATTATAAAAGGGGATTACCCGTTCATCGAAATCAAAAATTCCTCGTTGGTTTGGGTATATCGCATTTTGTCCCTCAGGAATTCCATAGCCTCGATGGGTGTCATATCTGCAAGGTGATTGCGGAGTATCCAAACCCTCTGCATGGTTTCCTTGTCGAGCAGCAGATCTTCGCGTCGTGTGCTTGAGGCCACAATGTCGATGGCCGGCCAGATGCGCTTGTTCGATAAACGACGGTCGAGCTGAAGCTCCATATTTCCGGTTCCCTTAAACTCTTCAAAGATTACTTCATCCATCTTCGATCCGGTATCAATGAGCGCTGTGGCGATGATGGTCAGCGAACCGCCGTTTTCAATTTTTCGGGCTGCACCAAAGAAACGCTTAGGTTTTTGCAGAGCGTTTGCTTCCACACCGCCCGAAAGCACCTTGCCCGATGCAGGCGAAACAGTGTTGTAGGCACGGGCCAGACGCGTGATGGAATCGAGGAGAATAACCACATCATGACCGCACTCCACTAAGCGTTTGGCTTTTTCGAGAACGATTGAGGCTATTTTCACATGCTTGTCGGCAGGCTCATCAAAAGTGGACGATATCACCTCGGCATTCACGCTGCGGGCCATATCAGTTACTTCTTCCGGTCGCTCGTCGATGAGCAGAATAATCAGATAGGCCTCAGGATGATTTTTGGCAATGGCATTGGCTACCTCCTTGAGCAGCACTGTTTTACCGGTTTTGGGCTGGGCTACGATCAATCCGCGCTGACCTTTGCCAATAGGTGCAAAAAGGTCCATGATGCGGGTAGAGAGGGTAGCACCCTGATGACCTGTCAAACGGAATTTTTCGTTTGGGAAAAGGGGAGTGAGGTAGTCGAAAGGAATGCGGTCGCGAATGTCGTCGGGCAAGCGGCCATTGATCGTATCCACTTTTACAAGAGGGAAGAACTTCTCGCCTTCGCGGGGTGGACGAATCATGCCGCGAACGGTATCGCCGGTTTTTAATCCAAAAAGCTTGATCTGCGACTGCGAAACGTAAACGTCGTCGGGCGAATTCAGATAATTAAAATCCGACGAACGAAGGAATCCATAGCCTTCGGGCATGAGTTCCAAAACACCTTCGGTGGGAACGATACCATCAAACTCAAATTTGAACTCTGGTTTTGGCTGTGTTTGTTGTTTTGGTTGCGCTGCTTCGGAAGTGTTTTGGGCTGTATTTTCATTCCCTCTTTGGTTATCAGCCTGAAAATACCTTTGTTCGCGCTGAGCGCCTTCACTCTCGCGCTGTTGATATTCCTCGCGCTGGCGCGGTTTCCAGTTTTGCTGTCTGCCTTCCCTGCCTTCAAAAGTTCTTCTTTCCTGCGAACGATTTTCAGTCTGTCTCAACTCCTGAGGAGCAGTTGGTTGAGCAGTGGCTTCCGGTGTTTCAGACTGAGGTTCGCCTACTTTAGCATTTGAGCTTGATGCCAGCGCCTGTTTCTCGCTGCGTCCAGCCATCAGCTCACTGGTATTGAACACCTTGCGTGGGCGCTTCTCGCGCTTTTGCTGATCATCGGTCGAAGCATCTGCATTGGGTTCATCGGGGGGCAAAACCTTGGTAGGTTCTGCGACAAACTGTTCTGCTTCAGCAACAACTGTTTTAGGTTCAACAAATTTATTTTCAGATTTTATGTTTGCTCGTTTTTCAACCGGTGGTGGTGCTATTGGAGCTTCGGCCTCTGTTTTTCCTTTGTTGGCGGAAACCTCCTCGGGCGCAGTCTTGATCCTTGCCCGCCGGCCTCTTTGCTTGTTTTCTTCTACACCACCCGGAGTTTTCGCAACGGGCTGCAGCGCCTGCTGGTCAAGTATCTGATAAATAAGCTCCTGCTTCAGAAGCTTTTCGAATTTTGGAACATTCAGTGATTTGGCAATTTCTCTCAACTCGCCTACAAGCTTATTGTTAAGCTCGACAATATCATACATAAGGGAAAAATTTAAAACGTCAAATGAAAATGGACGAATCTTTGGGTTTGTGAAGCTTTGTGCAAGCCCTAAACGCTGATCAGGAAAGATCTTGTGAAGAATTCATGGCAAAAGTAATGCTTATTTACGAAAGAACAAATACTTTTTGTCGGAATCTGTGTTTGCGACTCACATCTACTTTTTACTGCCTGATTCGCAGCTCAGCCCTTTCAATCATTATTTTTGCTCAAAATTTAACCCATGATTCAGCGATTACAATCTGTTTACCTTTTGCTGTCAGGCCTTTCATTAGTGTTGATGTTTTTCTTTCCGATAGCCTGGTATTATGGTGAATTGCATACGCTCACTTTCTTTGTTCACCGGATCGTCGACCATGTTCCGGCAAGCGAACCGCTGTTCGATTCCTCTTTTACCATTCTGCCGCTACTCTTTACGCTTCTACTTGCGGTGATGCCAGTGGCAGTCATCTTTTCATTCAGAAACCTCGACCGTCAGCTTAAGTTGACGCGCATCCATATGATGCTCCTGCTCGTTTTTATTGCTTTACTTTTCTTTTACTACACGGACGCAATAGCTACAAAAGCCGGTACAACAGCACAATATTCATTTGGCGTATTCCTGCCACTCATTGCCCTGGTGTTCAACTATATGGCACAGCGGGGGATAGGTGGCGATATCCGGCTGATTCGCTCTTCAGACAGAATCAGGTAATACCATTATTCCGTTCGATTTCGAATACCTCCAGGTCTTTCATCTGACCTGCGTCAACCACAAGCCGCAACATGGTTATCTTGTGATGAAAGCCGTGTATTCCTGCAGCTCCCGGATTGATAAACATGAGTTTTTCAGCAGCATCGTATTTTACCTGCAGGATATGACTGTGCCCGGCTACCAATAACCCTGGTCTGTGGGCTTTTATGGCTTCTTTTGCCTCGCGGCTGTATTTTCCAGGTCTGCCTGCAATATGAATTATCAACACGCTCAGCCCTTCGCAATCAAAGATCAATCTCTCCGGCAGAAACGATCTCATCCTGTGGTCATCGATATTTCCCCAGACTGCACGCGTGGGCTTGAAATTGCCAATTGTGTCGATAAGCTCAAGCGAACCGATGTCGCCGGCATGCCAGATTTCGTCGCATTTACTGAAAAAATCAAACACCCGCGGATGGAGATATCCGTGGGTGTCCGACATGATTCCGATGCGTTTCATGTTAAAATGCGTAGCTCAGGCCTATGCTCAGCACTTCCTTGAATTGTGTGCGGGGCCCGGTTTTTCCGTTCTTGTCCGTTATGCGGATATCGTCGTCATAAATCAGGTGGGCTGAAATATTGGCATTCATCCAGCTGTTCACCTTCATGACGAGAAGATTCTGAAAGTCAACATCCACATTTTGAGGGTTTTTCAAGTAATCGGAAAAGAGCTCAAGCTTCGATGTGAGGGTAACGTTTTGAAAAATCTCTTTTTTGAACCTTACTGTTGCCTTCGAACCCAGTTCGGCGCGCATTTTCTTTCCCGCTTCAACGCCGAAAGCGCCGGCATTCGACAACGAATCATCAGCTACTATCGTCAGTCGGCCGGTAAGCGGCAACCAGGTAAACGAGATTACGTCATTGGGTTTCCAGTCGCCACCCACACCAAGGGTGATATATGCAGGAGCAAAAAGTGTTGAAATTGGGTGTGTGCTGTCTTTGGCATAATTAAAACCATCCCTCAGCTGCGATTTGAAAGAGAACGCAGTGCTGTAGTAAAGTTTTTCTGTTGCCTTTCGTCCATAAGCCGAGTTAATTTCGATTTTATCGTCGGTTTTAATGGGTTTGAGCTTACCAATCAGGCTGTAGCCCAGATTAATATCTAAATTATTGTCAAACTTTACTGGTCCTTTCAGATAATTTGCTTCATAACGGAAAAGCGCTAGGCTGTTGAGCGCGCTTTGTCCGCCCGCAGCCCAATTCGACAAATGGCTCTGCGAGAAATTAAAGCCGATTTTCCCCGATTTTTTCCAATACTTCTGTTGCTCTTCCTGAGCATTAAGGCTTATGGTCAGAATTGTTAACAGAACGAGTAGTTTTGCTCCGGTTTTCATAGTGCTTTTGTTTATTTTGATTAAAGTCCAGTACTTCTTTGGTTGGGTATTGATCTTTGCTGGTGCTCACTCAGTCGGAAGGATATCTCAAGATCGGCATGGGTGCGCACGGGTTCTCCGGCCTTTTTTGCGGGCAACCAGCGCAACTGCTCCAGTATTCGGATGGCCTCCTGATCGCAGCCTCCGCCAACACTTTCCCTGATTCTGATATTAGAGGCAATTCCGCTCTTCTCGATCACAAAATCGAGAACAACGGTTCCCGAGATACTATTCCTTGCAGCTATCTCAGGATATTTCATCAGGTGAATGAGGTATGAATTTACCGACTTGAACCCCGCCGGCAAAATGGGCTGGGGAGATTCGTTCAACTGTCGCAGATTGTAGATCGGCTCAGGTGCTGATAAATTGAGAGTTACGTAATCTGAATAATTCTTTTCGTCCTTTTTCTTCCTTAAATAGGTTTTCGGATTAAAGTCGATCGTAATGGTTTCTCTGGTTGGAACAGGATTGCCAGCAACAATTGCAGGTTTCCACAACAGATGCATTGCCAGTCGTAAAGCTTCGGCATCAATCGTTGGGTCTAAACCACGCTCTATTTTGTAGTTACGGGTTTCACCATCAGGCATGACGTCAAGCGAAACGGTCACCTTCCCTCTGATTGCCTTTTTTAGCGCTGATTCCGGATAAATCATCGCCTGTTCAAAATAACGCCGCACTACCGAAGCTTCAGCCAGTGTGGTGGCATGTGTCGAGACTTGTCCGATTACTGTAAAGCCCAACAGCACTAGAATAATTGCCGAAATGGTAGCCATTTGGGGCGGGTTTTGTTAAGCAAAGTTAAGTAAAAAGGAGGTTTTTTTGTCATGCAATAGCTCACGGGCTATCTTTGTGGTCAAAGAAAATAATATGACAAGTTCTGGCGGGCAACTGATATATGGGATGAGGCCGGTGATCGAGGCCCTCGAAGGCGGAATTGAGCTTGACAAACTTTTTGTACTGCGTGGAGGCAGGTCGCCTCAGTTGAATCAGCTCCTAAAGCTCGCCCGGGAGGCGGGAATTCCGGTGCAATATGTGCCGGAGGAAAAGTTGAATCGCCTTACACGTCAAAATCATCAGGGTGTTGTGGCCTATACGGCCTCCGTGAGCTATCAGAAAATTGCCTCGCTGTTGCCCATGATTTTTGAAGCTGGAATCGACCCATTTATCATCATTTTGGATCATATCACCGATGTCAGAAATCTTGGTGCAATTGCCCGAACTGCCGAGGCCTCCGGCGCTCATGCCATTGTAATTCCTTCACGTGGGGGAGCGCTGGTAAATGCCGACGCCATTAAAACGTCTGCCGGAGCCCTAACCCGAATGAACGTTTGCCGTGAGGATAATCTGCAATCTACTGCCGATTATTTAAAAGAAAGCGGGTTAAAACTGGTAGCTATTACTGAAAAAGCCGATGAAGTTTTGTGGAATGCCGATCTCACAGGACCCATGGCATTGATTTTAGGTGCCGAGGATACCGGAATCTCAAAATCCTTGCTCGAGCGTGCAGACATTTCTGTTAAAATTCCCATGTCTGGAAACATAGCATCGCTTAATGTAAGTGTTGCTGCAGGTATGGCTTGCTATGAACTGTTGCGGCAAAAAGAAACCACATAGTTTAAAAAAACAGAAAAGGCTGCCGTATGGGCAGCCTTTGTAAGCAAAGGATTTCTTCGTAAAGTTTACTGACGTGCTTCCTTGATTCTGGCTTTCTTGCCACGCAATCCACGCAGGTAGAATATGCGTGCACGACGTACATGACCCCTTTTGTTAACTTCGATTTCGTCAATCATTGGGGATGAAATCGGGAAAACACGCTCAACACCTACGTTGTTCGATATCTTGCGAACCGTAAATGTGGCTGTTGGTCCGGAACCAACCTTCTGAAGCACAACGCCCTGAAACTTTTGCAGACGTTCTTTATTGCCTTCGACGATCTTATAGGTTACGGTAATGGTGTCGCCTGGATTGAATGCCGGAAAGTTTTTTACACTAACCTGATCCTCCACAAACTGAATTAAGGCGTTCTTGCTCATTGTTTTATAGATGTTTGGAAGATGTTTACCATGTTTGAAAAGGGAGTGCAAATATACAAACTCTTTCGAAAAGTAAATGCATCATTATAAAAGTTTTAATCTCTTTTGGATTAACTGGCCCTTCTCAATGGAAACCAAATAAAAAAAGATGCCGGGACAGGCCCGGCATCTTTATTATTGCTTAGCTAATCTTTACTTCTGGATGATGAGCTTCTGAGTCATGCGCTTTTCATTGGCAATAATGCTGACGAAATAAACGCCACTCTTCAGTCCTTCGAGAGCGATGCGCAGCTCATGCGAATCGTTGAGGTTGAAGTTGCGGGTGAGAATGGGGAGATTCATTCTGTCAGTAACCACCACCTGAACATTGCCGCTAAAGGCATCGTTAAGTGTTAATACTGCAAAGTCTCTGGCCGGATTTGGCTGAATGCCAAAGGTGAGAGGAAGGTCGGTGATGGAGAAGTAACCGTCGCTCATATCAAATATGGTAGGATCAACAACGCTTGCAACCCTGACTTTAAAGTAATTGCCTGTTGGTGCTGCAATCGGTACTGTCCATGGGTAAGCTGAACCAGTTACGTTAGTAAATATCGGATAGGTATTCTGCAAGACGTTGAGGTTATCATACTCCATAAGATCAACGTTTACATTTTCCGGAATATCGTCAATCCATGCAATCCAGAAGCCAACACCTCTGTAAAGCGTTTCGCCGCCATTGGGTTGAAGCACGGTAATTGTACCGCCGGGAGTGTCAGCCAGCTCAAAGTTGTTGTCACTCATGTCGAATACAGCCCCTGCATTGCCGGTTACACGAATCCTGTAATCTGTTCCTAGAGGATAAGTGAGGGCAGGAATGCTCCAAACCCATGTTGATCCGCTAACTCCAGTGGCAAGTGTGGCATGGAATACACCGCCTTTCCAAAGCTCGATGTTGAAGGGTCCAAATATGCCATCAGGGTGCCAGGAAATAAGGTAGCTGTTACCACGTATCCACTTCAGACCGGAGATATTGGGTTGCTGAACGGTGATGGTTCCACCCGGCAGGTTATCGGCGATAGTAAATAAGTTGTCGCTGTCGTCCTGAATGCCGGCCGCATCGATTCGAATGCGATACTGTCCGAGCGCTTGTCCGGCAGGAATATTCCAAACCCAGGTCGAGCCTACGACATTATTTGCCAGTGTGGCAACAACTGTACCGCCTGAGTTGATCAGCCTGATGCGAACGGGTTCAACCACATCATCGATCCAGCTAATGAGGTATGATTTTCCACGCAACCAGGTAATTCCTGCATCATTGGGTTGAAGTACAGTGATGTAAGTGCCGCCGTGTGTTGCCGAAATCTGGAAGCCGTTGTTGCTGGCATCGGCAAGGGTGCGACCGTTACCAAGAACTTCAATTCTGTAATTGTTGCCGGTTTGCAGGCATGTAGGAACTGTCCAGGTCCAGGTTGAACCGCCAACATTGGTGCCAACGGTGAGGCGCTTTGTGCGGATATAAAAGTTGTCGAAGTACAGGGCCTGAGAATTAACGGTTGTTCCATCGTTTTCCTGGCCACGGTTGAAGAAGCGGATGGCGTTTGGAACGCCGGCGGCCGGGAAAGTTTGATCGAAGGTCTCAATACCATCACGGCCAGTGCCATAAACACGGATATCGTTGGTGAGTGCGTTGTAATCGAAGTTAATGGTCATTGCGTTCAAACCGTGATTGGCGAACATTGTTGCACCATTTATTTCAATGCTGGTGTTGTTGAATTCGTTCTTCACGGTGAAAAGGGCAGTGCCACCGATGCCACCTGCATAGAGGGTAAATCCTTTTTCACCTGTTGCAACATTGCCGCTACCAGCATCGAAAGCCCAGTCGAACGAAAGCATAAAGCCATCTGGTGTAGCGTAAGGGCCAAATGTACGGTCGGCATAGACATAGTTATTGTCATTACCGGGATCGCTGTATGCAACAAGTCTGTAAACGTTGGCGGTTCCAAGGCCTGTAATGCCTGCAAGTGAAGGATTGCCCTTATTGGCTTGCACAAAACCACCAGGAGCAGTGTTGGTAGTGATTGTCCACGGGTTGAAGTTGCAACCTGTGTTGTTTCCTGTAGGGAAAGTATTGCCAGAAGTATTGTCGCTTGCGATCCAGAAATTGGTGGCACGAATAAGGTCGATATCGACAGGGTCGGGAATGTTGTCGATCCACGAAACAAGATATTGCGAGCCTCTTACCCACTTTATTCCGGAAGCATCGGGCTGAAGAACAGTGATCGTTCCCTGAGGATAATCAAGAATTTCAAAATTGTTATCGCTTTCGTCAAACATTGTTGGAACAGCAACGCTCGATACCTTGATTTTGTATTGGTTGTGAGCAGGAAGAAGGCCGCTTACATTCCAAACATAAGTGGAATTTTCAACTGAGGCTGCGATAGTGTGGGTCACATTGTTCAGTAGGTCAAGCAGTTCGATCTTTACGTTGCTAAATACGCCAACAGGGTTCCAGCTGATCAAATAGTCAGTGTTTTTGACAATCTTAATGCCGGGCAAAGAAGGTTGTTCAATAGTGATGGAAGTCCCTGGCAGGGCTGTAACCAATGTGAAATCGTTATCGCTTTCATCGGAATATGCCGGATTTATGGTGCTGGTGATTCGAACCCTATATTGATTGCCAGGCGTAAACAACAAAGGGTCGATATACCATGCATAGGTAGAGTTTGGCGTCGAAGCCACAATGGTACTTACAGTCGGTGAGAGCGTAGAATAATCAACAAGCTCAATCTTAACAGGTTGAGTGAAGTTGGTATTCCATGAAATAAGACGGGTGGAACCAATGTCCCACGTAATTCCGCTGAGGTTGGGCTGCTCAACCGTTACAAATGGCTGTGCCATAAGGCCAGGGCCAAACAGGAGCAATCCCGGGAGAATCAGGGAAAAAATCGATTTAAGTAAATTGTTTTTCATGGTCAGTTTATTGTTTTCCGTTATATTTTCTAGTGTAGGACAATATGATGATGTTTGGTTTCTTTCGATGAGGCTATTCTGAGCACATAAACCCCCGGCTTGAGCTGCTCATTCCTGATATCCAGAGTAAGCAAACTTGCTGAAGGTAGCTGGCTTTTGAATACTTCTTTACCATCCAATGCAAAAATATTGATACTTACAACATCGGATGATAATATTTCGTTAAAAATGAAGAATTTACCATTGGATGGATTCGGGTAAACGATTGTTTTAGTATTGGCAAGATGTTCCGGAGTTTCGACAAGCATACTTGTGAAACCGGCTAGAGCTCTGTAACCTTGAAATCTTAGGGTTTTTAAACCAAAATTGTAATTAATTTCAATCTGGTTGTCCTGGCTTTGTTGCCAGCCATTAGACCAGACAAAGACATCAGAAGTTGTGGAATTGCCATTTTCATCAAAGCCCTTTGCAAACATATTTTGGTTAGCCCAGTCATTCTGCTGCCAAGCCTGATTCAGAGCAAGTTGGAATGAACCGTAATTGTTGTTGGTGTACGATCTGCGCAGACTGTTCTGCCAACTGCCGTTCTGCCATAGTTGGCGTTGAGCAGTCTCAAGAAATCCAAGAGCATCGTATGTGTAAAAGTACTGCTCGCTGTTTTGCCAGCTGCTGTTGAATTGCTGGCTGACATATATTGTCAGCTGGTTAGTGGCGTTGTAGGAGAATACTTCCCTGTAAAAGTCATTCCACTGATTACCAGCCCATTGCTTCATGGTCATGCTTGTCAGGTTGGCCTGACCATCATAGGTGTAGAAATATTGGTATTGATTGGCCCAGTTGCCGTTGGTCCAGGTCTGCCGCTCAGCTTGAATCAGGTTGTTGTCTTGATAAACATACAATTCAAAAACCTGATTAACCCAATTTCCGCTGGAAAAAAATTCCTGAAGCGTGGTAAGTTGAAGTCCGGAAGCTGACCACGTATTGGTTGTCCGCCTGAAATTGACCCAGCTGCCCGTTGTCGGGTTCCAGTTTTGCTCGGTAAGGGTGAGAATTTTTCTGTTATTGTCGTAGGTGAACAGGTTTCTCGAGGTGTTAATCCAGGCCGAACCGTTCCAACCCTGCCATTGTTGTATGGTCATATTGCTCAAGGCATCGTAAGTGCGGTTTTCGATCGACTCATTAACCCAAACTGCGCCCTGGCGAATGCGCACAAGTATTGTAAGCAACTCACCTTTGTTGGAAAACAGGTAATTGTATTTTCTTGGATTGGCCTGAACGGAGTAAACAACCACAGAATCAGGAAAAAATTGAAGCGATCGGTTTTCGGTTTCTGCTTCAATTTTGAAATGGGAATTGAACAAAGCTACGCTTCGTTCATCCATTTCGGGAGCTTTCCTTAGCTCAACTGGTGTCAAAAGCCTGCCAGCATCATCAAAAATCTGGTTGCTGAACAAATGCTGACTAAAAACCAGACCTTGCAGCAGGATGATTGCCGTAGCTAATTTGAAGGAGGCTAATTGCCCTGTACCTTTTGTGTTTTGCATAGTTCGTCAATTCTTTGGCCACAAAAATTATGCCCTGTTTGTTTTTCTTATAAAGATCAGATATACAATGTGTTAAATCAAATGTATTAACTCAATTTCCATTATTTGTCTTAATTTTGGAAATATTATCCCGAATCGGTTCGGTGTGAGACCGCGAATATTGGACGATTAACCAAGAGGTTCCGTTAACAATATGTTAATAATTACGAAGTTAGATCATCTCTAACCAGCCTGAACTAAAAACAACATCTCAACCTTTCTCATTTCTGGAATTACTTAGTTAATGTGATTGAGCTGTTTTTTCTAGGATAATATGGTGTATTCTTTCAATCTGGACGATCGTTTCGGGCCACTCCAAGTTCTCGATAACGAAATCTGCTAGCGGAATTTTCCTTGCATCATCCCATTGCCTTGCCATGCGATGCCGAATCTCATATTCGGAGAGGCCGTCACGATGCCTAACTCTTTCAATCCTTAAACTTTCAGGCGCTGTAACAAGTATCGATAAATCAAGCATCCGGTACCGGCCGGTTTCAAAAAGGATGGCTGCCTCGTAGATAACATATGCTTTTTCCTGGTAATTCCTGCACCATTCGTTAAACTTTTCGCCAACCAGGGGGTGTATTTTGTTTTCTAACAGTCTGAGCTTTTTCTCGTCCTGAAATATCACGGTGGCGAGTTTCCTGCGGTCAAGTCGGTCATGATCGTCAAAAACGACCGTCGAAATATTCTCTTTGACCCAATCACGGATTTCAGGATTCTCGTAAAGCCTTTTAGCTTCAACATCAGCGTTGAAAACCGGAATGCCATAGAATTCGAAAACCTTGCAGACTGAGGTTTTTCCGCTGCCAATGCCCCCGGTTATGCCTACTTTCATCGGGCAGAGGTGATAAGGTATTCAACCTTGTCCGGATCGAGGCGCACAAGCTGTGCATTGGAAGGCATTCGACTTACCTTGAGAAAAAGTCTGGAATTTCGTTTGGCCAGTCCTGATGTATCGACCTCAACCTGAAAATCAGATACTCCCAACTTATCGTAATCTTTCAACGCGACGTTGAGGATGATGGTTGTCCGGTTTGGAAATATCCTCAGATTTGCTCCCTCCACCGGCTCAACATCGACAATGAAGTGGGTCTCCGTATACTGTTCAACCTGCAATTCGAAGTACACCTTGTTTTTTTGCACGCTCATGCTCGGATGTGTAAGGAGTAGTTTGAGACTGTCTGAAATGGAACTGCGAACGTTTTTGTAGGATGCCTTTTCTGTGGTAATGAACTTTAATGTATCGAGCACCTGTTTAATGGCATAGACGTCAAGGCTATCGGGATACGTTTGCGGAGGCCCGTAAGGCCCGAAACGTTGATCGTAGCTAATTTCCAGATTTGGGACGACCTTTAATTTCTTTGATGCCAGCGGGTTTGCGCGAAAACGCAGCTCATTGTCGGCAAGCATAACTTCCTCGGCATTCAGGTTCAGGTGCGAGGCGACCAGACTTTTGAGCGACTGAGCTGTGAGGTAGTATTCGTTTTGATTGATTTTGCGGGGCGAAAGCGACCTCAGCGAGGTGTGAATGACTGGCTCTTTTTTATTTGTAAGAACTACTCTAAGCAAAATAAACCCCCGTGCCTGCAACTCAGTTTCCAGCTGTTGCTCCCTGTATTCATCATCGAGCCATATACCGGCCGGTGGATCGGAGAAATGCAGAGTAACGGGCATTTTGACCGTATAGACGTTGTTGAGCTTAATGAGTAGCCACAACAGGCTGGAGACAGCCAGAAAGATGATGTAAACGAAAATCCGCTTACGCTTTTTTATCTCTTCTCTGGGCTGAGGGCGGTACATGATAGGAAATGCTTTGCTGCAAAATTGAAATAAAAACAAAATGCAACGGCAAAAGGACAGCCGTTGCATTTAATTTTTTCCGCCGCGAATTACTTCGCTGCTGTGCCAACCTGTGAGGGATCGGACACAACGGCATTTTTTTCAACCTCAATGCGAACATTATTGTCCACTTCGAGCATGAGGGTGGTCTCGCGAACATCGGTAACCTTACCATGAATGCCTCCGATGGTGATTACTTTGTCGCCCTTTTTCAGAGCCTCGCGGAATTGCTTTTGTTCCTTTGCCTTTTTCATCTGCGGACGGATGAAAAAGAAATAAAACACGACCATGATGAGGATGAGCGGCAGAAACGACATAATGCCGCCGCCTGATTGTCCTTCGGCCGGTGGAGCGAAGAGTAAAATACTGATAATGTTCATAATAAATGTTTAGTGATGATTGCTAAAAATTGTCTGGGGTAACGACTTGGGCTTTGATGCGCAATACGGTTGTCTGTGGTTTGCCGTTGGTAAGCACGGTAACGGTCTTGTTTTGAATACCGCGCTGACCGTTGGAATCGAAAGTCACTTCAATTTTTCCTTCTTTTCCGGGCTTGACGGGGTCGCGGGTGAATTTGCTGGCAGTGCAGCCACACGAGGCGCTTACCTTGCTCACAAGCAGGTCGCTGCTGCCTGTATTTGTAAATTTAAACACATAAACTACCTGTTCGCCCTGAATGAGCCTGCCAAAATCGTGCTCTGTTTTGGCAAAAGTAATCTCAGGCATGGCAATGTTTTGCTCTCCTTCGGCCGATTTTGGATTTCGTATCAGCTCGGATGGAAGGCTTCCGCCTTGCTGACCGCAGGAAACCAGGCTGATGATCATCCCAAACACCATCGAAATCATGAAAAATGTCCTGATTTTGTTCATCGTTTTTTAGTTGATTTAGTTCGTTGATCCCATTATCGTAATTGAGCCCCGATAAACTTCGTTGCTTTTAAAGCCCTCGCACTGAAGTACATAAAAATATACTCCGTCTTTCAATCCCTCACCGCCCCAGTCGTTGTTGTAGTTAGTGGATTCATATACCACTTTGCCCTGCCTGTTGAAGATTACAAGTCTGGTGCGCAAAAAGTATGTATTCAGAGGTTTAAAATTTCCGCCGGCCAAAGAGGATTTTAACCTGTCGCCGCCTTCATTGCCGGGGGGTGCTTCGGTAATAATCAGCACATCATTGATGTTGTCGCCATTGGGCGTTATTATATTAGGTATGCTCAGCTTAACCGGCATTATTTTGACCTGATGTGTATAAGTGGTGTCGCAGCCCTGGGTGTTGAGTACTGTCAGTCGGACGGTATAATCGCCTTCGGTATTAAATAAATGTCTGGGTTCAGGCATGGTCACCCGCGGGCCGTTTTCGTCGAAAAGCCAGAAGAAAGAGGTTACCTGAACGCTGTCGGACGAAAGATTCCTGAAAGAGAAGTCGATAAATGGATTTTGGATGTAGGCCGTGTCGCCACTTGTCCGGATATCGATTTTTGGATTCGAAAAGGCGCGCGTATAAATGCTGTCAGTCTGAATGCAACCAGCAGCATCAGTGGTTTTTATTTTGTACCATTGCCGCGCCTTCAGGCCAATGGCCATCTGCGGATTTCCCGGTGCTATCTGAATTGGACTTACCTGCCAGTTGTAGGTTAGGGGAGGCGTACCTCCGGTGGCTTCCGCAAGCAGGATAGCAGTTTGACCGTTGTCGTTGTCGCCGTTGCTGCATGTGCGCTGCACCTGAGTTATTGTCATATCGAGCTTCGGCCGCACCTCGGCCACAAAGGGAAGGCTTGTGCAGCTTTCGCCTGTCCCGGTATCGGTGACCGTAAGGGTATGGTTGATCGTTTCGGTCCCCTGATAGGTTATTGTGCGGGTGGTTTGTCCACCTGGCATCCAGAGGTACTGATAATTGGCGCCTTGTGGCCCACTTAGGGTAATTATGGTCTTATTGCAGACCGGAAACTGATTCGGGGAAGTGATTTCACAATTGGTTTGTGCCAGTACAGGTGCAATAAAGAACAGCACTGCGATGCTTAATAAAATCTTATTCAGTGAAATCGTTGTCAGAGCTATGCGCATATTTTCCGGCAGGGTAGGGGCAAACATCAAAAAGGCAAAATTACAATAATCGATTGAAATCAAGGCTAAAAGATACCTGCGTCGAGCATTACAAGTGTGCAGTTTCTTACACATTGTATTCCTTGCTTCTGGGCAAGGCTTATGAGTTCATCGTTTTCGGTGCCCGGATTGAAGATAATCCTTTCAGGTTTTAAGGCCAGAATAAGGTCGTAATAGGGTTTTTGGTTTGCCGGACCAAGGTAGAGTGTGATCGTGTGGATTTTTTCTGAAATGTGTTCAGGCTGAACAAATTCTACAGTCCGCACTACTCCGGGGCGATTGCCGACACCAATAACCTTGTGGCCAAAATCAAGCAGTTTGTGAATTGCTTTATATGCAAATCGGTCGGGGTTGGTGCTTGCTCCCAGCACCAGAACGGTTATGTTTTCCATCGAAGGTTACATGCTTTGTGAACAAATGCAATTCGGGTGGCTTTATTGCTCGATGTTCAAAAAAATGCTATTGGCGATAAACGAAGGCGTTGATGTTCATGCCAGCGCCCACCGAAGCAAAAATGAGTACATCGCCACTGTGAATGGTGTGATTATCAATTTCGCCGCGGAGAATCATATCGTAAAGCGTAGGCACAGTTGCAACGGAACTGTTTCCGAGCTTTTGAATATTCATCGGCATGAGCTGATAAACGTCGGTGCGGATGCCAAAAAGGCGGTAGAACCGCTGCACTATGGCTTCGTCCATTTTCTCATTGGCCTGATGAATGAGAATTTTTTTAACCTCCGAAATATCTATGCCAGAAGCGTCGAGTGCTACTTTCATGGCACGGGGCACATTACTCAGCGAGTATTCGTAAATTTTTCTGCCCTGCATCTTGATATAACGCACATTGGGGTCGCTACCGGGGGAGTTTGATTTTCCAAAGTACAGATAATCAACCTCTTCGTTGGTGTGGGAAACTACTGCATGCGTAAGTAAACCTCTCGGTTGATCTTCCTCCAATGCCTCTAATATAGTGGCACCTGCCCCGTCGCTGAAAATCATGGTATCGCGGTCGTAACGGTCAACCATGCGCGAAAGGGTTTCACTGCCGATAACCAGACAACGTTTTGCCATTCCTGCCTTGAAATAGGCATGTGCCTGCAATACGCCCTGCACCCATCCCGGACAACCAAATACAATGTCGTAGGGGATGCAGGTTTCGCTTTTTATGCCCAGGCGGTTCTTTACCCTGGAGGCAATGCTGGGCAAAATATCGGTTTGAATACTATCGCTGATTACGTCGCCAAAGTTGTGTGCAACGATGATCTGGTCAATGGTTTCAGGGTCGATGCCCGACGATTCTATGGCACGTTTTGCGGCAATTGTGGCAATGTCGGCATTGCTTTGGTTGGCCTCCACATAACGCCGCTCATAAATACCCGTTATGTCCCTGAATTTACGTGTGATCTCTTCGCCGGGACTGTCGATGGGGCTGTTGTCCTTTTCGAAAAAGATCTGGGAGGTGAAATCTGCATTGCTCACAACCTTCGATGGGATGTAGCTGCCGGTCCCGGTGATTACAGTATTCAGGTACTTTGACATATATGCGCTTTTTGAATGAGAGGCAAAAGTAGTTTTTTTTAAACCTCCTCAGGTTTTGCTGACATTAAGACCTACAAACAGTATTGCAACGGTTTGCGGGTTTCTGCACTGCAGCAGGGATCTCGAATCACTTCCGGAATGTAGATAAGCTAATTTTATATATGTTCGCACCCTCGAGACCGGTTCTTAATCAACCCAAATACTTCATACTATGCATCGCAGCGCGTTTACTTTAATATTTCTGCTGATAACGCTATTTTTCAACCTCCCTGCACAGGAATACAAATCAGTGCATCGCGGAAATGCCGAGGCCTTTTCCCGCACAAGCTTTGACGCTATGCTGCAATGGGAGGCTGCCAATCCGGATGCCGTAAACAGCATCCCGATTAAAAATCCCAATCCGGAACGTCCCAAACCCTTGTTTGAGATAGATCAAAGGACAGTGCTCTCGGTGGAGCAAAACGAAATGCTGCCAGCATCCATGATGCGGGAAACCTCACCGGCACCCGATACCGGTTTTTTGGGTTTGTACGACAGCGGCAACTCCATTCCGCCTGATGTCAACGGTGCACCAGGACCTCAGCATCTTATGGTTACCCTCAATACTCAGGTACGAATTCAGTCACGACAGGGCGCAGATCTTGGGACTGTTTTTCTTGAATCATTCTGGCAAAGCCTGCCCGGCTCGGGAACTTTTGACCCCAAGATTCTTTATGACCAGGCCGAAAACAGGTGGATTTTTGTGACCTGTGCTGGTTCCACAGCCGGAAATTCGCGCATATACATGGGGGTGTCGGCGACAAGTAATCCCAAAGGCAGCTGGTACCTCTACTCATATCTGGCAGATCCACAGAATATTGTGTGGTTTGATTACCCTAGTATGGGTTTCAATAATCGTTGGATTGTGGTTTCGGGCAATATGTTCGGCAACGATTTTTACAGCACGGTTTATGTGTTTGATAAACAGGCCATGTATGCCGGTCAGCCACAGCCTGGCTTTACGCGCTTTGCTACCAATGCGGGTTTCACGCTTGTGCCGGCCATCACCTTTGATCAGGATGAGCAGGATATTTTTCTGATTTCCTCGGCCAATGGCAATCAGGGGGGAATGGGATATATTTCGCTTTTCAAAGTTACAGGTCCGACAGAAACGCCGCAGTTTCAGGTTCTGGGAAATATCGGTACACCTAATCCATGGGCTGGTTATGCAGGCGTAAATGGCGATTTTCTGCCCCAGCTTGGCAGTCCGGCACTTATCAATGCCGTGGATCACAGAATGCAGAATGTGGTGCTCCGAAACGGAAAGCTTTGGGCTGTCCATCATGTTTTCCTTCCTGCAAACAACCCTCAGCGCACTGCTGTGCAATGGTGGAATGTCAGCAAGCAGGGGCAAATTATTCAGAGAGGCCGCATCGACGACCCTTCCGGCCTGATGCA
Organism: Bacteroidia bacterium; assembly: GCA_021287165.1. Lineage (GTDB taxonomy): Bacteria > Bacteroidota > Bacteroidia > Bacteroidales > F082 > JALNZU01. Next base: position 9,057 of record JAJTAY010000031.1, on the reverse strand, counting down.
TTATGCATTCCCCACGGTAGCCGTCAACCAGTTTGAGGACATGATGATCGGTCATAACATTTTTAGCAGTATGCAATATGCCAGTGCCGGCTATTCGTTGAAGGCACACTTCGATCCGCCAAATGTTACACGGTCTCCATACCAGTACAAAGAGGGACTTGCCTCTTACAACAAGACATTCGGCAGTGGCCGAAACCGCTGGGGCGATTATTCGGCCACCATGCTCGATCCTGCCAATGGCGTTGATTTCTGGGTGTTGCAGGAATATGCCGAGCTCCCCGTGGGAGGCGACCGCTGGAGTACCTGGTGGGCTTATGTGAGGATACCTTTCTTTCCTCAGCCCGATTTTTCCGCAAGCCTGCAACTTATCCCTACGGGCGAAACCGTTGATTTCACCGACCAAAGTGCTGGTGTACCACAGAGCTGGACATGGGTTTTTCAGGGCGGAGTGCCAGAATATTCAACAGAACAGCATCCAAAAAATATCCAGTATCCCAATCCGGGCATTTATCCGGTAACACTTACTGTTTCCAACGCTTTCGGCGTCAATACGATAACGAAGACACAATATATTGAGGTAAGCTCATCACTGTTGCCTCAAGTAAGCTTTGTTGCCGACAAACGGCTCGTATGCACAGGCGAAACTGTTAGCTTCACCGATCAAAGTATCCATGTGCCGCGACAGTGGTTGTGGGAATTCACCCCCGGCACCGTCGCTTTTGTTGAAGGCACAAGCAGCAATTCCCGACATCCAAAAGTGATTTTTACCGAAGCTGGTAATTACAGTGTGACCCTTCATGCCACGAACCTTAATGGGACTTCGAGCCAGACAACATTTGATATTTTAAGGGCCGGAGGATCGCAACTGCCATATATTCAACGTTTTGATACAGAATCGTTTGCTGCTGTTGATTGGACTGTTGTTAACCCTGATAACCAAAAAACTTGGGAACTTTACCCGGTTGGCGGTCTTACGGAATCCAATATGGCTGCCAGGCTTGACTTTCTGACCTATTTTGCCATTGGCCAGCGCGACCGCCTTATCAGTCCTCCGCTCGATTTGCGCAATATGAGTCAGCTGAGTCTCAACTTCCGACATGCCCATGCAAAACGCCTTGCTCAGGTATCTGACTCCTTGATTATATACGTTTCAGGGGATTGTGGCCTAAGCTGGAACCGCATTTTTGCAAGTGCTGAAAATGGTAGCGGCAATTTTGCCACCCGTCCGATGGCTCAGGGCTTTGTGCCAGCTGTACCCGACGATTGGTGCGGATCGGGCTGGGGCGCTCCATGCATCAGTCTTCCGCTGGATAGCTGGGAGGGTCAATACAATGTCAAAGTGGCTTTTGAGACATACAGTTTTTATGGCAATCCGCTGTATGTCACCAATGTAGGCATAGAAGGCACCGTAAATATTACTGAACTTGCCACAGCACAACAAAGCAAATTGTTTGCAGTACCCAATCCGGCTGCGAGGTCGGTGAGGGTTTATGGCAGCAGTGAGGGATTGTTAAAAAATCTCGTGCTGACTGACGTTTTCGGGAAGCCGGTTATGCTTTTGGAGGCTATTACAAGTGGCGATGAAATCCGTTTACCGGAACTCTCCAATGGTGTTTATATCCTGCGGGCACTCGATCACGATAAGACCGGTGTTGCACGCATCATGTTGATTCAACGTTGATTGGCCTGATAAACAATCGGTATCGCTTGTGCAGTCTTCCATAAAGGCGCTCACACTCAGCGCGCATTGGGGCGTTGTATTCCAAAATCAGGTGGCTGTCGATCTCGGTAATGCCATTTTTTCGCGCTGAGTTAAGTATGCTTTCAGCCAGCAGGAGTGTGAAGCCGTGATTACGTTTGTCTGGATGAACTGCACCCAGCAGCAAGGTGAGCAATCTGGACTTCTTCATTGCTTGTAAAATATGCCACCACCCAAAAGGAAGCAAACGCCCTTTTGCTCTTTTGATTCCCTCGCTTAGTTCAGGCATTCCAACAACAAAGGCAAGCAATTGGTTATCCTCGTCCACGATGATCTTCACAAATTCGGGATTGAGCACCGGCAGGTATCTGTTGGCCAGAGCTTTCATTTCGTGTTCTTTAAGCGGATCGAATCCATAAATGTGGCCGTAGGCATCGTTAACGAGTCTGAATAGCGGGACAATCCATGGCTTGAATTGTCTTTTGTTTGTGAACTCCACAAGTCTGAAAGACGTATTGTTTTTCAGGCGATCCATTGCTTTCAGGTACCTTTCGGGTAGCTGCTCGGGTATGGGGATAAGGTAGGAAACAAGGTCGTATAGTTTTTTGAATCCCTGATTATGAATTAGTTGTGGTAGATATGGAGGGTTGTGGTTTGTAGCGATGACCGGCTTTTCTTCAAATCCTTCTGTCATCATGCCCTGAGGATCTTTATCTGAGAAAGCCATTGGTCCGATGAGGTGAGTCATACCCTTGCTGCAAGCCCATTTTTCAACGAAACGGATAAGTGCGTTTAGAATGTCAGCATCATCAGGGCAGTCAAGAAAACAGAAACGTGCATGCGTTTCGTTTTTTCTTTGGTTGTAGATAGGATTAATGACTCCCATTATTCGCCCCACAGGCTTTTTGTCGAGCCAGGCAAGCGCCATAATGGTTTCGTTTTTTTCGAAAGCATCATTATGCTTCGGATTGAAGAATTTGAATTCGTCGGGATAAAAAGGTGGCGCCCAGTTAGGATAGTTTTTGTAGAGTTTCTCGGGCAGATAAATAAAGCGCCTTAAATCCTTCGCATCTTTTACTTCTTTGATTTCAAGTTTCATCCTGATGCTATTAAGGCATCAAAATAGGGAAAAATAAATGCCAAACGCAAATAATTGAATGGCAATTCTACTATAGCATTAATCTAATCAGTTGATTAATAAATAAATAACGAAAAAGCCGTCATGGTGAATGACGGCTTTTTAGTGATCCCGGCAGGACTCGAACCTGCGACCCGCAGCTTAGAAGGCTGCTGCTCTATCCAGCTGAGCTACGAGACCAGTATTGAATTGGGCTGCAAATTTACATAAAATGCTTTGCCTGTTGTCAAGGATTTGGCTTAAAACAAAAAAGGCGACAACGCGTGTCGCCTTTTTAGGTATCTGATCAATCCGAATTAATAACGGCTGCGGTATCCGCCTTCGTTATTACCGCGATTACCATAGCCACCGCCGCCTTCGCGACCGCCTTCGCGGCGAAATCCGCCTTCGCGACGGGGGAAACGGCTGCCACCGCCGCCGGTGTTTCCACCTTCTTCGCGGGGTCTGGCTTTCTTAACCACGATGGTGTTGCCATCCACTTCGGATTCGTTGAGTTCGTTGATGGCATTGAAGGCCTCGTTATCGTCGGGCATTTCGACGAAACCGTAGCCTTTGGAACGGTTGGTCAGTTTGTCGAAAATTACTTTAGCCGACGAAACTGTGCCAAATTGCTCGAAGAGAGCGGTCAATTGCTCACTTGTGGTTTTGAAGTTGAGCTTTGCAACAAAAATGTTCATAAAAAATAAAAAATGAATAGGTTAGGTTTCATTAAGCAATGTAATCAAAGCAGCCGGGAAATTGGGTTGGTCCGAGGAAACAAGGAAAACAATACTTTTTGAAACAATAATAAATGAATTAATCCGGGGCAAAGGTAGATACAAAAAGTCGTGATTGTCAAGGGAAAAGAAAAATTTATGTTTTTTTTGGCAAATATTTAATTGAAAAAAGCTTCACTGCCTGATTGAACTGAGTTTCAGCTCATTCAAATCAGGCAGTGAAGCAAGTGTTGGGGCGCTGATACTCGATTATTTGATAATGATTATGCTTTGGCTGACTTTGTTTTCGCTGCGAAGGGTAACGATATATGTTCCTGCGGGTAAATTATGGCTGAGCGTTGCGCCTGTTTGCCTGATATCGGCTGAGATCAGCTGCTGGCCAAGCGTATTGTAAACACTTACAATGCCTTCGTCGGATGAACTGCTGAGCAACACAATCCTTTCCCTGTTTGCAAATACGCTGAGCTTGCCACTGCTGTATTCAGGAACGCCAATGGTGGTGAGGTTTAAAACGAGGGTAGTGAGCAATCCATTATCGGGATTGCGTGTATCTACTGTGCCCCACACTCCGTTGGTGCTTGTGTATTCCCTGCTGAATCCTGTGAATGGGTTCTGAACTTTAATAAGTCTGATGCCAAGGCCATTGGTGTTTGGAATAATTGTTCCCCATGAGCCATTCACACCCGAAACATTATCACGATAAAAGGGTACATAGCTGGTAATACCGGCGAAATCGATGCCAGAGGCTTCAACATGGGTGGCGGTAAGCGGCCGTCCCTGGCCAGAAACGTTATCATAGAGCGTAACAAAGGATTTGGCCGGGTCGCTGGAGATAGCCCTGATGGAAGAGCCTTCGTTGGCCAGCATATTATCGCCGAAATCAATAACGCGGGAGGCATCGGGTACTGTCAGGTAGTGAACGGCGGTTGTTCCATTATTTCCGTCGTTGATGCGGATGCGAAGGAAAACGTCGTTTCCAGTTGTGAAACGTGAGTTTCCGGTAGGCTCCATGACAAACCAGCCCTCATATTTTCCCTGGCTGTTGGCAGTAAACGTACCGTAACCACCTTCGGTGGCCAGACTCGGGCTTGTGGAACGGGCAAACACGCCTTGTCCACTAACAAAAATCGGGTTGCCGGCACCTCCCGAAGTCGCAAGATCAGTAGCGATAACTGCCTGATGGATATAACGATAGGTTGCTCCGGGCGTCAGATTGTTGATCCGTACCCACCAGGCAAAAGGCAGTCGTGTATTGTTTGTTGGGCTGAGACCCTGAATGTACATTGGCGAGATTGAGGTTTCGATGGATGGGCTTACACCCGAGCTAACCTCGCCGTTGAGCGTTACGGTTTTTGCTGCAGCTCCGCCACCGGTATGGGAAATGTTTTGACCATTGTAGGTGCCTGCGTTGAGCCCGGCCTTCAGGCGAACATGCACTGTAACTGGCTGGCCAGTAATGACTCCGCCGGCAAAAAGAAGATTCAGGCTTTGACTGAAAGTCGTACCATTGAGCGAAATTTCGTAAGCTTCCGGAGCACTTACACTGATGTTGCCGCTGCCTTCGAGAAACTGTCCGCTAACCGTGTAGGTTTGTGCCTGACTTGGCCCCTGGCCCTGGACATAGGCAAACCCTGAAAGGGTAGCCGGATTTACTGTCAGCACAGGCGTGTTGGTAGTGTTGAGGTTGATAAACAGCACATTGTCAATGCCTCCGGATGGGTTAACGGTGTTGGTTCCGTTCCAGTTTCCATTGGCAGCAGTATAGGTTTGGACAACGGCGCCCCCGTTTTTACTGCGTTCTTCAATACGTCTGATTCCATTGGGTAGTTGGTTGGGGATTATTGTACCCCAGGCACCGTCAACGCCTGAAACAAGATCGCGATAGAACTGCGCCCATGTGGTTACAGCGCCATAATCAACGCCGGTTGTTTCCACACTTGTACCGGTAATTGGCCGGCCTGTCCCGTCAACATTGTCATAAAGGAATACAAAATTCTTTGCGGTCGACGGCGAAGTAGCCCTTAAGGCAGTCCCGGACAGGTTGTTGGCATCGGCAGCAAAATTGATAACCTTGGCAAATGTTGATGTAGTTAGAAAAGTAACGGCAACGGTTCCATTGTTGCCATCATTTAGCCTGATGCGGAAATAAACTTCGTTTCCGGGTGTAAAACGTGCATTGCCGCTGGGTTCTACCATAAACCATCCTGAGTAGCTGCCCTGAGCATTGGTTGTGAATGTGCCATAGGCACCATCAGTGGCCAGACTGGGGCTGCTTGTCCGGATAAAGCTTCCCGTATTTGTAACGAATATGGGGTTGCCAGCACCATTGACAGTTGGACCGTCGGCAGATGTAACCACCTGGTTTATAAAACGGTATGTAGCGTTTGGTGTCAGGTTCGACAAGCTTGCCCAAAATGCATAAGGAACGCGTGTAGTATTTGTTGGCGTGTTGCCCTGAATGAACTGAGGAACAATTTCTGCTGTGATTTCTGGCTGAACGCTTGAAATTACTTCACCATTTAGCGCAACCGTTTTTTCGGCTGCACCACCGCCGTTGTGGGTAATGGTCTGGCCATTGTAGGTGCCGGTAGTCAAGCCTGCTTTTAACCGCACATGAATCGTTACAGGCTGACCGGTAATTGTTCCACCGGCAAACGGAAGGCTTAGGCTTGTGCTGAAACTTGTGCCGTTGAGCGAAATTTCATAGGCCGAAGGCGCAGCAACACTGATGTTTCCGGAGCCTTCAAGAAACTGTCCGACAACGGTGTAGGTTTGTGCCTGGCTCGGACCTTGCCCTTCGATATAGCTAAAGCCGGTAAGCGAGGTCGGGTTAACGGTGAGCACTGGCGTGTTGGTTGTATTAAGGTTGAGCAACAGCACATTATCGAGGCCTCCTGTGGGATTGACCGTACTCACGCCATTCCAGACACCAGTGGCCGAAGTGAAAGTCTGAGCGATTGCTCCGCCAATTTTGGCGCGTTCTTCAATACGAAGGATGCCATTGTTCAGGAGGTTGGGCAGTATTCCTCCGGCAGCTCCGGCAATGCCGGCCACGTTGTCACGGTAATATTGCGCCCAGGTGGTGGCTGAAAAATCGACTCCGGTTGCTTCGATGCTTGTTCCGTAAACAGGCCTTCCGCTTCCATCAATGTTGTCGTAAAGCAAAAGGAAATTCTTTGCTGTAGTTGGTGAGGTGGTTCTGAAAGCTGTACCCTGGATATTGCCGGCTTCGGTGCCAAAATTGATCACTTTGGCGAAGTTGGTCGTGGTGAGGTAAGTAACTGCAACCGTGCCATTGTTGCCATCGTTGAGACGGATTCGGAAAAATACTTCGTTTCCGGGGGTAAACCTGGCGTTGCCAGTTGGTTCTACAACAAACCATCCTGTGTAGCTGCCCTGTGCATCCGTTTGAAGTGTGCCATAGGCACCATCAGTGCCCAGGTTGGGGCTGCTTGTACGGATAAAGTTGCCGGTTTCCGTAACAAAAATTGGGTTACCTGCACCGTTCACAGTAGGGGCATCGGCCGAGGTAACTACCTGATGAATATAACGATAAGTGGTGTTGGGTGTCAGGTTGCTTAAGGTTGCCCGGAAAGCATAAGGCACCCTGGTGGTATTTGTTGGGGTTAGTCCCTGAATATACTGTGGTAGGATTTCGCTTGAAATTTGGGGTACAACTCCCGATACTACTTCCCCGTTGAGGGTAACGTTGACGGCTACAGCACCACCTCCGTTATGGGAAATCTGCTGACCGTTGTATGTGCCGATGGCAAGGCCTGCTTTCAGGCGGACATGAATGGTTACAGGCTGACCGGTGATAACACCGCCTCCGAAAGGAAGCGGAATGGTGCTGGTGAAAGTGGTTCCGTTGGTCGAAATTTCGTAGTCCGAGGGTGCAAGCAGGGTGATCTGTCCCATGCCGTCGAGGTTTGTTCCGGAAACAGTGTACGTTTGAGCCGCGCTGGGGCCTCCGCCCACGGTATAGGTAAATCCGTTGAGTGCGGCAGGGTTAACCGTCAAAGTCGGAATATTGGGATTTCCGCCTGTGCCGATTGCCTCGCTCCAGGTGGTTGCGACACGAATACCATCGACAATGGCGCGCTGAGCCGCATTGTATTGACGCAGGGCAATGCTTCCCACGCCGGAATAAGACAGCGTTTCGGTAAAGGTTGCTGCTGCCTGCGTTGGCTCGCTGGAAGGCATGCTTGTGAAAACATAAAGGCTTGTAAGTTTGGTTGATAGCGTGTGCTTAATCACAACCAAATGGGTGGTATTTGGCGTTATCGAAACGAAAGTTGTAGGGGCAGCAGCACCGGAAATGCCAATGCCATCTCCTGTAGCATTCACGTATAAACGCGAAAAGAAGGTTGTGCCGATGGTCTGCTGTCCGAGGTGAAGAAAATATCCCGCCGAATTTGTTGGTTCGGTTTGAAGCATGAAAGCAATGTACACATTGCCTGACGTCACCTCCTGAAAAGTGCGGTGTACATCCTCACCATTATTGACAACATATGCAGCTCCGCCTATACCGCTGCCTGAATAACCGGTAAAGTTCAAACCATTGCCAACAAGAATTGGATTGGTTCCCACACCACTGTGGGCAGTCCAGCCCACCGACGATAGGGCGGAGCCTGGGGTATAATCAAAATTTTCGACCAGCAGAGGCTGGGCTTCTGCTGACATCAGCCCGAAAATGCTGATTGTCAGTGTCACACCTAAAACTTGTAACAAACGCTTCATATCATTAATTTTTTGGGTTGTTCATAAAAAATAATGCTATCCCACCGAGATAGCATTGTAATTATCCTATTTTCAGCGTATTACCTGATCACTATTTTTCTGGTTATCTGTCTTCCCGATTCATCGCTAAGCCGAACCATGAGTATTCCCGGGCTGATGTATGCCGCCATATTTGCGCTGTTTCCGTTTATCTGAGACTTCTGAATAAGGTTGCCGAGTAAGTCGAACACTTCGACCTTGCCATTCATGTAGGATGCAGTTCGCAGCTGTATTTGCGTTCCGTCGAACCAGATTTGTGCACTGCGCAAATTATTTTCGATAAGCGAGGTGGCTGGTGTACCAAGCACAGTTACCATGTCGAAGCGGCTGGTTCCGGTGGTTCCATAGGTGCTTGTGGAACGGGCAGCCAGGTAGTTTCCTGTTGTGGGGTCGAAAGCCGACACGATCCGGAATGCGGCATTCGGGTTATTGGCCAGTGCCGTTATAGCACCAAGATCGACTGTGCGCTGATTGTACCAAACGTCACCTGTTCCGGTTGCCTGTGGTTCGAAGGTGAAAGTTTGCGCATCAACCCATACGGGTGGGGTGGCTGCAAAGTTGCTGGTGTACTGGACCACCCAGGTATTTGCTGCAGTATTGCTCAGCCTTTGATCGAAAACGAACTTAATGTTGTCGTAGCCTACCGTACTGACCCTAAACTGTACTCCGGCAGTTTTGGGATTTGCTCCCTGTGCAGGGTAAGTGGTGGTATTCCAACCGAAATT
>JAJTAY010000008.1 GCA_021287165.1 Bacteroidia bacterium | reverse complement strand
GCCCAGCGAAAAGGCCGAAAGCACATTGAGCACTACTTCAAGGCTCCAGTCAACACCGATAAGGTTATTAAAGAGCAGGAAGAGCAAACTCAATCCCATAAGGCCAAGCGTTACAACACCAATCCCCATCACACTGCCACCTGTAAATGCCACTTTGAGGGCGTCGGAAAGCGAGCTGCGTGCGGCCTGGGTAGTGCGCACATTGGCTTTGGTGGCCACGCGCATTCCTATAAAGCCCGCAAGCCCCGATAGAACGGCTCCCGTGATGAATGAAAGAACCACAAAGCCATTGGAGCCTGGTTCATATGATCCTTTAACAAACAACAGAACCGAGACCGATGCCACGAAAATGGCCAGAATACGATACTCAGCCTTGAGGAATGCCATTGCACCACGGGAGATATAGCCCGCAATGCGTTGCATTTTTTCAGTGCCTGCATCCAGCGAGTCTATCCATCTGGACTTTAGCAACATAAAAACAATTCCCACTATTCCTGCAAGGGGAAGAAACCATACGATTTGATTCATAAGCGAGTTTGAAACGTGTTAGTGATCCGTTTTTGTCTTGATTGGTATAATTTGGGCGCAAAAATAGGGAATGACATCCAGCATATTACAGGGGCTTAATCTTTTTTAACTTTAAAATGCCTTATGAAAACGATTGCGACAAACAGGCTAATCAATGCTCTTTTTCTTAAATAGAACGCATTCTGGTTTTAAGTAAACATTGACTTTGGGTAATTTCGTCAAAGTCTGGGGGCATAAAAAAAGCTCCCCGTCTCCGGGAAGCTTTTTTGTTATTTCAATTATTTGTTAGCAATTTAGTCTCTGCGACCAAGGAAAATCATAATGTAGTAGAGGAGGGTGGCAAGTGAAGCCAACGCTGCAACAACATAGGTGTAGGCGGCCCAGCTCAGGGCATTTTTAGCCTTGGGATAGGTTTCGTTGGTGGTAATGCCGCTCACATTAAGCCATGCCAGTGCTCGACGGCTGGCGTCGATTTCCACAGGGAGTGTGATGAAGCTGAAGAGGGTGGTGGTGGCAAACATCAGAATGCCGATGAAGAGCACCTGCGGGAAAGCCTCGATGAGCAAGATGCCGGCAAGTAGCACCCACTGAACCCACTGAGAAGCAATGCTCACTACAGGCACAAGTTTACTGCGCATGGTAAGCCAATGATAGGCCGTGGCGTGCTGCACCGCATGACCGCACTCATGTGCCGAAACGGCTGCAGCTGCAACCGAGCGTCCGTGATATACATCAGGGCTGAGGTTCACGGTCTTGTTAGCCGGATTGTAGTGATCGGTGAGCTGCCCTTCAACAGAAACGACTTTAACGTCGTAAATGCCGTTGTCGTTGAGCATTTTCTGAGCAATTTCCCTGCCCGTGAGGCCATAATTAATCGGAATGCGGCTAAACTCATTGAACTTCGATTTGAGTCTTGCACCGACTAACCAGCTCAGCAACATAAAAAATCCAAATATTATCCAGATTGCCATAGGATGAATTGTTTCAATGTTTGGTGATTCTCAGGCATCAAAATTATTGCCATTATTATTCTGATGAGAGGCCCTGGCGCACAATTTTAGTTTTTTAACAGCTGTATTTCGTTTTTTGGTATGCTAATTAGTAATTAAGTTCTTCACATTCAGCTAATTTATCAAGCAGACTTGTCAGCGAAACCGAAAGCTTTATTTTTGATGCAATTTTTACATAAACAATGAAACAGCGTAAAAAATCCATTTGGTCCGAAGTAAAAGCCTACAGCATCATAACTGTCGGACTTTTTGTCATGGCTCTTGGCTGGACGGCATTTCTCATTCCAAACGAAATTTTGGGAGGCGGAGTAACCGGTATTTCCACATTGATATTCTGGTCAACAGGTCTGCCGGTTGGGGTTTCTGTGGCTGCAATCAATGCCGTTTTGCTGGTATTTGCACTGCGTATTCTTGGTAGGGGATTCGGAGTGAAGACAATTTATTCTATTGCCGTACTTTCTGGATTTTTTGCCCTGTTGCAGTATTACATTCGCGAGCCTTTCGTAACCGATAAGTTTCTTGCCAGCATTGTGGGTGCAGGTTTGGCCGGATCGGCAATGGGAATCATTTTTACCCAGGGAGGAAGCACGGGAGGCACTGATATTATTGCGCTGATAATCAATAAGTATCGCAATATTACTCCGGGCAAGATTATTTTGGCAATCGATGTGGTAATCATATCGAGTTCCTGGCTGATTTTCCGCAGCATCGAGCCTTTGGTGTATGGCTTTGTGGTGATGAGTGTTGTGAGCTATGCCATTGATCTGATTATTACAGGTAATAAACAGTCGGTGCAGCTATTCATTTTTTCCCGAAAACCAGAAGCGATAGCCGACCGTATCGGAAACGAGCTGGGACGTGGCGTAACTTTCATCAAAGGAAAAGGGTGGTACACAAAGTCAGAAAACGACATCCTCATGATAATCGTAAGGCGGACGGAGTACCCTCAGGTGTTTCGGATTGTAAAGGAAGAAGACCGCGATGCTTTCGTTTCTCTGTCCACAGTTATGGGTGTTTATGGCCAGGGTTTCGATGTTATGAGATAATTCCAATATCTTGCCGGCAACCCTAATCAGCTGCTTTTTTATTGTATTGCGCCAACAACACGCCAGCCAGCATGAGTGAGCAGCCTGCCAATGCTACCTCATCCATACGCTCATTCAGGATGAGATAACCTCCAAGAACAGCAAATGCGGCTTCCAGGCTCAGTATGAGGCCTGTATGCTCCGGTTTAACATGCTTCTGCGCAGCAACCTGCAAGGTGAAACCAATTCCGGCAGAAAACACCCCTGCATAAATCAACGGCCACCAGCCCTCAATAATCATTGTAAGATCGAAAGGTTCCAGGATTAGTCCAAGGGTCAGACTCATGAATCCTGCAAAGGTAAACTGCCAGAATGCCAGCAAAATGGCATTGTGCAAACCTGAGATTTTACCAAGAACGATGATGTGCATAGCCCAGAAAACGGCGCTGATGAGCACGAGCATATCCCCCATTCGAAGGCTGAAATCGGATTCCCGGGTAATGAAAAACAAGCCTGCCAGAACAATGGCTGTGCCCGTCCAGTAGGTTATTCCAGGCCGGTTGCCTTTCAGCAGACCATAGAGTGGAACAAGTATAATATAGAACGATGTGATAAAACCTGCTTTTCCGGCAGTGGTATAAACTATACCAATTTGCTGAAATGAAGAGCCCATGAACAAGGCTACGGAGGCCAAGGCTGCATGAAAAAGGAGATTTGGCTGCAGCCATTTTTCCGAAAGGTTTTTGCTTTTTTCCGAAAGAATTACATAAGGCGTTAGTGCCAGCGCTCCCAACAGAAACCTTAAGCCATTGAATGTGAGCGGTCCGGCATATTCCATCCCTTTTCTCTGCGCCACAAACGCCAAACCCCAGATTGCAGCAGTGAGCAGCAAAAGCATTGGTGCAGTCTTTTTTTTATTCGATAGGCGCATGAGGACGCTAAGTTGTATATTTTTCGGCGAAGGTGTTTATGCTTTTCAATAAAAAAGCGGGTCTCCAGGAGGAAAACCCGCTTTTGTGTTGAAGGTTTTAGTGTAACTATTTTATGATCAGCCGTTTAGTTTGCACCATTTCGGAGGTTTGCATTCTGACAAGATAAACGCCCTTGGGCAGATGTCCAATGCTGATGTGCTGCAGATGCTCTCCGGCAGCCATTGCGCCATTTGCAATTTGTTTTACCGCTTTACCACTGAGGTCGATAATCTGCAGGTTGACGCGGCAGCTTTCGCTCAGGAAATAGCGAAGTGTAAGCTGGTCGGTGGCAGGGTTGGGGAAAATGCCTGCCAGCGTTGTAAACTGCTCGCCTAATCCCACATGCATTCCGGTTTCAAATGTTGTTGAGGCAGCGGGAGTAACTACGCCAAATGAATTCTGAACCGCTTCGATTGCAAGTTCATAAGTGGTGTAGCTGTTAAGCAGACCGGTTGGTGTAACAGTAATGGTAGTCTTCTCATCGTTGATGGTTGCAGTGAATGGGAAATTGGGGCCATTTTGCTGCTTCAGGGTGATGATGTTGGCTACGTTATCGTTGGTGATTGCTGTACCGCCAACAAAAGCAACCGGCATATTGTATTGGATAGTCAACTGGCTGTTGGTGGGTACGCCGGTAGTGCCTGCAACCGGATTGAAGCTGACAGTGGCAGCTACCTGCGATGCGTCCTGCGTGTAAGCGGCCTGGAAGACGTATTTGTTCGAATTGTCCTGCAGGAATATTACGGCAATCAGGTCGTCCATCTGCTCAACAAATGTTCCGGCCATATTCTGGTTGAAACTAAAAGTAGCAGTTTGTCCGGCAGCAAAATTTTGTGTTGTTCCGGTGGCGTCTGGCACCATCTTCATCATAACATGTTTGAA
>JAJTAY010000040.1 GCA_021287165.1 Bacteroidia bacterium | reverse complement strand
GGGATGGAGATCCTTCAGCCTGGTCAGAAAATCATCGTGAACCTGATCGAAGGTTTCATCGAATAGTTTCTGGAAGCGTTCATTTTTTAGCTCCCTATTGATGCGGCCTACAAGGGTTTCGAGCTCATCCTTTTTTCGCGGACTGAGGCTGGTATCGTTGATCTGCGTGAGGCTGGCCTTAATGGCATTCAGTATCTTGTTCTTGTGAATCAGATGCAATGTGGTGTTGGCCAGCTCTTTGTTTTTATGCTCCACCTCTTTTTGAAGTGCGTCATTACGAAGGTTGACAATTTCCTTTTCGGCAATCAGAGCCTGCTCCCTGAACACGCGTTCCTGCTCCTGCAGTTCCTGCTCGTGCTTTTCGCGGGCTTCGCTTACCGAGCGGGCGATGCGTCTCTGCAAAACGATGACATTGCCCACCACGATGAGAATGAGCACTATAACATAAAAAATGTAGGCCGTGGTAGTTCGGTGAAATGGCGGCAAGATTTCGAAAGGAAAGCTGAACACCTCCTCAGCTGCGCCTCCGGGCACCCTCGATCGCACCTCGAACACATATTTTCCTTCCGGCAGATTGGTGTACTCCTTGTAAGTAAGCCTGTTCCACTGCGACCAATCGCGGTCGAAGCCTTTCAGGCGAAAAGAGAATTCAGTGGTACCCGTAGCTTCATAAACCGCGCTCGAAAAGCGCAATGAAATGTCGTTCAGCCTGTAGGGTATGCTCAAGGCTGACTGCTGGTATAGGGAAACCGCTATTTTAGGATCAATGTTGTAGAGGATTTTGGTCTCATCATTACCCTGAAATGCCAATTCACGGAGCAATACCACAGGGCTTGTCTGTTGCCTGCGCCTGAACATAGGATCGTAGTGCAGGAGGCCGTTTTTCGTTCCAATAAATACGTTGCGGTTGTCGTAAACAAAAATATTCTCGTAGGAAACGATGATCATATCGTTTATGCGATTGAAAGGGGAAGTAATGTCGTTGTAGTTACCGTCCTCCATCAGCCGCATCAGGCCTAAGCGGCCTTCCGCAAAATACCAGTAGTTGCCTGCATGATCGGCGATGATGTGGTTGATTTTTCTGCTGCCAAAAATCCTTTTAAATCGATCGTCGGGGATAAAACTGTCGGTTTGTTTATCATAAGCCCTGAAGCCGTCGGGAGTTGTGAAAACAATCCTGTTATCCAAGCTGTGCACCCCGTAGGGGAGTTCGGCAGGCAATCCGCGTTCGTTGTAATACAGTCTTGTGGACACAGCTTTCTGCAGCCTGGCATCGAGCTCAACTTTGAACAAACCTCTGTAGCCATGGGCAATCCAGAGGGAATTCCCATTCTGCACCATTGCCCTGCTCGATTCGGTGAATTGCTTTATTTTCCAGCCATATTTCCAGGTCCTGCCCTCCTTTATCATTACAGTCAATCCGTTGTAAGTTCCGCAAAGGAGCGTGTCGGCCTTTTGGTTCCAGGGTAAAACCGTCCAATAACCACGATCGTCGGCCAGTTTAACCGCACTCTCCTTTTGGATATGAAACAGCCCGAAATTATGTCCGCAAATCAGCTGACCCTCAACTTCGGTAAGCGACCACACCTGACCTTCGGTGCCGGGAATTAGCCTGAACACCGTACCAAGACGTCGCTTATTGTCAAGCTCTTCGAGCGGGGCGAAGTAAAGTCCCTGATTAGTGCCTACATACAGGTAACCATTGTGTACTATTGAGGCATAAGTGCTCTCGATATGAAAGGTGTGATCGAAAATGCTCAGAGCCGAATTCACCTCAACATAGTCGATACCGTTGTCAAGTCCGAGCCAGAGGTTTCCGTCGCGGTCTTCGCCCATATTGAGTACCGTATTGTTCAAAAGCCCTTTGAAACGGTTTACGTGCTGAAGCACCTGCCCCTGTTCGTTGGCAATGTAAACCCCGTTCTGTATGGTACCAAAGGCAAATAAACCATTGCCAAGCCGAATTCCCGAAAAAATGATATTTCGCCTGAGCTCCTCATTAATCGTTGTATTCCAGGGCTTAAGCACACCATTATCAAGTACAAAAAGTCCGTCGTTTATAAAACCGACCAGCAGTTGTCCACCTGAAAGCGGCAAAACGCATCTGAGTTCTGTTTGCCTGAAGCGTTCGTCGGCACTTATCACTTCCAGATTGTAGTTGCGGAGCCTGAGCAATCCCGAAGTAGCATCGGCTACATACACGTCGTTGCCTACCTGATAGGCATGACCATAAAGGCTCTTTGGGCTAAGAAAACGGATCTGCCTGCCATCGTAGATCATAATCAGCCTGAAAGTCTGAAAAACAATACCAACAGGTGTTTTGAAAATCTTCCAGACCTCGTCAAACGACCGATATTCCTCAGGGACCAGATAGGTAAGCGAATGGTAAACGAGCTGACCATCGGCTGAAGGAGCAAAAAAACCAAGTTCCTCGTAAGCACCACTGTATATGGTATCGCCTATAGCCAAAACTGAGCGCACAATACTGTTGTTGGGAACACGGTACAACGACCAGTGCTGACCGTCGAATTCGAGCAGGCCATCGTTGTTGCCAAAATACATCAGGCCATTGTCCGATTGTGCGATAGCCCAGTTTTGCGTGGCGGCTTTGTAAACTGTTCGGGGAAAATTATTGATCAGCGGCAGTCCGGTATGCTTAATCTGGGCACCAGCTTTGTTCAGTATCAGGGAAATGAGTAGTATAGCGACGAATTTTCCGGTTTTCATCAGCAGAGATCGTTTTTTCAGGGCGGTCAAAAGTAGTGCTTTCAACTGTTTTTGTTGGATGGGTTATCAGTTCGGTTAATGAGTCGTTCAGAAATCGCTGCCACGATCAAGCCGTTTGCAGTTGGCCAGGGCCTGCAATAAAGCCTTCGTTTGCACCGGTTTATACAAAACATCCGTCATACCGGCCGCAAGATATTCTTCCTTACCCTGTTGCATTACGTCGGCTGTGAGCGCGATTATGGCCGGCTGGCGGTATTTTGAAAACGACTGCCGGATGCGGCGGGTGGCCTCAAGGCCATCCATCACGGGCATTTGGATGTCCATGAGCACAACATCATAAATCCTTCGCCCCAGCGATTCTAAGGCTTCCTGGCCATTTTCGACCATCTTGGCCTGATAGCCGTAACGGTTGAGGATGGTCATGATGATACGCTGGTTGATGGCATTATCCTCCGCCACAAGGATGTCCAAAGGATGATAGGTGCCCAAACGCTCATCAAGGGTAATGTG
>JAJTAY010000036.1 GCA_021287165.1 Bacteroidia bacterium | reverse complement strand
TATCAACCATTCACAGAACTCGATAATTGGTATTACGGCAATATGCTGGGCCGTTGCGACGGTCAATATTTATGGCAATCGGATGCGGGACAGGAACTCAAACGAAGATTCAACAACCCAAGAGTGGCCATTCATGGCGGTATAATTAGCTGGATAAATAATTACTCTACACCAGTCCTGTCTTACCAACAATATCCTGGTAGAATATACCATCAAATCAGCCCTTTTCCACCATGCATCTTGAGTCACGATATGATTCACTATCTAAAAGAAGGCCATTATATTATTTATAACACTCCGGGTCAAATTCCTCCGGGTGAGAGACCAGAGCATTTAACGTTCCGAACAATTGTTGTTTGGTCTAACCCGGTAAACCCGCCAAACAATTCGTATGATCATTTTTATCAAATAATTTATGGAACTCCAATTGTCATGCCCGGATTAGATTAGTATGCTACGGCTTGTCTTAAAAGACAGACATACGACGCTGGGAGCATGCTTTGAACCATTGCGCAACTTAAATTATTTTGCATCGCGGTTTATCACGGAGAAATCAAAGCATCACAAAATGTAGAACCATGTTCCGCTGCGCATTTAAAACATCTTTTTTTCTTTGTTAATTTATGCAACATCATGAAAAACTTAATAAGCGTTTTGATAATTTTATTCCTGGCGATTGCTGTAGAAGCCAAAGCTGATATCCGCAACCAGCCATACCGGGAAATCATTTGGAAAAGCGATACTTTACTCATCTCAGAGAACATTTATGTTCCGCCTGGAACTACATTGACCATAAATCCCGGAACTACGTTGATTTTTACGGGTAATTATGGGATTATGGTTAACGGTAAAATAAAGGCCATTGGCACATCAGCTCAGCCAATCGTTTTTACCGTTGCTGACACAACCGGATTTGCTGACACTACAAACAATAATGGCGGTTGGGGAAGAATTCGTTTGCTCGACAACCCCAGTGACACATCTTGTTTCTTTCACTGTCATTTTTTTTACGGAAAAGCATATGCCGAAGGGGTTAATCCAGCGAATGATGTGCTTAAAGGAGGAGCAATTCAGGCGATTAATTATGGATCGGTAATTATTGAACATTCTTTATTCTGGCATAACAAAGCAAAATATGCCGGGGCTGCTGTATTTATCCGCAATGTGCAGAAAACAGTAATCAGAAACAATCAATTTACTGCCAATGAAGCATTTTATGAAGGTGGTGCAATTTCGTTAAACCTGTCTCATTTTTTGATCGAGGGGAATTATTTTACACAAAATATTGCCTATAATGAGCGGGAAACCTGGTATGGCACATCTAGAAATGGGAGTGGAGCAGCTATTCATGTTCACTATAACTCATCAGGAAAAATACTGAATAACTGTTTTTTTAACAATAAAAGTGTGAATGGGGTTGTTTACGAAACCGCACCTGAAGTTCGTATTATTAATAATTTAATTGCAAACAATTTTGGAACCGGAATTGTAATAGGCGGATACTCACTAAGTACTTCAAAACTGATTAATAATACCATTGTCAATAACAAATCCACTTTACCGGGAGGATCTGGTATTCTCTATTACAGCCCGTTTTTAACGATGAAGAACAACATTATTTCAGGCAATGAGTTTATGGTGCCAGGATTCCCGGCTGTTCAAATATTTACAATCGATGGTGGCAACTCCTCCCTTTCCTATTCCTGCATTGCCGATCCTCCTGTTTATTATTATGGCGAGGGCAACATTGCCGGGCCTCCCCTGTTTGTGAACCCCACCCCGGGTTCGGGGCTGGGCTACGATGGCTCCTTGGCCGATTGGTCGCTGATGGACAACTCGCCCTGCGTGAATGCCGGTACTCCCGATACCACCGGGCTTGGCTTGCCCGCCACCGACCTGTTGGGCAATCCGCGTGTGTTCGGTGGCCGCATCGATATGGGGGCCATCGAAAACCAGCGCATCATGGTAGCCCTGCCCCAAAACCCGCTGGTAAACGCCCGTGTGCTGGTCAGCCCCAACCCTTTCCGCGGCAGCCCGCGCATTCTGGTCAACGACGCCTCGCGCATCAGCAGCATGGAGCTGTACAACCAGAACGGACAACTGATGGGACGGCTTGAGTTGTCAATGCTCAACAACGGAATGTTTTACGAGCTGTCGAAGCTCCCCCACGGCCTCTACCTGCTGCGTACACGCTTTACCGATGGCAGCACAGAAACTACGAAACTCATAAAAGAGTAAACTGATTGGAAGACCATTAAGGTCTGGATTTTAGTGCCCCGGAAGCAACGGTTTTTTATCTTGTTTGCTGAAAGAGGCTGTCTCAAATGTCCCCGCGCAACTCTGTGTACAACACAGTGAAACCCTGTGAAACTTATACTGGACTGCATCACAGTGTATCACAGAGTCGGCACAATGTCTCGCGGTGTAGAATTACGATTCCTTTTGGCTTTTGAGACAGTCACTAATCATTGCTTTGATTACTATCATGTTCAATAGTGCCACTTCGCGACGGTTGCCGCAATACCATTCCATCACATAAAGCGGGCAGATCGCCGAAGACAACAAATCATTTCTCCCGATTGCACTTCGCATAGCTCAGCCGCGCCCGAACCCAGCCCGTTTTGGCCTGTGGCCGGCCATGAAAACGAATTTTTTAACATTTGTAAAGCGTTCATTATCAACGCTATGAAAAATATTTTAAAAATTCCTTAAAATTTTCGATGTGATTTTGCCCCCGAGTGGTATTAATGTGTGTTTTAAACAACAATACAATGACCGAAAGGAAACATTTTGACTAAAACGGCAGTATCTTACCACGCACCGGCAGCTGCTGAAAAGGCAGGTACAGGCTTCAGGGGGGAAAACGAGATCCATTTGGCTACCCTCGTTTTGTTCCCTGCCCTGGCTTTGGCCGTTGCCCGCATATCAGGGCTAGCTTCTTTCCGCCTGAAAGACTTAGAAAGTATTCTGTGGATAAAGGTTGAGCGTTTGAGCCGCAAGCACACGCAGTTTTTTCCCTTTTGCACCACTAAACATATCTTCCGGCTGGGAATGAATAGGTTCGACTGAGGCGGGCCGCTTTGCTTAAGAGCGGCCAAATTGTTATGAAACCACCATATATTATCACTTGAAGAATAAATCACCATAAAAACAAACCATAACACTCACATATTTTGTATAGCTATTATTGTTTCGCTGTTCATTTTTCAGCGCTGCGGCAAAGAAATCAAAAGTGTTAACCAAACCCAAAGCAACGAAACCAAAACAAAATCAGTCTATCAAAAAAAACTAAAAAATCCCTACACGGTTGAAATTATGCAGGAAGCACTAAACAACCTTCTGGGTAGCCAAAGCACTTATGTAATCAGTCCCACGAACTATTACGTAAAGTTTATTCCTCAGGATGACGACGAACTGTCGTTGCTCAAAAACGACACTTCGATATTTCTGTATCAATATCCGCTTGATGTGGAGATCGAAGAAGGATCGCTTACCTATCAAGACCCCGACGTACCCATTGGCCAGCCCACCTACCAATACGCTTCTGTGCCTGTTGACTATGCATTTCCTGATGTGGCATTCGAAATTCTGGCAGAACTTTTTATTCCTGAATCAAGTGAAGAGGTGAAAAAGGATTTGCCGGTGCCCGTTGAGAAACTGGTTTATGAGGCTTTACGAATTACTGATAACCTGGGGGATGATAAGACGGCCAAATCAGGCCCATGGACACCGTCCGGAACCATGCGGGTTTGGGATGACAACCTCAATACCTTTGTCCCGATCGCGGGTCTCGAAGTAAGGGCCAGAAGGTGGTTTACAACCTATAAAGGAACCACCAACGAAAATGGGTATTATATCTGTAATGGCACTTTTGACAGGGAAGCCAATTACAGCCTGCAATTTGAGCGGTACGATTTTGAAATTCGTGATGGATGGCTAAGCACGGCAAACATCAACGGCCCTACGAAAAAAGGGCAGTGGAGTTTAGATATGGGCTCAGGAAAAGAAAAGTTCTGGGCCACTATTTTCCGGGCCACCCACCATTATTACTACCAAAACATTCAGGGTTTGCGACGGCCTCCTCAAAACAGCTTTTGGAACACACAACTCAAGCTAAGGGCGGTGTATGAAACAAACTCCAGCAATGGCACCCACTGTGCATCATGCAGGTTTCTGGGGTTGGGTAGTGCCATAAAAATTTATAATCCGCAAAACTCCTCAATGGAAATTTATGGCACGACTATTCATGAAATTGCCCATGCCAGCCATTGGAAAATGAGTAGTTGGCACTACAATAATGCGTCAACTATTGCTTTCGAAAGTTGGGCTAGAGGAGTTCAATGGGAATTGACCAGAATGATATATCCTGACTACCAGCCTGTCTATGCAAGGTTAAATTACACCGGTCTCATACAAGACATGATTGATGGTTTTGGAACAAAGGGAACATCATTTTGGTGGGATTATTCTACCAATGCTTGGGGATCCCCTTATCTATTTCGTTCTTACAATGATCAAGTTACCGGATATACCATAAGGCAAATTGAAGATGCTCTAAGTAGTGAGATCCATTGGAATTCATGGAAAGAAAAAATAATTAACTCATACAACAATGCAACAGAAAACAATTTGGGTGGCAGTTTCGATTATTGGAATACTCATTAGTGCTTTGTCTTGTAAAAAAGACATTGATAAGGCTCAATACGAGGAGTATTATTACGTCAATAATTCCAACCACGCTATTACTATTACTGTCTTCAACAAAAAAGGTGATGGTTTTTTGGAAACATCTTACAGTATGGCAGCTAATGGTGATTTATCTCAAGAGTTAGAGCTTTTTTCAGGCAGTATAACAGGTTTGATACCATTGTGTGATTCGGTTACTATAGTTTTTGGAACTGACAGAATTTCACATTTTGTTCCGGGTTCCAGCTCAGACTTTAGTATTTTGAATTTAAACAACTATCTGTACCTTAAAAAAAGTGATAACCGCAGGTCATACACTTATACTTTTACTGAGGAGGATTATCAAAATGCAGTAGAACTTTAAAAACCTTTACAACAATGCAACAGAAAACAATTTGGACGCTCTTTTTGCTTATTGGAATTAGTTTGTTTGTTAACTCCTGCGGAAAGCATGTTGATTATCTGCATACGATAACTTACGTTTACAAAAACGGAACGTCACACCATCTTGTGTTGGAGGTATATGACAGGAACGGTGTCAATTTTAAAAATTTTCAAATTGCACCTAATGAAGCCGTTGAGACCGGCACTACTATAGAAGAGGCTGCTGTTCCATTTAAGTTTTATAACCCTGCAAATTATGGTGATTCTGTTGTTATTCGATTCAGCAATAACCGTTGTTTAAGCTATAAAAGGCTAAGTAATGGGTTTGGCCCAAAAATTTTTGATTACCGGAAATATGACAATTACACCCCTGGTCTGTTTGAACAAAACAAACCAATCACATACACCTTGTATTATACCATTACAGTGGCAGACTACAATGAATCGGTGGTTTGCCCATAAACTTTTTACCCTGTTGCCGCGTGTTTTAACGCACGGCAACAGGCTTTTTGCCAATCCGGCAAATCGAGGATGCCCTTATAGGCCAAACAAGTTGGAATGGGTGGAGAGATCAAATAATTAATATACACAACAATGCAACAGAAACTTTTGTTCCGGACACTTTTGCTCATTGGATTTTGCAGTAGTTTGTCCGCATGTAAGAAAAACGTTGATGAGGTACAGTACCATCACCATCAATTTGTGAACAGTTCCGGCAAGGGCATTTCTATTGTGAAATACCAACAAGGCAGCAGCCGGGTTTTCGATTTGGCTGATGGCAATATGCTTTCACAATGGATTGAATTGAACGGCGGTGCGAAAAGTGGTGATATCTTAATTGTATTTGGTGATTCGGCCAGAATAGAATTTGATGATGGGAGGTTTGCCCGGTATTCAATTTTTGATACTTCAAGGTTTAATTTCTTGTTGGAGAGCAATTTTAGATTGGATTCCGTAAACAAAAAAGAGCACCGAAGCTACTATGTTTATGAGTTTACACTGGATGATTACCTTCAGTGTGTAAATCCATAAACGCAGGAGGCTGCCTCATTTGAGACAGCCTCCTTGTTGATTGTTTTTTTTAATGCAATCTTTTATTCAGCTGCTGTAGCGCTGCTCACCGGTGCTGCCGACATGGCCTCGAGTTCCTTGTCGATGTGGAACATTCCTGCTTTGTCGTCGCCCACCAGCCTGATCTTGTCGAGAATTTTCGACATGCTGCTCTCTTCTTCAATCTGTTCGTTGATGTACCACTGCAGGAAGTTGCCCGTGGTATAGTCTTTTTCGTTGAGGGTGAGCTCGTATATGTCGTTGATAGAGCTGGTGATGTAGCGTTCGTGTTCCATCACCTGTTCGAACACTTCCTTCAGGTTGTGATAGTTAAGCTCGGGTGCGGGCAGGGGCATCAGGGTAGCATATCCTCCGCGGTCGTTGATGTAGTGCACAATTTTGAGCTGGTGCATACGCTCTTCGTCGCTTTGCCTATAGAGGAAAGCGGCAGCGCCCGGATAGCCGTTGGCTTCGCACCAGCTGGCCATGGCCAGATAAAGGCGCGACGAAAATTCTTCGCGTTTCACCTGCTCGTTGAGGGCTGTTTCGATGGTTTTCTTTATCATAGCTGTAAAGTTTTCAAAGTTTTACATTAAACAAACCGGGGCTCGCCCTGGTTTCATAGGCCCGTTAATTTAACATCATTTATTTGAGCGCGTTGGCGCCGGCCACAATTTCAAGAATTTCCTTGGTGATGGCGGCCTGCCTTGCCTTGTTGTAGCTGAGCTTAAGGTGGCGAAGCATTTCGGTGGCATTGTCGGTGGCCTTGTGCATGGCAATCATGCGGGCGCCGTTTTCGGAGGCCAGGCTGTCCAGAATCACCTTAAACACCTGTGTGCGAAGGGTTTTGGGCACCAGCTCGCCAAGTATCTGCTCGCCATCGGGTTCGAAGAGGTATTCTACGGTGGCCTTTTGTTTGCTTTCGTCCACCACGGGCAGCTGAATGGGCAAAAACTGTTCGGTGATCACCATTTGGCTGCTGGCACTGCGAAACTGGCTGTAAACAAAGACAATCCTGTTGTACCGGCCTTTGAGGAAACTGTCCATCAGCTGATCGGCCAGGTTTACCACCGATTCGTAGTTGAGCTTGTCGAGCAGGGCGTTGTTGGTGGCAACGACAGGGTATTTGCGGCTTTTGAAAAACTCGTCGCCCTTACGGCCAATGCACATCAGTTCGAGCTCGTTGTTCTGGAGCTGCTGTCCGAGCTCTTCGTTGATGAGCTTTACTGCGCTGCGGATGACGTTGGCATTGAAGGTACCGCACAGGCCCCTGTTGGAGGTAACGGGAATCAAGAGCACCTTGCCGCCCTCGCGCTGTTCGGCCTGCGGCAGCGAAAATCCGGCGGGCAGCCCGGCCACGATCTGCTGCATCATCTCCTTGAGCTTGGTGGCATACGGACGCATGGTGCCAATGGCCTGCTGCGATTTGCGCAGCTTGGCGGCGGCCACCATCTTCATGGCGCTGGTAATCTGCTTGGTGCTGTTTACCGATTCGATGCGCGTCCTTACTTCCTTCAGACTGGGCATGGCAGGTGATTATTTTTCGTAACGGGCTGCAATTTTTTTGGCAGCCTCAGTAAGGGTGTTAACAATTTCGTCAGTCCATTTGCCGGCTTTGATCTGCCTTAGCAGATCAGCATGGTTGTCGTCGAGGTGGTGCAGGAACTCGTCCTGGAATGCGCTGATGGCGCTCACAGGTACACGGCGCAGCAGGTTGTTGGTGCCGCAGAAGATGATGGCAATCTGGTGCTCCACCTTCATGGGGCTGTATTGCGGCTGCTTGAGGATTTCGAGGTTGCGCTTGCCTTTTTCGAGCACGGCCATGGTGGCGGGGTCGAGGTCGGAGCTGAACTTGCTGAAGGCTTCGAGCTCGCGGTATTGGGCCTGGTCGAGCTTGAGGGTACCGGCCACCTTTTTCATCGATTTGATCTGGGCATTACCCCCTACGCGCGATACAGAGATCCCCACATTGATGGCCGGACGGATACCTGAGTTGAACAGATTGGTTTCGAGGAAGATCTGTCCGTCGGTGATGGAGATCACATTGGTGGGGATGTAGGCCGAAACGTCACCTGCCTGTGTTTCGATGACGGGAAGGGCCGTGAGCGAGCCGCCTCCTTTGACCATGTGTTTGATGCTTTCGGGCAGGTCGTTCATGTTGCGGGCAATCTCGTCGGAGTTGATGATTTTGGCAGCACGTTCGAGCAGGCGCGAGTGAAGGTAGAACACGTCGCCGGGATAGGCTTCGCGTCCGGGCGGGCGGCGCAGCAGCAGCGATACTTCGCGGTAGGCCACGGCCTGTTTGCTGAGGTCGTCGTAGATCACCAGTGCCGGACGGCCGGTGTCGCGGAAGAATTCGCCGATGGCAGCTCCTGCAAAGGGTGCATAGAACTGCATGGCGGCAGGGTCGGAAGCAGTGGCCGAAACGATGACGGTGTAGGGCATGGCCCCCTTGTCTTCGAGGGTTTTCTGTATGTTGGCCACGGTGCTGCCCTTCTGGCCTACAGCCACATAGATGCAGTAAACCGGTTCGCCCCGCTCGTAGTATTCCCGCTGGTTGATGATGGTGTCGATGGCGATGGCCGTTTTGCCGGTCTGGCGGTCGCCGATGATGAGCTCGCGCTGGCCGCGGCCAATGGGAATCATGGCGTCGATGGGCTTGATGCCGGTTTGCAGGGGCTCGTTCACGGGCTGGCGGAAGATTACGCCGGGGGCCTTGCGCTCGAGGGGCATCTCGTAGGTTTCGCCGGCGATTTCGCCCTTGCCGTCGATGGGTTGGCCCAGGGTGTTGATCACGCGGCCCAGCATGCCTTCGCCCACCTTGATGGAGGCGATGCGTCCGGTGCGTTTCACCACGTCGCCTTCGTTGAGGCCGGTGCCCGAGCCAAGGAGTACCACGCCCACGTTGTCCTCTTCGAGGTTGAGCACAATGCCCATCATGCCGGTTTTTTCGAAGGTGACCAATTCGCCCGATTCGGCATTGCCCATGCCGTAAACGCGGGCAATACCGTCGCCCACCTGGAGGACGGTGCCCACTTCCTCGAGTTGGGCTGCTGTTTCGAATCCTGATAGTTCTTTACGAAGTATTGCGGTAACTTCAGCGGGTTTGATGATTCCCATATATGTTCTGCTTTATGCTGTTTTAAAACTCTCTGACGTAAAGGTTCTTTTTGAATTTGGCCCTCAGGCGCTTGAGCATGGTGTCGATGCTGGCGTCGTAGAGGTAGTCGTCGATTTTTATCTTGAATCCGCCGATGATCGACGGATCGGTATGTTCTTCAATGAGGATGGTTTTTGTGGTTTTTTGTCCGGCCAGTGCAGCAATTTTCTGCTTTGTGGCTTCGTCAACCGGAACGGCTGTGGTGAGCTGCGCCTTCACCTGGTTGTGGTGCTCGAGGTAAACCTCTTCGAATTGGGCTGCAATGCCGGGTATTTCCTTTTCGCGGCCTTTGCGGAAAAGGATGTCGAAGTAGGTGAGTGTTACGGGATGGATGTGTTGCCCGAAGATATCGCGGAAGATGCGGCGTTTTTTGGCAGGCGGAATCGTGGGGTTGATCATGGGCAGCCTCAGCTCGCGGTGGTTTTCGTCCATCACCTGGTTGATAAGCTTCAGGTCGTTGTGAACCCTTTCGAGCTGGTTTTGCTCCACGGCTATGTCGTAGAGGGCCTGGGCGTAGCGTTTGTGCAGTATGCCTGATTTCATCGCTTCGTTGTGGTTGGCGGTTTACGACAGGTGTTGTTTTTCGCGGAGCACTTTTTCGATGAAGCTCTCGTGGTCTTTTGGGGTCTGTATTTTTTCGCGCAGGATGCGTTCGGCCACTTCGATGGACATCTCGGCAATCTGGTTTTTCATCTCGGTGATGGCCGCCATGCGTTCGTTTTCCATGCGTTCGCGTGCCGAGGCCACAATGCGGTCGGCCTCTTCGGTGCCCCTCTGGCGGGCTTCATCGAGCAGTTTGTCGCGCACTTTTTTGGCATCGGCCATCATCTGGTCGCGTTCTTCCTTGGCCTGACGCAAAAGCTCTTCGTTGTCGAGCTTCAGCTTTTTCATTTCTTCCCTGGCAATGTCGGCGGCATGGAGGGCCTCCTCAATATGCTGTTCGCGCTCCTTGAGGGCCTGCATAATAGCGGGCCAGGCAAATTTGCGCAGCACGAAAAGCACTACGCCGAATGCGAGCAGCATCCAGAACACTAATCCAATTCCCGGGTTTACAAGTTCCATAGTTCAGGCTGATGTTTTCTTGTATGTCGTTTTTGTTTTTTATCGAAAAAAAGCAGCCGGCCTCAACCAACCGTTGAGGACCGGATGCGGATGTGATTTTACATGAATACGATAA
Source organism: Bacteroidia bacterium (assembly GCA_021287165.1). Classification (GTDB taxonomy): domain Bacteria; phylum Bacteroidota; class Bacteroidia; order Bacteroidales; family F082; genus JALNZU01. The sequence goes on along the minus strand of JAJTAY010000036.1, from coordinate 47,226 downwards.
GCAGACACACCACGATGGCGAAGAAGGCAACACCTTCGATGAATGCGGCTGTTACGATCATGCTCGAACGGATGTCGCCTGCTGCTTCGGGCTGGCGGGCGATCGACTCGACCGAACCACGGCCAATCTGGCTGATGCCCATTCCGGCACCAATCACGGCGATGCTGGCTGCAATAGCGGCAGCTGCCTTGGCAATGGGAGCGAGATCCGTTGCTGCTTGGAGTAAGATGCTTAATAACTGCATGTGAATTGGTATTTGGGGTTAAAAAGTTGCATTAATGATGTTCCGCGGCATGGGCATGATCCTCATGATGATGTTCCTCCACTGCCGAGCCAATGTACATGGCCGAGAGCAGGGTGAACACAAATGCCTGAATGAAGGCCACCAGCAGCTCGACAAAATTCATGAAGATGGCCAGCACAACCGACAGGATGGAGATGCCGAAACCGGCAAACACATTGCTCTGTCCGAAAACGAAGATGAGGCTGATGAAGCCCAGGATGATGATGTGGCCTGCCGTAATGTTGGCAAAAAGACGCACCATAAGTACAAAGGGCTTGATAAACATTCCCACCAGCTCAATAATGGGCATGAGCGGGAGCGGAAACTTGAGCCACCATGGCACGCCGGGGGTATTAAAAATGTGCGCCCAGTAGTTTTTGTTGGCCCTGATGACGATGGTCAAAAAGGTGAACAGGGCAAGAATACCCGTTACGGCCAGGTTGCCGGTGAGGTTTGCACCAAAAGGAAAGATGGGAATGAGCCCCATCAGGTTGTTGAAGAAAATGAAAAAGAAAAGGGTAAGCAGGTAGGGTGCAAAGCGCTCGTAGTATTTTTCGCCGATGGAGGCTTTGATCACCTCGTCGCGGATGAAAATGATGAGGGGCTCCATAATGGCCTGAAAACCACGTGGTGCATGACGGCGCGTAACGCGGTACATGCGGGCGATGTAAAGGAAGATGAAGATGACGAGCGCCGAGGCAATAAACAAACCAAGCACATTTTTGGTGATAGAAAAGTCGTAGGGCCTGATGTAGGAGCCATCGGCAGCCTTGCGCACGATTTTGCCCTTAAGCGCGCCTTCGGTGGCCAATTCGTAGCCTTTGTAGCTCTCGGTGCCGTGATGAAATTTAGAACTGCTGAATACATGCCATTGCCCTTCGTCGTAAAGAATCACCGGCAGCGGAATGCTCACGTGGGTATGACCGATGCTGAGGATATGCCATTCGTAGGCATCCACAATGTGCGAAATGATCATTTCGCCCGCATTGAAACCCTCTTCGCCATGGCCTCCTGCAGCATAAACGCGGGGGCTGAAAGAAATCAAAGAAACAAAGGTTATGAGCAGTAAAATCCTAAATCGCTTTATATCAATCACTTTCATCGTAAACAGGAGGCTTTTCGACTTACTGGTTTGAAGGTGCAATTTTACGGAAGAATTTGGAATTAGGAAAGCTAAAAAACCCAAAATGTTTGAAAAACAGCCTGTTTTATTCAGACACATGATAAAACACGACATCTTGGTAGAAAGGTTCTAAATAATTCGATGTACTTGTGAATCAGGGGAATTTTTTCGTATCTTAAGGCCTTGAAGCATAAACCATTCCTCTATGAAAAGGACTTATATACTTCTGCTTTCTCTTGCCGTTGCAGCTACTGTTGCATGCAACAGAAAGCCGCAAACCGGAACCACTGCGCTGCCCGACCTGAACGTTGAGCGCGAAAAGGTAGAAAATGTGCTGGAAAAATACATGATAGCCATTGAAAATCAGGATTTTCACGCCATCGAAAACATCTGGGAAAGTGGCGACAGCGCCATGCTGCTGGGTACCGACAGCGACGAGCGACTGATGGGCTGGCATAGCATACGCAATGCCTACCGTAAGCAATTCGGGCTGATTGCCGATACATACATCGCCGTCAACAACCAATACATCAGGGTGAACGAGGACGGAAAAATAGCCTGGTTTTCGCAAAGGATGAATTACAGTTTCATGTATCAGGACAAAGCCATGACCTTCAACGGCATCAGGTTTACGGGTGTGCTCAAAAAAACACCAGATGGTCAGTGGAGAATGGTGCAGGGGCATCTGTCGATACCGGCTCAGGTAAACCTGGGCAAATGAGCTTTCCTTTGCTCAGATCACAAGCAGCAGCACCACTGGGTTTTGATTCCTGAGATGCCTCAGCGCTATTTTTCCGGCCGTAAAGGCTTAGTCTTTTGGTGTGAAACATTCGAAAGCCGGCAGCATTAGCTTGTTGAAATCCCATAAAGCCTGGTTTTCCCAGCTCGAGCCGTCGGTGGCATTGCTGCCCTTGTAGCTTACCCACTCGGCGCCCCAGTAAACAAAGCCCGAAGCGCCGGCTTCTTCGGCTATTTGCCTGATTTTGCTAACGAAATCGCGCTGGCCTGCGGGTGTGGCCGGATAGTCGGGCAGCAATTGTGAGGGCAGGCCCACCACGTTGTGGGTTTGGTCGTTCCAGGCAAGGGTGAAGGGATAAGCCGTTTCGACTATCATCACCTCGCGACCGGTGGCCGATTTCAGGTTGACGAGCGTTTGTTTAAGTAAATCGAGGTCTTTGCCGTGCCAGTAGGGATAGTAGCTCAGCCCGGCCACATCGTAGTTTAGGCTGGCAAATCCGGCAAAAAATGCCTGCGCACCTTCCAGTCCCGCATAGTGCAGCACAATTTTTGCATCGGGTTTGGCAGCCCGTGCAGCACTGATGCCAGCCTCGAGCAACTGACGAAAGGCGGTGGGATTGGAAGCCGAACCCTCGGGCCACAAAAAGCCGCCGTTGATTTCGTTGCCAATCTGTATGTATTCGGGCATGATGCTTTTTGTAACACGGAAGGTGAATTGGTATACGCTGTCGCGCAGCGCTTTGAAGTTCAGGTTTTTCCAGGCTTCGGGTTTCTGCTGCTGGCCCGGGTCGGCCCAGGTATCGGAATAGTGCAGGCTCAGCATCACTTTGAGCCCAAACCCACGGCATTGGTCGGCCATGCAACGCACCACACGTGGTGAGGAGATGGGGTGATCAGGATGATTCCACACCCTGAGGCGGATGGTGTTTACTCCGGCATGCCTGAGCAGCCTCAAGGGTTTATCCGGGTAGCCATTGCTGCCCATGAGGTCGAAACCCCTGTCAACAATATCCGGCAGAAAAGACACATCGGCCCCTCTCACAAAAGTGTCGCCTGATTCGGTTTGTTTTTTACACGAACCCAACAGGAAAAGCAGAGCCAGGAGAGCAAAGCACCTCGTCATATTGCTGAATTTGCAGCCTTAAAAATAATCAGTTTAGCGGCTTGGTGAGGGCCTCAACGGTAAGTTTCAGGGCTTCTTCGTGGGTGATGGGGCTGACGTTGAAGTGTTTTTCGAATTTGCTGCTGTCGAAGAAGTAGGGCCGGTCGAACTGTGCGCGCACATCGTAGAGTTCTTTAAGCACAGGCACAAAGGTTCCCAAAATCCGCATCATACCGGGTGAGAGCGCGCTCACTCCGGCAGGCTTGCCAACGAGCCCTGCAATCATTTCCGTCCATTGACGGCCGGTGGGGCAATCTTTGTGTGTGGGCAGGTTCCAGACCTGATTGTATGCCTCGGGCGTATTGCCCAGCATGGCGGTGGCTCTTGCGAGCTCCGGCACACAGCCCATATTATGTGGCATATCGGCATTGCACAGCCATTGTGCCCTTTTGCCTTTCATCAGGTTGTCGTAAACCATAATCATCAGCATACTGCTTTGCTTCATCGGTCCGAAAAAGTCGGGCGAACGCACAATCATGGCGTCGAGTTTTCCCTTGTCGATGAGTCCTTGCAGGTAAAGATCAACAAAAGCCCTTACTTCACCCTTTTTGCTTTTGGGGTTAATTGGGGATTCTTCGGTGATCTGTCCAAAATGGTCCGGATCGATGGCGTAGATGTTGTCGAAAAAAACCAGTTTGCACCTGTGCATGATGCAGGCTTCGGCCACATTGCGTATCACCTGCGGCCATAGCCGCTGCCACACTTTAGTTTTATATTCGAGACCTATGGTCAAATAGCAGACGCTGCTTCCTTCGACGGCTTGTTTTGCTTCGGCGGCATTGGCAAGGTCGGCTTTGAAAAGCATATCGGTGTCGTTCACCTTGCGCGGATTTCGGCTTACCAGCCTGATATTGCCGGTATGTTGCTGCAGGTGCATGGCCAGCGAGGTGCCGATGGCCCCGCCCGAGCCCAGGATGGTTTGTGTCATGCTGATGGTTTAAAGTTCTTTCGTTGAATGAATTACATTGCAATTATAAGGTTGGGTAAAAGGCGTCTTCGATATGATGCACCGATTTTCCCTGCGGACTGATGATAACGGCAATGATATCGAACCGGGTATCGCCGTTGATGTCGTTTTTCATAATGTAGGCTTCTGCGGCCCTGACCAGAATACGTTGCTTTGATTTGTTGACGGCAAACTCCGGCTCGCCAAACCAATTGGTGGCGCGGGTCTTAACTTCTACAATCACGAGGGTATCTTTGTCCCTGGCAATGATATCCACCTCATCGCGACCAAAACGCCAATTGGTTTCGAGGATTTCATAGCCTAAACCCCGAAGATGCTTCAAAGCCATTTCCTCGCCGGTTTTTCCCAGGTCATTGTGTTCGGCCATAAACAGAATGAGGCTGATGGTTTGTAATAATTGGCTGGTTTTATGCCGCCGTCAAATTGCCGACAGCATAAACAAAGGTAAGGGAAAACTTACAGGAATGGTTAAAAATTGCTTAAAAATGATCCTTTTTCTGAAACTTCCAATGCTGTCCGCGCACCCAGCAGCAAAGGTCTTTGCAGGCTGATGTGCCCGGCCGGGAAGCCAAAACTAAGGGGAAAACCGAATTCAGCAACATGTTCGCGAATGATTTCTTCGGCATTGAGACCAAAAGGAATGGCGTTGTCTTTCATGTCGGTGAAAGCCCCAACCAGCATCCCGGCCAAATCGGCGAGGATTCCGGCCCGTTTGAGGCTGAGCATCATGCGGTCGATGTGATAAAGGTATTCGTCCACGTCCTCAATGAACAAGATTTTACCCTTCAAATCCGGCAATGTACCAGAGCCTTTGAGGGCATACAGGATGGACAGGTTGCCGCCCACTAGCTCGCCTGCGGCCCGGCCATTGATGTTGAGCGGATGAGGGGCGATGGTTAAGGATGAGCGCTGACCTTCGAGACACAGCTTCAATGCGGTAAACAGGTCTTCGTCATCAGGCCCGAAGTTGAATGGCATCGGGGCGTGAAGGCTGGCGATGCCCAACGATTGAAGCTTTGCATGCAGCACCGTGATGTCGGAAAACCCGACCAGCCATTTGGGGTGTTGTTCCATGGTTTCGAAGCGCAGCCTGTCGAGGATGCGCAGCGTACCATAACCTCCGCGGGAACAAAAAATGGCCTTTACTTCAGGATTATCGATCAGCGATTGAAGGTGTGCAGCCCGCTGCTCGTCGGTGCCTCCAAACTGGTTGTATCTGGCAAAACAAGCTTCGTCGAGGCGCACATTCCATCCGCATTGCGCTGCAAAACGAACAAAATGTTCCACCTCGGCGGGTTGTACGAACCTGGCCGGTGAGGCAAGGGCAATTGTATCGCCCTTTTGCAGCGGGGGTGGCAGTTTCATTCGGGCCTAATCTCTACCTTTGCAAAAATTTTACAATAACCTCATTCTTTGCTGAATGGAAACCAAAATTAAGCAATTCCGCCGCTACACCGTAACTTCGGCCCTGCCCTATGCCAACGGGCCTATTCATATCGGGCACCTGGCCGGGGTGTATGTGCCCGCCGATATCTACGTGCGCTATCTCAGGCTGAAGGGAGAGGAGGTGGTGTTTATCGGCGGCAGCGACGAGCACGGTGTGCCAATCACCATAAAAGCCCGCCAACAGGGCATCAGTCCGCAGGAAGTGGTGGACAAGTATCACAACATCATCAAGGAGTCGTTCGAGGAGTTTGGCATCTCGTTCGATATTTACTCCCGCACCTCGGCTCCCATTCATCACCAGACTGCCTCGGATTTTTTTAAAACCCTTTACGACAAAGGCGTTTTTATTGAGCAAAGCTCGCATCAATATTACGACGAGGAGGCAGGTCAATTTTTGGCCGACCGTTACATCACCGGCACCTGCCCGCATTGCAGCTTCGAAAAGGCCTATGGCGACCAGTGCGAGCGTTGCGGCACCTCGCTTAGCCCGCTCGACCTGATTAACCCGCGTTCGGCCCTGAGCGGCAATACGCCCGTGCTGCGCGAAACCAAACACTGGTATCTGCCCCTCGACCAGGCCGAACCATGGCTGCGCCATTGGATACTGGAAGAACACAAGGACGACTGGAAAACCAACGTTTACGGGCAATGCAAATCGTGGATCGACCAGGGCCTCCAGCCCAGGGCCGTAACCCGCGACCTCGATTGGGGAGTGAAAGTACCCCTGCCCGGCACCGAAGGCAAAGTGCTTTATGTGTGGTTCGATGCTCCCATCGGCTACATCTCGGCCACGCGCGAATGGGCCGAGGCCAGAGGCACCGACTGGCAGCCCTGGTGGAAAAGCGCCGATACCAAAATGGTGCACTTCATCGGCAAGGACAACATCGTTTTTCACTGCATCATCTTCCCCTTCATGCTGCGCAGCGAAGGCAGCTACATACTGCCCGACAATGTGCCTGCCAATGAGTTTCTGAACCTCGAAAACGACAAAATCAGCACTTCGCGCAACTGGGCCGTTTGGCTGCACGAGTATCTGCACGATTTTCCGGGCAGGCAGGACGTGCTGCGCTATGTACTCACGGCCAATGCCCCCGAAACCAAGGACAGCGACTTCACCTGGAAGGACTTTCAGGCCCGCAACAACAGCGAGCTGCTGGCCATTTACGGCAATTTTGTGAACCGTACGCTGGTGCTCACCCAGAAATATTTTGGCGGCGTTGTGCCTCAGCCCGGCGATCTGACCGATTCGGACAAGGAGTTGCTGGAAACGATGAAGGCTTTTCCGGAGCGCATCGGTCAGAGCATCGAAAACTATCGCTTCCGCGAAGCCCTTTCGGAGCTGATGAACCTGGCAAGGGCAGGCAACAAATACCTTACCGAAAACGAACCCTGGAAACTGTTTAAAACCGATCCGGAAAGGGTTCAAACCATTTTATATGTCTCGCTTCAGGTGGTGGCCCGCCTCATGCTGCTCAGCGAGCCTTTTCTGCCGTTCAGCGCTGCAAAGCTGTCCGGCATGATCAGGCTGAAGCTCAACACCTGGCAGGACGCCATGGCCGATGAGCTGTTGCCCGCAGGACATCAGCTTGGCGAACCGGGCTATCTGTTCGAAAAAATTGAAGACAGCGCCATTGAAGCACAGGTAAACAAATTACTGGAAACCCGCAAGGCCAACGAAGCCCAGGCCACCCCGGCCGCAAAGCCGCAAAAGGACACCGTCAGCTACGACGATTTTGCCCGCATGGACATACGCACAGCCACCATTGAGCATGCCGAGGCGGTGCCCAAAGCCAAGAAGCTGCTCAAACTCACCGTGAACACCGGCATCGACCGACGCACGATCGTGAGTGGCATTGCAGAACACTACAATCCGGAGGAAATTATCGGAAAGAAGGTGGTAATGCTGGTAAACCTGGCTCCCCGCGAGATACGCGGCATCATGTCGCAGGGCATGATCCTCATGGCCGAAAACAACGAAGGCAAGCTTTGCTTTGTTTCGCCTGCCGAAGACTTTCACCCCGGCAGCGAAGTAAAATAAACCAACAAAACGCCATGGAAAACGCACTTGATCAACTGAGAAAATACACCAAAGTGGTGGCCGATACGGGCGACTTCGAAAGCATGAAGCTTTACCAGCCCGAAGACGCCACCACCAATCCTTCGCTCATCCTGCAATCGGCCACCGACAGCCGTTATGTTCATCTGTTGGACGAGGCAGTTGCCTTTGCCAGAAAAAATGCCCGTGATACAAACCAGCTCATGCCGCTTTGCCTTGATAAGCTGGCCGTCAATTTCGGGCTTGAGATTCTTAAGATTGTGCCGGGCAGGGTATCCACCGAGGTGGATGCGCGTTTGTCGTTCGACAGCCAGGCCACCATCGAAAAAGCAAGGCATCTGATCGGCCTTTATGAAACCGCAGGAGTGGGCCGCGAGCGTATTCTCATCAAAATTGCCTCCACCTGGGAAGGCATCAGGGCAGCTGAAGTGCTTGAAAAAGAGGGTATTCACACCAACCTTACTCTTTTGTTCTCAAAAATTCAGGCCATTGCCTGCGCCGAGGCGGGCGTGCAGCTCATCTCGCCCTTTGTGGGTCGCATCCTCGACTGGTATAAAGCACAGCGCAAGGTGGACCATATCCCGGCCGAGGAAGACCCCGGAGTGCTTTCGGTTAGGGAGATCTTCAACTACTATAAACATTTCGACTACAAAACCGAGGTGATGGGCGCCAGTTTCCGCAACAGCGGCGAAATCATCGCACTGGCCGGCTGCGACCTGCTCACCATAGCCCCACAGCTATTGGCCGAGCTCAAGCAAATGCACACCACTATCGAACCCCTGCTAAGGATCGAAAAAGCAAAGTCCATGCAAATCGACCGGATACCTGCCAACGAAAAAACCTTCCGCTGGCTGCTCAACGAAGATGCCATGGCCACCGAAAAACTGGCCGAAGGCATTCGCCGCTTTGCTGCCGACACCCTTAAACTGGAGCAAATGATTGCCCCAACGCTGTTTGCGTGAAAGCGTTTTTGAACACGATTGCAAAATTACTTACCTTTGCAAACCCAATGGCCCCATAGTTCAAGGGATAGAACGGAAGTTTCCTAAACTTTAAATCCAGGTTCGAGTCCTGGTGGGGCTACCAAAAGCGCCGCAGCAAAGCGGCTTTTTTATTTGCTGAAACACTGCTTTATATACACAACACTGCATTGGCGCACTCTGCTGCGGCTATACACCTTATTATAACAGTCGTCGAAAAAAATTACTTTTGCCCCCGATTTACCCCCTAATACAACCCATGCCACAAAATTTAGTCATTGTTGAGTCGCCGGCCAAGGCAAAAACCATCGAGGGTTACCTCGGCAAGGATTTCAAGGTGCTTTCGAGTTACGGCCATGTAATGGACCTGAGCAAGAATCAGTTGAGTGTTGATATTGAAAACGGTTTTGAGCCGCAATACGAGATTGCCCCCGACAAGAATAAGCTGGTTACAGAGCTGCGCAAGGCTGCACGCGATGCCGATATGGTGTGGCTGGCCTCGGATGAAGACCGCGAGGGAGAAGCCATTTCGTATCACCTTTTCAAGGCTTTGGGGTTGAAGAAGGAGAAGACAAAACGCATCGTCTTTCACGAAATCACCAAGGATGCCATATTAAAAGCCATCGAAAACCCGCGCGATATTGACCTCAATCTGGTTGCAGCCCAGCAGGCCCGTCGGGTGCTCGACCGTTTGGTGGGCTACGAGCTTTCGCCCTTGTTGTGGAAAAAGGTAAAACCCTCGCTTTCGGCGGGCAGGGTTCAGTCGGTGGCGGTGAGGCTCATAGTGGAACGTGAAGAGGAAATCAAGCAATTCCAAACCAATTCATTTTATAAGGTAACGGCTCAGTTTACGGCCACCACTTCCGACGGGCAAACCCACACACTGAACGCCGAGCTTCCCGAACGTTTTGAGGCCGAGGCCGAAGCGGTGGCTTTCCTCAATCAGCTTATTGGTGCTTCCTATCATATAGCTGACGTAGAGAAAAAGCCTTCCAAAAAGTCGCCTGCACCCCCATTCACCACCTCCACCCTGCAACAGGAAGCCAGCCGCAAGCTTGGTTTTTCGGTGGCCAACACCATGCGCGTGGCGCAATCGCTCTACGAATCGGGTAAAATCACCTATATGCGTACCGACTCGGTCAACCTTTCGGATCTCGCATTGAATATGGCAGCAAAGGTTATTGCCGAAAACTATGGCAAAGAATATGTAAAAACCCGCAAGTACGCCACAAAAACCAAGGGGGCTCAGGAGGCTCACGAAGCCATCAGGCCCACCTATATGCAAAATCAAAGCATCAGCGGCACGGCTGAGGAAAAGCGGCTTTACGACCTCATCTGGAAACGCACGGTGGCCTCACAGATGGCCGATGCAAAACTCGAACGCACGGTAATCACCATCGACATCAGCACCAGCGACAAGCATTTTGCCGCCACCGGCGAAGTGGTGCTTTTCGACGGTTTTCTGAAACTTTATCTCGAAAGTTCTGAGGATGACGGGCAGGAAAGTGAAGCCGGAATTTTGCCTCCGCTGAAGAAAGGGCAATTGCTCGACGCACAGCAAATCACTGCTACGCAGCGCTTTACACGCCAACCGGCACGCTACAACGAGGCCAGTCTGGTGAAAAAACTCGAAGAGCTGGGCATTGGCCGTCCTTCGACCTATGCGCCCACCATTTCCACCATTCAGAAACGCGAGTACGTTAAAAAAGAAGACCGTCCGGGCGAAAAACGGCCATACCGCCAGTACATCCTGCAGGGTAGCAAAATCAAGGAAAAAAACCTGTCGGAAATGGTGGGTCAGGAAAAGGGAAAGCTGGTTCCCACCGACATTGGTATTCTGGTGAACCGTTTTTTGATGGAGTATTTCGAAAGCATTATCGACTACCAGTTTACGGCCAATGTGGAAAAAGAATTCGACGAAATAGCCATGGGTCGCAAGAAATGGAACAAGATGATCGGCGACTTTTACAAGCCTTTTCACAAAAACATATCGGACACCACAACCAATGCCGGGAAGTTTTCGGGCGAAAGGTTGTTGGGTGTTGACCCGGCATCCGGTAAAAACGTTTATGTAAAAGTGGGTCGTTTTGGTCCGATGATTCAGATCGGCGATACCGATTCGGACGAAAAACCGCGCTTTGCAGGCATGCGTAAGGATCAGAGCATGGAAACCATAACCCTCGAAGAAGCCCTGAAACTGTTCGAATTTCCTCGTCTTCTGGGCGATTTCGAGAACAAGGAGGTTGTTGTTTCGGTTGGTCGTTTTGGCCCTTATGTTCGTCATGATGGTCAGTTTTACAGTCTCGCCAAAACCGACGACCCGGCTTCTGTAGGTATCGACAGGGCCATTGAACTCATCGAAGAAAAACGCAACAAAAAGGCCGAGGCCGTAATTAAGTCATTTACCGAAGACCCAGAACTGCGCATACTTAATGGCCGCTTTGGACCCTATATCACCTATAAGGGGAAAAACTTTAAAATACCCAAAGGCACCGATCCGGCTGGTCTGAGCCTTGAGGCCTGCCGCGGTATCATTGCCGATCCCGAAAACACACCAAAGAAACGTTTTATCAAGAAAAAAAGCTGATATACAGCTTTATGACGTATAGCACAACGCAATCCGGACATCAGGATGGACTTTAAGATTTTCATCGAACCTGTAAATAAGAGCCTGCTGAAGGTAAAAGAATGGCCAGGCCATAAAGCGCTGGGGCAGACCATGCTGCTGCATGAAGACGAATTTCCCCCGCTCGATCAGGTTAAAGTTGCAATCATCGGGGTAAAAGAGGAAAGAGGTGCCGAAAATAACGAGGGCTGCAGCCATGCCCCCGATGCCATCAGGGCATCGCTTTATGGTCTTTTCGGGCATTGGAACGGGTTGGGTATTGCCGATCTTGGCAACATCAGGGCCGGTTTTTCGGTCGAAGACACCTATTTTGCACTCAGTCAGGTAGTGGCCGAGCTGCTTGGGCAAAACATCATTCCGGTGGTTATCGGAGGCAGCCACGACCTCACATGGGCTATTTATCAGGCTTTTCAGCAGCGTTCGAAATTGGTGAACATTGCCTCCATCGACCCTATTTTTGATCTTGGCACCGAAAACAGCGGACTGGGCAGCCGTTCGTGGCTTTCGCACATTATCATGTCGCAGCCCAATTTCCTGTTCAACTACACCAATATCGGCTACCAGACCTATCTTGTTGACCAACAAAGCCTTGATCTGATGGCCAATTTGCTTTTCGACACCTATAGGCTGGGCAATATACGTGCTGCCATAGAAGAGGCAGAGCCGGTGCTTCGCAATGCTGATCTGCTCAGCTTCGATATGACGGCGGTGAGAGCATCCGACGCCCCGGGCAACGGCAATGCCATCCCCAATGGTTTTGCTGGCGAGGAAGCATGCCGCATAGCCCGATATGCCGGAATGAGCGACAAACTGAGTGCCGCAGGTTTTTTCGAGCTTAATCCCACTTTCGACCGTCAGGGCGTGAGTGCCGACCTTGCCGCCCAGATGATCTGGTATTTTCTGGATGGTGTGGCGCACCGCTTTAATGAATTGCCCGGTCAGAATACCGAAGGCTTTACGCGCTATCTCGTAAGAATTGAAGGACAACCCGATGAGCTCGTTTTTCTCCGAAGCAAGAAATCGGGACGCTGGTGGATCGACCTGAGCATGGGGCGTGCTCCGGGAAGCAAGTACGAAAGACATCATTATGTTCCCTGCTCAGAGGCCGACTATCAACAGGCCATGCAGGACGAGCTGCCCGACCGCTGGTGGCAGTTTTATCAAAAACTTATGTAGCAAAAAGAGGCTGTCTCCAAAAAGGCAGCCTCTTTTTTAATCAGACTGACGGCCTGACCTATTTCAGATATTCTTCAACTTTCTTGCGCAACTCCTCACTTCTGAGGTTTTTGGCGATGATAATGCCGTTGCGGTCGATGAGTACACTGTGCGGAATGGCCTGAACGCCATAAAGCTTTCCGGCTTCGTTGGCCCAACCTTTCAGGTCGGAAACATGCGACCAGGTAAGCTGGTCTTTGGCAATGGCTTCAACCCACTTGGCTTTATCGGTATCCAGCGAAACTCCGAACACATCGAAACCTTTGCTGTGAAAATCTTTGTAAATGGCTACGATATTCGGATTTTCCTGACGGCAGGGGCCGCACCAAGAAGCCCAGAAATCGACCAGCAACAATCCTTTGCCGGCCACCGACGAAAGCGAAATAAGACTGTCGTTGGGATCAGCCTGACTGAAGTCTTTGAAAGGCATGCCAACGGCAACACTTTTCAATACAAGCACGCGATCCATCAGAGCGTCAAGGTAAACCGAACCGGGCTCGGGTTCAAAGTTGACAACAAGGCTTTCGAGGTCGTCGAGCTCAAACTGGTAGGCGTTTTGATAGAGGATAAAATGCGATACGATGTCGGCATTGTTTTTTCGGAGATAATCAACCATAAACTTCTTTTGGGCAGCTTCGGTTTCAGTGTATTTTTTGTTTGCTGCCGCAACAGCTGCCGTGTCGCCCAATTCTTCGGCTGCCCGGTAAGCCTGATAGTGTTGGTAGAGCTCCTCACTATAGTTTTCAAACTCCTCGTTGAAAGCCAGATATCTGTCGTGGGTGGCCGATCCGGTAATTTTGGCATCGCGTATATCGCCGGCATCCATGCTGATGCTGATTTCTGCAGGCTCGGCGAAAAATGGCACCCTGCCCCTGACTCCGTCAAGACCCAGATAAAACATTTCGGGGGCCACAAGCTCGCCTTTAAACTTTACCACTCCCTGGTTAACACGTGCCGAATCGAGCGTTACCCATTTATCATCGAGCCGGCGCTGCAAACGCACCAGACCATCATCAAAATTTGAAATACTTACAATGACGTCGAAGCGTTGTGGCTTCTTTTTACCGGTATTGCAACCAAAGAGCATGATCCCGGCAAGCAGAACAAGAAATAATCTGATTTTCATATAATAAGAATTTTTTGAATGTGCTGATGGAGGCAAAAGTAAGGAAAACTGCTTTTACATGAAGGGGGAATGAACGTGCAGATTGATCATTACTGTCGGGCATTCGAAAAGAAAAGGCTCAACATCATAATCACAAAGCCCGAAAACATTATGCTCAGTACGATGCGCAGTATGGTATATCCCAGTCCGGCAAAACTGAACGACTCCAGCAGGAACAATGCACTGTGGTGCAACAGCAGCATGGCAAAAACATATCCGGTCCACGAGCGCATGCCAAGGCTTTTTGCAGAAGGTATGAGCTGATTGTCGGGTTCGCTGGTACCTGCAGCCATGCTTAGCAGCGCAGGGCGTGCAAAAGCCGCAAACACGGTGGCCGCGGCATGAAGGCCCATCGTCGACATAAAAAGGTCAACAACCATGCCCGTGAAAAAACCCAAAAGCAAAAGCGCCCAACCCGGTATGCCTGCCGGAAGCATCATGATAAATAAGATGTACACAAAGGGATTTACATAACTGCCGATACGCATATTGTTGAGCACCCACACCTGCAACAGGATTAATCCGACAAAACGCAATATGTTTTTAAGCAGCTCAGTCATGGATCTTTATTTTGCTGAGCACATCGAGCTCGTTGCGGTGATTGTTTTTTATTACGTAAACAACCTTAAGCCTGTTGAAATCAACAGAATACTTAATGCGTGCCGAGTTTAGACTGCCTGTAACCGACTGTGTAACCTCGTCGATGGTACCCACCATAATCCCTGCCGGAAACACCTGGCTGTGTCCGCTGGTAAGCAGCGTATCGCCGGGCTGCATTTCTATGTGTGTAGGGATATCGACAACATCGCCGTAGCGGTAGCTGCCGCCGTTCCATTGCAAAATGGCCAGCTGGTCGTTGTTTTTGAAACGAACGCTGATTGAGCCAAATTTGTGCAAAAGCGACATCACGCTGGCATAGTTTTCCGAAACGCCGATAACGATGCCGGCTGCCCCCTGAGGTGCGATAACGCCCATATCTTTGCGCACACCGTGCTTGAGTCCCTTGTCGATGATAAAGATGTTGTTGCGAAGATGAACCGTATTGCTCACCACGCTGGCAGGAATGTACTCAAATACGATATTGGTATCGGCAAGCGGCGGAAGCGGGGTATTGCTTCTTAGCATGGCTATTTCCGAGAGCAGTCGGGCATTTTGCTCGAGAAGTTTGCGGTTGGCGTCGCGCAGCGACAAATAGTTGCCAATCCCTGAGCGCAGATCGTAAATTCTGCCGGCCAGTCCGCTGCTCACGGTATTCATGGCCGCCCGCTGAAAGGTGTGGCTGCGTGTGAGCATGAGCAGGGCAACAACCTCAAGCAGCACAAACAACAGGAAAAAGTTGTAGCGCTGTAAAAAGCGGAGGATGTTGTACATGGCTCCTGTTCCGTGCTTCTGTTGAAACTACTTGATCAGGAAGGGGAATTTGTCGAAGTTTTTGAGGGCGATGCCTGTTCCGCGGGCCACGGCACGCAGGGGGTCTTCGGCCACATGCACCGGCAGCTTGGTTTTCTGCGAAAGGCGTTTATCGAGGCCCCTGAGCAACGAACCGCCACCGGCCAGATAGATACCTGTGCGGAAGATGTCGGCCGAAAGCTCGGGCGGCGTCATCTCGAGGGCGTTGAGCACTGCCGCTTCAATCTTCGAAATACTCTTGTCGAGGCAATGTGCTATCTCGCTGTAATTGACCATGATTTCCTTTGGAATACCGGTGAGCATGTCGCGTCCGTGCACGGGGAATTCGTCCGGCGGATTGTCGAGGTGAGGCAATGCCGATCCAACTTCTATCTTGATGCGCTCTGCTGTGCGTTCGCCAATGTTGATGTTGTGCTGCTTGCGCATGTATTCTTCGATGTCGGAATTGAAATCGTCGCCGGCAATACGGATGGATTTGTTGTTTACGATACCGCCAAGGGCAATAACGGCAATTTCGCTGGTGCCTCCCCCGATATCGATAATCATATTTCCGGTAGGCTCCAGCACGTCGATGCCAATACCGATTGCAGCAGCCATAGGTTCGTGGATAAGCCTCACTTCCTTGGCGCCTGCCTGTTCGGCCGAATCTTTTACGGCGCGCTCCTCAACCTCGGTGATACCGCTGGGGATGCAGATTACCATTTTAAGGGCGGGCGGGAAGAAACGGTTTTTGATGCCAATCATCTTGATCATCTCGCGCATCATGTGCTCGGCGGCCTGAAAATCGGCGATTACGCCGTCGCGCAGCGGCCTGATGGTCTTGATGTTCTCATGCGTTTTGCCATGCATCATCATGGCCTTCTTGCCCACGGCGATAATCTTGCCTGTATTGCGCTCTATGGCCACAATCGAAGGCTCGTCAACCACCACCTTATCATTATAAATGATAATCGTGTTGGCGGTGCCAAGGTCGATGGCGATTTCTTTGTTGAGGAAGGAAAACAGTCCCATATCGTATTACGTTTATTTCAATGTTTAAAATGCCTCAGCCCGGTAAATACCATGCTGATGCCCAGTTTGTTGCAGGCCTCTATCGAGTCCTGGTCGCGCACCGAACCGCCCGGCTGTATAACGGCACTTATGCCATGCTCCGCAGCCATATTCACCGAGTCGGCAAACGGGAAGAAAGCATCGGAAGCCATGACTGCTCCCTGAAGCCCGAAACCGTTTTCGACAGCTTTGGTTATGGCGTGGCGCACCGCATCAACCCGCGAAGTATGCCCGGCTCCCGACCCCAGTAACTGATTGTTTTTAACCAGCACAATGGCGTTGGAGCGTGCATGCTTTACAGCTTTTTCGGCAAACAAAAGATCCCTGGTTTCCCGCTCATCGGGTGCTTTCAGGGTTACGATATTGAGCTGACCATGAGCAGCATTCTCCATATCGCGGTCCTGAACCAACAGTCCGTTTAGGGCTGACCTGTAGAGCTTAGCGGGAAAAACCGTGACCTTAGTGCGCAAAATTATCCGATTTTTCTTTTGCGTCAGTGTAGCCAGTGCAGTTTCGTCGTAGCCGGGAGCGGCAATCACCTCAAAAAACAAGCCCTGCATGGCTTCTGCTGCTTCGGCATCTATTGTCCTGTTGGCTACCAATACGCCTCCAAATGCCGATAGCGGGTCTCCGGCCAGGGCGGCCCTGTAGGCTTCGGCCATGCTCTTGCGGCAGGCCAGCCCGCAGGCATTGTTATGTTTTAATATGGCAAAGGCCGGTTCGTCGTATTCAGCAATTAGGCCAAGACCGGATTCGAGGTCGAGAATATTATTGTAGGAGAGTGCCTTGCCCGACAATTGCTCGAACACTTCATTCAGGTTGCCGTGAAAAACACCTTGCTGATGTGGGTTTTCGCCATAGCGCAGCGGACTGTGGCCCCGGGTAGCCAGACGCAGATCGCCCTGCCCTTCGCTCATCCAGCCATAAATGGCAGCATCATAGCGCGAGCTGACTCCGAAACCGTAGGCTGCAAAACGCCGGCGGTCGTCAGGCGTAGTATTCCCCTGGCCTTGGTCGAGCAAGGTTTCGAAGGCAGAATAATAATCAGCGGCAGGCACTATAAGTACATCGTTGTAGTTTTTGGCAGCTGCACGAATCAGTGAGATTCCGCCAATGTCTATCTTTTCGATAATTGTGGCAACGTCGGTGGTTGCGTCCAGCGTTTGTTCAAAGGGATAAAGGTCAACCAAAACGAGGTCGAACGAGCTGATGTTGTATTTTTCAAGTTCCTGTTGGTCGCTGGGGTTGTCCGACCGGCCCAGAATGCCTCCAAATACTGCGGGGTGCAGCGTCTTTACCCTTCCTCCGAGAATGGCAGGATAATCCGTTAGCGATTCCACTGTTGTGGCCGGAAGCCCAAGGCTTAAGATGTAGTCGTAAGTTCCTCCTGTAGAGTAAAGCGATACGCCCAGGTTATGGAGCTTAAAAAGAATACTTTCGAGGCCCTGTTTGTGGTATACGGAAATGAGTGCCCTTCGTATTTTCTTGTTCATTATGAGACGTTTCGGAATGATGCCCTGCGATTATCAAAAAACGCTGCAAATTTCTGAAATAAAAGCCATAAAGCCCTGAACACTTACAGAATTATTTGTGTTTGGGAAGAGCGCCGGCCTTGTTGCCGCTACCTAAACAACTTATCGCTAACTTTACACCCAAAGAAAAATGCTGATGACCCGATTTCCTTTACTGCGTTTGCTAAACGAGAGTTTGCGCTTTGCCGTGGTTGCACTTATGGTTAACAAGGTGCGGACGGTTTTATCGCTTCTGGGTATAACCATCGGCATTTTTTCCATCATCGCCGTTTTCTCAGTTTTTGACAGTCTTGAAAACACCATACGAACTGAAATTAACTCGCTGGGTGACAATGTTTTATTCATTCAGAAATGGCCCTGGATGGCGGGCGGTGGCGACTATCCCTGGTGGAAATACTGGCAGCGGCCCGAGCCCAGCCTGCAGGAGATGGCCGAGCTGGAACGCAGGGCCAATTCGGCCAAAGCCTTTGCCTTTATGGTTGGTACCAGCCGGAGCATAAGCTCAGGAACGGCAACGGTGGAAGGCGTAAGCGTGAATGCCGTGTCGCACGAATATGCCGAGGTGATGCCTTTCGACCTCGAAGCAGGACGCTATTTTACACCACTGGAATCGCAGTCCGGACGCAATGTGATCATCATCGGCGCACAGGTGCGCGAGGCGATATTTCCCGATACCGATCCCATTGGGCAATCGGTGAAGGTGTTTGGCCGTCGCATGGAAGTGATCGGTCTTTTGCGCAAACAGGGCGAAAACCTTTTTGGAAACTCAAACGACAAGTCGGCGATTATTCCCGTGAACTTTGCCCGAAATGTGATGGATATCCGCGAGCGTGGTACCAATATCGTGGTGAAGGCCAAGCCAGGCATCAGCAATGCCGAGCTGCGCGACGAACTCACCGGCCTCATGCGCTCGGTGCGCAAGCTCAAGCCGGCCGCCGAGGATAACTTCGCCATCAACGAAATGGACCTGATCAACAAATCGTTCGATCAGCTTTTTGGGGTCATCGCCATCGTCGGCTGGATCATCGGGGGCTTTTCGCTGCTGGTGGGTGGCTTTGGCATTGCCAACATTATGTTTGTTTCCGTAAAGGAACGTACCAGCCAGATTGGTATCCAAAAGGCCCTGGGCGCCAAGAACTATTTCATCCTTGTCCAATTTTTGCTCGAAGCGGTATTTCTTGCCGTGATGGGCGGTATCGTGGGCCTGGCCATCGTTTTTCTGCTCGCTCTGGGCGTTAGCTCGGCAACCAGCTTTACCCTCACGCTCTCGCTTCAGAATATTCTTCTCGGATTGTTCGTTTCCGGATTTATAGGTCTGCTCTCTGGCTTTCTGCCTGCCTGGTCGGCATCGCGCCTCGATCCGGTTGAAGCCATGCGTTCGAACTTTTAACCGCCTCGATTCGTTTAATTCTAAAAACAACCCCGTATTGGCAGCATGTTTTCAGCCAGCCAGGCTGGTCGAAAATTTGTTGCACAGGGGCGGTTTCTCCTTATATTTACAAATTCATTAGCGCGAGGCATGGACAACCGGTGGGTACTGAAGCAACAAGGTGATAGTGAGGTCGTAAGAAGGCTTGCAGAGGTGCTGTCTGTTGATACAAACATCGCCAATCTGCTGGCACAACGGGAGATTACATCGTTCGACGAGGCTAAATCCTTCTTCCGGCCCGACTTCGATCAGCTTCACGACCCGTACCTGATGAAGGATATGGACAAGGCGGTCGAGCGCATCATCCATGCCATCCAGAAAAACGAGAAAGTGCTGATTTACGGGGATTACGATGTGGATGGAACCACCTCGGTAGCCCTGATGTACACTTACCTGAAAAAGTATTTCAAAAAACGCATTGCCTTTTACATCCCCGACCGTTACGACGAAGGTTACGGCATTTCGTACAAAGGCATCGACTATGCCGCTGAAAACGGGTTCAACCTGGTGGTGGCGCTCGACTGCGGTATTAAGGCTGTAGAAAAAATCCGATACGCCTCGGAGAAGCAGGTAGATTTTATTATTTGCGACCACCACCGGCCGGGCGATGAGCTGCCGGCGGCCGTTGCCGTGCTCGACACCAAACGCCCCGATTGCTCCTATCCATTCAAAGAGCTGAGCGGCTGCGGTGTGGGCTTTAAGCTGCTTTCGGCTTTGTCGGCCGAGCTTGGCGAACCTTTCGAATCCATCACCGGTTTGCTCGATCTGGTGGCCATCAGCATAGCCGCCGACATTGTACCCATTACCGGCGAAAACCGCGTGCTCGCCTATTATGGACTTAAGCTGCTCAACTCCAAACCACGACCGGGCATCGAGGCAGTGCTGCGTTTTGCCCAGGTGAGCCGGCGCGAGGAGGAAAACGGCGCCAATGGGCCATATTTCAACCGCGAACTGACTATCAGCGATCTGGTGTTTCTAATTGGGCCGCGCATCAATGCTGCAGGCCGCATCGAAAGGGCCAGCGACTCGGTGAGGCTGCTGCTGGCCGACAAAATGAGCCATGCCGAAAAGCTCGCCTCAGCCATCAACGACCTTAACAACGAAAGGCGCAGCCTCGACAACCAGATCACCGAAGAGGCGCTGAACATGATTGTGGAAAATCCGGGCCTGCAGACCTCGAAAACCACAGTACTTTTCAACGAAAACTGGCATAAGGGAGTGATAGGTATTGTTGCTTCCAGACTCACCGACACCTATTACAGGCCCACAATCATTCTTACAAGATCGAACAACCTGGTAACCGGATCAGCCAGATCGATCAAGCACTTTGATGTTTACGACGCCATTGATCATTGTTCCGACCTGCTTGAACATTTCGGCGGTCATAAATATGCTGCAGGGCTTTCGCTCAAGCCCGAAAACCTCGAAAAATTCAGAGAACGATTCAACGCCTACGTGAGCAGTGTGATCGAAGACCACATGCTGGTACCCGAGATCGAAATCGACATAGCGCTCAATCTGACCGATATTAGCCCGAAATTCATGCGCATCCTGAAACAGTTTGCGCCTTTTGGTCCCGGCAATATGTCGCCCATATTCCGCACCGATGGCGTTGTGGACACCGGACGGTCGCGCATCGTAGGCAAGAATCACATCAAACTGGAAATCTTTCAGCCCTCGACGCGCTCCGAAGTCTATTCAGGGATTGCATTCCAGCAGGGGCATCATTTCGATGCCATCAGGACCGGGCAACCTTTCAGCATCTGCTACCACCTCGAGGAAAACGAGTGGATGGGCAAATCGTACCTTCAGCTCAATGTGAAAGACATTAAACCTCTTGATCAATAACGCTTTCGGCTTTATCAATCTTTCTGAGCTGCCAGCCGAACCATACCAGAAGCACCCCGGCAAACAAGGAAACAACTCCGCTTAGAATTACGACAGCCTGGGCGAAAGCGAAAGGATTTATCAGCAACAGCAGCCCAAACAACAGGGTTAGCAAAGCATTGGCCAAACCCAGATTTTTGCCTTCGAAGCGGTTGCCAAGGTTGACCAGCACAATCAGCTGAAAAACCCCGGCCACTAAGGCCAATATCCCGATTACGGTAACAAAAAGACTAAGGGTTTGCCGGGTGTAAACCATGATGGTAGCACCGGCGGCAAGGTAAAGCACGGCCTGCAGCATGAGCAGCTTCCATGGCATTTTTTCGCGTATGCGGTTGATGGTTACCACAAGCACCACCAGCCCGAAAAGCAGAATGGCAAGTCCGGCATACCAGGCGATGGCCTCCACAGTTTGGGCCGGGAGAAAAAGTGCCAAAAATCCGTAAATCAAGGCAATAACGCCGTTAAGGAGATAAATCCACCAGTTGCGTACAAGAATATTCATAGGATAAATGTGTTGCGGTTGACTGAAGCAAAGCTAACAAAACTTGCATCAGCAAAGTGCAAAACTGAAGCGAATGTATTATGGTCAGATATAATCGAGCACCACGCGTACGATGACAAACAGGCCAAACCCAATCAGTCCGATGCCTGCCACACGGTTTAGATGATGAATCTTTGATGGTGTGAGTAACCTTTTGATGTTGTAGGCCCCATAGGCTTTAAGCAGGTCGGTAACCAATACGGTGAGCAAAGTGCCCGAGAAAAACCACCTCAACTCTTTTTCATGGCCTCCGTAGCGTGCCGAAATACCCACTACCACACCTATCCAAAAAATCCAAACAAAGGGATTTATAATGTTCATTACAAAGCCTTTGGCAAAATAGGTGAACAGCCGGGGTTGCTGCACCGGCACCAGCACCTCGTCGTTTTCGCCTGTGGTTTGCACAGGTTTGCGGTTGTAGGTAACCAGTCCGAAAATAATCAGAATCACGCCGCTGGCAATTCCAAACCAAAGCTGATTACTTGGTTCGGTGATGATTTGAACAGCTCCCACAAGGCAAAGAAATACCATGAGCACATCGCAGAGGAAGATACCGAAAGCCAGAATGGCTGCCGGCAGAAGTCCGCGATGTATGCTGGTTTGCACCAGCGCGAAAAACGCTGGCCCCAAACCAAAAAATGTAGCCAGAGTGAGCCCAAGCAGGATTCCTTCGCCTATAATTGCCCCCATAATGTTCTGGTAGGGTATTGTGAATTAGTGCGAAGAAAGGGCTTTGGAACGGAGATAATCAACCCATTGTTCGTGACGCTGACCTTTGAGTACCCTCGGAAACTTATTGGCGCTGCCCTCTTTGCCGAGCATTTTCATATAATCATAAAAAACCTGAGATGGCAACACTTCACAAAAAACATCGGTAATGGCTTCGGTGCGCTCAACCATGTAGTCATCGTTGAGTTTGCACAGATATTCATCTATCTTGCTGGCAGCCAGTTTGGGGTTAATAGTTTGATCGGTTCCCAGATACCAGCGGTGAGCAAACATCGAACCGTGCCGGAAACCCGTTACGGTAAACTCCTTGACCACAATATTGAACTCATCCTGAAGCATTTCGATGGCGCGCGACATATTCTCGACCGAAAGATGCTCCCCGGCAAGGCTGAGGAATTGTTTGGTGCGGCCGGTGATAATCAGCTCGCAGTTGCGTGCATCGGTAAATTTGATGGTGTCGCCGATGAGGTAGCGCCAGGCGCCGGCATTGGTCGACAGCAAAAGGGCATACTCCACATCATTTTCCACTTCGCCCAGATGCAGGGTTTCTGGATTTTCGCGCAAATTGCCCTCGTCGTCGAAGTTATTCTCGTTGAATGGGATAAATTCGTAGTAAATACCATTATCGACAATCAGCTGCATGATGCGCCTGTCAAGTCGTGTCTGATAGGCAATATAGCCTTCCGAAGCCAGATAGCTTTCGGAGTAGATTACAGGCTTGCCAAATAGTTTTTCAAAACTCTTTTCGTAGGGTGCAAACGAAACGCCACTGTGCACATAAACAGTGAGGTTGGGCCAGATATCGTGAATGGTATTGAGCTTGTACTCTTCGATAATGCGCTCGATCAGGATTTGTACCCATGCCGGCACTCCCACAATAACCCCGATATCCCAACTGGGAGCTTTTTTTACCAGCTCGTTGAGCTTGGTGGCCCAGTCGGATGTGCGCGAAATACGGCGGCCCGGCTTGTAGAAATGCTCGAACCAGAAAGGAATGTTTGCTGCGGTAATGCCCGAAAGGTCGCCGGCAAAATAGGTGCCGTTGTATTGCAGATGGGTGCTTCCACCGATCATCAGCATGCCTTTCTCGTAAAAATGCGTAGGGAAATTGTATTTGGCAGACGAAACCAGCTGTCGAATGCTGGCCTTTTTGATGCTGTTTAGCATTTCCTGAGTGATGGGGATATGCTTGCTCGAGGCCTCGGAGGTGCCAGAACTGAGTGCAAAATATTTTACCCTGCCGGGCCAGCTTACGTACGACTCTCCGTTGAGTGCCCTGTACCACCACTGCTTATACATGCTGTTGTAGTCGAAAACAGGCACCGCATTCCGAAAAGCAGAAGCCAGATCACGGCTTTCCAGTATATCCTCAAATCCATAATGCTCTCCAAAAGCTGTAAACTGTGCCTTTCGTAAAAGCTTGCGCAGTTCCTTTTTCTGGGCATCAACAGGCTTAAGCCGGCTGATCTTCATTTCTACCGGCATATGCCGAAGCTCGTAAGCCTTTTTAATTAAAGCACCAAGTATTGGCATTTTGTTCTGGTTTTCATTAAGCCGTGCAAAAATATAAAAAAGTGAATGTTATGTAACGTTGCTACAACGAGGGTACAGGACTGTATAATTACTTGCTCTCCCATGGTTTCTTTGAGTTTTACGGTATTCTGATTTACCAGATTATCAATGATCGTAAGTGTTTCATCAAAAAAAAACTCATTTCACCACCATCTCAAAAATAGCTCCCGCATCAGGGCTTGAACTCATTTTTTGCCATTGCTTGTAAAATTGCATTGCCTCCTTATATTTGCCAGACAAAAGCAACCTTTATGAAACTGAAAACCAATCTTATTGCCCTCTTTCTGATTCTTTCGGTTCAGCTGGGTATGGCTCAGGAAGCCAACGAAACCAACAAAGAAGCCTCGACGAAAGTTAAAACGGGATGGACCTTCGGTGCGCTGCCGGCCGTTTCCTACAATACCGACCTCGGGTTTCAATACGGAGCGCTTGTCAATCTGTTTTATTTCGGCGACGGCAGCACCTACCCCAAATACATGCATTCGGTATATGCCGAGGTGTCGCGCTACACCAAAGGCAGCGGTATCAATCGTTTTTTTATTGATTCAGAGCACCTTATCCCAAAAATCCGCACCACGGTTGATGTGAGTTATCTGACCGAAAAAGCGCTCGACTTTTATGGTTTCAATGGCTATGAAGCCGTGTTCAACAAAGAATGGCAAACTACGGACGACCCGGCTTACATCAGCCGTATGTTTTACCGCCATGAGCGCAATACCTTCAAAGCCACGGCCGACTTTCAGGGAAAGCTTGGCGACAGCAAGTTTCGCTGGGTGGTGGGCGCCGGGATACTCAACCATAAAATTGGTCCGGTTGATATTGAACGCCTGAACAAGGGCAAGGACCCGGCCGACCAATTGCCCGATGTGCCCGGGCTGTATCAAAAATATGTGGACTGGGGCGTTATCAAAGCCAACGAGAAGGACGGCGGATGGGCCAATCACCTCAAGGTAGGTTTGGTTTACGACACCCGCGACTTCGAGCCTAACCCCATGAAAGGCATGTGGTCGGAAGTGGTGCTCCTTACTGCACCTTCATTCCTCGGCAACGGCGATTTCGGTTTCGCAAAGTTCTCGGCAACACACCGCCAGTATTTTACACTCGTGGAAGACAAGCTTTCGTTTGTTTACCGTCTCAACTATCAGGGTACCATTGCCGGAAAAGCCCCCTTCTTTATCCAGCCTTATGTGATTAACTCTTTCAACAACAGCTCGAACATCGACGGGTTGGGCGGATCGAAATCGCTTCGCGGGGTGGTTCGCAACCGCGTGGTAGGCGACGGCGCTGCTTTTGCCAATGCCGAATTCCGCTGGAAGGTATTCCGCACGCATATCCTCAACCAGAACTTCTATCTCGGCCTCAACGTCTTTGCCGATGCAGGCCGCGTGGTTCAGAAAATGGACCTCGACCTTTCGGGGGTGCCAAATACCTTTGTCATAGGTGGAAAGACCTACAACAAATCGGAGTTTTTCAGCGGCGAGGATGAAGGCTTGCACAGCACGGCAGGCGCGGGCCTACGTTTTGTGCTTAACGAAAACTTCATCGTAGCGATCGACTATGGCCGAGCCCTCGACAAACGCGATGGCAAAGGCGGTATGTATATTGGCCTTAACTACCTGTTTTAAAAGTATTTATAACATGCAAAAAAGGCTGCCGGTCTATGGCAGCCTTTTTTATGTGGCAGGTCTTGTTATTGGCCGGTACTATCTCCTTAAGCCTCAAGCCACAATTCCAGCACAATATTTCAAATCTTGAATCTTTGAATTTTAATTCTTCAGGTGCTTGTCCAGGAAACGCTCCATAGCCCTGTAAAAGTCGAAGCGGTTTTCCTCATTACGGAA
This sequence comes from Bacteroidia bacterium, assembly GCA_021287165.1. Taxonomy (GTDB): domain Bacteria; phylum Bacteroidota; class Bacteroidia; order Bacteroidales; family F082; genus JALNZU01. The sequence goes on along the minus strand of JAJTAY010000036.1, from coordinate 21,474 downwards.
TCCGTGGCCTTCGTTTTCCTTAACCATGTATTCCACGTCAACACCGCGCTTGCGCAGAGCTTCGACAATCTGATCCGATTCGGCTATGTTCACACGCGGGTCTTTGGCGCCTTGTGCCACAAACAGCGGTGCCACTATGCGGTCGGCATTGAGGGCCGGCGAGGTAGCCTCGAACTGTGCCTTATCACTTTCAGGATTACCTACCATTTCGTACATCATGTCGAGCATAGGTTTCCAATAGGGCGGGATGGTTTTCATAAAGGTGAACAGGTTCGAAACGCCTACATAATCCACCCCTGCTGCATAGAGCAAAGGATCGGCCACCAGACCCTGCAATGTGGCATAGCCGCCGTAGCTGGCGCCATATATTGCAATGCGTTTGGGATCGGCTATGCCCTGAAGGATAAGCCAGTAAACGCCGTCGGTTATGTCGGTCTGCATGCTGAGGCCCCACTGGCGGAAACCGGCCTCCAGGAAAGCACGGCCATAACCCGTCGAACCACGGAAATTCATCTGCAATACAGCATAACCCCTGTTGGCCAGAAACTGAACCTCGGGGTTGAAGCCCCAGTTGTCGCGCGCCCAGGGGCCGCCGTGTGGATTGACCACCACCGGAAGATTTTTTGGTTCAACACCTTTGGGCAGGGTCAAATAGCCATGGATGATGAAACCGTCGCGGGCACGATAGCTCACCGGTTTGATCTCGGCCATGTGGTCTTCGTTGAGCCATGGGCTTACTTCCTGTATTTTGGTCAGCTTGTCCTTGTTGCTGTCATAAGTGTAATACGAGCCAAGCGAGCGGTCGCTGTAGGTGCGCACAATGTAAACGGTTTCGCTTTTGTCGCTGGCCGAAAGCGAAATTTCGTAGCCGGGCAGCAATTGCTCCAGACGCTGGAAGAGCTTTTTGGTTTGCTCATCGAAAAAATGACGTTCGCGCTTCCACGAAACAAAGCTGGCTGCGGTAATCACTTTGCGCTTCCGGGAGTAGCTGATGCTGCTTAGATCGTAAGTGTCGTTCTGATAAAGAATCTCTGTTTCGGTTGCCGTTTCGGGGTCGAAAACCACGGCTGCCGATTTATCACGTCCGAGGTTGGAGGTGGCATACAGTTTTTTGTTGTCGAAGGTGAAAAAGGCCGGGCTCACCGATTCTTTAAAGCTGGTGGTGAGTATAGGCCTGAACTCCTGCGATTCGTCGCTGCGGTAAAGCAACTGAGTATTAACGCCGTCAACAATGGCGGTGGCTACGCGCAGCTTACCTTCGTGGTCGGTCATCCAGCCCTGAATATTGCCCGGATTTTCGGCCAGCATAGTCATTTCGCCGGTTACGATGTTCAGCCTGTAGGGGTCGAACACCATTGGGCTGCGCTTATTTAGTCCGACGATCACAAAGTCCGGCTGATCTTCGAGGTCGTCGATAATTTGTGTGCGTACTTTTTCGAAGCAGGTGAGGCAGCGTGGGTTCTTACCGTTGAGATCAACACCGTAAAGGGCAAAGTTTTCGTCGCCGCCATTGTCCTTCAGATAGAGAAGGCGTTTGTTGTTGGCCCAGAAATATCCTGCAATATCGCGATCGGTTTCCGATGTCAGGCGCGTTACCTTATTACTTCCAACAGCCTGAACATGGATGTTCATGCGATTTTCGTAAGGCGCAAGAAATGAGATAAACTTTCCGTCGGGGCTGATATTGAAGGATGTACGCTCAGGATTGCGGAAAAAGTCTTCGAGCGGAATCAACGGCGGACGGCCGGATTGTTGAGCATATGCCATAAGCGAAAAAAGATTTGTGGCCATGAAAATCAGGCCGGTGAAAACCAGATAACGAAATTTCATAGGGGATAGTTTTGTGTTTAATGAAACAATATCTTTTTGACAGACCTTCGATACAGGCCCTGCCTAATGACCCAAAAATACGGCTATAGTTGCAAACCGGCCGGAATGCATACTTTTACAGGGAAAAACATCGTTTGTCAGGTAAAAGTATTTAAGGTTGAACCTCTACACCCGAAAAAAACGTTGGAAAATTGTGCTGGCGCTGGTGGCCTTGTTCATCATCGGCAGCTCGGTTTATTACACCAACAGCCTCGTAAACCAGTTTGCCAATCAGGAGCGTCAACAGGTGCGCCTTTGGGCCGATGCCGTAGAGCGCAGGGCCAGTCTGATGCGTTATACCGAACAATTTTTCAGCGAACTGAGGCTGCAGGAAAAAGGCCGGGTCGAGCTGCTGGCCAAGGCCTATCGCCGCCTGCTCGACGGTTCAACCAGCGAAGACCTCAACTTTTACCTCGAAATCATCAGCCAGAATACCAGCATCCCGGTAATTGTGGCCGATGCCGAAGGCAATATCCTGCTTTCGAAAAACCTTGAAAACGAATTTCAGACCTACGACCGCATCGAAGGTCGCCTTGCCGATGCTTTTGCAGTGTATGAACCTATTCCTATTCGTATTCCTCCCAACCGAATTGATTACCTGTACTACAAAGAATCGTTGATATTCAGCGAGTTGAAGCGGGTTCTCGACGATCTGGTCAGTTCGTTCCTCATCGATGTGGCCTCCAACTCGTCGAGTGTACCGGTTATCGTTACCGACAGCACCCAACGGAACATTCTTCAACACGGCAACCTCGAAGTGCCTCAGGGCGCCGATTCCTCGTTTTGGTCAGAGCAGATTGCGATCATGAGAGCCGAAAACAGCCCCATTCAAATCACCTTCCTCGACCACGGCAAGACCTATATTTTCTATCGCAGCTCGCCCCTGTTGCTCAAGATGCAGTATTTCCCGCTGCTTCAAATCCTCATCATCGCGCTTTTTCTCCTTATAGCCTATCTGCTCTTCTCCTACGCCCGCAAGGCCGAACAAAATCAGGTGTGGGCAGGCATGGCCAAAGAAACCGCACATCAGATTGGCACTCCCCTGTCGTCACTCATGGCCTGGATCGAATTGCTGCGTATGCAACACGACGACTTTGAGGGCACAGCCGAAATGGAGAAAGACATTCACCGGCTCGAAACCATAACCGAACGCTTTTCTAAAATTGGTTCCGATGCCGTGCTGCAACCCACCGACCTGATCAAGACCATCGAAGAAACCATCAACTACCTGAAAGTCAGAACTTCGAAAAAGATATCCTATCAGTTCAAAACCCCCTCGCAAGCTATTGTACTGCCATTGAACGAAACGCTTTTTCAATGGGTTATCGAAAACCTTTGCAAAAATGCCATCGATGCCATGGACGGCCAGGGCAGCATCGTGATTGAAGTATTCGACGAACCCTCAAAAGTAATCATCGATGTGTCCGACACGGGCAAAGGCATTCCCAAGTCAGCCTTCAGGAGTATTTTCCAACCAGGTTATACCAGCAAAAAACGTGGCTGGGGTCTTGGTCTGTCGCTAGCCAGACGAATCATCACAGGATACCACAGGGGAAAAATTTTCGTGAAAGCTTCTGCCATCAACGAAGGCACTACTTTCAGGATTGTATTGCAAAAGTGATTTTCGTTGCGCTCTAATGCTACAAAATCCTACGCAAAAAATTCTAACTGAATAATATTAGTCTTCAATTGCCAGCACAGGTGCAGACCTCGCCGTCGAAAGCCTTTTAATCAGCGCAACAGGCAACACTTCGTGAACCTGAGTGCCTGAAGGCGTTGCCGATATCTGTTGCATAAGCAGGCTGAATGCCCGCTCGGCTATCACTGCAACAGGCTGCGCAACAACAGTAACGGTAGGTCGTGTAAATGCAAACCATGCAGCATCGTCGAAGCCCATCAGAATCAGCTGTTCGGGAACACTGTATCCCAGTCGCTGCAAGTGTTTCAGGCAAAATGTCGTAATATTGTTGTTAAGGGTAAAAATAGCGTCAGGCATGGCATGGGTGTTATGGTAGGCCTCGAGCCTGGCAGCTATCGCCTCTTCCAAACCGTCGAACGGGGCCTTGAAGTGGTTTTGTAAATCGATATAAAGGCCGGCATCCCTTAGCCCGGCTGCAAAACCTTCAGCGCGATGAACCAGTGTGGAAATATGCTCAGGACCTATACCAAAGATGGCAGGAGACACAGCACCCTGAGCCGCGAGATGCAGAGCCGCCTGGTATCCGCCCTCATAATTATCGACCGAAACAGCGGGCGAGAGCATATTGTCGAATACGCGGTCGATGAGCACATGTGCCTTTCCCTGCTCAAATAAGCGGTTGAACATCCCGGCCGACTGCTGCGAGGATGAAATTATCAACCCATCCACCTTACGATCGAGCAACAATTCGATTTGCCTGACCTCTTTCTCTATCTTTTCATCGGTGCTGCAGGTTACAAGGGTGTAGCCGCAACTCCAGGCCAGATCTTCAATATAGCGGGCAAGTTGGGCATAGAAATGGTTGGAGATGTCCGATACAATAAGCCCCAACGTATGGGTTCGTCCGGTGCGAAAACCTCTTGCAAGCTGATTGGGCGTATAGTTAAGTTCATCAATCCTTTCTCTTACCCTGCGCTGTGTTTCCTTGCTTATGCCGTGATGATCGCCCTTGCCATTGATAACCAGTGATACAACGGTTTTGGAAATTCCCAGACTTTTGGCAACATCGGCCAGTGTTATTTTTTTATTCATTGGGCTGCGGGCTTAATCTATGTTTATCTCATCGATGAAAATGTAGGCCTGCCCACCGGCGCCCAGATGCCATTCGGGCAGTTTGCCATAGTTCACGGCCCTCACCTTCACATATCTTGCACTTACACCCACCCTTCCGCCAATTTGGGCAAAGGTCATTTCATATTCATCATCCGGAATATTGTGGCCCGACTCGAGTACCCTTCGATAGTTTTCACCATCGTCCGAAACCTCAAAAATTACTTTTCGCGGCATTAGAATCCATGAGCGGGTATCCTGCACAAAACTGGCTGAAAGACGACGGATGTATTGCCGCTTACCCAAATCTACAACAGCCTCAAAATCAGTGTCCTGAAATCCCTGCCATCCGCCAAGACGCCAATTGGCGGCACCTTTGAGACCATCGATAAGGATCTCAGCTCCGCCACCTTCATAATTGGAATGAGGCGGATAAGTCAGGCTTATCTGTCTGTTGCTGATTACCTTTATAACCTGACGCTGAGCCGGGGCGCTGTAGCCTAAACCCTCCTGCCAGACCACTGCGGTTATGAGGGCTGATTTATCAAGGCTAAAGGGGCCTGTATAGCGCTGGCTGGCGGCAGTAGGCAGGCTGCCGTCGAGCGTATAGAATACTTCAGATCCCTCAGGAGCGCCCTTGATGACCACAGTGGTCTCATCGCTAAAACGCGAGGGCGTGTTATCGAACCAGGGCGCCGGCATTATCTGAGGTTGATTTACGGCAGTTGCAGGGCGCTCTTCAGGTCCCACGGCCCAATTTCGAATAGGCTTGCTGTCCATTTCGAACTCCAAAACCCCGCCTTTTGCCACTTCTTCGTGCCACAGCCAGCTGCGCAGCAATGGGCGTCCGTTGAGCCAGGCCTGACGGATGTAGGGCTTATCAGGCGAAACCCCGCGGGCCACCACCCTGAACGATTTTCCGCCGCCCAGCTCGAGCGTGAGCTCGGGAAACCAGGGCGTGCCAATGATGTATTGATTGCTTCCCGGAGTAACGGGATAAAAGCCCATGGCACTGAAAACCAGCCATGCCGACATTTGTCCGCAATCTTCGTTGCCTATCAGTCCGTCGGGTTTGGCGGTATAAAAATGGTCCATGATGTAGCGCACCTTCTCCTGTGTTTTCCAGGGCTTTCCGGCAAAATTGTAGAGGTAAGCCATATGATGGCTGGGTTCGTTACCGTGAGCATATTGCCCTATAAGGCCCGTAATGTCTTTCATATCGCGTCCGCCTATGCCTTCTTCATTGGTGAACAGGGCATCAAGGCGGGCAGCAAGCGAATCGTATCCTCCGTGCGCCGAAGCAAGACCGTCGATGTCGTGAGGCACATAAAAGCTGTATTGCCAGGAGTTGGCCTCGGTAAAATGCCAGTCGACCACAGCCGGGTTGAAGGGTTCGAGCCATGCTCCGTTGAGGCGCGGACGCATAAAGCGTGTTTGGGGGTCAAACAGGTGTTTCCATGCCTGCGCGCGTCGCGCGTATTCACGCACAATATCTTCGCGGCCCAGATCAGCCGCCATGGTAGCCACGCACCAATCGTTGTATGCATATTCAAGGGTCTTACTCACCGATTCATGCTCCTTTTCGCCGGGCAGATAGCCAAAACGCTGATAATCGACGAGGCCAAAGTGATCGCGTGTGCTGCTGTAGAGCATGGCGTCGAGGGCCTTATTGCCGTCGAATCCGCGGATGCCTTTCATCCATGCATCGGCAATCACCGGAATGCTGTGGTTGCCAATCATGCACCAGGTTTCGTTGGCCGCAAGCTCCCAGATGGGAAGAAGGCCACCCTTGTCGTACATATTGAGCATCGTACGGACAAATTGGTTGGTTCGTTCAGGCTCGATGATGGTCATGAGCGGATGCCAGGCACGGTAGGTATCCCATAGCGAAAACACAGTGTAATTGTCAAAGTCGGTGGCCATATGCACTTCATGATCCATGCCACGATAGCGGCGGTCGGCATCCATAAATGTATTAGGCTGAATATAAGCATGATAGACCGCAGTATAAAAGGCCGTAAGCTGATCTGGCTTGCCTCCTTCGATCTTGAAACGATCCAGCACAGCGCGCCAACGGTTCTTTGCCTGTATAAGAGCTGTGTTGAAACTGACGGTGTCGGCTTCGGCTTTGAGGTTGTTGGCTGCGCCATCCAGATCGACTGCCGAGATGGCTACTTTAATTTCGACCGTTTCGGCCTGACTGGTCGAAAATCCTAACCATGCCTTGAGGTTAGTACCCTCGGCCGATTGCATCCCGGGCATAGCCATATCGTCGATAGCCAGCAAGGTCTGGCTGAAGGGTTTTGAGCTTTTCAGGTGGAAATACCAAACCATGTCTTTGGCCCAGTTGGTGCTTCGGCGCATGCCGCGTACTTCGGTATCGCTGATGATTTCGATGCTCGACTCAATTACGCGGTCGCGGTGCTGAAGGTCGAGCAATAGACCGGCCTCCTCCGAAGCGGGAAAGGTGTAGCGGTGAAAACCAACCCTCGTGGAAGCCGTGAGCTCGGCAAGGATGTCATATTTGTCAAGCCGAACGCTGTAGTATCCTGCCGAGGCCTTTTCGTTTTTCTTTTGAAAAGGTGAGGCGTAAATCTTGTTTTGCCAGGCAGGACCTCCTGTCATGGGCATGACCAAAACATCGCCATAGTCGCTTACACCCGTTCCGCTCAGGGCGGTGTGGGCAAAGCCGTAAACAAGGCTGTCGGTATAATGATAGCCCGAACAGCCGTCCCAGCCATCGAGACGCGTCTGCGGACTAAGCTGTACCATGCCGAAGGGTACTGTGGCACCGGGATAGGTGTGGCCGTGAGCAGCGGTGCCAATGAAAGGATCGACATAATCAATGGGCGTCTTTTCTGGTCCACAGGATGTCAATATCACGGCCAGAGTGAGGAATAGCGCGCAGGTAATTAAGCAATTACCAAACGCTGCAATAAGGTTTAGTTTCATGGTTTGGTCCGTTTTGGCTGCCCTACCGGGCAACCTTTCGGACAAAGATAATCGCCTAAATCGATTTAACCAATTATTCAGCAACAATTTCGCTGAAAAACATCCACACTTTTTTTCCGAATCCCGGATGATTTTCGGGTATAGGTCTGGTGCGTTCCGCACTTAACCTGATCGCCTTATACTTGCCCGGTTTGAATGATAGCCTGAAGTTTGATACATACGCACTTTGGCTGTCATCTGCCTTGATTTCGGCGAGCGAAGCCACCTTTTTAAAACGTTTACCGTTTTTGCTGGCATAGAGGCTGATCAAATCGGGCACGAAAATCCAGGATGCAGGATCGCTAAGGGAAACAAGCCTGATTTCGCTGATTAGTGTCGATTCAGGGAAACGTATTTCGGCTTTCCAGTGGTCGTCGAGAATACCCGACCAGCGTCCGTCGCTAAACCAGCGTGTTCCCTCAATACCATCGGTAAGGTTAAACGCGCTGCCCGGATACCGGTCGGATGGGCTGGGCTGCTGAACAACCGGCAACCCAAAGGCCTTATGGAGGTTGTATTCCCTAATCAGGGCTGGTGTGTTTTTGCCCTTAACCACAGTGTATGCCGTCAGTTTGGCGCTTTTGTCAATGCGAACGGGTTGGCTGTAAACAACACAATCATCCATAAATCCTTCTCCCTTAAGCACATACACCAAGCTATCCACCGGCAGCAAGGTGCTCATGCTAAGCACAAGTTCGCGAGCCTCTTTATTTACATCCTCCTTCACCTGCACTTTCCATGCCGAGCGGGCATAGTTGAGTCCTGTTTCGTCATATTGGCGCAGCATCAGCGGCAGACGCTGTACGAAGCCATCCCAGCTTCGGCTTTCGCGCGGCGACCACAACACCTCGGCCAAAGCAGCCATACGCGGAAGCACCATATATTCCACATGTTGCGGAACGGGCATATACTCCGTCCACACATTGGCCTGAGCACCAAGCACATATTGGGCCTGTTCCTCATTCAATGCAGTCGGTATGGGTTCGTAGGCGTACACTTTGTCCAATGGAGTAAAGCCTCCGATGGCCAGAGGTTCGGTAGCCGGATCGCCCTGATAATGATCGAAATAGCAGTGCGAACCCGGGGTCATCACCACCTCATGATGCATTCTGGCAGCTTCAATACCACCTTCCTCGCCCCGCCACGACATGACGATGGCATTTTCGGCCAGTCCGCCTTCAAGGATTTCGTCCCAGCCCATCAGCCTGCGGCCATGCGCCTCCAGAAATCGCCCGATACGCTGTATGAAATAGCTCTGCAATGCATGCACATCCGTCAGGTTTTCGGCAGCCATGCGCCTCTGGCAAAGCTCACAGGTCTTCCACTCGGTTTTGTCGGCCTCATCGCCACCTATATGGATGATGGGCGAAGGGAAAAGCTCCATCACCTCGAGCAGCACATTTTCAAGAAATTCAAAAGTTTCTTCCTTGCCTGCACAATAGATATGGGTGATGGGCCAAACCCCTCCGGGCGGAACGCCAAGGTTCTGCCCCGAGCACGAATATTCGGGATAGGCCGCCAGAGCCGACATCACATGGGCGGGCATCTCGATTTCGGGAATGATGTTGATGTTGCGTTCGGCGGCATAAGATACAATGGCACGTACTTCGTCCTTGGTGTAAAATCCACCGTAGGTTTTGGGCGCGTCGTGGCGGCTTAACGGACGCAGATTCCAGTGTTCGTGACCCCGGTCTTCGCGCCAGGCACCCACCTCGGTGAGCAGGGGATAACGGTCGATCTGCAGCCTCCAGCCCTGGTCGTCAACCAGATGCCAATGGAATGTATTGATGCGGTGCATGGCCAGCACATCGAGATAGCGGTAAATAAATTCAGCAGGCATGAAATGCCGCGACACATCGAGGTGCATACCGCGATAGGAAAAACGGGGGTAATCGGTGATCTGCCAGGCCGGTAAGCAATCTTTTCCATACGATCGAAGCATCTGCCCCAGAGTGTTTAGTCCGTATTGAATGCCGGCATTGGTGTTGGCAATAAGCAAAATGTTTTCCGATGAAATATTCAATTGATACCCTTCGTTGCCAAGGGTTTTGTTGTACAATTGCGACAACCCGAGCCTGAGTGTCGGTGCGGCTAATGCCTTGCCTTCATCGGCAAAGGTTTCTATTCCAAAGCGTTTGAACTGTTCTGCTGCCGTTTTCAGATGCAAGTCTTCAATGCCCTTTTGCTTGACCAGTCTGATTGGTCTGTTGAGGGCAAAGCAGCCATCTTCCAGTTGGTAAACGGCCGGAAGCGGCACAACAGGGGGCTGGGCGGCTATGGAAAGTTCGGCGAAAAGCAAGAACAGAAAGCTCAACACCGCAGTGAGCCCTACGGGCAGTTTTACCTGTTTTTTCATGGGATTTTCAGATTGTCTTGTGCGTTGTCGTTGTCCGAAAAACGTTGCAGGTAAAGGGAGTAGTCCTTGCGAAAAGGCTTATAGTCAGGATCTTCGTAGAGCGAGGAAGTAATCAGGTAATCGGCAGTGGCCCGGTTGCAGGCGGTAGGTACGTTGTAGAGCACGGTCATGCGCAGCAGGGCTTTCACGTCCACATCGTGGGGCTGGCTGGTCATGGGATCCCAGAAAAAGATCATAAAGTCGATTTTTTCTTCGGCAATGAGTGCGCCGAGTTGTTGGTCACCTCCCAAAGGACCTGATTTGAGGGCCGTTACATCGGGTAAAATTCGTGCTACCATACTGCCTGTAGTGCCGGTTGCAAAGATGTGGTGCGGCTCGAGCATTGCCCGGTTATGTTCTACCCACTCCACCAGGTCTTTTTTGCGGGCGTCGTGTGCCACCAGGGCTATATTCCTGATTTTCATATAATTGATTATTTTGCCAACCAAAGTGCAGGGTCCACCTGCGTGCGATTTTGCCAGATTTCGAAGTGCAGTTCGGTTTTGCCCTCGGTTTTATCGGTATGGATAAGGCCCAGCAGATCTTTGTGATTCACGCGGTCGCCACGCTTCACATACACCTGCTCCAGATTGCTGTAAACGGTGAAAAAGTCGCCGTGACGCAGGATGACGGCATTGTTGGTGGCGGTGATACGGTTTGTGCTCACCACCACTCCTTCGAATATGGCTCTGGCTTCCGAGCCTCGTGTGGTGGCTATGTCGATGCCATTGTTTTTGATCGTCACTTTTCTAAGCACAGGATGGGGCTGTTCGCCAAAGCGCGAGGAGATAATGCCGCGTTCCACGGGCCAGGGAAGCCGGCCGCGGTTTTGAACAAACTGGTTCGAAAGAAGCTGCTCTTCCGGCGTAAGGTTCATCAAGCGGTCGGGCGAGGCCGGTCGTCCGCTGGCTTCCCTTGCACGGCGTATTTCTTCGGCTATGATGCGCTCTATTTCCTTTTGCAGCTGACGGGCTTCCTGCTGTTTTTGCCGCACCTGCTGTTGCAGATCACGCTCCTGCCGTGATATTTTCTGAACGCTCAATTCAATGTTCATCCTTTCGTTGTTGAGCAGCACCTGCTGACGGCGCTCGTCGTCGAGCAGCCGCGCTTTTTCGTCGCGTTCCGATGCCAGATTTTGCTTTTGTGCTTCCATGCGGGTATGCGTTTCGCTGATGCGTTCGATCTGCGTCTTGCGCATGGCGGCATATTGCTGTAAGTACTTCATGCGGCGGTAAGCCTGGTTGTAGCTGTCGGCCGAAAATAGAAACATCAGCTTGTTCAGCCCGTTGCGGTTTCGGTAGGCAAAGGTGATCATGGCGGCGTACTCGCTTTTAAGCCCTTCGAGCTCCTTTTGCAGGCGGCTAAGCTCGCGCTGAGTCTGGCTAAGCTGGTTGTCGAGCCTGCTGATCTGGGTACGCAGGGTGGCTATGAGGTTTTCGCGTTGCTTCAACCTTGCCTGAAGCAGATTCAGTTCCGAAAGGGTATTGGTTTTGGATTGTCGGGTTTCTTCGAGCAGCTTGCTCACAAGCGACAATTCTTCTTCTATTTTCTTCTTGCTGGCTTCCAGCTCCGATTTGCGGTCGGCCGTCTGGGCAAAGGCGTGGCCCGCCGAAAAAAGCAGGACAAGCGTTAGAGCAAAGCCAATCAATTTCCGCATCATGCGGGTAAAATTACTTCATTTTGCTGAAGTTGTCAGGAATTCTGAATGGCATGGGTTGTGGCACATCCAGCTCGGGTTTCTGATAGCGTATGTTGAGCATCATGCGGCGGGAGGCATTCACTTCAAACTGCAGTTGTGTAGGCACAATCAGATTGCCGGATGTCTCGAAAGCCGAATAGGTTACCTGCAGCTTATGTGTTTCGTCGCCAACCTCCTTAAGATTAATGCGGCTTATTTTGTAATTCTCAGGGTTCAGCCAGATGCTTTGCACAAGTATCTGCTGCTGCTCATTTTTTCGGAGGTAACGTTTCTTTTTGGCCCGGCCAGTGGTGCTCAGGCGATATTCGCGGCTATCGATGGCAGACCGGAAATTCTCGGTTTCGTAATTGACAAGGTCGTTTCCGGTGAGCAGCGACTGTAAAAGAAAGAAGTCAGCTGAAGAAGAAAACAGGTTATTAATCAACGTAAAATCATCGTTGTAATAAGTTTTGTCGAGCCTGTTGATCAGTTTCACCGAATCGGGGGTTATGAGCAGGCGTGCAGCCTCAATATTGAGCATGGGCGTGAGGCTGATCCAGATGGCACTGTCGCGCCTGATGCGCAGCTGACCGCGAAGCTCGGTGGTGTTTTTCTTGTCGTCGGTAAGGGTTATAATCAGCCGGCTCGAAAACCATTCGTAATTGAGCTGAGCCTCTTTCATCCGATCAAGAAGATAGTTTTCGCCATACTCTTTCAATGGGGCTTTCATCACCTTGCGCGTGCTACGGCACGAAGGAGCGGCCAGCACCACAAATACAAACAGACTCACAAAAAGCAGCTGTTTACTCATATAACTTACCCTCCCTTGCTTTTCGATCAAGAAACTTCGAGCCTTCGCCGGCGGCCTTTGCTTCTTTCCATTGCCGCTGTGCCTCTTCCTTACGTCCTAACTTGAACAAAATGTCGCCATGATGCTCGATGATGGTGGCATTGGGCTTGTCGGATGCCTTGAGGGCTTTCTCTATGTATTGCAAAGCCTGATCATACTGCCCAAGCTTGTAGAGCACCCAGGCATAAGTATCGAGAAATGAGGCGTTTTCGGGTTGAAGCTCGAGCGAACGGGCCGACATTTCTTTGGCTTTTTCCAGCCGTTGCTTCCTGAGTGTCAGATAGTAGGCGTAATTGTTGAGCACGGTGGCATTGGCCGGGTTGATGGACAGGGCTTTTTCGTAGGCGGCATCGGAAGCTTCGAAATTGTTGAGCTTGTTGTACGTATCGCCAATGCTGCTGAAAAACTCGCCCAGAAGGCGGTCGTTGTTTACTACAAGCCGGCGGCCAGTTTCGAATGTCTTAAGTGCAGCCTCGTATTTTTTCTGCTGGTATTTTGCGTAACCGTCAAAAAGGTAAATCAGTGGCTGTTCGGGGAAATATCCAAGCGCCTGCGCCGCATGTTTTCCGAGCATATCGTAGTCCGAAAGCTGAATATCGGTAAACAGGAGTGTTTCCCACACGGCGTAATTGTTGGGTTCCATGGTGGCGGCGGCCACAAATTGCTCGCGTGCCTTCTCCAGATCGTTGCGTCGCAGGTACACATCGCCCAGCAGCTGATGCCCTCTGGGACTGTCGGGGTGTGTTTTCAATAGCGTGGCGGCAATGCGCTCTGCTTTCTCGTTGAGCTCTTCCGAAAAAGTGGCACCCTGAAACCACAGCGCCATAACCTGCACTTTTGTCTCCACATCAAGCGCCGGGTTGGCAAAGGCTTCGAGCAACATATCGAACGCCTTTTCTTCGTCGCCCTGATCTTTATAAAACTCGGCCAGCGACATGAGCACATTAGGATCTTCGGGATCGGTTTCGCGCATTTTTTCGTACTGCCTGAGAGCCTTGGTGGTGTCGCCGTTTTTCAGATAAAGGTCGGCCAGCATGGCCTGATAGCGCACTTCGAATGGATAGGCCGCTGCCAGCTTTTCCACCTCAGTAATGGCAGCGCCTGCATTGTTGTTCATCAGATGCAGGTTAAACTTCTGCATGCTCAACTCCTCACTAAGTCCTGCAATGCGCTCAAGGCTGTCGAGCGTGCTCAGCGCTTCGGGAATCTTTCCCATAGCCACGTAGGCCTGTGCCAGCTCGCTGTAAAATTCCTGTCGCTGCGGCTTCAATCGTATAAGCCTGTGCCAGGTCTCGAGCATTTCGTCGTAGCGGGCTCCCATCTTGCAGAGCTGGGCCAGCCTGAGCAGATACCACTCGTTGGATGGGTTCAGCCCGGCCGCCTGCCGCGCCATCTGCAGGGCATCTTCCATGCGTCCTTTGCGGAAATAAAGCTCCGAAAGCTCAAACATGCTGGCGTGGTCGTCCGGATTGGCCTTGAGGGCCTGTTCGAACCGGCTGATTGCCCTTTCGGGTTGTCCGGATATCTTCTCGCGAAGACCATCGGAAAACAGCATGGCATTCTGACGGCTGCGGGCAAAATCGATGCTGTCGTTTTTATGCTTATCGACACCCTTGCGGGCTGTTTTCTGGGGCGATGCACATGAAACCGCGAGGGCAAGCAGTGCGGGAAGCAGGTATGCGATGAGTTTATTCAAGGTAAATCAGAAATTTATTGCACAACGTTTAGTCGATCACTTCATTGTAATCGCCAAGACTGTAAACATCGAAGCGCCCGCTGAGCGAGGCGTGGTTGCCTATCATACTGTTTTCGATATGCTTGTTTTCGATACGGGCATTATTTTGTATGATACTGTTGCGTACTACCGAATTCACAATGACAGATCCTTCGCCAACCGACACATAAGGTCCTATAATACTGTTGGTTATAACAACTCCTTGGCCGATAAAGCAGGGCTCGATGATGATGGCTTCGTCCAGGTCGGCCTCATCCGAAATGAGGTTTTCCGAATCTTTCAGATGATGCAGCACTTCGCGGTTGGTGTCAACAGTGGCGTCCTTGTTGCCGCAGTCGAGCCAGGCATCCACGCTTTCGGTGCTGAAACGCGTACCTTTTTTCATCATGTTCTGCAAGGCGTCGGTAATGCCATACTCGCCTCCGGTAGTGATTTTCTTGTCCAGCAAATATTGCAGCTCGCTTCGGAGGTATTCACCGTCGCGGAAATAATAGATGCCTATGATAGCCAGATCAGAAACAAAGGTTATGGGTTTTTCGTGAAATCCTTCGATGGTGCCGTCGGCAGCAAGTTTCACAACACCAAACTGTTGTGGGTTTTCCACTTGCTTCACCCAGATGGCGCCTTCCTTGTGGTCGTCGAGCCGGAAACTTGCCCTGAAGAGTGTGTCGGCATAGGCCACGAGCACTTTCCCTTTCAGCAGAGGTAGGGCACACAATATGGCATGCGCCGTTCCGAGTGCTTCATGCTGGTAGTGGATACTGCCTTTCGCTCCCACCGAGGCGGCTATTTGAAGCAACTTTTCTTCAGTTTCCCTGCCGAAGTTTCCAATTACAAAACCAATCTCGTCAATGGGCTCAGGAAGTACCTTGGCAATATCTTCCACAAGCCTTTGCACTATGGGTTTTCCGGCCACCGGAAGCAAGGGTTTTGGCGTTGTCAGGGTATGCGGACGCAGGCGCTTGCCCATGCCTGCCATTGGTATGATGATGTTCATTTAGCTCTGTTTGATTGATTTACAATTATTTACCTGTGTGGCCGAATCCTCCTTTACCTCTTTCGGTGCTGTTCAGCTCGTCGGCAAGCTCCCAGCTTACCGTTTCGTGCTTTGCGACAATCATTTGGGCAATTCGGTCACCGTGCCTGATCTCGAAAGGCTGATCACCAAGGTTGATGAGTATTACGTTGATTTCGCCCCGATAATCGGCATCAATGGTTCCCGGGCTGTTGAGCACCGTTATGCCGTGTTTGATGGCCAGTCCACTGCGCGGGCGCACCTGCGCCTCATGACCTTCCGGAATTTCGACAAACAGCCCTGTCGGCACAAGTGCACGCCTGCCCGGCGCAATGATTAATGGTGTTTCGAGATTCGCTCTGAGATCCATGCCGGCCGCATGCGCGGTTTCGTAAGCAGGAAGAGGGTTTGAGGAATGGTTGACTATCCTGATTTTCATGCCTGAAGGCGGGTTATTTTGAGGACAAAAGTACGCAAAAGGCTATTAAGCATCCCAAACGCTCATGTTCCTTAAGACTCCTTATTAGCAGTGCTGACAGGTAATATTGATTTTTCACGATGTTTGACCTTATATTTGCTCTCTTTCAAAAACATCGACATGAAAAAGAACCTGCTGTTTTTCCTCCTGATTGTCATCATCGCCATGGCTGCCTCGTGCAGCAAAACCAAGGACGAGGACCGCTTCGAAATCCTTACCGGACAGGCCTGGCAAACCGACAGCCTGCTGGTGGATGGTCAGGATGCCAGCCAACCCGGACAAATACTATATAAATTTAAAGGCGAAGCCCGCTTCAACCGCGATGCCACCGGCACCTTTGGGCAATATACCGGCACCTGGCGCTTTACCAACAACCGTACTGCCCTCGAAATCAAAACTGACTCGCTGCCCATACCGCTGCTGGCCAACATAGCCGAGCTCACCCGCCAGTCTCTCAAAATTACAACAGCCTATCCAAGCTCGGAAAACCCCAATGTGGACATGAAAATCCGCATGACCTTCAAAGCCAAATAGGTGATGCTGAGGCTGCTTGTATTGTTGCTGCTGCCGCTGGCCGCGCTGGCACAACAAACTGGAACCATTACCGGCAAAATCACCGACAAAACCACAGGCGAAAGTCTGCCGGGAGTTAACGTTGTACGTAAAACCACTGGCACGGTGAGCGATGCTTCGGGCAATTATAGCCTCAGGCTCGAACCCGGCAACCATAGCCTGATGTTTCGCATTGTGGGCTACAAGAGTCAGACGAAAAACATCAACCTAAAGGCCGGCGAAACTGTAAAGCTGAACATAGCCCTCGATCAGGATGTGGTTGAAATTGAGCAGGTTGTGGTAACAGCCAGCCGCATCGAGCAGAAAGCCGCCGAGCTCACGGTTTCGATGAGCGTGATCAAGCCTTCGGCCGTGGGCAGTCGCCACATCAGCAATGCCAAAGAGCTGATGGACAAGGCCCCCGGCCTTGAAATTCTCGACGGTCAGGCTTCGCTGCGCGGTGGCAGCGGCTTTGCCTACGGTGCCGGAAGCCGTGTGCTGGCCCTGATTGACGGATTGCCCATCATTTCGGCCGATGCAGGCAACATTCGCTGGCAGTTTTTGCCCCTCGACAACATCAGCCAGGTAGAAATCATCAAAGGAGCCTCCAGCGTGGCCTACGGCTCGGCTGCCCTTAATGGGGTGATCAACTTCCGTACGGCCGATGCCACCAACATACCTCAAACAACTGCCTACGCCGAAGCGGGCATCTACGACAGCCCCCAACGCAAAGCATGGAAGTGGTGGGAAAGCCCGCGCCTGACCTCCACAGCCGGATTCAACCACCTGCGCAAAATGGGCAATACCGACCTCGGCCTCGGCATCAACGGGCTCACCGATGCAGGATACCGCAAACGGAATGACGACAATGCGCTGAGAATGAATGTTAAGCTGAAACATTTCGATAAGAAAATAACGGGTTTGCGTTACGGTCTTGCGCTCAACGGCGGCTTCACGCGCAAAACCGACTTTGTGCTGTGGGAAAACGGCACCACGGGTGCACTCATTCAGGACAGCAGCACTGCCATAAGACTTCAAAGCTCTTTCTTTGCCCTCGACCCCTTTGTTTCGTACAACAAGGGCGACAAGGCGCGGCACGACCTGCGAACACGCATTCAGCGCAGCGACAACCGCTTTCCCAATTCCAATCAAAACGACAGCGAAGCCTGGGTTATCTACTCCGAATACCAATATTGGCAACAACTGTTGCGCGGATTGGAACTTTCGGCCGGAGCTTCGGTGAATGCGGGCATTGTGCAATCGAACTTCTACGGCGACCACAACAGCCTCAACACCGGTCTTTATGCCCAGGTGCAGGGCGAACCTACCGAAAAACTCAAACTGGTGGCCGGCCTGCGCATCGAACACAACAGACTCGACGGACAAGCCGACAGCATTACACCTATCGTACCCCTTATGAGGGCTGGACTTAACTACAAGCTGGGGAAGTTTACCTATCTGCGTGCCTCGTTCGGACAAGGCTATCGTTTCCCTTCCATAGCCGAAAAATATGCTTCAACCACCCTTGGTTCAGTGAAGATATTTCCTAACCCATTCATTCAGAGCGAAAAAGGCTGGAACGCTGAGCTGGGCATACGACAGGGTATTACAGCAGGGCCATATCAGGGACAGGCCGATGTGGCCGCCTTTCTGACCCGAAACCGCAATATGGTGGAGTTTATCTTCGGCATCTATCCCGACCCCATAACCGGTGTTTATGGCCTGGGTTTCAGGGCCGATAATCTTGAGGCCTCACGCGTGTCGGGGCTGGAAACCGATATTGTTTTTGCCAACAACCAAAGTCGTATCAAGCACCGGATAACGCTCAACTACGTGCTCATGAACCCTCAGGAGCTCAATCCCGAAACCGGGGAGCCCACCGGACTGAAACTTAAGTACCGCCGCACCCATGCGCTAAAGCTGGGCATTGATGGCACTGCCGGCAAATGGGAAGGCGGTCTGAGCATCATTGCCCGGTCGAAAATGCTTAGGGTGGACGATGTTTTCCTGCAATCGCTCGATGGGCGCTATATCCTTCCGGGCTTTCCCGAATACTGGAACGAGAATAACAGAGGTTTTCTGGTGGCAGATGTTCGTATTGCCTACAACCTTTCAGAACGTTTAAGCTTGTCGGCCATTGTTAAAAACCTCACCAACCGGGAGTATATGGGTCGCCCCGGCGATGTGCAGCCGCCCCGTTGGTTCAGCCTGAGGCTTAGTGCAAATTTTTAATTTTTTAAACAGATCAGGCCTTAGGACAGGGCTTGATTGGGGCAGGACGCTCGGGTGATGAACAAGGGGGAATAAACCAGGCATCTTTTTGTCGCTGATCTTCTTTCATCTCACGGCGTTTTCGGGTCTTTTCCTTAAACTCCATAAGCCGCTGCCATTGGACTTCGTTGAGGTGAGGCTTTACCAAACTGTCCATCTCATCGAAGAGCATTTTCTGGTTTTCCCAGTGCTTTTTCATCAGCTCCCAGTGCAGATTGCCAAACGAGTCGAGTAGCGGCCCGATCTTTTCCTGCTGCTGGGCATCGGCCTCGATGATGCTGAAAAAATGCTGCCTGAAGCCTTCGCGCGTGTTCCACGATTTGATCTTCTCCACCTTATTGCGTGTTACGCGGCCTGTGCCTAGCACACCAATGACGATGCCGGCGGCAAAGGTGAGGATGAGGATGACGATGTATTTTGTTTGCATCGGATATCGTGTGTTAATAGTTTGCCAGAAGGTTTGTAAAATCGTCGGTTTTAAGACCGGCAAGCCCCAGCAGGTGTTCCATGCTGAGCGATTTTTCCTGCATATACACCCACACAATGAGCAGGATCACCGCAGCCGCTGCCGACATGCCGAAACGCAGCATCATACGCCAGGTAACCTTTTCCTGAAGAGCCAGTGCACTTTTGATCGCAATGCTTTGCATGACCCGTTGCTCGAAGCCTGAACCGAAATCGGGTTGATAGCTCCGCAAGGTGGCAATGACACTTTGCCATTCCTGACTGCAGCTTTGCAGCTGAGGGTCGTCGGTCAGCCGTGTTTCGAGGGCTTTCCGCCTTGGTCCGGGCAGCTCGCCCAGCAGGTGTTGCAAAAGGGTGTTGTTCCAGTTTCTTTTCATATGGCATCCAGTTGTTTAAGGCTCAGCCGCAATTTGTCGAGTGCGCGCGACAGGCGCGATAGCACCGTCCCAAGCGGAATATTGAGCATATCGGCCGTTTCCTTGGTAGAGTAGCCCTGTATCAGGCGCATCACCACCACCGCCCGCTGTTGCTCGTCAAGCATACGCAACGCAGCTTCGATATGCTCGCGCTCGTATTGCCCCGACATGGTGTCGTCAATCACCTGCCGGCCCGCTTCGGCTTTTGCACTGCTGACCCATTCCTGTTTTCTTTTCCTCTTTCGTATCTCGTTTATCGATAGGTTAATAGCTATCCTGGTCAGAAAAGTGGAAATCCTTGCATCATGCGTATAGGCATCCATATTGTTCCAAAAGCGGATAAAGGTTTCCTGACCCACATCGTCCGCTTCGGGCGTATTGCCCAGCATGCCAATAACCACACGCGCCACCTGTTGCCGATAGCGCCTCACCACCTCGCCCAGTGCGTCCTGCCGGCCCTGCTTCATCAGGCCAACCAGCGCCCCGTCGTCCAATGTCCGCAAATCCTCCAATACTCAGCGCGATGTTTGGTTTATCCAGCGTTTTCTGACTCAACCGATTAAACAAGCCAGCATACAAATTTATTCCAAAGGCTGACAAGCAGTTAGGGATTTTTGCCTAAGGTCATGCGATGAATGCTGTAAACTTGTTTTACTAGAGTGCAATCATTGTTTTCGTAGTTGTCAGAGTTGACACTCTATTTGGTGTTCGTAATCGATGTTTCGTCCCTGACGGGACTTGGTTTGTGTTTTTTGTTCTTTGTTTTTTGTTGAGTGTTACCGATGTTTCGTCCCTGACGGGACTTGATTTGGTGTTACAAACAGTTGACCCATAATGGTTTAAACACCCCATTTCGAATTTCGAATCTTGAATCTTGAATATCAAATCTCTAACCATCAACCCTTAAAAAGCGTCCTTCCTCACTTGTCCTTTACCCAAAAAAACGACATCCCTTTTTCGTTGTCGTCGTAGGTCACAGCTTCTTTTTCCGGACGAAGATGCATGTAGTTGATCATGGCAAAATCGCCGAGGCACGAAAGGGTGTGGAGCAAAAGACTGATCAGAAAGGTAAATTGCCATAAAGGCTCTCCGATTAAAGATGTTGCAATCAGCAAAAGTGCTGATATGAAAACAAAGGGCGTGAGCGCGACAACGTAAAACTGCCTGCGGCCGATGACAAAACGATCGGCCAAAGCTGCCACGTAAAGTTTTTTCCAATTGACGATGTAGCTCACTTTTGGTGCGCCTGCCCATCGGTAGGCCAGACCATGCAGCCATTCGTGCAGCGGAATAAGCGCAACGAGAAGAAACATCGCCGGCACGACAGCCTTTGCCAGGGTACCGAAATCGGCTGTACCTTTCGCCAGATGCCAGGCTACAAATGCTGCCAGCAAAAACACATTGGTGGCAATGGCCGCCATCCAGAGCCAGATATAAAGACCACGCCGGCGCACATAGTGCATCAGAAAAGGCATGAGGTCGGCATGCGGGAGCTCGTCGGCCATGCGAAAGCCCAGAAGCGGAAGTTCTTCGGGTTGGATGTTTTTTCTGTGGCTTATCATTTCATGTAGGGGTCAACAACTTTTTGCAATGCCACTACAGGTCGTAGATGCTCAACGGCAGTGCGCGGAACAGACTTACCTTTTTATGCTCATCCTGATAGATCAGCTCATACAAACCTTTGAAGTAGTGTTGGTTGGCAAGTGTACCTTCGGTGGCCGGATCGTTTTTTCCATCGGAAATCACCAACACATAAGCTGCCTTGAGGTTACGCAATCCGCCCGCCACCGGCCAGGCTTTTACGGGTTTGGCCATCTCGCCCAGATGCAGTACCGGCAGGTTTCGCAGGTTCCAGCTAACAGGAAAATAAGGCAATGCAGCCTGATAGTTTTCGCTGATAATAAGTGGCCTGCCCGCACCCAAATAATTGGAAACGTGAGTGTTCAGCATTTGTCCGGAGGTGTTTTCCACATACACCACCGAACCGGCAGGTATGCTGCGTGCAGCCAG
>JAJTAY010000021.1 GCA_021287165.1 Bacteroidia bacterium | reverse complement strand
CGACTTGCATGTATTAAGCCTGCCGCTAGCGTTCATCCTGAGCCAGGATCAAACTCTCCATAGTATTTGTTCTTTCTATAAAATCTATACCTTCGAAGTAGTCCTCACCAAAGCCCTATCGCTATTCTTCTATACTCTCTAAAATCTTCTAAAGTGCCCCTAAAGCAGTTGCGTATCCCTAAATCTTCTGAACCTATAAGATACCTTACTTACTCTGGCTTTTTTTGGCTTCAATCGTTCAAAGAACTTCTTTCTTCTACCCCGCCCTTTCTCCATCACTACCTTCCGCGCAAAACGGGAGTGCAAAAGTACTAAGAATTTTTAATGTGCAAAATTTTTCTAAAAATAATTTTTCAATTTTTCTTAGTGCGCTGACATCAAGAAACTTACAATAAGCGTTTTTATGACTTAAATAATTGAGACCGATTTTGTTTACAGTTTAAGCCAGGGCGAGTATGTAATTGGCAAAGCACCTCCATCATTTACGTCTCAGTGGGCAATTGATCGAATTTTGCGAAATTTGGAGCCATGGCGAATATTGATAAGTTTGAAAAAGAGGGTGTTGGCAATTTGCTGGACGGATGGTTCGCGAAATACAACCACAACACTTTCATCAAGGATGATCCCATCTCAATCCCACATCTGTTTAGTAAGAAAGAAGATATAGAAATCTCGGGATTATTTGCAGCACTATTATCCTGGGGACAGCGTACAACTATTCTGAAAAAGTCGATGCAGCTAATGCAGCTGATGGACATGCAGCCACACGACTTTGTAATGAATGCGGGCAGGAACGAACTTAAGAGACTTGACGCTTTTGTTCACCGTACTTTCAACGGAAGCGATTGTTTAACATTGGTGTGGGCCTTGCGTAATATATATAATAGGTATGATGGGCTTGAAAGTCTGTTATCAGATAGCTTCAATACTGGCGGTGCTTTTAGGGCTATCGAACAGTTGAGGGAGACTTTGCTTTCGGTGCCTCACGAAAAGCGCACTGAAAAACATTTGTCCAGTCCGGCCAGGGGTTCTGCAGCCAAACGCCTGAATATGTATTTCAGGTGGATGGTCCGACACGACGACTCCGGCATCGACTTCGGCATCTGGAACTCCATTCCTGCCTCCGCACTGGTTTGTCCGCTGGATGTTCACACCGGACGTGTGGCCCGAGCACTTGGTCTGCTAAGCGATAAATATGATAATTGGACTTCTGCAGTAAATCTCACAAATAGCCTCAAAGAATTTGATGCCAACGACCCGGTGAAATATGATATTGCCTTATTTTGTGCGGGATTGTATGAAATGAATGCCTGGAAGCCAATCTGATAACTTAGGTTATGAATCAGCAAAGCAACGACTGGAAAAAACGGTGGTACACCATTATTTTTGAACATCACACACGGGCCGGAAGGATTTTCGACGAGGTGCTTCTGGTAATGATATTGCTCAGCGTTGTCATCGTGCTTACCGACAGTGTAGAATCCTATCACCGACAACATCTTTCGCTGCTGCTGGCGCTGGAGTGGATGTTTACGATTCTTTTTTCTATTGAGTATGTCATTAGGATAATTGTGAGTCCGGTTAAGCGCAAGTACATCTTCAGCTTTTTCGGCATCATTGATCTGATTTCGATCGTACCCACTTATCTCAGTTTGTTTTTCACCGGTGCCCAGTACCTTATTATAATAAGGCTGCTCAGGTTGATGCGTGTGTTCCGTATTCTCAAGCTTGTTAAGTTCACGCAGGCCTCCATATATCTGCTTCATGCCCTCAAGCATTCGCGGGAAAAAATTTTGGTTTTCTTCGGCACAGTCAGCATCATAGTAACTATTGTAGGCACTTTGATGTATCTGATTGAAGGGCCACAAGCCGGATTTACCAGCATCCCGACTTCAATTTACTGGGCCGTTGTAACAATAACCACCGTTGGCTTTGGCGATATTACGCCAACAACGCCGGTTGGCAAGTTCATCGCATCGCTGCTCATGCTCATCGGTTACGCCATTATTGCCGTGCCTACGGGCATAATCACCTCGGAGATGACGCGAAGCCGAAAGGACATTGTACAAAACCGGGCCTGTAAGTCATGCGGCTTTGAATCGTATGCCAAAGGCGCCAATTTCTGCAGCAATTGCGGAGCAGCTTTGCCGCACGACTAAAAATAGGAGGACCAGCTCTTTATGCTGAGATCGTCCTTTTCGTACCGGCTGATTGAATAAATGAAGGCACTTGCCAACCGGGCATTGGTTATTAACGGTATGTTGTAGTCCACTGCGGCCCTGCGGATTTGATAGTCATTTCTCAACTCACTTTCCGTCAGATCCTTAGGGATATTGATTACCAGGTCAACCTCACGTGTCTTCAGCAGTTCAAGGGCATTGGGCGATTGTGGAACATCGGGCCAGTGAACAAGCTGAGAAGGTATTCCATTCTCGGATAGGAAACGATGTGTACCTCCCGTGGCGTAGATGGGAAGTCCCTTGTTTACCAACATTCTGGCGCTTTGAAGCAATTCGGTTTTGGATCGCATAGGCCCCGACGACATCAGCACTCCTTTGACGGGAATATGATAGCCCACAGACAGCATAGCCTTCAGAATTGCCTCGTAATAATCATCGCCAATGCAGCCCACCTCGCCAGTGCTTGCCATTTCGACACCCAGCACAGGATCGGCCTTACTAAGTCGGGCAAAGGAAAACTGCGATGCCTTTACACCCACATGATCGATCTCGAATAAAGAACGCTCAGGCTTTTGAACCGGCAAACCAAGCATTGCACGCGTGGCATAGTCGATAAAATTGGTATTCAACACTTTGCTTACAAATGGAAAGGAGCGCGAAGCCCTGAGGTTGCACTCAATAACCATCACGTCGTTGTCGCGGGCAAGGAATTGAATATTAAACGGGCCGGTAATGTGAAGCGCCTCTGCTATATGACGGCTGATCCGCTTGATACGTCGAATGGTTTCCACATACACTTTTTGTGGAGGAAACATTATCGTTGCATCGCCGGAGTGAACGCCAGCAAACTCGATGTGCTCGCTGATGGCATAAACGATAATTTCGCCTTCGCGAGCAACAGCGTCCATTTCGATCTCTTTAGCTTCGGTGATGAATTGCGACACAACCACCGGATGCTGTTTCGACACTTTACTTGCCAGTGTGAGAAAATGCCTGAGCTCTTCTTTATTGCTCACCACATTCATAGCTGCACCGGAAAGGACGTAGGACGGCCTGACAAGCAACGGAAAACCAACCTCATCCGCAAACCGAAATATATCCTCTACAGAATTCAATTCGCGCCAGCGGGGCTGATCTACCCCAAGGCTATCGAGAAGGGCCGAGAATTTATGGCGGTCTTCGGCGGTGTCGATCATTTCTGGAGAGGTACCAAGCACGTTCACGTGTTGACGATGAAGCCTGATTGCCAGATTGTTGGGAATCTGTCCTCCTGTCGATACAATCGTGCCGAATGGATTTTCCAGCTCCAGGATATCCATAACCCTTTCGAGGCTAAGCTCCTCGAAATAGAGCCTGTGGCTCATATCATAGTCCGTACTTACCGTTTCGGGATTGAAATTGATCATTACCGGCCTGTAATCCTGGGCGGCAAGGGCCTTCAAAGCGCTTACCGCCGACCAGTCGAACTCCACACTGCTCCCAATGCGGTATGCCCCCGAACCGAGCACCACAACCGACCGCCGATCATCATTGAACGCAACATCATGTTCCGTGCCATGATAGGTAAGGTACAGGTAATTGGTCATTGCAGGGTATTCCGCTGCCAAAGTGTCAATTTGCTTGACTACCGGACTGATGCCCAACCGCTTGCGAAGCTTTCTGATTTCAATCAACTGTGCATCGTCCGATCCGACGAATTTGTCGCCATAAAAAATTCGCGCCAGCTGAAAATCGGAAAATCCTTGTTTCTTCGCCTTTAGCAGGAGGGTGGCATCGATTGGACTTGTCCGCTTTGTCTTCAGCATGAAATAGGTTTCATGAATCTGATATAGTTTTTGAAGAAACCATCGATCAATCCGGGTCAGCTCGTAAACTCTCTCTACATCATAGCCTTGGTTGAATGCCTCCTCTATGGCAAAGATGCGCTGATCGGTGGGCTGGCTCAGGGCTTTGTCAAGGTCGTCGAAAACAAATTCGCGGTTACCTACAAACCCATGCACTCCCACTCCGGTCATTCTCAGGCCTTTCTGAAGCGCTTCCTCGAAGCTGCGACCAATGGCCATAATCTCGCCAACGCTTTTCATGGCAGAACCAATCTCACGCGAAACACCATGAAATTTTCCAAGATCCCAGCGGGGAATCTTTACAACCAAATAATCCAAAGCCGGCTCAAAAAATGCCGGTGTTGTTCCTGTTACCTTGTTTTTGAGCTGATGAAGTCCATAGCCCAGAGCAAGCTTAGCCGCCACAAAAGCCAGCGGATAGCCTGTCGCCTTGGAAGCGAGTGCACTGGAGCGCGATAAGCGCGCATTAAGTTCAATAACCCTATAGTCTTCGGATTGCGGATCAAGTGCAAACTGCACATTGCATTCCCCCACAATGCCAACCTTGCGGGCAATACTAATGGAAAGCGTGCGCAATTTATGATACTCACTATTGCTCAGTGTTTGAGAGGGCGCCACTACGATACTTTCGCCGGTGTGAATGCCGAGCGGATCGAAGTTCTCCATATTGCAAACCGTGATACAATTATCATAAGCATCACGAACCACCTCGTATTCAATTTCTTTCCAACCTTTCAGCGACTCCTCGACGAGTATTTGCGGAGAATAGGCAAATGCAGTATTGGCCAAACTTCTTAATTGTTGCTCGTTGTTGCAAAAGCCGCTGCCCTGTCCTCCGAGGGTAAAAGCTGCCCTGACAATTACCGGAAAACCGATCTCCGAAGCCGCCTGCAGTGCATCATCCACGGAGGAAACAGCCACTGAACGGGGTGTTTTTATGCCAGATTCACGAAGCAGTGCGGCAAATTCCTGACGGTCCTCTGTACGGATGATGGACTCGACGGGCGTGCCAAGTACTTTGACTCCAAATTTATCAAGTATGCCATCCCTGTAGAGTGATACCCCGCAATTCAGTGCAGTTTGTCCACCGAAGGCAAGCAAAATACCTTCAGGCCTTTCCTTTTCGATGATTTTTTCGACAAAATCGGGTGTTACCGGCAGAAAATAGATCTCGTCAGCGAATTCCGGACTGGTTTGTACTGTGGCAATATTCGGGTTGATGAGTATGGTTCGCAGGCCCTCTTCCTTTAGCGCTTTCAACGCCTGAGCGCCACTGTAGTCGAATTCGCCGGCTTCGCCGATCTTCAGCGCACCTGAACCAAGCAGTAATACGGTTTTTAGTTTTTTTGCTTCCATACCTTAATTGCCTCAATAAAACGGTCAAACATGAATGATGTGTCGGTTGGTCCGCCGGCTGCCTCAGGATGAAACTGCGTGCTGAAAAATGGCCTGGCGATATGTTTGATACCTTCGTTGCTGTTGTCGTTCAGATTGATAAACGACGGCATCCACAACTCAGGTATAGAGTCGGAAACAACAGCATATCCATGGTTTTGCGAAGTTAGCCAGGCTTTGTTGGTTCCAGCTTCAAGCACAGGTTGGTTGTGTCCGCGATGTCCAAACAAGAGCTTTTCGGTACTTGCACCGGCAGCCAGCGATAATAGCTGATGTCCCAGACAAATGCCAAATATCGGGCGGTCGTCGTTAAGCGTCTTTCTCAGGTTGTTTATTGTTGCTTCGCACATCACCGGGTCGCCAGGACCATTGGAGATGAATAACCCATCGTAAATCTCACCAGCAGGGTCGAAATCCCATGGAACACGCACAACCGTTGTGTTGTAGCGAAGTAAATAGCGTATGATATTCGACTTTACGCCACAGTCAACCAACAAAATGCGATGCTGACCATTACCATAAACCACAGGTTGACGGCAACTTACAGAGGCTACAAGGTTTGTTTTTGAAGGGTTGAAGAAATCAATTTCATCGTCGAACTCAATTTTGGCCAACATGGTACCATACTGACGAATTTTCTTGGTCAACATGCGGGTGTCGAGCCCAAACAAACCAGGAACTCCCTGCGCTACAAGCCATTCCGACAAGCTTCGCCCGGCGTTCCAATGGTTGAAACGTTCGGAATAGTCGGCAATCAGCAATCCGGCTGCATGGATGCGGTCGGATTCAAAGCTGGTATGCAGCCCGTTTTCGATGCGATCGTCGGGCACGCCATAGTTGCCAACCGAAGGGTACGTGAGCACCAGAATTTGTCCGGCATAGGATGGGTCAGTGAGGCTCTCGGGATAGCCAGTCATTGCAGTGCTAAAAACAATCTCGCCGGCGGAGGCCTTTTCGGCGCCAAACGAGAAACCCTCAAGCAAGCTGCCATCTTCCAAAATCAATCGGGCTGTTCGGAAAGTGGTGGGATTATTCATCGGTTTCGGAAATAAAAAAAATGACGGCTTTGGCCGTCGATGTTTTTAGATTTATGAAAAGTCCGCTTTCGGGCTGATTCATGCAGCCCTGGAGATCGGTTATGTCAGGTGGAATAAATCCGGTAAGTTTCATGTCCGGGTTGCAAATGTATACAGTATTTCAATGCCTTGGAAAAAGTCATAAAAAAAGCCGGCCAATTTTTAGTCGGCCGGCTTATGATAAAACATATGTGCTTATGCAAGCTTGTGTTTGCTGATGAAATCGGTGAGCACCTCATCCAGGGTGGGCGAACCAATTTCCTGCAGATCGTAGTAAACCCTTGTGTTGGGCTTGTTGATCCTGATAATGCGGTTAAGGTCGATGGGTGTTCCGATAATTACGCCATCGCAATCGGTATTGTTAATGGTAGCTTCAAGGTCTTTAAGCTGCTGTTCGCCATAGCCCATTGCTGGAAGCAAAGTACCGATTCCGGGATAGATGTCGAAAGTTTCCTTGAGGCGACCTACGAGGAACGGACGCGGATCGACAAGAGCAGCTGCTCCGAAACGACGGGCGGCAACAATACCGGCACCGATTTTCATTTCTCCGTGGGTTAGCGTAGGTCCGTCTTCAACAACGAGAACGCGCTTCCCGCGAATCACTTCAGGATTATCGACCCTGATGGGCGAAGCGCCATCGATTACGATAGCCTTGGGATTGACTTTTTCAATGTTTTCGCGAACGGTTTGAATGTTTTCGGGAGCGGCACTATCAATCTTGTTGATTACCACCACATCAGCCAGGCGAAGGGTAACCTCGCCGGGATAATACGACAATTCGTGACCCGGACGATGAGGGTCGGCGACTGTAATGGTGAGGTCGGGTTTGAAGAAGGGGAAATCGTTGTTTCCACCGTCCCAAAGCACCACATCGCAACCGCTGGGATCTTGTTCGGCAGCGCGAAGGATAGCTTCATAATCCACACCGGCATATATCACATTGCCACGAACTACGTGCGGCTCGTATTCTTCCATTTCCTCTACGGTGCACTGATGATAAGCAAGATCCTCAACCGTAGCAAAACGCTGCACTTTCTGTGCAACAAGGTTTCCATAAGGCATGGGGTGGCGTACGGCAACAACTTTCAAGCCTTTGGCCATCAGGTATTCAACAACCTTACGCGAAGTCTGGCTTTTGCCACAACCTGTGCGAACTGCACCAACTGCTATAACGGGCTTATTGCTCTTAATCATGGTATCGCGTGGTCCGATGAGCATAAAGTTTGCACCGGCAGCATTAACGATGGCGCTGATGCTCATTACCTTATTGTAAGTAACATCGCTGTAGGAAAACACACAAATGTCAGCCTGCAGGTCGGCAATCAATTTGGGCAGGTCTTCTTCGTTGTAGATGGGTATTCCATCCGGATATAACGCTCCGGCAAGCTCAGCAGGATATTTACGACCGTCAATGTCGGGAATCTGTGCGGCTGTGAAAGCTACTACCTCGTATTCCGGTTTGTTGCGGAAAAATGTGTTAAAGTTGTGAAAATCGCGCCCTGCGGCTCCGATGATGATGACTTTTTGTTTCATACCGGTATGATTTTGTGTTAAGTGGTTACTATTGGCACAAAGGTAACCAATACATCCGGAAAAACATTAAAATGAGCTATTTATAATCACTATAAATTAGTAACTAATTTATTTTCAACACTTTATACTGTTATTAAATTAACAATAAATTTAAAATTATAAGCAGTCCTAATCCAAAACGGGCTGGTTTATTTTAAAGTACTGTTAATAATTAACAACAGAATCAAGGCACTTAATAATTGGCATGAATTAAAACGGGCGGCTTTTTTTACCTTTGCCAGCCCAAAACACTGCGGAGAAATGCTTGACACAATTTTAAAGGAGGCTTTTATCGAGGCCTACCAGGCTTTGTATGAAAAACATCCGGATTTAAAGCATATTGTATTTCAGGCTACACGACCGGAATTTCGCGGCGATGCTACGATAGTTGTCTTCCCGTTTACGAAAGATCTGAAAAAAGCGCCCGAGATACTGGCTCAGGAGCTTGGCTCCAAATTGAAGGAAAACCATCGTCTTGTCAGAGATTTTAATGTCATCAAGGGGTTTCTCAATATTGAAATTGATGATTCATACTGGTTGGGGTTTTTCAGAAAAAATTCGGACAAAACTTCTTTCTGCGCCGAATTTAGTCCTTCTTCAAAGAGGATTGTCATTGAGTATTCCTCACCCAACACCAACAAGCCCTTGCATTTGGGGCATATTCGCAATAACCTTCTCGGCTGGAGTGTGGCCGAAATCCTAAAAGCCAACGGTCACAAAGTCATCAAAGTGAACCTTGTGAACGATCGCGGAATACACATCTGCAAATCGATGCTTGCATGGCAAAAATGGGGCGGGATGACTCCTGAACAAGCCGGCATGAAAGGTGACAAACTTGTTGGCGAGATGTATGTGCGCTTCGACAAGGAATACAAAAAGGAAATTGAAGCGCTTAAAAACGAGGGTATTGCTGAAGATGAAGCTGCCCGCAAGGCACCCCTGATGCTTGAGGCCCAGGAAATGCTTCGCAAATGGGAAGCAGGCGACAGCGATGTTCGTCAGCTCTGGGAGATGATGAACGGCTGGGTTTACGAAGGCTTTGATACGACTTACAACAGGTTGGGCGTTGATTTTGAGAAGATTTACCACGAATCGGAAACCTATCTTTTAGGAAAAGACATGGTTGCCCAGGGCCTTTCAAACGGTGCATTCTATCGCAAGGAAGACGGAAGCGTTTGGTGCGATTTGCGCGATGAAGGCCTCGACGAAAAGCTCCTGCTCAGGGCCGATGGCACTTCCGTTTACATCACTCAGGATCTTGGAACTGCCGAACAGCGTATGCAGGAGTACGAAGCTGACCAGATGATTTATGTGGTTGGCAACGAGCAAAACTATCACTTCGATGTTTTGAAGCGCATATTGAAGAAACTCGGCAAACCCTGGGCCGAAAACATTGAGCATCTATCCTATGGTATGGTAGAGTTGCCCGAGGGAAAAATGAAATCGCGCGAAGGAACGGTTGTTGATGCCGACGATCTTATGGAAGAAATGGTGGAAACCGCCCGTCGTACTACAACCGAACTGGGCAAAGCCGACGAGCTTGATCCTGCCGATGCATCACAACTGTTCGAAATGATTGGGCTTGGTGCGCTCAAATACTTTATTTTGAAGGTAGATCCCAAAAAGACCATGCTCTTCAATCCGGCCGAATCGATTGATTTCAACGGTAATACAGGTCCATTTATTCAATACACCCACGCCCGCATCCGCTCGCTGCTTCGAAAAGCTGAGTCAACCGGGCTGATGCCTGCCAACGACATTCCTCCTATCGCACAACTTCCAGAAAAAGAGCGACAGCTCATAAAGCTTTTGCATCAGTATTCCTACACCTTGTCGCAATCAGGCGAAAACAGAAGCCCTGCCCTACTTGCCAATTATATGTACGACCTGGCAAAGGAATTCAACCAGTTTTATCAATCCGAACCAGTGCTGCGTGAGGAAAATGAGGCTATTCGCGCGCTCCGGCTTAAGCTAAGCGGTTTCGTGGCCAACACGCTCAGGCATGCCGGCCAATTGCTCGGCATGAAAATGCCCGACCGCATGTAAAAATTAAAACATTAAACCTTCAGGATTGTTTTAATTTAGACGCGTTCTAAATAAAAACAACATCCATGAAGTACATCTACAAATTCTTACTCCTGATCACCCTTATGCCAGGTATTATGTTGCTGATAGCCAACAGCAACGGCAGCCCGGGCGGAAGCAGCGGAAGTCCGGGCGACGGCAATCAGACCTGTACGACTTGTCATACCGGAACGGCCGTCAACCAGGCAGGATGGATCAGCACAAACATTCCTGCTGAAGGTTATGTTCCCGGCACCACCTATCAGGTTACACTAAGCCCAACGCACGCAGGGGCTGCACGCTTTGGCTTTGAGCTCACAGCCGAAACCGGAACAGGACAAAAAACCGGAACGTTTGCGATTACGCAAAGCAACCGCACGAAGCTTGTTAACCAAAACAGGTCGGTAACCCATACCTTTAACGGCACTACGCCCAGCGGCGGAGGAACAAGCTGGACAATGAACTGGACAGCTCCGGCCACGGCCGCAGGAAACATCACCTTCTATGCGGCAATCAATGCAGCCAATGGCAACGGCGGCACCGGCGGCGACGTCATCTATCGCACAACGCTGAGCGTACAGCCCATGGCTCCGGCAGCACTCACCACCGTACAACCTTCATCAGCCGGACAAGGTGAAACCGTTACACTAACGATAGCCGGCACCAACACCGCATGGACCGGCACCAGTCCATCCGTTCAGCTAGTCTTGGCAACAAACCAGACACAGACTATCAATGCCCAAATGGTGGCAGTTAACAGCGCCACGCAACTGCAGGCACAGTTCATTATTCCCGGCAATGCAACAGCTGGCTTGTACCATGTAAAAGTAAACACCCTGCAGCTCGACAACGCCTTTACGATCTTTACTGTCACTTCGATCGCTGAGAACAACGAAAGAGCAGTTAGTGTTTACCCCAATCCATCCAACGGACAGAACATCAAGATTGAACATCGGATGAACCAGCCTCAGCTGAGGATACTGGACATCAATGGCAAGGTTGTTTACCATCAGGCATTTGTGATTAACAATGAAACGCTTAACCTTCAGCAGCTATCGCAAGGAATCTACACCCTGATGTTGACCGACGCGCAGGGCAGCAGGATTGAAAAACTGATCATTCGTTAGTCTTTATTAATGTCAAATAGCTAAAAGACAGGGTTTCGCCTGTCTTTTTTTATTTTCATTCATACCTTTACCCAAAATCCAACCGACAACTGTCATGGAAAGGAAATGCCTCGAATGTGGAGAATTACTGATGGGCCGCGCAGATAAAAAGTTCTGCAACGACCAGTGTCGATCGGCACATTATCAGCGCAGGAATGCCCTGAGCGAAGGCCTGATTCGAAATGTTAACGCCCAGCTGCGTAAAAATTATTCTATACTGAAAGCACTCAACAAAGACGGCAAAACGAAGGTTAAAAAATCCACACTTCTCAAGGAAGGCTTCATTTTTGGGCCGATTACAGGAATTTACACAACCCGGGAAAATAGAACCTACTTCTTTGTTTACGATCAGGGCTATCTTCCAATCGATAATGATTACTATATTCTTGTTGTGAGCAAGGACAATGAATCAACGCCCAAATAAGTCCTTCTTTTCAGCTTGTCACAGTGCATTGTGAAAAATTTTCTAACAGTGTTAAGTTTTTCACATTTTTAGTTGTTTTTTACTTAACAATAGCCTTACTTTTGCGCTGTGTCCAAACCATATTAAAGCAATGAAGTACAATTTGCCGCACAAGACCATTGAGCGCCTGAGCCAGTATAGGCGCGCCTTGCTCATTTGTTTAGAAAAAGGGCAGACACACATTTATTCGCACGAGATTGCCCGCATTCAGCACATTACGGCCGTTCAGGTGAGGCGCGACCTGATGCTTATCGGCTACACGGGGACGCTGCGCAAAGGTTACAACGTCAAAGAACTTATTGAACTGATCGGAGAAATTATCGATTCGAGCGAAGGTATCAATGTGGCCATTGTGGGTATGGGAAATCTGGGCCGCGCACTCATTAACTACTTCATTGGCAAGCGATCGCACCTCAGGATAGTGGCGAGTTTTGACATCAATCCCGATAAAATCGGGAATACCATGTCGGGAGTACCGTGTTTCAGCATCGACGATTTGCCACAGATTGTTAAAGAAAAGAATATCAGAATCGGCATCATGACCGTGCCGGCCGAATTTGCTTCCCAAACTGCCGATCTCCTTGTCAAATCGGGTATTAAAGGCATCCTGAACTATACGCCCAAGCCGGTCAACGTGCCCGACGACGTTTACCTTGAAGAATATGATATGATTACTTCGCTCGAAAAAGTGGCATTTTACGTCAAACTAAACGAGCAGAAGATTGTATAATACTTCCCTGTTTCACTAAAAACGCGAAAGGCTGCACCGTTTGGGATGCAGCCTTTCTTTTTATGCTTTGAAAGATTACACGATAGTCACCCTTGTTCCTGCAGATTCGTTGTTCAGCATGGTCGATTCGGTGATTACGGCTTCTTTTCCGCTGCGTTCAACGAAATTTATGGCTGCCCTGATCTTTGGCGCCATGCTGCCCTCGCCAAACTGACCCTCGTCGAGGTAGCGCTTGGCTTCGGCTATAGTGAGCCTGTCGAGTGCCTTCTCCTGAGGCGTATTGAAGTTGATGCACACCTTGGGCACATCCGTGAGGATGAAGAATTTGTCGGCCCGAATTTGCGAAGCCAGCAATGAGCTTGCAATATCTTTGTCGATCACGGCATCGATACCCTGCAGTTTATTGCTCTCAACATAGAAGCATGGAATTCCTCCACCACCTACAGCGATCACAATATGGCCTTCGCGGGCAATTTTTTCGATGGTCTGCCTGTTAAAAATAACAAGGGGTGTGGGTGATGCAACCACCTTACGCCAGCCGCGACCGCGCGCATCTTCCTTAAAAATGGATTTTGTTTCGGAAGTAAGCTGATCGGCTTCCTCTCTGGTGTAGAAAGGACCAATCGGTTTAGTAGGATTCATAAATGCGGGGTCGTCCTTGTTGACCAACACCTGAGTGATGATAGAAATGATGTCGCGATCCATATCCTTGGCCATCAGCACATTGCGAAGCTGCTGCTCGATTACGTAACCGATGAACCCCTGCGAATAGGCCACGCTGATGTCGAGCGGCATATCGGGCAGGCCGTACAATTTGTGGCCTGCAGTGTTGGCCAGCAGGATGTTTCCTACCTGAGGACCATTGCCATGGGTAATAACAAGGTTGTAGTTCTTTTCAATCAAAGTGATCAGATTCGTACAAGCCTCATAGGCATTGGCTTCCTGTTCGTCGATCGTTCCTTTCTGGTTGCCACGGAGCAGTGCATTTCCGCCAAAAGCAACAACGGCAAGTTTCTTCATATGATAGCGATTATGTTATGATTCAGGCGCTAAGGGTGCAAAGGTATGAAATCTGTTTAGTAAAATATGTTTATTGTGAAAATAATCACAATAAACTAATATTCCTCACTATCAGCAGTTAGTTCTGATGATTTAAACAATTGCATTGTTAAATCATGTTAAATCAGATAGATAGGTAATTTTATGCGAGTATCTACTAAACCATTTGCCGGTATTTTTGTTCCACAATACAAAATTCGAAAGCATGAAAAAAACCGCATTACTCGTATTTGGTGTCGTTCTCACAATAGTAAACGCAGCTGCCCAGACACCGGCAAAAACCAGCACCTCAAAATCAGCCAAAACGCAGCCCGCCATTTTGCAACAAAAAGCTTTGGAAGCCGCAAGTGCTGTGGCTGAACAGGCAGGCGAACGCGTAAAAGTTGTACACCAGTTTGCGCCCCTGCCCTATGCATTCGATGCCCTTGAAAAGGCCATCGACGCCAAGACGATGGAAATTCACTACGACAGGCACCACCGCGCATATTTCAACAATTTCACCAAGGCAATCCAGGGTACTGAGATGGAATATCTCACGCTCGAACAGATCTTTGCCAATATGAGCAAGTTTCCTGTTGTTGTTCGCAATAACGGAGGCGGACATTACAACCACGAGCTTTTCTGGAACATTATGTCACCCGATGGTGGTGGCGAACCCACCGGAAAGCTTGCTGAAGCCATCAAGGCACAGTTTGGCTCGTTCGATGACTTTAAAAAGCAGTTCGAACAAGCTGGAGCACAACGTTTTGGAAGTGGCTGGGCCTGGCTGAGCGTGGGTGCCGACAGAAAACTTTTCATCAGCTCGACCCCGAATCAGGACAACCCACTCATGGACGTGGCCGAAAAGCGCGGCATCCCGATTCTCGGGCTCGATGTTTGGGAGCACGCCTACTATCTTCGTTATCAGAACCAGCGCGGCAGCTATATGTCGGCCTTCTGGAGTGTTGTCAACTGGAAAGCCGTTGGAAAGCTCTACGAGGAAGCCCTAAACCGTTGAAATTAAACCGACACCATACATGAAGCCGGCTACAATGCCGGCTTCTTTTTTTTATGTAACGCTTAGTGTTATATATTAAAGGTTTGTGAAGAGATCTGAATGAATTCCTGATTTGTTTGCCTGGCAAAAAACTACCTTTGCCGCTCATGAAGGCACAATCCAAAGCATACACCTACGCCCTGCTCACCATTATCTTCTGGAGCACCATGAGCTCGGCTTTCAAGCTTACCCTGAGACACATAAGCTTTGAAGATCTGGTGTTTTACGCAGTCTGGACCGCAGCCCTGGTTTTGGTTATAGTCACAATCCTTCAGGGCAAACACCATCAGCTTTTTAAACAGGATAAGCCCGAAATCATCAACTCAATGCTGATGGGTTTGGTAAATCCTGCCGCTTATTATTTGGTATTGTTCAGGGCCTACGAGTTGCTTCCGGCGCAGGAAGCCGGCGTGCTTAATTATTCCTGGCCTGTGGTATTGGTTATCCTTTCGGCAATATTTTTGGGGCAGCACATCAGCTGGCTGGGCTTTGTATCTGTATTAATCAGTTTTTCAGGCCTGTTGGTTATCAGCACCAAGGGCCGGTTGCTGGCGCTTGATTTCAGTTCGCCACTGGGTGTGGCTCTGGCCATTGGGAGTGCATTTTTGTGGGCAACCTACTGGATCATGAACCTGCGCGACAAGCGCAACGCCGTAGTGAAACTGGCTACTAATATGCTGTTTGGAGCATTGTATATAACCGCCTACATGCTGATTATGGGAAAATTGCGAATCATTCCGGCACCCGGGATGATTGGAGCTGTTTATATCGGCTTGTTTGAGATGGGCATTACCTTTGTGCTTTGGCTGCTGGCTTTGGAAAAAAGCAGCAATACCGCAAGGGTGAGCAACCTTATATTTCTCTCCCCTTTTATTGCACTTTTCTGGATTCGACTGCTGGTGGGCGAGAAAATTTTACTTTCGACCATCATCGGTTTATTGCTTATTGTAGCTGGCATTGCCTTGCAGCGCATCGCTTCGGGATTGAAAACCACACAGATCAACGCCAATGAATCTTGAACACCTGACACATGAAACCGCGGCCATTTGCCGACTGGCAGGCGCATTTATAGAAGAGCAGCGCAAGCAGTTTTCGAACGAAATGGTGGAGGAAAAAGGGCATCACAACTTAGTTTCCTATGTGGACAAGGAGGCTGAGCAAATGCTCAAGGCCGGTTTTTCGAAACTGTTGCCGGGTTCGGGATTTCTTGCAGAGGAGAGCGGAAGTGAATCAGGAAACGGACTTGTTTGGATCATCGATCCATTGGACGGAACAACCAACTATGTTCATGGAGTGCCCGTTTATTCGGTGAGTGTGGCCTTGCAACAGGACAAACGTACTATTTTGGGAGTGGTTTACGATATTCCAGGAAATGAGATGTTTACAACCTGGTTGGGTGGTGGAGCTTTTTTGAACAGCAGGCCAATAGCTGTGAGCAAGACGAGGAACCTTGACAAAAGTTTGCTGGCCACGGGGTTTCCATACCACGATTTTAGCAGAATGAACGCCTACCTTCAGCTTTTTGAGCGTATGATGAGACATTCGCGCGGTGTGCGCAGGCTCGGCAGCGCCGCCCTCGACCTGGCATGGGTGGCCTGCGGAAGGTTTGATGCTTTTTACGAATACAGCCTTCATCCCTGGGATATCGCAGCAGGAGCCTTTATTGTTGAGCAGGCCGGCGGCATGGTGAGCACCTTTGATGGCAGCTCCGATTATATTTTCGGAACGGACATCGTGGCAGCAAACCCCGAGGTTTATCCTGAATTAATGAGCCACGTCAGGCATTGCTTTGGTTAGTGCCACCCGATCTGCCGGGTCGGCGCCTTCTTTTCTTTTTTTGTTGACCTTGGGCTTGGTTTTCGGGCTCGCGATTTTTATTTTGCTGATCTACTTTTGAAATCGGACTTCTGCCTCGTTCTCCTGTACTTTTGCCCGGGTGCACCGGTCGCTTCTTACGCCTTTGTTTGTCTCTTCCCTCACCCTTCCCTTTGTAATTCTCGTAATCTTCAATAGGAATTCCTACGCCAAGCTCCTGAGGAATAATATGTTTTGCTATGCTCATTCCCAGCATAGTTTCGATGCGGCGAAACTTGCCAAACTCTTTTGGCGAAACAAAAGTGATGGCCTCTCCGGTGCGTGCAGCCCGCGCGGTGCGACCCACACGATGCACATAGTCTTCGGCATCGGCCGGAACGTTGTAGTTGATTACCAGACTGATATTATCGACATCAATGCCCCTCGAGGCAATATCGGTGGCCACCAGCACCCTGATTTGTCCTGCCCTGAAAAGATTCATAACCTCGTTGCGTTCTTCCTGGCTAAGATCGGAGTGGATGGCCCGAACCATCAAACGTCGGTTTTTAAGTGCACGTTCCGTTTCCTTGACCAACTGCCGCGTTCCGGCGAAGATGAGGACCAGCGGATAATCATCATTCCCAAGCAGATGCTCAATCAAAGCAATTTTCTGATCCTCATGCACCAGGAAAACACTTTGCTTCACATTTTCAGCCGGTTTCGACACCGCCAGGTTAATTTGTTCCGGATTTTTCAAGATACCCGAAGCCAATTTTCGTATGCCATCGGGCATTGTGGCTGAGAACAACAGACCCTGCCGGTCGGGCGGTAAGTTACTGATAATACGGTGTATATCGGGAAGAAAACCCATGTCGAGCATACGATCGGCTTCGTCGAGCACCAAAAAACGCAGTTCGCTGAAATCGACATAGCCCATATTGAGATGTGCGATCAACCTACCAGGTGTGGCCACCACAACGTCAGCGCCTTTTTGCAAAGCCTTCTTTTCCTGATCGAAAAGCGATCCGGAACCGCCGCCATAAACGGCAATGGAACTCACATTGGCAAAGTAGGCCAGTCCCTCGAGCTGCTGATCAATTTGAATAGCCAGCTCACGCGTGGGGGCAATAATCAGTGCTTTGATACCTGTGCCATGATTTGGCTCACGAATAATGGCATCCATGATGGGCAGCAGGAATGCGGCTGTTTTGCCGGTTCCGGTTTGTGCACACGCAATCAAGTCGCGCCTCTGCATTATTATTGGGATTGCCTGTTGCTGCACAGGCGTGGGCTTTTCAAAGCCAATGGCATCCAGCCCTTCAACAATGGGTTCGGCCAGACCAAAATCAGAAAATTTCAATTTTTGCGACGTTTTTTACAAAGGTAAGCTTTTAATAAAGGCCTTCAGGAACTTATGAAACAATAGTCTGATGAAGCTGTTATCGATCTGGTAGACTTAAGCATCAGCCCTACAAAAGATGAAGCAATCATTTTGGAAACAGACCCTGGGTATGCCGAGTTTGAATATTTTTATAAAAAATTATTATATGAGAACACACCGGTTAAAGCTCTTAATATCAACGCTTTTTATTGCTATAAATCTTATCGGACTTGTTCAGGCGCAGGACAAAAAATCTGATAGCCTTAATCCTGCCAGGGAAAAAACACTTGTTTACACTTTTCATATTAAGGAAGAAATTGCTCCTCCGGTTTGGCGAACTACGCAAAGGGCTTTTAAAAGAGCTCAGGAAATGAAAGCCGATCTCATCCTTATTCAGATGAATACCTATGGAGGAATGGTGGACATGGCCGATTCCATCAGGACCAAGATACTCAATTCCAGCATACCGGTTTATGTTTTTATCAATAACAACGCCGCCTCAGCTGGTGCACTCATCAGCATTGCCTGCGACAGTATTTATATGGTAAAAGGTGCAAATATCGGCGCTGCCACCGTGGTGAATCAAACAGGGGAAGTTGTGCCTGACAAATTCCAGTCGTATATGCGGGCCATGATGCGCAGCACTGCCGAAGCCAAGGGCCGGAATCCGGAAATCGCACAGGCCATGGTTGATCCATCTATTTATGTAGCAGGCGTTTCCGATTCGGGCAAAGTGCTTACATTAACCACATCCGAGGCCATCCGACATGGATTTTGCGAAGGACAAGCCGAAACCATTGAAGAAGTATTGAAGCGCACAGGCCACGAACCTTACCAGATCGTTGAGCATCAGCTCAGTGCCATGGACAAGGTGATTAATTTCCTGATCAGACCGGTTATCAGTGGCATTCTTATTATGTTGATCATCGGAGGGCTTTATTTTGAATTGCAAACACCGGGAGTAGGCTTCCCGCTTGCAGCGGCAATAACTGCGGCGGTTCTTTATTTTGCCCCGCTCTATCTGGAGGGACTAGCCTCACATTGGGAAATCATCGTTTTCGTTGTCGGTGTTATTTTGCTGCTGGTGGAAATATTCGCCATACCAGGATTTGGTGTGACCGGTGTAACCGGTCTAATCCTGATGGTGGGTAGCCTGAGTTTTGCCATGGTGGAAAGTTTCGATACATCCGAAGGAATGGCAATCGACTTTTCGCCACTTGTCAGGGCCTTCTTCACCGTGATCATTGCTGTTTTTCTGGCCATAGCGGGATCTATCTACCTGAGTCGCAGGCTTTTCACATCCAACAGATTAGGACATCTGGCACTGCAACACGTGCAAGACGCCAGTGAAGGTTATACCACTGCCTCTGCCGATTATTCGGACATGGTAGGTAGAAAAGGTGTTGCCCATACCATGCTTCGTCCCTCGGGCAAAGTGATGATTGACGGCGAACTTTTCGATGCTACTTTGGTGACTGGTTTTGCCGACGAGGGGCAGGACATAGAAGTGGTATCGTATCACACCGGACAGCTTTTTGTTCGCAGAATATGAATTCGGCAAACCTCATCAGGCTCATTAAAGGCGACATCACCCGCATGGCAGTCGATGCCATTGTGAATGCGGCCAACACGAGGCTTGCAGGTGGCGGAGGTGTCGATGGAGCTATTCACAGGGCTGCTGGCGAGCAACTTGCCGCGGCTTGCCGGCTTTTGGGCGGCTGCGAAACGGGAGATGCCAAAGTTACCGGAGGCTTCAACCTGCCCGCAAGGTTTGTGGTCCATACCGTTGGCCCCGTTTGGAGAGGAGGCGGCAACAACGAAAAAGAACTCCTGGCCTCATGCTACCGGCGAAGCCTTGAAGAAGCAATGCAGCTCAGCTGCCGAAGCATAGCCTTTCCGAACATTTCTACGGGAGTTTACGGATTTCCAAAACAAGAAGCTGCAGCAATTGCCATAGCAACGGTAAGACAGTTCGCTGAAGCTCATCCCGGAGTTTTTGACGCAATCTTTTTTGTCTGCTTCGACGATGAGAACTACCTCATCTACCAAACCCTCCTCCAAATTCACCTTACGCAATAATTTGCGCAAATTGGGCAGTTTTCGCCGATAACTTGAAACTGTTGTTAACGCAATCACATGACAAGTACATTTGGTGCGTTGTTTGATACCTATGGCTAAGCATCTTCCACTGTTTTATTTATCAGCATTGTTGTTGCTGATTGCACGCCCCATCATAGCGCATGAAGCGCCAAAGACTTTCGAAGCCACCCGCATTCAAAGGCCTGTCGACATTGATGGTCGCTTGGAGGAGGATGTTTGGAAAACAGCCCTTGAGCTTAACGGTTTTACCCAGGTGGAGCCCTACAACCTGCGACCGGCAAGCTACGAAACAAGGGTTTGGGTACTCTATGATGACAGAGGAATCTATGTTGGTGCGCGTATTGAGGACCCTCATCCTGACAGCTTGATTACAGAGCTTCGAAAGCGCGATGATTTTGGCATGGCTGATGCGTTTGGTTTCAAAATCGATCCATTCTGTGACGGGCTGAATGCTTATGGATTTTTCGTCACTGTTCGCGGGGTGCAGGTCGATGCAAAAACCAATGGCGACAACGATGACGATTTCAATTGGGATGCCGTTTGGCGCTCTGCAGTGCATATTGATGAAGCCGGATGGACGGCTGAAATGATGATCCCATACTCGGCGCTTCGTTTTCCAAAGGCGGAAGTTCAGAACTGGAACATTAATTTCTTTCGCAGCGTCCAGCGCTATCGGGAGATCAGCACATTTTTCCCGCTGGATGCCAACCAGAAAAGTCAAAACAGACAAATGGCCCGAATGGTGCTGCCTTCGGCCATCGAACCGCCATTGCGCATCAGTGCCACGCCCTATATTTCGGCGGGAGCAACGCATAATGGAAAACAGAAAAACTGGAGCAATGCCTACAATATGGGCATGGACCTAAAGGTAGGGCTCACCGAAAGCTTTACGCTCGATATGACGCTGATACCCGATTTCGGTCAGGTTGAATCAGATCAATACGTTTACAGTTTATCGCCTTTTGAGGTATATTATGAGGAAAAGCGACCATTTTTTACCGAAGGAACAGAGCTGTTTAGCAAGGGAAACGTATTCTATTCGAGGCGTATTGGGGGTAAACCAAACAAATTCAGTCAGGTTGCCTCAACCTACGATCCTGATAGCATCAGGCGCAATCCCGAAAGCATACAGCTCATCAATGCATCAAAATTGACCGGTAAAACCCAGAGCGGACTTGCTGTTGGCCTGTTCAACGCAGTTACTGCTCCCGCAAAAGCAGAGGTTGTTGCATCAGATGGAAGTTACGAAATCATCACCACCGAGCCCCTGACCAATTACAATATGATCGTCCTCGAGCAGGCACTGCCAAATAACAGTCAGGTAAGTTTTTTCAATACCCATGTCTGGCGACCGGATTGGAAAAAATCGGCTTTCGTAACCGGAGCAGAAACTGCACTACGCAACAAAAGCAACAGTGTCGAGTGGTATGGTATGGCCAGTACGTCGCATTATACTCTCAGTGCTGATCCCGGACAGGCCGGCTCACGATATCTGACCAGTTTTGGCAAAATCAGCGGACGCTTCAGGCCAAGTATCTGGGTGAACATGGTGAGCGATCGATTCGATCCAAATGAGATGGGATTTATGCGCCACAACAATGAACTTAATTCAGGCATTGAATTGAATTACAATGAATTTGAACCAAAGGGCAATTTGCTTAAATGGTCATTGCGAGGTAAATTCAACCAAAGCTATCAATACCGGCCTTTTGCCTATGTTTCAACCTACTTTCAGGCAGACGGGCGTTTTACATTGATCAATCATCTGACCCTGGGAGGGTATTTCAACTCACAGCCTTTTGGCAAGGTCGATTTTTTTGAGGCACGAAGAAAAGGAATACCTTTCAATAAACCGGCCGATTACAATTTCGGCTTCTGGGGGTCGCCAGATTACCGCAAA
Source organism: Bacteroidia bacterium (assembly GCA_021287165.1). Classification (GTDB taxonomy): domain Bacteria; phylum Bacteroidota; class Bacteroidia; order Bacteroidales; family F082; genus JALNZU01. Next base: position 6,024 of record JAJTAY010000021.1, on the reverse strand, counting down.
AGATTAATTGCCGATTATCGCTTCAACTTCTCGTTCATTCCGGGTTGGGACGCATACAACTTCAGCACCCGCATCAGCCCCCGCTGGCGCATTAACGATCAGGCCATACTGATTCCAACAATCAGCTACGACCTTCAACAAAATAACAGGGGATTTGTGCGAGACAGCTCAAACAGCAACAATACAAAAATCATCTTTGGGCGTCGGGATGTGAGCACCATTTCGGGAAGCGTAGCATTCGATTACTCCTTTAGTGCCAACACTTCACTTGTACTTAGGATGAGGCATTATGTGCTCCAGGTGGATTACAAGAATTTTTACACACTCACGGAAAAGGGCGATCTTAATCCTTCCGACTATAATGCCGATGAGGATTTTGCGATCAACAACCTTAATCTGGATCTGCTTTTCCGATGGAATTTCCTGCCGGGCAGCGAGCTGCTTCTCATCTGGAAACAGGCTGTAAATGAGCGAAAAGCCGGACAACAAGCGTTAAACGGCTATTTCGACCATATGGTAGAGTTAGGTCAGATTCCGGGAATTAACAACCTGAGCTTTAAGCTGCTATACTACATCGATTGGAATCAGCTGAAGCAATCTAAAGGCAAAGCCTGAAAAAACATCCAATCTTGATGGTTGCAGCCCAGTCTATTCAAGATAGGTATATCCGTAAAGACCAGATCTGTATATAGATAAAAACTCCTTGCCTTCTTCGGCAGTGATGCGGCCTTGTTTCACCGAAGTAGTTACCCAGGTTTCCACGGTTCTGACAAGTTTCTTGCTGTTGTACTGAACGTAGTCCAGCACTTCGGCGACGGTTTCTCCGTCGATCACCTGGTCGATGTAGTAGCCTTTCTCGTCCACCGACACATGCACGGCATTGGTATCGCCGAAAAGGTTATGCAAGTCACCCAGGATTTCCTGGTATGCACCCGTAAGGAATACACCTATGTAATAAGGATCTTTCCCTTTTAGGCTGTGCACAGGCAGGTGGTGCGAAAAGTTGCGCGTTGAAATGAAGTTATCAATCTTGCCGTCGGAGTCGCAGGTAATGTCCTGCAGGGTGGCATGGCGGTCGGGTTTTTCGTCGAGCCGGTGAATGGGTATTATTGGAAACACCTGATCAATGGCCCAGGAGTCGGGCAAGGACTGGAAAAGGGAGAAGTTACAGAAGTACTTGTCAGATAGCAATTTAGGAAGAATATTCAACTCTTCCGGAGGCCTTTTCATCTCGTTGGCCATCTGATGAATTTCGCGGGCAATGGTCCAGAACAGCCTTTCTATGCGCGCTCTGGTTTTCAGGTCGAGCAGCCCAAGGCTAAACATGTCGAGGGCTTCTTCGCGTATTTGCTGGGCATCGTGCCAGGTTTCGAGCATGCTGGTAGCGTTGATGTTGTTCCACGATTCGTAGAGATCATGCAGCAACTCGTGATCGTCGGGCGTAACTTCTTCGTCGTCTTCCCACACGGGTAGTGAAGCGTGCTCGAGCACTTCGAACACCAGAACGCTGTGGTGGGCCGTGAGCGAACGTCCCGACTCGGTAATGATGTTGGGATGCGGGACGCCGTTTTTATCGCTTGCATCGACCATAGCAAAGGTGGCATCGTTCACATATTCCTGAACGCTGTAGTTTACGCTGCTGCCACTATTGGCCGAGCGGGTACCATCGTAGTCAACGCCCAGTCCGCCGCCAACATCCACAAAGTCGAGGTGGAATCCCATTTTGTAGATTTGAACATAGAACTGGGCCGCTTCGCGCAGGGCAATCTTAATACGTCTAATTTTATTGACCTGGCTACCAATATGGAAATGGACCAGCCTGAGGGTGTCCTTCATATTGCTTCGCTCAAGGTAGTCGAGCGACTCGAGCAGCTCGCTCGAAGTGAGTCCAAATTTGCTCACATCGCCTCCGGAGTCTTCCCATTTACCGCTTCCGGAGCTCGCCAGCTTGATTCGAATACCGATGTTGGGCTTCACTTTCAAGCGTTTGGCCACTCTGGCGATAAGTTTCAGTTCGTTAAGCTTTTCAACAACAATGAAAATTGTTCTACCCATTTTTTGGGCAAGGAGAGCCAGCTCGATATAACTTTCATCCTTATAGCCATTGCAGATGATGAGCGAATCGTTGTCGGGATTGGTGGCTATAACGGTGTGAAGTTCGGGCTTGGAACCCGCCTCGAGGCCAATGTTGAACTTTTTTCCGTGGCTTACGATCTCCTCAACCACGGGTCGCATCTGGTTTACCTTGATGGGATAAACAATGAAGTTTTGGCCTTTGTAGTCATATTCCTCTGCCGCAACCTTAAAACAGTTGTGCATTTCTTCAATACGGCTGTCAAGAATGTCGGGAAACCGGAGCAAAACCGGAGTGGAGACATCGCGCAGCAGCAATTCGTCAATCAGTTCACGCAAATCAACCGATGCATTGCCTTTGCGGGGTGTTACGGTTACATTGCCTTTTTCGTTAATTGTAAAGTAATTGATTCCCCAGCCGTTGATGTTGTATAGTTCGGCTGAGTCTTCAATACGCCATTTTCTCATCGTTGCAGTAATTGCTTTATGGGGTTAAAAATCAGTTCATTTTTCCTCGTCCGGAAACGCTGCAAAACTATAAAAAAATGAGGGGCAGCGAACACTTAAATTAATTATTCAATTAATTGATTTACTGTCTATTGTGTGATTCACAACAGCAACTGATAATTTTGAGCCTTTAGAGGATTAAAAAGTCCGGATCGGAACGAATACATTGCAGGCATCAGCATTGCCTGTGGCATAAAATGAACTTAATGGCTCAATAGAGCTTGCTTCTTTTAATAAGGTATTCTGTTAGCACCTGATTGAAGCCCTTGCTGATATCGGTCTCGATGAGGTCGATATGATACTGGGCGCATTTTCTTCTGAGCTCTGTTTTGCGGTCAGCCATGGCTTTGCGGCATTGCTCCTGTATCTCCACAGGATTCAGGCGCAAGGTTTCTCCTGTTTCCATGTCCACAAAGCGGTAGGGTCGGTTCTCGAGCTCCAGCAGCTCTTCGGTTGTTTTGTCGAGCACATGAAACAGCACCACTTCATGCTTGTTGTAGCGCAAATGTTGCAAAGCCCTGAAAACTTCATCAGGCTGGGTGTTGTCGAGCAAATCGCTGAAGACGACCACCAAAGACCTTTGGTGAGTGCGTTCGGCTATTTCGTGCAATGCTTTGGCCGCAGCAGTGGTTTCACCTTTTGCATCCTGCGACTGGCCAATGAGTTTTTCCAGCTCGGCAAAGAGCATTTGGTGGTGCACCCGGCTGGTCCTGGCCCGGGTGTGCAGCTCAAGGCCTGAATTAAAAAAACTCAGGCCTACGGCATCGCGCTGTCTTCGCATCAGCTCGCTCAGGCTGGCCGCCGCATAAATTGAAAAAAGGAGTTTATTGGGATTATCAGGCCGCAAATCCTGACGCTTAGGGAAGCGCATCGAGCCCGAACAGTCTATAACCAGCTGGCAACGCAGGTTTGTTTCTTCTTCAAAACGCTTTACAAACAACTTTTCGGTCCGGCCAAACAACTTCCAGTCAATATGCCTGATCGATTCGCCACGGTTGTAGAGCCGGTGTTCGGCAAACTCGACCGAAAACCCGTGAAACGGGCTTTTGTGCATACCCGTGATGAATCCTTCCACAACCTGACGGGCAAGCAGTTCGAGGCTACCAAAAGGCGTTAGGAGTTCGTGAAGGAGTTTGTTTTCCAATGCGTTGGGCAGAATAGTAATATGAATTCATGGTTTGAATGGCTTTCAAACCAAACTTATGCTAATTATTCTGATAATCAGAGAATAGCTTCCAGCTTCTTGACCAAAACAGGCTTTGGAACAACCCCCACCTGCTTGTCGACCACCTGGCCATTTTTGAAAAACAAAAGGGTCGGGATATTGCGAATGCCAAATTGCATAGCCGTTTGTGGGTTATTGTCAACATCCAGCTTCACCACTTTGGCTTTACCAGCATATTCCTGCCCAATTTCTTCCACAGTGGGGCCGATAATCCGGCAAGGGCCGCACCAGACCGCCCAAAAATCAACAATTACAGGTACATCGGATTTGATTACTTCCTGTTCAAAATTTGCATCGGTTACGTTGAGAGCCATTATGGGGATTTTTAGGTTTGCTGCAAAGATAGGCAGAGTTGACAAATTAAACGTTTGTCGGTTATCAGGACGATATAAACTTTATGTTCACTCAAACGAAGTTTGTAAAGCATCGAATTTTGCCAATTCAGGTAGCACCGCTCCGGCATCAACCCGTAAGTTTCTTGGGGTAACCAATGCCGAAAACTTATTGATTGCCGGATCAACAAGGTTGATTCTCAGCTTGTGCTTGCCCCTGTTGCCAAGAAGCAGCGAACTCAAGCTTAGCTGATCATCTTCGGTCATCTTGCTCAGGTCGATCGTTACGACAACAGACTTCGTGCTTTTATCGAATACCTGGTCAAGCAGTTCAATTTCCAGAACCTTGACTTCCAACTGGTTGCGATCGCGAAACGAAGGCGCGGTTGTGGCATGAACCAAAAGAAAAGCATCCTGCACAAGCAAATGCCTGAACTTAAGGTACGACTCTCCAAACAAAGCCAGATCGATGCCTGAGGCATGATCCTCCAGCCTGAAGCGGGCATAAGGTTTGCCCTGTGCTGAGGTGAGGTGTTCGGCCGAAGTAACCTGACCCGCGAACGACACTTTTTTGCCGTTGAGTGACTGAAGCGTCTGATTCAGTTTCTGCAGATCGATGTTCGTGAAGTACCTGACGGCATATTTGTAGGCATCCATCGGGTGTGCACTAACATAAAATCCAATCGTTTCAAGCTCCATTTGAAGGGCTTTGGCCTTGGGCCATGGTTCGCAAGCTGGCATGGGAAGATCGGCTACCTGGGTTTCGATGGCTTCGCCAAAAAGATTGTATTGGCTGGTTGCTTTCGACTCCGCAACTTTTTCGGCCCAGCGCATGGCTTTTTCGAGAAATGTCGCGCTGTCGTTGCCTTCGCGGTGGAAAAACTGAGCGCGGTGCACCCCTTCAAACGAGTCGAAAGCGCCGGCCATGGCAAGCGATTCAATGGTGCGTTTATTCACAGTGCGCGGATTGGAGCGGGTGAGAAAATCGGAAAAGCCTGCAAAGCGTCCGTTCTGCTGACGTTCCTCAATAATCCCTTTAACGGCGGCCTCGCCCATATTCTTGATGGCGCCCAGTCCAAAACGGATCTCGCCTTTGCTGTTTACCGTAAATGTGTATTCCGATTCATTGATATCCGGCCCGAGCACCTTCAGGTTCATTCTGCGGCACTCTTCCATGAAAAAAGTCACCTGCTTGATGTCGTCGAGGTTGTGGCTGAGCACTGCAGCCATAAATTCGGCCGGATGATGAGCCTTTAAATAGGCTGTCTGAAAGGCAATCTTGGCGTAGCAGGTGGAATGCGACTTATTGAACGCATAATTGGCAAAGGCAAGCCAGTCATTCCAGATTTTCTTCAGTTTATCCTCGGGATGGCCATTCTTTTTGCCCCCTTCGAGGAACTTGGCATGAAGGGCGTCGAGTAATTCGCGGTTCTTTTTACCCATGGCCTTTCGAAGGGTGTCGGCCTCGCCTCTGGTGAACCCTGCTAGCTTTTGCGAAAGCATCATCACCTGCTCCTGATATACGGTTATGCCGTAGGTTTCCTCCAATATACCGCGCATTTCCGGCAGGTCGTAGGTAACCTGTTCGCGGCCATGCTTACGGTTGATATAGCTGGGAATGTAGGCCATCGGTCCAGGACGGTATAGGGCGTTCATGGCGATAAGATCGTTAAAAGAGGTGGGCTTGAGCTCTTTCAGATGCTTTTGCATGCCTGCACTTTCATACTGGAAAATGCCAATGGTTTCTCCTTTTTGGAACAGTGTGTAGGTTTTGGTATCGTCGAGGGGTATTTCCTCCGGATCGATAGATTTGTTGTGCCGCTTGCGAATCAGGGCAATAGTATCACGAATCAGTGAAAGTGTTGTCAGACCCAGAAAATCAATCTT
>JAJTAY010000009.1 GCA_021287165.1 Bacteroidia bacterium | reverse complement strand
GTAGTTGGCGCCGATGTAGGAGGTCTCAGGACCTGCATGGGCGGGGAATACTGTGGGATTGCCCTGGAACCAGCCGGTGGTGCCCAAAGGCGAGCTGTTGTTGGTGAGTGCCCATCCCAGACCCGGCAGCAGGGTGATGTCCTCGAAGCCCTGGGTCATATTGCGGTAAATGGGTGTATCCAGCGGCTTGATCACCGGCTCGGCGGGAGTGGCGGCGTCGGTGGGGTTCATGCGGTCGGAGCCCATGGGCAGGCTGTAGCCCTCGCGCGGGGTCTCAACGGCACTGGTGCCACGGCTGTTGGTGGTCACGGTCAAAGTGTAGTTGAGCGGGGCTGCGCCGCTGTTGCTGATGGTCAGCGCCTGTGTGCCCGTCTGGCCTGGCTGCATGGTCTTGGTAATCGAGGTGGGGTTGACAGCGATCTGTGCGCCCGAAGGTCCCTGAACGGTTACATTCACAGTCACAGGGCTGCTCTCGCCCGGATTGGGTGCGCCATATACTGCCGTTACACCGTAAGTGTAGGTGCCCGCCGGTACAGGAGCATTGGTATAGGTGGTGGTACCTGCGGCTACATTGCCAATCAGGGTGCCATCGCGGTAAATGTTGTATCCGGTCAGGTTGTTGCCGCCGCCGCCTCCGGCTGTGCCTTCGATCAGGAAGCTCAGGCCATATCCGGTATTGGTGCCACCCATTACGAGCGGAACAAAGCCTCCGCTGGTGGTAGTCTGCTGCAGGGCATCGCCTGTGGTGGTCTGGCCGTTGATGGTCACGGGAACACCCCATGGGCCGCTGGCAATGGTGCCTGTGGCTGCCCACTCAACCCAGTACTGACCGGGCTGCAAAGTGAGGCCGGGGGTGGAGCAAACAACCTTCATGATCGGACGCTGGTTGTTTACAGCCGTCTCGCTTACCCTGTAGGCATTCGTCCACGAAGTGCTGGTCATCACGTTAGTGTTCATATCGCCCCAGATCACCTGGCTGGCCGGATTGGCAGGCGAACCGTTCCAGATGCGCAGTCGGCCGCTGGTAATGGTCGAAACAGGGGGCGTGGGGTGTGTGGTCGAGGTCTGATAAGCGTAGAAAGTAAAGCTTTCCACATTCCAGGGGTTGCCAGTAATCGTGAAGTCGTCGGCAACACTGATAGAGCCACCCTGATTGATGCTGGGACCAAAGGTGGTCATACCCGAATGCAGCTGGCTCAGATCGCTGCCGCCGGGGCCTGCTCCGGGATTGTTCACAAACGGGCCGTTGTCGAAGAGAATGCCGCGCGTGCCGCTGCCGCTGTTCATCTTCATGCCCTGAGGCTCGGTGGCAGGGGTGCCCTGCTCGTTGCCGGCAAGCTCCGAAATACCAACAACACCGCCCTCAACAGCTACAACATCCTTCCAGGGTTGTGCCATAGCTGTGGCAGGTGCCTGCCAGTTCAATGTAACACTGTTGGGCGCCGTGGTAGCTGTTAGATTCTGCGGTGGGGGGAAGGTGGGACCAGAAGAGCGTGGCACAAAGCCGGTGCGGTCGTTGCTTCCCTTATAGGTGCCAAATAGCACATTGGCCTGTGCCAGTGGTACATTCAGCTCGTAAACATTAACATAGGCCGAGTCGCTTGCACTAAATGTTTGTTCGTATGACAAGGCCACCAGGTCAAGCATCCCGTCGCCGTTCACATCACCCAGGGTGGCACCGTTCATAAAGGTGAAACCTGTAGGACGCAGCGGGAACCCTGCAATCTGCTGTCCGGTATTGACGTGGTATGCGTGGATAAAGCCTTGTCCGTCAACCATCATATTGCTGCCAAAAATGAGGTCGTGTGCTCCGTCGCCTGTAATGTCAGCAACACTAATGAAACTCTCGAGCCCTCCTGACTTGACAATGGGGAAGTTAGGCATCATGGTGGCGTTCGGTAGAAAACCATAAAGCATTGGCTTTGGTTCTTCTCCAACAGGGCGACTGGCAAAAATTCTAAAGTCATTGTTTCCGTATAGATTAACAACGGTAGGGGGGGAGTAGGTCCAGCTGTTTTCATCTACCGGAACCGGCCAACCAGCCCTAAAGGTGCCATCGTGGTTTCTCACATAATAATGAGGTGCGTTGCCATGGGTGCTCCCAACAATGCTAAGTGTTCCATTTCCATCCAAATCGACCAGGATGGGTGATTGGTAAGAAAGACTATAATCCTGTGCTATAATGGGGTAACCCGGTTTAATTGTTCCGGTTTGACCATTGACGGCAAAAAGGTTGCCGTTCGAAGTGCCTGCGATAACTTCCAGAACGCCATCATTGTCGATGTCGCCCACGGAAGGGGTAACGGCAGGTGTGCCACCGAGGTTGTATGTCCACAACACAGTTCCGTCCATGCGCAAGGCATGCAGGTTGTTTGAAGTACGTGTCTGGACGATAATTTCCTTCTGGCCATCGTTATTCAGGTCGGCCAGCGTAGGAGCGCATAAAATCCAGTGGCTGCTAAAGCTCACAGGCCAGCCTGGCATGGTGTTTCCTGCTACATCGAAAAGGTAAACCCTGCCGTTATTTGGGACGCCTCCTGTCACCTGAACAATGCCTACAAAGCCAGTTCCATTCATCACCGCTACCGATGGTGGATAGATAGGAGTACCTGTCAATGGTACACTCCAAAGTAATTGTCCAGCCTGGTTGAATACCCGCAGGGCATTTAGCGAAGCTACAAGAATTTCCTGCTTACCGTCACCGTTTATATCATGCAGGGTGAGATTACGGAAATTCTTGAAATTCGGATGGGCCGGTATCTTTTTCGGAAATCCGGGCATCTGATTGATCGATCTGGTAGGCTCGGTACGAAAGTCTGCCGCGGCATCTGATGGCAGTTCGCGAACCAATACGCGACCATCTTCACCCAGATAAGCTTGCTTTACCTGAGCTGTAACGGCCGTAACCAGAAAAACAAAGAGAATTGTAATGAGTTTTCTCATGGTTTATTGGATTTGGTTAAACGTAAGAGACAAATGTATCACATTCAAAGTTAAAAAACCATTTTAAAAAGTTAAAGGTGAAAAAAATGAAATCGATGAAACCCAATCCGACCAGAAACTTAGTACCGAAACCGTTTGCAATGACGCAAACCTTGCTCGGTAATGCTTTCAACAAAGCCCTAACACTTATTGCCTTACTTTTGTGATAAGAGAAATAATTCGTAAATAATTGATTATGAGTATTAAAGAAAAAATTTACCAGCTCTGGTCAGCGCTATACCCTACGCAAGGCACTGAGCAGCTGGACGCTTTTCTGGCAGGGCTGCAACCTGCTTCAGCGCAACAAAGAGATGATGAAGCCCTATGGTACAAAGATGCTATCGTGTACTCGGTTTACGTGGATCTGTATGCCGGTAATTTTGATGGTCTGACCGCAAAGCTCGACTATCTGCAGGGCCTTGGAGTGAATTGCCTCTGGCTGTTGCCCATTTTGGACAGCCCCATGCGTGATGCCGGTTTCGACATCCGCAACTACGACCTCATCCGCCACGACCTGCTCGGCCTCGAACCGGGCTTTACCCGCGATCAGCAGGAGGCTGTTTTCGGCAAATTCCTCAACGAGGCTCACGCACGTGGCATCAGGGTGATCTTCGACGTCGCCATCAACCATTGTTCCGAGGAGCACCCCTGGTTTCAGGAAGCGCTCAAGGGCGAGGACAACCCCTACCGCGACTATTTCATCTGGAGCAAAGACCCCTCCAAATTCGCCGATGCGCGTATCATCTTCAAGGGGCTTGAGGAAAGCAACTGGGAAAAAAGGGGCGAATGGTATTTCTTCCACCGTTTCTTTAACTTCCAGCCCGACCTCAACTACCGCAATCCCAGGGTATTGCTCGAGATGACCAACAACATGCTCTACTGGCAGCAGATGGGTGTGGACGGATTCCGTGCCGATGCAATACCATATCTGTGGAAAGAAGTTGGTACCGATTGCGAGAACCTGCCTCAGACCCACCTTTTGGTGAAATTTTTCAGGGCCGTGCTTGACTATGTAAAGCCCGGCACCCTCTTGCTGGCCGAGGCCTGTCAAAAGCCTGCCAAGGTGGTGGCCTATATGGGCCAGGGCGACGAATGCCATGCTGCCTATCATTTCCCTGTAATGCCCATGTTCTACAAATCCATTGCCATGCAATCGGGGCATCCCATCAGAAACATACTTAGCCCGCAGGTAACACCTCCAATTCCCGAAACTGGCCAGTGGTTCACTTTCCTTCGTTGCCACGACGAGCTCAGCCTCGAGCTGGTGTACGTTTCGGAGGAAGACCGAAAGTACATCCACGAAAACTATTGCCACGAACCACAATGGGACTTCCGCGTGGGCGAAGGCATTTCGGCCCGGCTTGCCAACTTATTTCAATTCGACGAGCGCCGCATTGGCCTGGCCTACAGCATGATGTTTTCGCTGCCCGGAACACCGGTCATCTACTACGGCGATGAATTTGGCAAGGAGAACGACGAAAACTATTACCGCGAAATGATTGCCCTTACCGGCAAAGACGACACCCGTTTTCTGGTACGCGGCAAGATCAACTGGGCCCTGCGTGAAAAACAACTCGCCGACCCCGATACTTTCAATGCAAAAGTATTTAACCGCATTCGTACCATGTTGGCGGCTCGCAAACAATTCAAGGCTTTTGGTCGGGGCAGCATTAGCTTTGCCGAAGTGAGTAACCATGCTGGTGAGCCGCTCGATGAAGTGCTGGCTTATTTCAGGGAACTGGAAAACGAAATGCTGCTCATCGTTCAAAACCTTTCTGACAAAGCAGTCACAGTACTGCTTCCCCATGCAGGTTTTTGCAACGACCTGTTGAGTGACCGTGAGGCAGGAGGCGCTCCTTTTGTCATCGAACCCTACGGATATCACTGGTTTAACTGTCAAAACAACTGAAAATATGCACAACCGACGCTTCGACGCCTTTATCTTCGATCTCGACGGGGTGATCACCAAAACTGCCCTGGTGCACAGTGCTGCCTGGAAAAAAATGTTCGACGACTTCCTGCAGTGGCATGCCGACAAAACAGGCACCCCTTTCCGGGAGTTCACCCATAAGGACGACTACCTGCCCTACGTTGACGGCAAACCACGCTACAGGGGGGTTGCCGACTTTCTCGAAAGCCGCGGCATCAGCCTTCCTTATGGAGAGCCCGCCGACAAGCCGTCTTTCGAGACGGTCTGCGGTTTGGGTAACCTCAAGAACGACGCCTTCAACGAGGTGCTCCGCCGCGATGGAGTAGAGGTTTATGAATCTACCGTACAGCTGATGAAGCAGTTGCGTGCCGAGGGCGTGCGCGTGGGTGTGGCTTCGTCGAGCAAAAACTGCGAGGCCGTACTGGAGGCCGCCGGCCTGCTCCACCTGGTCGAAACAAGGGTGGACGGGGTGGTTTCGGCCGAAATGGGCCTCCATGGAAAACCCGAACCCGACATTTTCACCACGGCAGCCGCCAACCTGGGCTGCCAGCCCGAACGCTGTGTGGTGGTCGAAGACGCCGTATCGGGCGTACAGGCCGGCAGGGCAGGAAATTTTGGGCTTGTACTGGGTATCGCTCGTGAGGAGAACGAAAGCGAACTCTATGCCAACGGTGCCGATATCGTAGTGGAAGATATGGCAAACATCAGCCTCGACGAGATTGATCAGTGGTTCGAGCACGGCATTCAGGCCGACAGCTGGAGCATCACCTACCACGACTACGACACCAAAAAAGAACGCTCGCGCGAGGCCCTGCTCACCGTGGGCAACGGCTACTTCGGCACCCGCGGCGCCATGGAAGAAACCACGGCCAACAAGGTAAACTATCCGGGTACCTATATGGCTTCCATGTACAACAGGCTGATTACCAATGTGGCAGGCCGCGACGTGGAGAACGAGGACTTCGTCAACCTGCCCAACTGGCTGCCTGTGACCTTCCGCATCAACGAAGGCGAATGGTTCGACCCCAACAACTGGAAAATACTCAGCATCCGCCGCCGCATCCGTTTCGATCAGGGCCTGCTCGAACGTCACATGCTGGTCGAAGACCATCAGGGCCGCCGCACCAGCATCGTCTCGCAGCGTTTTGCCAGTATGGACAACCCTTTGCTGGCTGCCCTCAGATACCAGATTACCCCCCTAAACTACAGCAGTAGCATCGAAGTGCGCAGCACCATCGACGGGCAACTGATCAATGCCGGCGTGGAGCGCTACAAATCGCTCAACCAGAAGCACATCAGTCCCCTCAAGCAGGGCGTCGAAAAAAACAAGATGTTCGTGCTGGTCGAAACCACCCAATCGAAACACCAGATCTGCACCGCAGCCATCCATCGCTTTGGAAGCGCGCAACCCGGTTTCCAGACCGAAGAGGGCAGGGTATCAGCATACTTCAAAGTGCAAGCCACAGAAAATCAGACATATACACTTGAGAAGATAGTTTCGGTGTGCAGCGACAAAGAAAGTTTCATCGAGGACGCACTGTCCAGTGCCCTCAATGCCCTCAGGGAAGAAATGCACTTCGATACCCTGCTCGTCCAAAGCGCTGCAGCCTGGGAAAAGCTCTGGCAAAAGGCTGATATTCAGCTGACCGGCGATCGTTTCTCACAAAAACTGCTGCGCCTGCACATCTATCACCTTTTCGTTTCCATGTCGCCCCACAACACCAAGCTCGACGCCAGCATCACCGCGCGCGGCTTGCATGGCGAGGCCTACCGAGGCCATGTATTCTGGGACGAGCTCTACATCCTGCCATGGTACGACTTTCAGCTGCCCGAGGTGGCCAAATCCATGCTCATGTACCGCTATCGCCGGCTTGATGCCGCAAGGGCCTACGCCCGCCAGCACGGCTACAAGGGTGCCATGTATCCCTGGCAAAGTGGCAGCGACGGTCGCGAGGAAACACAGGTGGTGCACCTGAACCCCCTCACCGGACAATGGGGCGACGACCACAGCTCGCTGCAGCGCCATGTATCGCTGGCCATTGCCTACAACATCTGGGACTACTGGTGGATCACCGGCGACCAGCCATTTGTGCGTAGCTATGGTCTCGAGATGTTTCTCGAAATAGCGCGCTTCTGGGCCAGCAAGGCACAATACGACGAAAAAACGGGCCGCTATAGCATCGAAGGCGTGATGGGACCCGATGAGTTTCACGAGCATATGCCCGGAAGCGAAAAAGGCGGCCTCAAAGACAATGCCTACACCAACATCATGGTGGCCTGGCTCTTTGGCAAGGTGCCCCAACTGATTGCCGTGGCCGGCGAAGACAAGGCACGCAAACTGGGCTTCGACCCAAAAGAGCTCGAGGCGTGGGACAAAATTCGGCACAACCTAAAGCTCGTCTTCAACGAACAGGGCATCATCGGCCAATACGACGGCTATTTCGGCCTCGAAGAGCTCGACTGGGACGACTACCGCCGCCGTTATGGCAATGTTTACCGCATGGACCGCATCCTTAAGGCCGAAGGCAAGTCGCCCGACCACTACAAGGTGGCCAAACAGGCCGATACCCTCATGGCTTTCTACAACCTGAACAAGGAAGAAGTGGACGAACTGCTTGCAGCCATGGGCTACCACCTGCCCGAAGACTACCTCGACCGCAATCTGCGCTACTATCTGGCCCGCACTTCACACGGTTCAACACTCAGCCGCGTTGTACACGCCCGTCTGGCTGCCATGGTGGGCGACAAGGCACTTAGCCTTGAACTTTATCAGGATGCTCTGGGCAGCGATTATATCGACATTCAGGGCGGCACTACAGGCGAGGGCATTCATGCCGGAGTGATGGCAGCTACTGTGCTCGTCGCTGTCAATACCTACGCAGGTCTCAACTACCGGTATGACCAAATACACCTCGAGCCCAACCTGCCCGACCATTGGAAACAGCTCTCATTTGGACTGAGTTTCAAGGGTGTGCGCTACAGCTTCGAAATTGCACGGCAACAAAGCCGCATAATGGCCGACAAAAATTCGGATATCTTTGTAAAGGGCAACCGGGTAAGCCTGGTGGCCAACATATGGAAAGTTGTTGAATATTAACAAGATATCTTATTCCTTTAGGCCATGTTGAACGATAAAATTACCGTAACGCGCAAGCACGAACAGGCCGCTGATGTGGTGATCGAAACCCTCGAGCGTGTGCTACAACCAAAATTCATCATCACCATCGGTGGCGAAGTGGGATCGGGCAAATCAACCCTGGCCTACGCCATTGCCATGAAACTCCGCAAAAAAGGCATCATCAGCAAGATCATCGACCTCGACGACTTCTACAAAATCCCGCCCAAGGAACGTAAGGCATGGCGCAGGCTCAACGGCATCGAAAGCGTAGGCCCCGACGAATACGACTGGCACAAAATCAACCTCGTGATCGACGACTTCTACAACGACCGCGAATCGACCATGCCCTGCGTTGACCTGATTACCAACGAGGTGGATACACTGATTACCCGTTTCGAAGATATCGACATGCTAATCATCAACGGCCTGTATGCCACAAAAATCAAGCAGTCGAACCTGAAGGTGTTCATCGAACTCACCTACGACGAAACCAAAGAAGCACAGATTTACAGCGAGAAAGAGGAGATGACCGAGTTCCGCCGCCAGATTCTGGAGCGCGAGCACCAGATGGTGCAGGCCCTCAAGCACGGCTGCGACCTCTTTTTCGACTTCGACCGAACCCTGGATAAATATCATTTGTAACACAACAACAGACACATATGCTTGGAGACGTATTGCTCATCGACGAAAAACACCGTGTAGCCGGCGAGGCCATCATGCAGATGATCCTCGAAAACCGCAAACCCAAAATGATGGTGGCCATCTCGGGCGAATCGGGCTCAGGAAAATCGGAACTGGCCCACGTGATTGCCAAAGGCATGCGCAAACACGGCACCATGGCCAAACCCCTGCACATCGACAACTACTACCGCATTCACCCGCTCGAGCGCACCCAGTGGAGGCTCGACAACGGCATCGAGAACGTGGTAGGCCCAGGCGAATACGACTGGGACACCATCATGCGCAATATTGCGGAATTCAAGGAAGGCAAAATTTCCACCGGCCCCTGCGTTGACCTGGTTACCGAACAAATCGACCAGCTCACCACCGACTACAGCGGCATCGACATGCTCATCATCGACGGCCTCTATGCCATCAAGGTGCCCGATGTGGACCTCAGGGTGTTCATCGAACTCACCTACCACGAAACCAAAAAGGCTCAGGTGGTGCGCGGCAAGGAACCCCAGAACGAATACCGCATGCGCGTGCTCGAAAAGGAACATCAGGAAGTGCAGGCCCTCAAGCCCATGGCTGATGTGCTTATCAGTAAGGAATATCAGGTGCGCAGGGATAAATAAAAGACCTTCACACATGAGTTGAAAAGCCTCTTCTGCAATTTGCAGAGGAGGCTTATTGGCCTTTATTCGGTCAGATTTATCATCACTTCTTTTGCACTACGGCGAAAAGCCCGCGGCATAGGTTTGGCATAACCCAATCTTATAATCACCTGAGGGGTGCTGTCCTGCAAAAGTTTTGTGCTTGCAAGTTTCTTCCTGACCGTTTCAACCTGACACGGTGTGTTCAGATAGGCGTGGGCAATACCCAGTTTGGTGGCCGTAAGTGCAATGCGTTGAAGGGCGAGCCCGGTTTGTACCCATTGTTCATGATCATCGCCATTTGTAGCAATGATAGCAAACAAAGGTGTGGTTTTTAGTAATTTAAGTTGCCTTTTTTCTTCGTTGGCAGTGGTTATAATCTGCTTGATAAGCCATCCTCCAAAAGTCCGGCCGATAGTGGGCAATCCGCTGCTGGCAGTATACAATCCGTCCGATTTATGTATTGCTTCCGAACGGCTGAAACGCATCCATTGGATCAGCTCGTTTCGATAGGCATTCCCTGCGGTTTGCACTCGATTGGCCTCTGCCAGATAGGGGCTCAGCAATTCGAAGGCCTCCTTCCCCTGAATAAAATAAATTCGAACATTTGAGCTTGCAATAGCATCGCGTAGCTGTTCAGACACATGCCTGGCCGGCAAATCTTTTGCAAATGTGCCGCGTGCAGTTTGACGGGCGCTTATCCATGTATAAAGATCGGAATCGGCTTTTGTTTCCGCTTTGGCCAGATCAATTTCTAGTGTTGTTATGCCGGAGGTACTGCAAACCTTAAGTTCCGGTTCGAAGCCGTGATTTCGCAGGGCAATCATGGCTGTTTCGGCAGCGCAACCGAGGCTGATGTACAACTCCCTGTTTTGGGGGTCGGCCACAGGAAGTGCACGACGAAAATCCGGTGAAATCACGATTGTATTTTTCTTTTTCGAGAACAACCAGGGTTGGGTATTGTGGCCTGATGGTGCCATCACAGCACATCTGACAATTTCATTAAAAAGTTCTTCACTTAACATAAATCAATGAATTTTAGATATTTCAGATAATGCTTTTTCAAGCACAAGGTCATTTTTGTTGTTAATCATCGCCCAGTTGTCATTGACGGCAAAATCAGGAACGATGCCTATGCCTTCGAGATACTGACCACGGCTATCAGTAAGCAGGTTGCCATCGGGAGCATACACTTCCTGTGCACCAAGTCTGTATTTCCAGCCGTTGGGCAAAATACGCTCGATTACAGCCGAAAATGCCCCGCAGGTGGTATCGCCTACGGTGATTACATTGGGTTGGGTTTTCATGGCCAGCACAAAATGGTCGGACGAACTCGCGGTATATGCATTGGTGAGAATGGCAATGGGTTTGTTTTTCAAACTGTTGGTATGAGGCCTCACACGATGATCGGCCAAAGGCGTAAAGTCGTCAGGCCTGGGGCCATTCCTGAATCGCGATTTAAGGTATAAAGTCTCCACCGAGCCAAAACGGTTGTGCGTGGATACAAAGGCATCAGTGCGTCCGCCTTGATTAAACCGCAAATCAATAATTACCCCGTCGAGCGTATTGAAATGATTTACAGCTTCCTGAATAAAACTTACCGGATAATCGGCAATATTGAACGTGGGAATGCAGATGTAGCCCCAGGCTTTTTGCTCGTATTGGATAGTGCCATAAAAAAACTGCCAGCCAGAAAATTGTCCGCTCTGGAACTCATCCTTTAGGTATTTGCTTTTTAAGAGGTTCTGAAGCACAACAATGTCGTTCATATTCATGCCTTCCCTGCCAACAAAAAATGGTTTGTTACGGCGATTCCATGAACGGAAATGACCATATTGCGGTGCCCACAGATCAGCATGTCCGTCGTTTAGCGTGTTGAGCATGGCACAGAAAACACGATAAAGCGAGTCTGACGAGGTGTGGTCGTTTATTCGACCCGCATAAAACATGGACAGCGAGTCCCAGTTGAGTTTTTTTGCGTTAAACGCTCCATAGAGGTCTCTGAAATCATCGGTAAAAGCCTTAAAATTTCCGGTAGGTGTGTTGTCGTAAACGTCGTTGATGAGCTCTTTTTCGCACGATGTAATGATTAAAAGTCCCAAAAACAGGCTAAATAGCGCAAGTGCTGTTCTCATTTTTTATAAAGTATTGCTAATGAGTAAAATCCTTCAACTGATCTCAGGTTTTTGGGCTGAGTATTATGCAGGTAGCCAAATTCATAGGCTGCCGTTGCATGCAGGACTCTGCCGATCGGATATTGGTACGATAGTCTGGCAAATATTTGTCGATCGGAGAAGGCTGACTGCAAACGGATGTTCTGACGGATGAAATTTAATTTGCTGAATCGTTCGTAGGTTTGAGGCGCCGACATGGAATAATTGTTGCGAATACTCAAAGACAACAAGGATACATGCGCGTCGATGCTGATTTGATGACGTCCGGCCGATTTTATTGCACAAAATCCCGGTGCAAGTCCTGTTTGAACCAACTCGGGCAAACCCATGGCGTTTGTTGTTATATTGATGCTTGTAAACCATAACCCACTGAAATACAGCTTCAATCCTAAAGATTCAGTGCCTGAAATTTCAAATCGGCGATAATCCCTGATTTTGAGATTAAAACTTTGTTTTTCGAGAAGGTAATGCCCCCTCTCGAACGATCGTATTTGATTTTCAAGGGTGGCTGATTTTTTTGTGGTGAGGTGAAAATATATGCTCGTCTCCGATGTGCTCCGGGATTTTTCCTTGCCAAAAGAAAGACCGACACCGATTGATTTGCCCGAATAGACCAAAGGAGAATATAACAGATCGGCAGAGGCGGACGATACTATTCCAGTGCGAATTCCGAGGAATGGTTTCCAGTTTGTAATGCCTTCTGCATCGGGAAGTATCTGCGCATGCATATGGAAAACGCTTGTTAAAAGAATGATCAGAATAAATGATGATATGGGTATAGTTTTCATTTCGATTTTTTGTCAAAACTATTTCGGCTGCTTGTTTTTTAGGTCTCACTTTCGTGATTGCTTGTATCAACTCCCTATTGACGACGTATCATTGTAATTAAACAGCTGTATATCAATTAATTGAAATGAGCATATTCTTTAAGCGCAGCATGACTAACCTCAGACATATTGTCAAGATATCTTTTCTGTTTATGATATAGATTGCTTCACGAGGTTCAACGTAAAATTGCGGTTTGTACCGAAGGTTTCCAGACAATGAAAACCTTTTGATGCGAAGCTTTTCTTAGTGTCACTTTTTTTCAATTTTCAGTCTGTTTTGGGCTAAAAGCCGGAATAGGTCTGATCACATTTGTCTTATTCAGAAAGACATCTGTTCTGAAAAAAGGTCGAATTTGAATTTATTTTTCTTCCAAACCAGGCAATCGCTTTCACTCAATCGCTCAGATTCAACTACTTCAGTATATTTGCCCACTTCCTGAAGCTCCAACCATGCGCTTTCGCCTGTTGTGCTGTCTGCTATTGACGCAATTCGGACTTGCAGCCGGAGGCGATCAAACCCTCGTGCTCGACATACTTGGGCGCGACAGGGGATTCGACAAGATGAACTTTATCAATATAACTCAGGACAAGGCAGGATTTCTATGGCTGAGCACTCAAACAGGACTTATCCAATACGGTGGTTTTTTGGTAAATAGAATCGTACCCGGCAATAAGGGTATGGAACCCCTCGTAGCCGAATTCTTTTATCAGGCTTATGAGGATAAACATCAGAACCTCTGGCTGGCCAGCCGCAATGGTTTGTATAGGCTGAGTCCCGACCGTAAGACCATCAAAGGCTTTTTTAGTGATACTGATTCAGATAAAAGTCTGCCTAACAACCGAATTTTCAGTTTGTTGCCGTTTAACGACTCTATTCTTTTTCTGGCCTGCGACCGCAGTGGCATCGTTCGGTTTAATATGTTAACACAAACTGTCAGTCAGCTTCATCCTGCCAGCCTGTTGCCTGACACAGATGTTTCGAAAGTGTGGGTTAGGCAGTATTATTACCACAACGATACATGTATTTTCCTGCGCACTTCGCTGGGTTATTTCCGTTACAATCCGGCTAAAAATGTAATTGCCCCGATGGATGATGTTGCGGTGGGACTCAATGCGGCCAATGGCATTGCCAACCTTTTTCGCGACCGATATGGCTATTTCTGGTTTACCGATGCCGGTGGCAAATTCTGGCAGTGGCTGCCCGGAAAGCAGCTCAAAGGATTTATTCATGAAGGTTTGAGAAAGCTCATCATGCAGGGCGAAGCACGATTCTTCGAATATGATGAACAGCAGTTGCTGGTTTCGACCATGAACGGAAATTTTCTGCTCGACAGAGAAAGTTTTTCACTGACGCGTTTGCATTTCAGAAGCCGCCTGGCCGACAACTTGAGCAATGTTGCCATCACTGCGGCTTATCGCACTACCGACAACAACCTATTTCTGGCATTCCTTAGTGGACATCTTGCCCAGGTAAAGCTTCAGCAGCAGGTATTTACGTATAAAGAGCTGCTCCAAAAGGACGATCCACCGGTAAATGTAGCTTTCATACTCGACGACACCCTATTTCAAAAACGCTACATCACCAGCTACCACAGCAATGATTTTTATGTGGAAGATCTTCGCACCGGACGGATCAGCTACATCCCAAAACCCTGGCCCGGGCGTATTTCGGCCAACAAAATCATCATGGACAAGGCTGGACGCATCTGGGCCAGTCAAAACGAAGGCGTTGTTGAAATTGACCGCAGAACCGGCAGGTTGCGGACTTACCGGCCCGATGTTCCTACCGGCATGATATTCGATATTGTCGAAACCAGCCCCGGTAAGTTCTATGTAGGTTCCTTTCGAAGCGGATTATACTACTTTGAGCCGGACAAGGGTATTTTCCGGAGACTGCCCGAAACCGGCGGCTGGATTAATACTCAGGTTTTCAGTCTTCATTTCGACAATCAACGCAATCAACTTTGGATAGGCACGGTCCGCAATGGCTTGTTCAGGCTCGATATCGCACAAGGCACTTTTACACAGTTTATGCCCCGGCCAGGTGATCCCCGAAGTATTGGTGGCGACTGGGTTCGCTCGTTTGTTTCGGACAATGAAGGCAATCTGTGGATGACAGCCGATCCGGCGGGGATGAGCTGCTTCGATCATAATGCTCCTGAAAACCAGGCCTTCAGAAGTTTTTCCATTGCCAACGGACTGCCATCAAACCATGTGAGCGGTCTGGTGAAAGCCTCCGACGGAAAACTCTGGATTACAAGCCTGAACGGAATAGCATCCTTCGACCCCGAGACCTTTGAAGTGAAACGCTGGGATGTGGAGCAGGGCGCCTACGACAACCGCTTTCACTATGCCAATCTTTCGCTCGGAGCAAAAGGGGAAATACTCGCCGGCACCGAGAGAGGCTATCTTAGTTTTATTCCCGGCATGCTGCATCCCGACACCACAGCACCACGGGTTTATCTGACCAATATTGAAGTTACCGATGCCTCGCAGCAGAATTTAAGTCCGGGAATATCCGATGGAAAGCTACAGCTTGCGCACGATCAGAATAACATCAGTATAGGTTTTGCCGTGGTCAATTTCAATAATCCCGAACGCAACAAGGTTTTCTATCAGCTTCAGGGCAGCGGCAAGGACTGGCAAACCATCGGGCAAACAGGACAGATCTATTTCTCGGGCATGGCCCCAGGGCATTACGTGTTCAGGCTTCGTGCGCAAAATGGCGACGGGGTTTGGAGTGCCAACGAGCTGCGCCTGCCTATTACCATCATTCCACCCTATTGGCAGACCTGGTGGTTCAGAACCCTGGTGTTGTTTGCAATCGTAGCGCTGATAATCATGGCATTCCGTTACCGCCTGAACAACCTCCTGCGGCAAAATCGGCTGGTAGCAGAGAAGCAGATGCTCAAAACCCGAATGGAAACCGAGATGGCCACTCTCGAAATGAAAGCGCTTCGGGCACAGATGAACCCCCACTTTATTTTCAACTGTCTGAATTCCATCAACAGGTTCATCATTGTCAACGACAACGACACGGCCTCCGAATACCTCACGCGCTTTTCGCGCCTCATCCGTATGGTGCTCGACAACTCCCGCAGCGAAAAAATCAGCCTTGACCGCGAAATCGAAACCTTGCGGTTGTATATCGGTATGGAAAAACTTAGATTTGTAGATAAGTTTGATTTTGAAATACATATCGACGAGCAGCTCGACCTTGCCAACACCATGATACAACCCATGATGGTGCAGCCTTATGTGGAAAATGCAATCTGGCACGGCCTCATGCCCCTGCAGGATGGCGGCAAACTGCTCATACGCTTCACCAGGTTTGCTGATCAGCTGCTGGTGAGCGTGGAAGACAACGGCATAGGCCGCAAGCGCTCGCAGGCCATGAAAACCATGCAACGCATTCCTCAGCGCTCGCACGGCATGAAGGTAACCGCCGAACGCCTCTCACTGCTCAGCAGCAGGGCTGGAACAAGGGCCGAGATCATCGTTACCGACCTCACCGACGAATACAGCGAACCAAGGGGAACGAGGGTCGATCTCATTCTGCCTTTGGATGTTATTGTTCATCAGACAATTACCGATAGCCTAACTTAGCGGAAATATGAAAGCCCTAATCCTCGACGACGAAACCTATTGTTCCGAAACCCTCGAGCTGCTCATTCGCAAACATTGTAGCCCTCAGCTGGATACAATCACCTTTACCGATCCTTACAAGGCGCTTGAGTACCTTCAGGACAACGTCATTGACCTGCTTTTTCTGGATGTGGAAATGCCGCTGATGTCGGGCTTCGACTTTCTTGAAAAGGCCAAAAACTTTAATGGCAGCGTTATATTTACCACCGCTTACGATGCTTATGCCCTAAAAGCCTTTCAGGTGGACGCCATAGCATACCTGCTTAAGCCTGTCGATAAAAACGAATTAATCAAGGCAGTGGATAAAGTGCGCCGGAATTCGGCCTCCGACAGCCGGCTTTTGCTCGAAATGCTCCGCGAAAAGCTCAGTATGCCGGTTCAAACCGAAAAAAAGGCAGCTATCCCAACCAGCGAAGGCATCCACATGATTTCACACGAGCGGCTGATCCGCTGCGAATCGGACGGCAGCTACAGCACACTATATATAGAAGGTGCAAAACCGCTCCTTGTATCGAAAAATCTCCGCGAGCTCGAGGACCTTCTCAACAGCCCGAACTTTTTCCGTATTCACAAATCGCACCTGATCAACCTGTCGCATATCCGCTTTGTGTCGAAACAGGACGGGGGCGATGTGCTGATGAGCGACAACTCATCGGTGCCCATCTCGCGCAGTGCCAAACAGGAGTTTTTTAAGAGAATCAGCCAGAATGGCCCTCAATAAGGGTCAATTTACGACCAATCCAGAATTGGAAGAATAGACCCCTGGATGTTTGCGTTTAATCGAAATTTAAATGTTCGGTTTATTTTAAAAGAGGCCGTCTCAAATGTCCTCCATACGACTCTGCGCAGAACGCCGTGAAACTCGATGAAATTTATAGCGAGCAGTAACACAGTGTTTAACGAATTCAGGACAACGTCTCTGAGTGCAAATGAATGATTCGTTTTGACTTTCGAGACAGCCTCTTTTTCATCTGACTAGATGCTTTTCAACTTTTCGTTTATTCGTTTTGTCCAACGCTCAGCCAACTCCAACTCATCACTCAATTGCATATTGTCCTCTTCTTCGTATAATTCAAATCTTGTATCGCTTTTACTTTTGTTTAACGGGGAAAAAGCAAGGTCAATGCGTTCAATAACCGTGAAGCTACCTCTGTCGTTTTTCACATTTCTCGATTTTTTTATTACCTGGCAAGACTGAATTTCAGAGAGATCGACAAACTTCGAAATTGTTTCTTCATTTTTTTGTTTGAAGAAGAAAACAAAGTGTTTCTTTTCGTCAATGCCTAAAATAAAATTGCCACAAAACTCATGTTGACTTATGGTGCAACCGTATTGAGCGGCGCTTTCTTTCAGATGATTCAACATTTTGCTTCCCTTTTTTTTCATTTTATAGTACGCTATTACGAAGGGAATAAGACCAATAAATATAACCATCAGCCATAAAATGGCTGTTTTCAAATCCATTTCCATTACTAAAGTTTTAAATTCTGATAAATAACTGATTGTGCTTCACCTGGTTGTAAAGCAAGATTAAGAAGCCAAACCACATTTACAAATCGGTTGGCAGTTAAAAAATCAAATAACCAGAATTACCAGAAGTAATGGAAAGGAAAAATGAGATTAGCCTTTCTGTAATTAATCAGGAAATTCCCCGCATACCTTGAGTATTGGGAATATTCTCTGACAATTTGTCTTTCCGTAGCATTGAAAATTGCCCAAAACCCCGCTGATGGATTTTTCACATCCGGGGCAGGCAGGTTATTTATTTGATTTACAGATTGCTCGGTCTTTGATGTGTGGAAAAACTGATCGAGCGAAAACTCAGCAAGGAGAGTTTCTTGTGAGCTTGTTTCATGATTAATAACTTGCGAATGAACAATAGGTTTTTTAACAGCGATTGCCGTGTGGCAATATATTGCTGCTAAAAGTATTGCGCTTAGAATTCTAAGTTTATTAACCATGCCGCAAAATTAGTCATCTCTAGGTCGGGTGTATCATTTTGTTGTGAAATTTTAAGATTAATCCTTAATCCCACGAACGGAAATGGTTTGATTTCTTAAAATGGAATTTGCACATGATGCAACAGCTTTTGTCGATTTTAAAATTCCTCGAAAGCAGAAGGCGTTGACAATAAAAAAAGTTAGCAAAATGGCTGAAATAGGTCTTTCGTTGCGGCCGATTTACATGGTGTAACACAGCACCAAAATCAATCCCTGTCCAGAACCATAGTTGATCGGCCATGAACAGTGCCTATGGTTAACGCCAAAGTATTAATCCAGTGGATTACCTGGCGGGCGCACTATATGCCTGTCGGCCAGCCACATAAGTTGCCAAAACCTTGGGGTTGTCCTTGCTGAGCTCTGCCGGGGGAACCAAATAAAGGTCTTTGCTGTAAACGACAAGGTCTGCCTTCTTCCCTATATCAAGCGTGCCCACCTGATCTTCGTTTACGGAGGCAAAACCTCCAACCGTAAAACCTCTGATCATATCGCGCATGGTGAGGGGCGGATTACCGGCGGGGTTGCCGGCACCGGTGAGTGCGGCTTTCATGATTACGGTAGGCCAGCATAAGTCAAGTGGGGTTGAGGCAAAGTCGGTCGAAAAAGCCAGCGTCACTCCGGCATCTCTCATTTTCTTATAGGGGTACGATCCGTTGGCATGTGCACCGTAGAAAAATGGGGTAATCTCTTTGGAATATTCCCAGTGAAGCGAGGGCTGAACCCCTGCGATAGCGTGTGTGCCAAGCTGTTTCATTCGGTTGATCTGGGCATCGGTGATAAAACCGAGATGATATAGGGTATGGCGTGTTTTCAGCGTTCCATTCTTTTGCTTTACAGCCTCAATGGCATCCAGCACAGCCCCGATGGACAGATCACCACCGGTGTGGTAATGCACATCCAGTTTGAGTTCTTCTGATTTTTCCAGAATACGGAAAATATTAAATTGAGGCCCAAACGAATCGTTGATGGCAATGGCATTCAATCCATGGCCGCCATGTGTATTTTCCCAGCTCGTCCATGCATCGCCATTGCCGGCTGCGCCGTCAACGAAAAGTTTTAGTCCGATAAAACGTACCAGATCGGTATTGACAATGTTGTTTTTATAGCTTTCGATATCGTCGAGGCTGAAAAAGGTGTGTGCATAATAGACCCTGAGTGGCAGCTGGCCTGCAGCCTCCAGCTCACTGCAAAGACCGGGCTTCAGTATTCGGCCCATTGGTCCGCCCATAAGTTCGACCACACTGGTATATCCCATGGCAGCCCACATATTAAAAAACTGGGCTGCCGGTAATTTCACCATATTGTCGGGGATGAGCGGCCAAATGGCCACATTTCCTACAATTGCTCCAGCAGTTTCGCGCAGCATGCCTGTGGGTTGACCATTTTGCTTGATAATCCTGCCTCCCGGAGGATCAGGCGTATTTCCGGTCAAACCGCTCATGTTCATTGCGGCGGTGTTGACGATGTAGCTATGACCCAGCTGGTCGGCAATTAATACCGGGCGGTTGCCGGTGGCCTGATCAATCAAGGCCAGGTCAGCCAAAGTCCATGCTTCATAATTGTCGAAAACAAAACCATGTGCAATGGCCGGAACGCCTTGTGGCAATTTATTGCAATGCTCCCCGACAATTGCTGCAATTTCTGCGGCTGTGGAAGCGCCGTTGAGCGGAACGCCCACGCTCATGGCTACGGCAACCGAAACCAGGTGCACATGGCTGTCGTTGAAGCCCGGATAGGCAAAGGCTCCTTGCAAATCAATGCGTTCGGCATTTGGGTATTTCTTTTCGTTCACATTAAAGCCCGCCACTTTGTCGCCCTCTATCAAGAGGTTATGAGCCTTGCGGTCGGCATCAAGATAAATGGTGCCGTTGTGAAGCAGTTTGTAGTCTTTTCCTAAGTCCTCATTTTTACATCCCGAGGTATACAAAATGACCAACGGCAGCGTAATAAATTGTAGTAATTGCCTAAGGTTCATGTCTTTGAGTTTTAAGATATAACATTCCGTTGATTGTTCTTTGTAATGTTAAATCTGGTTTGCCATGTTAAAATGCCGGTATTATGCCTGGACCTAAAGTATTCATTAACAGGACGAAATGGACGTTTTGACGAACAGAGCGTCAAATATCCTTCAAAGTGAATAGTAATCAGGGATTCGGGGCTTTTGTAAAAGTCCTCCTCTTCGTCCTCCTTAACAGGCCCTTCGAAATTGTTTTGTGTCAAAATTGTATCAGGCATCGAGCAGGGCGTGTAATTAATCGAACCATAAAGGTAAGAAATACCGAGTATTTTAACAAATTTTAAGTAATATTTTATTGCCTGGCTCACAATTCAGGAAGGGCAAATCGCGCAATATTCAATGCATCTCCTTGATATAAAATGTTTTATGTGCTGAAAGATAATGGCATACAAACAATAAATCTTACTGAATTCTCAGTTGTTAGTCGGAGTCAAATAAAGACAACAGGAAACTACCTGTTCGCTTAATGAGGTTTCATTAAGTGATCAATCATTGTTGCATAATGAGGATACTTTTTGAGTAAAGCTTCCTTGTCCGGTGTGATAAAATCTTCAAATTCAAAGCCGGGAGCCACGGTAGTACCCAAAAGTGCAAATTGTCCGCCCGAAACAAGTCTTGTTCCCTGCCAGGTATATTTTGGAACTACCACCTGAGGTATTTGCCCCTTTTCGATATCGTTGCCCAATTGGATGATTTTGCCTGTGCCGTCTTCGAACAATTGGAGCATCTCCACCGGATCACCCAGATAAAAATGAAAGATTTCGTCCGAAGGCAACTGGTGAAGCGCCGAAAATGTATCAGGAGTGAGTAGGTAATAAATGGCTGTGGCAAATGCTCTTTTGCTCTTAAACCTTGTAGGTAAGTGCCCCGCTTCGATAGTCTCGTCCGACCGGTAGGTCTCTTTGTAAAAACCGCCTTCCATTGTCAGGGGTTCCAGTCCAAGAAATTCTATGATTCTTTTTGCTTTTTCCGTCACGGCTGTCATGAATTTTGTGATTTGAAAAAGATGTCGAAAAACAGCATCTGATATTGCAAGGCATTATTCCAGTATTCCATGGTGTGACCTCCGGGCCGTTCGATATAATCATGTTTGATGTTCAGATAGAGCATTTTCTCGTGCACAGCGCGGTTTACCGCAATGAAGAAGTCGTCAACGCCGCAATCGATCAAAATGGAAAGGTCGTGATTGCCAAGGAGGTGCAGGAGGTTAATCACCGTGTTTTTCTCCCAGTTATCGGGGAAATTTTTCTGCTCACCAAGCCTCTTTGGCAGATCCCAATTCGAAGGGAAGGGCCTGATATCCAGCCCACCGCTCATGCTGCCGGCAGCTCCGAAAACATCCTGATGTTTAATCGAGAGATAAAGTGCGCCATGCCCGCCCATGCTCAAACCCGTTACAGCCCGTCCTTTTCTGTCTTTTATAGTATTGTATGAAATGTCAATGTATTGAACGAGCTCTTTGGTCACATATGTCTCAAACTTCATGCTTGAATCTACGGGGCTGTCGAAATACCAGCTCGAATAGCCGCTGTTGGCGCACACGATTATCGTGTTGTAGCGATCGGCCAACTGCTTCAGGTCGGGAAAATACTTCAGCCAGTCGGCATAGTTCAATGCGTACCCCATTAATAAATACACTGCAGGATAGGGCTTCCCGGTTTGCGCATAACTAACCGGCGTGATGACGCACGATTTTAGGTTCCGTTTCATGCTGCCGCTATAAACAGAAACCGTATCAACTTTTGCGGCTATAAGTGGATTGAATAGCCAGATTAGCGCGAATAGGACAAAGATTTTTTTCATGCTCAGATTCTAATTATTTTAAGCACAGCAATCTAAATATCACTGCCTGAAAACTATTGTTTGGTTCATTGCAAAAGCCTTGCGCATGCCCAGGCTGATAGTAAAAAGTGAACTTTTCAATCGCTGTTCGAAGGTACTTTTAGTTCTATTTACTCAAGCCTAAGCTTTATGTACACCAAAACTAAGAAAAGCTTTGGCAGATAAATCAGTTAAGTAATTAACAAATTTTCAGAATCTGAATCGATATCATCTATCTTTTATATCGCATCCAATGTTTCAGGGCATGACATTAATGAATTATTTAACCCACTATATACTAGGGTTTTAATAGTTGATACGTTATTGCTTTCCCCGGCGCTGATCGAATTACTCCGATAGGTATTGCCTGATTTCATGGTCATGTTCGAGAACAAAATTGCAACTCGGCATATTTCCGCATTTACGACAAGTCAGATGATAGGCACTGTTCACGGTATTGCATTGTGGACATGAAAAGTGTTGTTTCATTTCAACGAGCCAATTTTCAACACCTGTTTCTTTCATTCTGTATTGTGATTCAATAATCTCAATGCGGTGAGGCATTTTTGATTTGAATTCAAGCAATGCCTGACATGGAAATTCATTGCAATCTGCACACAAATCCACCGCTTTGCTTTTTTTGCAATCAATAAAGGTGCACATTTTGGAGCAGTACAACGACTTTCTCTCCGCAGCGCATCCATCGCAAAGTGTTTCTTCATACGATTGTTTCAGCAGCATAGCGTACTGTAGTATCTTATGAGTGTCGTTTGCCTGGGTGGCAATATAAATGCCACAGGCACCGCAATACAAGCCACAGGCAGCAACAAGGTTTTGGTTTTCTGCATTATGCCGGTCAGGGTCATTCATGGATTTCGAAATTTATTGTGGTGTTAATATTTTTATCAAGCATTGACAATACCGGGCAAATAGAATCAATCATTCCAATTACCTTTTCCATTTCGTCCGCATTAAGATTTTTTGATTTAATGTTGACTTGCATTGCGATCGAGGAAAATCCGGTAGGATGCGATTCTTTCCGTTGTCCAACCGAAGTGATGTCAAATTTGTCGATTATCTTGTTCATCTTCCTGAGCAGCACTAAAATTGCGCTGCCTGCGCACGAGGAAAAACTCAGCAGAAACAGCTCCAGAGATGTATAGCCGAGATTATCGCCAAGCGGTGGAGTATAATCGATCGATATTGGGGTGTTGCCTTCTACATTCCCTTCAAAATGAAGCTTTTCGTTTAACAACCTTATAGAAGCCATTAAGGTTTTTGATTTGTCTGAATTCATGGTTTTATTTGTTATTATTGAAATTAAGCGAAAGACCTATCGACATATATAATTTTCCGCTTCCGTAGCCTAAAGGATATTCGGGATGATTGCTGCTTCTGGCCAAACCATAGTAAATATACCCTAGCTCTGAATAAAGCCCTAAATGTCTGGATAATAAGTATGTGCCGCCAAAAGTAAAGCCCCCTGCAATACCATTTGGTTGAGAATTGCTTTCGATCTGAGAGCCCCATATGCCAAATCCCCAGCCGGTTTTTAGCAAGGCAAAGCAGTCAATTTTTTCATTCTTACCAAGGTTTGGATGCCAGCCCAAACGAAATAATGCAGGAAAGCCATAAATGATTTTGTTTTGCGTTTTTCCGCCAAGGATACCTGTTTCAAGTCCGTATGTAAGACCGTTGTTTTTATTCGGCATCCAATCGGCAGACAGCGAACCTCCCAAAAATGCCGAACCACCCATATTTTCACCGGCTGCAAATGTGCCTGCACCCAAAGCGCCATTTATCCGCAACGTGCCGGACTTTTTTTCTGTTTGTGCGACCAGTTCCTGCGATGCCACATTTAATGAAATAAGAACTGCAATAGTAAGTGGCACTATGCGTAAAGTTTTCATGGTTTGCCTGAATTTTCCGCTGTGATGAGATCAATTCCTGAATTCCTGTTCCTTGAGGGCTTTATAGCGCCTTCCCCACCATTTGTATTTGGTGAGCGAAGTGTAAACAATTATCCGTTCAAAGCTTTTAAAGCCTAATAGCCAATGTATCAGCCTGTACCAAATTGCTATGAAACCGATTGACAAGGCAGATTCAGCCGCCATTCGAATGATACTGTTTTCAATAGGAAAAAAGTAAAGATCGAAGAGCTTGTAGAACGCAACGAGAATGATCGTGCTAAATAAGAAAACGAATGCTGCTACATAGCCATGACCTGTTTCGATGGCCTTTTTTGGGCAATTACTCATGCACTTCATGCAGCTTTCGCAGTTGAAAGTCCAGTAAGGGCGATCGTCAATTTTGACAATTGCTTTTACAGGGCAGACTTTTATGCACAAATCGCAATTGTTGCAATCGCTTGAGGCATAGAATGTTTTGGCAAGAATGAAACGGCCGGCCACATAATATCCCAAGGCAATTGGAGCAAGAAGCAGGTCGTAAGCCTCGATCAGTGCTTTAAAATGCCATTTACCATTCAGTACTTTTCGGGCGAAAGTTTCCACTCTTACCTTGTTTCGCTGATGCAGGTAAATCACTGTTCTTTTGTTTAGTCCCGGGTGAAGGGATATCCAGTTGGAAGGCATATCAACAGGCAGTATTGCCTTGATGGAGAAGCCTTTAATGAATAGAATAAGCGCAGCCAAATAAAATGCAATACCCGTCAATCCCGGAGTTATAAATTTACCTATCAGCATGCCGGCGCGGGTATTCATCAGCACAACCTTGTTTTTACCTTTCGGGAAGTGCAAAAGAAAATTTAGCATAATGGGTGGGTAGTTAAACCCATGAATCGGCGAAACAAAAACTATCAGGGCACCAGGCTCAGGTTGATCAATCGAGCGCCTATCGATCTGAGCTATATTGTGTATTTGACTCTCAATACCATTTTCACTGGCAACCTGCGAAAACCATAAAGCCACATTTTTAGCGTTGCCTGTTCCTGAGAAGTAATAAATGATGATTTTTTTGTAGGCTTTAATGCTATTTATTTCAGCGACTTCCATCTTATTGGTCTTTTACTTTCGTGTTGTACTTTATACTCCTCAATGTGAAAACACCATAAGTAAAATCACCCTCGGGGTAGTTCCAGATTGTTTTGCCTGATGTGGGAATCATTCTTCCCTCGAATTCTTTGTAATCGCCAACCGGAGTTGTCCAGCGCACTTCTTTCATAGTGCCGTCGTCCTGAAGTACTGACCTGTCGTCGGAAATGAAGTTTATCAACGCCCCATATTCGTTAAAAGATAGTACGGCCGAAACAAGGTAATTCCCGTTTGCAAAAGTAACTTTTGCCGATAGAGAATCTATTTCGCTCCATGTCAGTCGTTTATCAACAAGCATGCCGGGAGCAAAAATGCACATGTCATTTAGAAGGGTGACGGTTTCAGCCTTGGTGAGGGCTTCACCGCTAACATCAACTACCTTCAAGAGCTCAGCAACTTTTACCTGAAACGTAGCCTGTTGTTTTTTGTAAATGTGCAGTGCACGAAATGGAATGCCTGCTTTGCTGGCTTTCATCAGGAAAAAGCGCGAATACTTGCCATAAAAGTTGTATTGAACGGAGTGCGACTTCATTGGTTTATCGCCCGGTTTTCTATACATCTCGGCATCGAATTCGATGCACATATTTTGAGGTTTTACTTTGCCAATGGCCCTTGTAAACTGAAGATACTTTTTGACGCATGCCGGTAAATGATCAGCATCTCCTTCGGATAAGATGGTTTCAGACTCCAGGGGCTGCAATGAAAACTCCTCAGTCGTATTTTGCCGAAATACTTTTTTCGAAGAACGGCATGAAGTTATTGTTGCCATCGCTATAAATAATATTATTAGGTAAACTGGTTTATTGATGTAATTAAGCATAGCTAAAATTTTTAATCAGTGAAACTGATACTTCAAACCAAACTTAATGAAGCTTGAACCCGGTATTTCATATTCTGGCTTGTTGTAATAGTCCTCATAAATCTGGCTGCCGCGATAGACATCGCAATACACACCCAATTTGTCGCCTTTTGCAAAATGAAAAGGAAGAAATGCAATGCCCAGTGTTGGTCCGGCCGAGAAGGGGTTGTACGTATATTCAGGCAAGATTCCAAAACCTTGACCCGAAACATAGTTAAGTTGGCCAACGACACCAACCTTTACTTGCAAATTTGCAGCAGGAACAACAAAGTTGTAGGTCAGTGGAACCATCAACTGCGAAACATGCAGTTCTCTTACTCCTATGAAATGATTCCCAACGTCAATATAATTGAATTTCTGAAAATTATACATGTACTCCAGGCCTGTTTCTATCCGATTCCTTTTCAATTGGCGGCTAAGGTGCAGTCCGGCATTAAACCCCGGGTAGGTAGCACCTGAAAAGGCGTCAACGCCTGCTTCCGGAGGTACCTTAACACCTGGCACCACACTCATATCCGTATTCTCGGTGATCCCTCCTTTATTTGTTCCCATCTGTACCGAAAAGAGCGTTTTCTTTTCGGTATTTGCTTGTTTAATCGATGAGCAGGAAAACAGAATAATCATCGGAATAACCATCAGTGAACCAATAATCTGTGTTTTCATGTTAAAACAACTTATGGTTAATGAAAAACCGTAAACGCTTCTACTGGCCGACGTTTGCTAACCGGGGCAGGAAAGTCGCTAACATATCCGATTCGTGCGGCAAACCTGATTTCCTTACCCTGTAGAATATTCTCACTCAATTCCTTATAAATCTGCGGAACCTCGACAATCTGATTCATTGGGTGAAAACCAATGTTCAGCGAGCGACACGCAATATTCAATCGCTCGTATATCCGACCGATATTTATCCATTCCTCGTCGTCATATTTTTCGGTTGTTATGAGAATCCATCCGCCACAGTTCTCAACTTGCTTTTTTGTTTTATCAACGCCCGATTGAATGAACGACTCCTTTTTCGAATCTTCAGGTTTCATAAAATTCCGCACAAAAAATCCTGCTATTCCCTTGATTCCCATTCCGGCCGGAGTAAGCCCATCGCGCTTGGTGTTTACATCCTTGTTCGAAAAGCGCATCCAGTTAGCCAGCTCATCTTGTGCCTCCTTTTGAAACGCCTGAATGGTGTATGCCTCCAGCTCTTTGTTGGCAATAAACACGCCTTGCGCAGAGCTTGAAGGTATAAAATGAATATTGCCGGGTGATAGTGCGACTAATTTTTCCCAGTCATCTTCTTTAATATCAAGGGTATCGAAAGGGATACGCAATGTTGTGCGCAATTCCAGTTCTTTCAATAATTCCGAGTTTTGTGCCGAGCCGTTTTTTCGCAGCCTGATCCCAGCTACTGTTGAGGCTGAATTCATACTGTTTTCAACCAACGTAATTTCAGCATCGTATCCCAGTGCAGTTGCTGCGATATCAAGGTTTTCGATGAATGCCCCAACAGATATAAGCATCTCGATTCCTTTAGGGTCAACGACTTTGAGCAGCCTTGTTGTGTCGGCATATACCGTTAAAGAGTCGTTAGGATAAACCTCAACCCTCCACGGCTGTGAATTATGCGAGCTTCCAGCCAATGACGCATAGTGGAGGATCTTGTATACATCGGTTTTGTCATTCATGGAGTTATTGATTTTTTCGCTCGTGCAACTTGCACACGACAAGTTTATCATTGCCGTCAATGCGAAAGTTGAATAAAGAATAAGTGGTTTCATCGGTTTGGTTTTTATGGTTCTTAGTTAATATTTTTTCCAGATGCGATAACCTATACGCACGACAGGAGCAAGGTCGGCATTGGGTATGTTATAAACAGTGCCATTGAAGTCAGCGCTGTTGTCGCCTCTCAAATAAATGTGAAAGCCGGGTTGGAGGTAGATATGACGTCTAAAGAAAAACTGGTAGCTTATTCCTCCGCCGAAGTCGGTGCTGTGAATATCTCTTTTCAATCCGGTGCTTTTCTGTTCAATTCCGAAGGTGTGCATTTCGAGAAAGGTGTAAACTTCGAGGTTGCGCCATACATTATATCCAAGGAAAAGACCGGGAGAGGTTTTGTAGTAGCGCTTAAACTCTGGCGAGGAATTTTTTGTTCCTGCTGGTTCGGCATCGTAGGTTCCCCCGTTGATTACGCTAACTCTGACCCTGAACTTGTCGTAGCGGTAACCTAATCCTACATGGTAGCCACCAGTAATAAACATCGGGAAGAGGCTTTCGACCTCAAAAGCCTGTTTTACCTCGTAGTTTCGTGGTGTCGGGTTGAAAAACGAACCCCTGGCCGAATCTGTCTGTGCCAAAATGGTTGTGGACGCCGCCAGAAGTGAAGCGATCAGGATGACTTTTGCTTTCATATCATAAATGTTTAAGATTTACGATGCAAAAGTCTGTCGGAGAATCTGGCCGATTGCTCCACAAATGTTACCAAATTGATCTAGTCGAACAATTCTTTCCTGATCCGGCTCAACGACTTTGGAGCTATTCCGAGGTAATTGGCAATGTGGTACAATTGCACCTTTTGGAAGATCTCCGGATGGCACTTTAAAAGGTTTTCATAACGCTCCTTGGCAGTAAGTATCTGAAAATCAAGTGTTTGTTCAACAAACTTCACAAATGACCTTTCAGTCAATATTCGTCCCAAACGCTCTATCCTGGGAATCTTGTGGTACAACTCTTCAATATCCCGTTGTTTAATAACAAATATCTCGGAGTCATCTATGGCTTTGATACTTATGGCGGATGGGGTATTACTCAACCGGCTTAGATTGTTGTTGACCCAATCGCCTTCAAAAGCAAAGTGCACAGTCACTTCATCTCCGTTTTCGAGAGGTTTAGTGTAGATCATTACACCGAAACTGAGTAGGCCAATATAATCGCAGACTTCACCCTCCTGCAGGAAATATTCGTTTTTTTTTAATGATTTGATGCTGAAAGCATCACAAAAAGTAAGCAGTTCTTCCTCGGATAAAGAAACAATAGAAGCTATTGCTGCTTGTATTTTTATTGTCTTCTCCATTGGTTAGATGTTGGTTTGTGCCCATTTGAAACAGGCATAGCGCTGCAATCTGCAAATATGTAGTACTACAGCCCCGTTTGTTCACCCACCAAAGCTATGAAAAGCTATTGAAGAAGGGAAGGATAGAATTGTTAATTGTGATAATAAATGCTTGTCATTCGGTTGTCTTACGATAAGCCCTGTTTCCAGATGGGACAAAACTAAAGCTCATTTACAAAAGGTTACACTTGAGTCTGTCAATATTGTAATCGCGAATTGAAGAAATGCAAAATGTGAATTCTGTTAGCGAAGAAATTTGGCAAGAAAACAGTAAGATAGACTTTTAGCGGTTCTGGTAAAAAGCTACTATTCAATACCTTTCTGCTTGTATGATATTTGGGAAGGCTAACTAAAATGACTTCTACCCGATCTTTAATGAAGTCATCGTCAGGGCTCCTGCTACTGCTTTGTCGTTGAACAATTTAACCTGTTCGTTTCTATCCTGCAGCGCCAGTGAATAAAGCAGGGGCAAATAGTGTTCTGGTGTTGGAATAGCCAAATCAAAGGCTCTGCCTTGCGAACGAAAATTGATAAGGGCACTGTGGTTACCGTCAAGAATGAATTTTTTCATTTTATCGTTGGCTTCAAGGGCCCATTCGTAACCAAAAGTTTCATTAAGCTGTTTCCAGGCCACCATGCGAAGATTGTGCACGATGTTGCCGCTTCCAATAATTAACACGCCCTTTTCGCGAAGCGATTTGATCTGTTGTGCAAGCTCGTAGTGATATTGTGGAGTTTTAGTATAATCGATGCTCATTTGAATTACCGGAATATCGGCATTTGGGTAGAGATGTTTTATTACACTCCAGGCACCATGGTCGAGACCCCATTTCTCATCCAGGCCTACTTCGGTTTTCGTAATTAGCGATTTGGTTTGCTTTGCCAGATCAGGACTTCCGGGAGCGGGATATTGAATTGCGAACAACTCTTTTGGAAAACCGCCAAAATCGTGAATTGTAGGCGGGTTTAGCATTGCGGTCACAAATGTTCCTTTCGTTTCCCAGTGGGCCGAAACACACAAGATTGCGTTCGGTTTTGGGATTTCTTTGGCGATGTCTCGAAAACCCCTGACAAATTCGTTTTCCTCAATGGCATTCATAGGGCTGCCGTGCCCAAGGAACAAAACCGGCATTTTGGAGGTTTTGCCCAATGGCTCAATCATTTTATTTAATTCTCTCAGATTCATGGCTGCTGCTGTTAATGGTCCCATTGCTAATAGCGAAACCAGTGATTTTATGAACGATTTCCTGTCCATTCAGGGCTATTTTTTGAGCGTAGGGTAGGGAACATACTCTTTTTCATCGCCCTTTACCTTTTCGAAGCGTTGTGCTTTCCACCTTTCTTTAGCTTCTTCGATGCGCTCTTTGCTGGAAGAAACAAAATTCCAGTCAATAAATCTTTCCTCTGGGAAGGGCTCGCCTCCAAAAATGTAGACAATGCTGTTGGCCAGAAGCGTAAACTCACAAAGGTGGCTTTCTTTGGTTACCAGCATTTGTTTTGGTTCATATACGTTTCCATTGCTTTCGACGCCGCCTTCCAATACATACAAGCCCGATTCGCCATACAGATGCTCGCCAAGGGCAAGGTGCTGTTTGGTTTTGCTCCTGATTTCGATCATGTAGAGCCTGCTATACACAGGCACGCCGGATTTACGGTTAAATGCCTCACCTGCAATGAGTTTAAAGGAAGCGCCATTTTGCTCCCATTTCGGTATTTCGCTTTCAGAAATGTGAAAAAACTCGGGTTCCATTTCCTCCAGCTGTTTTGGAAGAGCAACCCAAATTTGTAATCCATGCAAGGATTTTTCTGAATGGCGCAAATATTCCGGTGTCCTTTCGCTATGTACTATTCCCTTTCCTGCGGTCATCCAATTTACTTCACCGGGTTGTATTTCTACGGCATTGCCAAGCGAATCGCGGTGCATTATGCTGCCATCAAACAAAAATGTAAGTGTAGAAAGACCGATATGAGGATGCGGCAATACGTCAAAGCTGGTGCGTTCATCCAGCTTTGCAGGTCCCATGTGGTCGATGTAAATAAACGGTCCAACCATTCGCTTTTGACGAAATGGCAGCAACCTTCCGACGAGAAATTTCCCTATATCGGCTGCCCTTTCTTCTATGATTAAATTGATGTTCGACATGGCAATGGTTTATAAACTACGTGTATTGTTATTTAATTTCCAAAGTGATCCGTTTTTTGTGGTCAATTTATGCAATTTTCCTATTGCGGTAAGTTCATTGAGCACTTGCTCACTTTCATGTCTTCCCGCTCCGGAGAGTTCAGAAAACTCTTTGGCTGTCAGTGTGTAATATTTTTCAAAAAGGTTTTCCCAATTCTTTTTGTAATCACCTTTAACCGCTTTAGGAATTAGCTTCAAAACGGCCACCTCATAAAACGAATACGGTTTAGCGCCATATACCAATTCTCTTTTGCCCTTGTTATCTATAAAAAACATTGTGGGAAAACCTCTTACACCTAGCTCTCTCGCTAGTTTTATATCATCCTGAAAGAGTTCTTTTGCCTTTCCTTCATAGTCGTTATTTAATTGCTCCACATTCAGCCCAGCAATTTTTGCTGCTGCTTCAAGGTTTTCCCATTTGGCAATGT
Source organism: Bacteroidia bacterium (assembly GCA_021287165.1). Taxonomy (GTDB): domain Bacteria; phylum Bacteroidota; class Bacteroidia; order Bacteroidales; family F082; genus JALNZU01. Next base: position 217,980 of record JAJTAY010000009.1, on the reverse strand, counting down.
TTTTCTTGTGTAAGAAAACCATTTCCCTGATTTCTCTGAGAAAAAGAATGGCCTTTTCATTATTCTGCATCTGTGCCGCCTTGAAAGCAATTGATGGCGGGTAGGAAGAATGTAGTGGGTCTTCAAGCCAAACATCACCATCAATGGGCATATCATAATACAAGCTTACCTCGTCCCAATGACGGGCCACCTCAGATGGTTTGCTTATACCGCCACTGTTGTAGCTCCAGTCGGGCAATAAGCCACCCATTCTGTATTCAATGTCAATAATGTTGCCGTATTCCAATTTGAGCTTGCGCAATTGCGGCTCTATGCCCCAGCAGGAGGAACAAATGGGATCGGTATAATAAATAACTTTTATCGGCTTTTTGGTTGACTGTTCAACAGGTATGACGATCGTTTTCTCATTATCAGAAGTCATCTCGCACATCCCGGTTTCTATGTCGCATAATAACGGATTTTTGTTTTTTGATTCCATTTTACTTTGTGATTGTGCTTTACAAATTGAAGTGCCAAAAACAAAAAGCACGGTGATTGCAAATACAGAAAGATTCATTATTATACTTTTTCGCAAAAGCAGGCAGTGCCATCGAAATGGATGACACCGCCTAGATTGCTTTTAGGATTGCTTCACAAATTGAATTTCACCAGCAATTTTCACTTCTTCACTCACCAGCACTCCGCCTGTTTCCAGTGCCGCATTCCAGTTCAACCCCCAATCCTTGCGGTTAATTTTCCCTGCAATCGAAAAGCCTGCTTTTTCATTACCCCAGGGGTCTTTGTTGATGCCGCCAAACTCCACGCTGAGCGCAACTTCTTTGCTGATGCCTTTCATAGTAAGCATGCCTTTCAACTCATATTCATCTGCGTCTTTCCGCTTGAATGCTGTACTAAGGAAAGTGAGTTCCTTGTGATTTTCAACGTCAAAGAAATCGGCTGATTTAAGGTGGTTGTCGCGATCGGTGTTGTTGGTGTAGATCGATGAGGCATCCACCTTGACACTCACGGCAGATTTAAAGATATCTTCTCCATCCACTTCCACGGAGAAGTTCCTGAATTCACCCTTTACATTGGCAATCATCATGTGCTTTACCTTGAAGGTAAGTTCACTATGTGTAGGGTCGAAAACCCATTTTGTTTTTGCTGCAGTTTCCATTTTTTGATATTAAATGATTGATAGATTTTGCGCTGCAAAGTTGCAGCCATTGAATGGGCAGCGGGTAACAATTTTTGGAAGAAGAGTTGTAAAATCAGGAAATGAGCTTTTTCATTTCTTCCCGAAACTCAGTAGGCGTTTGGCCAGTTCTTTTCTTGAACACATTGGTGAAATATGCTTTTTCGCTGTAGCCAAGCTCAAATCCTATTTCTGAGATGTTCCTGTCGGTGTGTATCAGTATGTTTTTTGCTTCAATGAGCTTCCGGGTTTCGATGATCTCGCTAACACTCATTTGCATAATCTGCTGACAGATATTGTTTAGGTTTCTGGCGCTCATGAACAGCTTCTCAGCATAGAAGTCAACCCCTTCGGGTCGTTGATAGTTTTCTTCAAGGATTCTGAGGAAGTTTTTGAAGGTGGTGTTGTGCGTTTTATTCAACACCTGATTGCTTGATTCAATTTTTCTTCGTTCCGCTTCAATCATGGTAAACAAGGCACTGAGCAAATGCCTGACGACGGAAAGATCCGGCGTTTCATGCCGCATCTCGGCACTCATTAATTTGCAAATTGTAACCAGGCGTTCAAAACACTCGCCTTCCTTCAGCTTTATGGTGGAGTGGTCGTGGAAAAGTGAATAAAGTTGAAAAATCGTTTCGGGTATAAATTCACTCTTAAAGCGAATGGCCCACATATCACATTTGCCATTGTGAATTTTTGGAATAACACGGTGAACCTTGCCTTTGGTGACAAAGCTGATAAGCGGCGCCTCGATAACGGTGTTTTTGAAGTCAATAAAGTGCTCAAGCTGACCTTCAATGGCAATGATCAGCTCCTCAAAGTCATGTTTGTGCGGTTCGTCGGGCGAGGCGCTGATCTTGGCCGCTTCCGCTTCGCCGACCCTAAATATTTTAAATAGCTGATTCATGATTTCAAAGATAGGACTTATTGGAGGACTTTTGGATCGGCGTCTCTGTTGGGTTTTCGTGCGCGCGGGCAAAGTCCCGAAGTGTGGATGGAGAGCCGGTTGTGTTTCTACCTTGGCGCACAATCAAATCGAAACTTTACAAGTGAATTGGTTTTGTCAGGCGCTTGCCTTAAAAGTGAGAAGAAAAATTCCGTCTAGGAGGATAATTTCTGACAACTCAATTAATCCATTTCAGCCTGCATTGAGGCAAAAGGCTGTCAGTGTGACATTGTTTGCAGTAACTTATAATTGATTTGATAAATTAGCTTATGAGATTAAAAAATTTCATGTATTAATTTTTCATCCAATTGCACTTAATTACGGACCTATAGATCTGACAAACATCATTCTTATTGTCCGAAGTTCCTAAATATCTTTTCAGGTTTGGGATGAAAATGGCATCATTCGAATAACTTATTTCATGATGGTTGTCATTTTTTGTTGACAATTGTCTTAGCCTATTTGCCATCAATCCTTCCATCGTCATGAGATAGCTGTTTTTGGTGTCTTTGATAGCTTTTAACTAACTAATGCAGAATGTTTTACGCCTGCAGCGGTGATGATATGCATGGCTAAGCCTGTCTGGGTGAATCGCTTCATGGCTTCAATCAGACCACTGACAAACCCGCAATTACTGTTCATAAACCGGTAAAGGCGTGCGCGAATAATGCAATCTATTTTGCAGCCGATTTCAACCACCCGGTATGCGTATTATCCTGATTGACGACGAATGGAACAGCCTCGACCTTCTCGAGAAAATGGTCAGGACCGTTGATGCCGAACTACAAATCATCGGCAAGTTCCAGAATCCGCTCGAGGCCATACCCCATATCCTGTCCGGAAGGCCCGATGTGCTGCTGCTCGATGTGGAGATGCCCCTGCTCAACGGGATTGATATGATCCGCATGCTGGCGCACACCTCCTGCCATTTTGTTATCGTAACGGGAGGCGATGCCTCTCATTGGATCGAAGAATACAAGCTCGAGCGCACTTTTCAGCTGCATAAGCCTTTTTCGATCAACGAGCTACGCTCGGTATTCTCTGCAATTGCAAGACTTTCAAAAACAACCGCCAATAAACCTGACGCATGAAAAGAAGATTCATATTGTTTTTTGCGGGTATGCTGTTCGGCCTTTCGATGGCTGCTCAACAACTCAATATCAATGTGGTGATTCGGCCGCCCTATTCAACCAACCTTGCCGATTATATCGATCAGGGCAATAATGTGCTCATCAGCGTAACCAATATGAGCGCGTCTGCGCAGCAGTTCAAGCTCATCCCCTCGCTCGAGGGCAACAACGGGGTGATGGTGCGCGTGAAAGACGAGTTTCAGCCCTCTTCGCCCATCGTGTTGGCAGCGGGCGAAACGCGAATCTTCACCTTCAATCAGCTCAAAACCTACAATGGCAATATCAAGCAAAGCGATCTGGTTTTGCAGGGCATCTCATTCAGTGTATTCGAAAATGCCGGGGTATTACCCGAGGGTGCCTACACGATCTGTGTCAGGGCATTAAGTTATTCTTCCGGTGCAATGCTTTCAGGAAGCAGCGGATGCACCGTGATGCTCATTACGGCCTACGACCCGCCAGTCATCCTCTCGCCACAGCAGCAGGCCGCACTTACGGCCCTCAATCCCCAGTTTTTCACTTTTCAATGGACGCCCAGCGGCATCAGCGGACAAACGCGCTATCGCCTGCGTCTGGTGGATGCCACGGCCCTCAACCTGATGAACCCCAACGATGCGTTCAACAGCCCTTATGTTGTTACCTATTTTGAGCAATCGAATATCCCTGCCGGCATGCTGGTGTACGATATGAGCAAGCCGGTGCTTCTGCCCGGAAACACTTATGTTGTGCAGGTTACGGCCTATGACCCTCAGGGAAAGCTTTCGTTTAAGAACAACGGCAACAGTCAGGCTGTTGTGTTCACCATACAACAGGCCGGTGGCGGCTTACCGGGTGATGGGGGAGAACCAGGGGTTGACAATCCCGGATTTGAATTTGGTGACGATCCTCCGGTTATACCCCTCGATCCCGATGATGTGGCTGATTGCATGAATGCCGGTGCCTGCCAGCAATCAGCACCAAACTGCGAGGGAGCGAAGGCACCATTGCCGGGCAGCACCGTTTTTGTCGGAAAATTCAAGATGCTGATATCCAATATACAAGCTGGCAGCGGAACAGGGATTGTGGAGGTGTCCTTCCTTAATACCAAGGTGGAGGTGGCCTTTCAAAACCTTATCGTAAACAACGCCAATCAGGCCTGTGGAGTGTCGCAGGTTTGGGTAAAATCGGCTACGCAAAACCTCATCCCCGACGATTTTCTGAAAACCGCCGAGGGTGCATTCAGCGACCAAAACCTCAACTGGCCGCTCATCAGTCAGCACATTCAGCAGTATAATAAAAAGGTGAGCCTGTTCAATTTCAATGGTCCGGCCAATACCTTGCCCTTTGTTCTCAATATGGGCCAGGCCGAGCTCACCATTCTCGGCATAGTGTTCACACCCACAGCCGCTTATGCCAATATTGCCTTTGCCTCCGAAATCCCGCTGGGCAATGCCTTACAGCAGTTCAGCTTTGGTATGCGGGGCGTTTGCATCAGGCCCAATGGCTTCGGCATCAGCGAGGCCGGAGGCCAGCTCAACCTGAGCGGCAATTTGGTTAAAAGCGTTGGCAACAACGCCGAATTCGTGCTCGAAGGCGGCAACGACGGTAGCTATGTGAAGTTCGACTGCAAAGGCGTGAAAGAGATTAAACTAAAGGGTAGTGTTTCATTTTCGCGCGAGCGTGTGCTTCCCGTTGATGCCCAGGGCAATATCGTGCCTGCCCCGGCCAGATACAGCCTCGCCTTCAACAGCACCATCAACAATCCAAACGACTGGATAGCCGAAGCCATCGCTTCGCATCCTGCTTTCACCAGTCAGCAGGCCAATGGCTTTACACTCGGTTTCGGCAGTGCCGTGTTCGACTTTTCGCGGACAAAAAACCCGCAGGCCATGGTTTTTCCTGCCAACCATCCCATGATGGCCGATCCGCTCAAAAACACATGGACCGGAGTGGTGCTCAACAGCCCGAAGATTACTTTGCCGAACTATTTGAAAAGATCGGATAACCAGCGTATTACTGCAGATATCTCCAACATTGTACTTGATGGAGAAGGGCTTTGGCTGAAGCTTGAGCTGAACAATCTGGTGCAGAAACCCGAAGACGGCAGCCTTGGCGGCTGGGGCTTCAGCATCGAAAAGCTCAGCATCGACATCCGTAAGAGCATGTTGCAGGGCGGCAGCCTCAACGGCAAAGTAAATCTGCCCATCACCGAAGTGGGACTGGGCTACGATGCATCGTTTGAACCAGGGGACAGCCAAAACGACATGAAAGTGAATTTTGGCATCAGCATGCAGGGCCAGCTCGATATCGATATGTTTTTCGCCAAGGCGCAATTGGCCGACAACTCCAGTTTTGGGGTAACGGTTCAGGGAAATAAGGTGAAGCCTGTGGCCACACTCAACGGTTCGCTCACCATTGGCTGGGAAAAAGGCGGGCAGAAGAAACCGGGCGACGATAAAAACAGTGTTTCAAGCTTTTCCATTCCTTCGGTCAGCTTTCAGGGATTCAATATTTTCAACAACGATAAGGATGTTCCTCAGCTCAGCCTTCAGGCCCTGCAGCTGAGCAATCCTAATGCCCAGGGTAAATTGTCGGGCTTCCCGATCAAACTCAAGGGCAATCCTTCGTTCCAGAACTACAATCCGGAAGTTGGATTTACAATGGGCCTCGAGTTTACGCTCACCAAAGACAACCCCAACGGCATTAGTGGCACTACCGACTTTACCATTTTTGCCAAATACGACCAGCAAAAGAGACGCTATGCCTACGACCGGACACAACTCAACTGCATCAGTCTGGACATTGATGTGGCAGTGGCCGAACTCAAAGGCGGCATCTGCCTCTATAAAAATGATCAGGTGTATGGCGATGGTTTTAGCGGTGCCGTCAATGCCACCATCAATGGCGTTGGCGTACAGGCTGCGGTGGCCCTTCAGGTAGGTAATGTGAACAATTACGACTATTTCTACTTCGAGGCCCTTGCCAAATCGGGTCAGGGATTTCCGATCACGGCCACCATGTCGCTCTACGGACTTGGCGGCGGCTTTCATTACAATATGAACCGCACAAACCGCAATGTAACCACCATCGACGGCTATGAGAATGTTGTGCCTCCGCAACAGTTTAGTCCGGGCTATAGCCCTTCAGGACTGGTTTACACCCCGCAGAAGGGTAAGAAGGGTTTTTCGGCCACGGTGGTCTTTGGCCTGACCGGAGGCGATGCGGCGGCTTCGGCCTTCAATGGCGACCTTACCTTCTGGATGACCCTTACAGGAAGCAACGGCATCGAAAAAATGGGCATGAACGGCAGCGGCTATGCCATGCAGCCGCTCAACAACCGCGAAGCTGCCAGCATCACCGGCCAGTTCGACATCACCATCAACTTCGTAACCAAAACCTTCGATCTTGGCATCGACCTCAATGTGGGCATGGGCAGTATGCTCAACGGCACCGCCTCGGTGAACATGCATGCTTCGCCCGAACAGTGGTACATCTACATCGGCAGCTGGGAGGCTCCCAATCCGCAGAACTACGAGCCCTGGAACGATAAAAAGCGCAATAAGCTCAATGCCGACCTCAAGATTGCCCAGATCAAATACAACCTCTACTTTATGATGGGCTCCCATATGCCCGATCTGCCGCCCATGCCCGGTAAGGTGCTGGCCAATATGCAGACGCAGGGCGGGCAAATGATTGAGGATCAGCGTACACCACCTCCGCCCTACAATGCACAGACGCCGGGCTTTGCCTTCGGAGCAGGTTTCCATCAGCAGCTTAAGTTTCAGGCCCTAATTTTCTATGCCGACATCGAGTTTTTCGCCGGCTTCGACGCAGTGCTCAAAAATTATAAAGCAGTGCCAGGTTGCGAAAACATGGGCATCAACGGTTGGTATGCCAAAGGACAAGCCTTTGCCTATCTGGGTATTGATGCCGGTCTGGCACTGGATACCTGGTTTTACAAAGGCGAGTGGCCGGTGGTGAAAATCAACTGCTCTGCCACTGTTGAGGCTCAGTTTACCAACCCCAATTACCTCAAGGGACAGGTGTATATGAATGCCTCGGTACTCAATGGACTGATCACCGTAAATAAGAATGTGAAGTTTGAGGCCGGCGAGAAAATGAAATGCGGCAGCGATATCAGTCCCTTTGGCGATCTGCCCATTGTTTCCGAGTTATTTCCGGGACAAGGCGACGAGGTGGAAGTGTACGACGATGTGCGTGTGGCTTTCAATTTCCCCAAAGGCAATTTTGAGGTTTTCAACGAACTTGAACCCGATAAGGCGCCACGCAATTTTTACTACGCCATCCACAGCATCAGTCTGCGCAAAGGAAATACGCTAATCCCGCTCATCGACCAGCCTATATACAGCAAAGACGGTTATTCGGCCAAATACCTCACCAAGAGTGGAGAATTTTTGCCTGAGCTCAGCAGCCTGAAACTTGATTTTGTGGTGCGCGGGTACGAAGCTAAGCCCGGCCCTGATCCCATGCTGGTCGAAGAAAAATACAACTGCACTTTCCAAACCAAAAAACGCCCCGACCATATACCCTCCGGGCAGCTGCTGGCGACAAATCCAGTCGTACGCCAGCGTTATTACCTGAAAGACGATGAGATACAGGGTTTTGCGCGCACCATTGGCAATAAGAACTGGTGCTACCTGTTCAACAAAAACGAGCTGGGCGACCCGAAGATTTTCGACCAGTCGAAAACCAAATACCTTGTTCAGTTCTTTGAAACCGGTACGGGTAAAACCATCGAAGTGCCCTGCTCCTGCAGCAATCAGGAGATTAAGTTCAATGTTCCCTATCAGCAGCTAAAGAACGAAACCATCTACAGGGTAAATGTAATTGCCAGGCTCGAATACAAACCCAAGTCGAACGCAAGTTTGCAAGGCAACCAGCTAATCCTGGGAAACCAATGGCAAACGGGCGTTAAGCAGACCGAGATCACTCAGGGCGCTCATAAGCTGAGCCGGTTTTTGCTAGCCGACAACACACCCAAAACCTTCGATCACAACCTGTTGAACACGGCTTGGTTTTTCCGCACCAGCAAATACAACACCCTGAGCGATAAGCTGGCCGAATACAAACTCGACCAGAGCAGCTATACCACTGTGGTTACCTCGCACTACATCCCGCGCATACGCATCAAAACGGCCAATGCATACGGCCAGGGCGAGCATGAATACGAAATCAAAACCAAGCCCGACGGCGGCGGACTGCCATTGGTCAGCTACGAATTGCCCGTTGCCCTCATCACCGGTAAGGAAGCCTTCGATATGTACGACCTCTTTGGCTACTCGGTGGCCTACATGGGCGACAGCTATCCGGTGAAACCGCTTGTGGGCTTCCACAAACCCGATGCCGGTAATCCACCTTTCTTCAACCCCTTCTACAACCTACTCGAACAGCGCGCGAATGCACATAATGCCATTCTGCCCAACAAAATCACTTTCCCTGCCAACCGCCACTACGATAACCTCTGGCTGAGAGAGTATGCCACTAACATCAACATACGTGAAATATCGGGCATGATGGGCATGAAAAACGGCGGCGCCGATGCCGTCTGGAGCCACTCCACGCGATATGCCATGGGCATTGGCAATGTACAGCTACCGCCCGGACGTACCCTTTGGAAGCCTCACGGCGCGCTCAGCCAAAAAGAGATTGACGATGCCATGGCGGCCACTCCTCAGCAACAGAACATGAATGTGAATAATGTGCAGCTTCAAATTCTTGTGCCGCCAAACCTGAATCAGGGTGGAATGGGCGGTCAGGTAAACCAGAACATCCAAAACACCAATATCCCTGTTTACCCGCTGGTCAACCTTTCAGATTATCTGGCTATGCTCGACTACAGCCATCTGATCAACAACCTGTGGATCTTCAACGCACCCATTAACCGCTCGAGGGCATTTACGGCCCAGGAGCAGCTCCGGCCGCTGCTTTTCCGCAACAAAGGAGCATATACCCTACAGATGGGCAATATGCACAGCATGAAACGCTTTGACTACAACTGGAATCGCGAGAAGCCTGTTATCATTTTCTAATTCAGCCAAATATCAAAGGAACAACCCTACCCATGAAAAGATTAAGTTCGATTATTATCAGCCTCATAGTTGCGCTCGCTGGCTTTGCCCAGCATCCTTCGCTGCTCCGGCAGTCGTCGGCCAACCTGGCCATCATGGGCCAACATGGCAGCGAGGGCGTTATGCTGCGCTGGGCACCCAAAAGTTTTGCCGTCTGGCAGGTGGCCTCTACTAACGGGTATGTGCTCGAGCGTGCCGAGTGGAACGAAAGTCAGTGGCCTTTCGATCCCAAAAAGTTGAACTACCGACAGATGGGACGATTCAAGGCACTGGCCCGCAACGAATGGGAGGGTAAGGCCGATACCAAAGATCCGCTTGTGGCGGTTGCCGCGCAAAGCCTTTTTGGCAGCGAGGCCGTCAAAGCAATGCCTGCTGGCAACCTGGCCGACCTCAGGCTGGTGGCCGACCTTCAGGAGAACCGTCATGCCATGGCCATGTTCGCGGCTGATTTGTCGGCCAAAGCCGCTGCTGCACTCGGGCTGTCCTTTTATGATAAAGAAGTAAGCGCCGGCCGCGATTATATCTACCGGCTTCGCCTTGAGGGTAATAAAGCCGGCTTTGGTATCGACACGGTTTGGCTTTATGTGCAGTACGACGGCATACCTACGCCTGCAGCGGCAGTGCAGTCGGTGAGCACGGCCAGCGGCCATGCGCGCGTGGATGTGATGTGGGACAAGGTGGTCAATGCCGGATTTTTCACCGCCTTTCATGTGGAACGCTCCACCGATAACAAAAACTTTATCCGGTTGAACGAGCTTCCGCTCACTACGGCAATGGGCGACGATCAGCCTGAGATACACCTCTTCAGCGATCCGACGGCAGAAATCGGCAAAACCTATTATTACCGTGTGATCGGCATTACACCTTTTGCCGAACTTTCGGCTCCTGGTGCATCAGTTGTGGGAATGGCAAGAGACCTGGAAGGCCCGATACCACCGAAAAGTACAGCCGTTGAGCAACGCGACAACAGCTTCATCATCAGTTGGGGAGCCGATCAGGCGAACATCGCCCCCGATGCTACAGGATGGTTGGTCAAGCGCAGCATCTCGGCATCAGGCCCTTTTCAAAACCTTCATGAAAACGTTTTGTCATTGCGTCAGCAGAGCTTTACAGATAAAAACCCTGTGCCAGTTTTAACAAATTACTACCGCGTTTATGCAGTGGACACCGCAGGCAACGAAACGCCGGGCATGATTCGCGCTGCCGTGTGGGTGGACAGCATCCCACCGGCAGCGCCCACCGGACTCACTGCAAAGGTCGATTCTGCAGGGATTGTAAGCATTTACTGGAATGCCGGCAACGAGTCCGACCTGCAGGGCTATCGCGTGTTTGTGCGCGACGACCGCAACAAGGATTGGTATCAGCTCACCAGCCGCCCGATTGTTGACAATGCATTTACCGACACGGTTGACCTGAAGTCGCTTTCGCGATCCATTCAATACACAGTTGTTGCCACTGATTTTCACTACAATACCTCACCCTATGCATCGGGCTTTACCCTCAAGCTTCCCGATTTGGTAGCGCCTTCGGCTCCCCGCTGGGCGCCATGGACCGTGGAGGACGATAAAGTGAAACTGAGCTGGTATCCCAGCGCCTCGGCCGATGTGCGCGCGCACCGCCTTGTAAGAACCGACGAACAGGGCAGGCTTAGTCTTTACCGAGACTTCAAACCGGGAGAGAACTTCTATCTGGCCAGTATAGCGGCCGGCGTTCCCGCATCCTTTGCCCTGATGGCTATCGACAGTGCCGGGAATGTTTCCGACACGCTGTTCCTGCGCAATGTGATGAGCACCTATAGCGATAAACTACCCGCGATCAAAGTGTTCAGGGCAAAAGCCATTGATGATCAGAAGGCTATCCAACTGGATTGGAGCTATGATTCCGGGATCGAGGTGTCGTTCTTGCTCTACCGTAAGAATCCCGGCACCGGCGAAACCGAATTTGCCGGTCGCTTTGACAAAGCAGCGCGAAGCTACACCGACCGGGGTCCGAGCGCTTTCCGGCAGGGGTTTGAATACTATTTGAAAGCCGTTGCAAAGGATGGCCGAGAGTCGGACTGGGCACCGCCGATAAGGATGAGATTTTAAAGAAAATGAGAGAGATGGCCATCGGATTGTCAAATCATTTGTGCATGACCGGAATCCTGAGAACCCCTTAAAATTTTGAAAAACACTGCATGAGAAAAGCAATATTCTTATTTCTAGTGCTGATCCTGAGGCAAGTTGTCATGGCACAGGACGTCGAAAGCCTTGTAAAGGCCAAACCCGTGAAATGGACCGGTTCGGTGGGATCAGCCATATCAAGTCAGCCAAAGCGAGGTAATGCATTGGAAGGCAATCCGATACATTATGCTGTTTTTGGAAATTTTACCCTCAGCCTGTTCGAAAACTTCGACCTGCCCTTGTCGTTCAGCTACACCCGTTTTGGCCTGAATGTGGAAAAACCTTTTTATCAGTTTGGAATGGCGCCCACCTATAAATGGGTCAAGCTTCATCTGGGCCACAGCATCATGCATTTCAACAATTACACCCTTTCGGGGCACACATTTTTCGGGGCGGGGCTGGAACTTACGCCCAAAAAACTTCGTTTTGCCGCCATGCGCGGACGGCTGCGCAATCCGGTGCTGCTGGATGCCCTCACCGGTCAGGCGCTGCAGCAACCACAGTTTGGCCGCGAAGGCTGGGGTGTGAAGCTGGGCGTGGGCAGTCAGGCCAATTTTGTTGACCTGATGCTATTTAAGGCGGCCGACCGCATCGAAAGCATCGCCAACTGGCAGGACAGTCTCTATCAGCAGACCATTTTGGGGCTTACAGGCAAATTTGCCCCTCAGGAAAACCTGCTGGCCGGACTGAGCATGCGTTTTACTTTTTTTAAACGCGCCATCTTCAACCTTGAAGCGGGCGGCAGCCTTTTCACCGCCGATCAGTCGTCAACAGCACTTGCCGAAAACATTCCGCTTTTTACGCCCCGCACCAGCACCACCTTCAAATGGGCCGGAAAAACCAGTCTGAGTTTTCCCCTTGGACCTTTCTTTCTCACTACGGCCTACGAACGCATCCAGCCCGATTATTTCTCTTTGGGTACGTACAACCTCGTAAATGACCAGGAAAATATAACCATTTCACCCTCAGGCAGTTTGTTCAAAGGAAGGTTTACCTTCGGAGGCATGTTTGGCACTTCGCGCAACAATCTGGCAGGCAACCGATCGGAAACCACGCGCCGCATCATCACGAACTTAAATACCGTTTTAGCGCCAAAACCCCAATACAGTCTAAATGTAAGCTTTTCCAACTTTGCCTTCCGGCAGCAGGCACAGGCCATCGTGCTCAACGACTCCGTGCTCATCCGGCAGGTGAATAAGTCGCTCAGCATCATGCCTTACTACAACATTCTGACTGACACTTCGCGCCAGCATAGCATCAATGCGGCCTACATCCGGCAGCAGGTGGAGGATCTGAATCCCGTTACGCGCGACTTCGGCAGTATGCAAACCAGCATGATATCAGGCAATTATGCCTTGAATTACAATTCGGGCCTCCAGTTTTCGGCCGGTGCGAACCACACATCCATCAAAAGTGCGCTGATGCAGAATACACTCACGGGCCTTAGCCTGGGCTTAGGTAAAAATATTGCCAAAAAGGGCATCAATGTCAGCCTCAGCACCAATGTCAGCCACTCGCGGGTGGATGGCGTTTCGGACGGCTTGGTAGCCAATACCGGCCTAATGGCCAATATGAAACTCCGCGAAAAGCACCAGTTTAGGGCTAATCTCCACTGGCTGAGCACCTCGAGTAAGAAATTCGAATCGTTCAACGACCTGATCTTCCAGCTGGGATATACTTATGTGATTCGCTGAGGATTTTGGCTAAATATCACTCGGCATTATTAATACAAAACATCCTTAATTTCAATAAGATACTCTTTTCCATCGACGCGGTACCACAACTCGGCATGTTGTTGTCCGGTTCTCACTCTTTTTTAAAGAGAATTATCATCCCACCCTGATTAAGCTCAAAAGTTTTATCTTCAATATTAAATACCATTTTTATTCCTGCCGGCTTAAATCGAAATGTATGATTTTCGAAAGCATCCAATGCAATTTCATTTTGTCCGGTAGCTTGTGCATGAAGCCTGCCATCCTTATTCATTATCCTAATCTTTAGAGGAAAACTTTCATTGGAATAAAGGCCTGTATATCTATCCAATTCTTCGGCAGTTAAGGCAATCTGGCTTTCAGCTTTAATTGGTTCATTGTACAAAATATTTCTAACCTCCTTAATCGGTAATTTTGTAGAAGGTAAACTATTGTTTTGCAGTAGAATAACCGTCTTATCGTTGATTAGATGTCTTTCGATATAAGTAGTGTAGCCAGCCCAGCCACCGCCATGATTGACAATTTTTCCATACGTGTCGTTTTTGGTAATAAACCAACCAAAACCATACGAATTTTCTTTTCCATCGGCAGTCTTTGATGATTGAAAAATTTGCTTTTTATCGTTTTCATCTGCCAATTTGTTGCCGTATAGTGCTCTATCCCACTTCAACAGGTCTCGTGCGGTGGAATTGACCATACCGTCGCCAACAATTCCATCAAGATAATATGTGAAAAATGTTTTGCCAAAACTGTCTGTCAGCACTTTATTTCCTGTACTGTCCTGAACATAGCCGTAAGCATAATTCTTCATTTTTTGGGGCTTGTATCGGCTCCTGTAAACAAGAGTGTTGTTCATTCCCAGTGGTTTAAAAATATTTTCCTGAAGAAAATCACCAAACGATTTACCGGATACTCTTTCAATGATTAGGCCAAGCAAAGCATAACCGGTATTACTGTATTCAAATCGCTCATTGGGTTTAAACCTTACTTCAGGACGGTGTTTCAAAAACTCATTCACTATATCCTGATTGGTTGCAAATTTGGTTTTATCCCATTTATCTTCGAAGAGGTTCATATAATCCGGCAAACCACTTGTGTGGTTTAATAAATTGGTGATCGTAATGTTCTCATAAAAATCAAGCTCCGGAATATATTTTGAGATGTTATCCCCATAACTGAGCTTACCTTGCTTATTAAGCAGTACAATGCCCATTGCCGTAAACTGCTTTGATACCGAAGCAAGCTCGAAGACACTCCCTGAGTTTAATGGTCTTTTCGAAGACTCATCAGCCAGTCCATAGCTTTTCTCAAAAATAACCTTACCATTTTCGGCAATCAGCACATTGCCATTGAAGGAATTAGCTATAGTCAGGGCCGAAAATAAACTGTCGAATCTTGCAGCGCGAGGGTCTTGCCCAAACACTGCTACTGAAATCAATAATACAAATGCAGCAAAAATTAATCTTTTCATTTTTTGTGAATTAAATTTTAATTAAAGTAAAAAGTCACGCTAAGTCTAAGCAGAACTTCCCGTCGCAGATGCTCGTTAGCGCTAGTGAATAAATCGGGAACGCAGTAAAGGTATTGGCTGACCCTCCAATGTGTAAAACTTCTGTATCTGATTTGCAATTTCAATCTATCCATAAATCAAATCTATAAAATTTCCTGAGAAACTCCTGGTAAATCTGCAAAAACCGTGAAATGCGACACTTCTTTTTCCCAACCAGGAGCCTTTAATGAGCAAATGCGATCAGCCTCCGGGATTGCCTGATTGTTTAGAAAGCGATATGTTATTTGGGTTTTACTATTCTATAAGTCGGTGACCTTACAGAATAAGTGTACTCAAGAGCTTATTCAAAATTTTAGATTGAGGTTGATAAACAGCGCTAGGTAAGACAGACCAGCTATTCTTTGCAGGCAACTGTCAACAATTCAATCTGTTGAGATACATTAGTTTTATTCATGCAACTCAAATCTTCAGCTCAGGCCATCAGTCTGGCAACTATGTTTTCTGGTGATATCGAATTTGCACTTCTCCGAAATTTTAAGCCTACCGATCCATTGGCGCTAAAATCAGTCCATTAGCGCTTAATGTGTTCATTAACATATATTTAAAATTATCAACATTAAAGTGATCTCAAGCACGAAGATCAACTCAATTTAAATAATGTCAGACGAGTGTCTGGTGAGACACAATTTCTAATACCTGACGGCCTTAACCACAGCAGGTTAGGAAAAATTTAAAGGAAATTAGTGCGGTAAATTTGACCAGAAAGTAATGTTCAAGTCCTGTCGAATTATTCTTTCCTGGCCGAGTAGAAAGTGGCGATGCCAAAGGTAAGCCGCTTTTGCTCAATCGATGAGTAGCCTGCGGCCGAAAGCCTGTCCATGAAGGCTTTGCCCTCGGGGAAAACGTTTACCGATTCGGGCAGATAGGTGTAGGCGCCTTTGTCTTTTGAGAAAATTCTGCCCAGGGCAGGCAGGATGTTGCGGAAGTAGAAGTTGTACAACTGCTTGACTGGAAACTTGTTGGGTTTCGAAAATTCGAGCACGGCCACCATGCCGCCTTTGCGCGTCACGCGAAACATCTCGCTCAGGCCGCGGTCGAGGTCTTCGAAATTGCGCACCCCAAAGGCCACCATCACCGCATCGAAGGTTTCGTCGGCAAAAGGCAGGTTTTCCGAGTCGGCCTGCATCAACTTTATGCGGTTATTAAGTTTTTTGCGTGCAAGCTTTTGGTCGCCCACATCGAGCATTTTGCGCGAGATGTCGATACCCGTAATTTCGGCATAGCTGAAGCGGCTCAGGGCAATGGCCAGGTCGGCGGTACCGGTGGCCACGTCGAGTACCTTCGAAGGGTTGGTGGCAGCAACGGTTTTCACGACTTTTTTCCGCCACAGCTTGTCGATGTTTACCGACAGGAAATGGTTCAGAAAATCGTATTTGTGGGCAATGCTGTCGAACATGGCTTCCACCTGGCGTTTCTTTCCGGGTGCAGCCGCCGGCGGGGGCATCAATGGCTTTGATTCTGGCATGGAGTATTATTGTAAAACCCTCAACAGTTCGTTGTGCAGTTTTGTTTTATGCACAGGCACAACACCCACTTCTTCGCACACCATGCCACCAGCCAGGTTCGACAAAAAGGCTGTCACTCCGGCATTTTGTTTGGTAGCCAAACACAGAGTGGCTACACTGATCACCGTATCGCCCGCCCCCGACACATCGGCTATGTTACGCAAAAATGCAGGCAGGAGATGTCCTTTGCTTTGTCCGCCGGTCTTCTCCTGTATGTAAACGCCTTTTTCCGAAAGGGTTACCATCACCATTGCGGCTTCAAGCTTTTCCTGAAGCAGGCTCACGGCTTCGGGCAGGTTCGAAAGGTTGATCTCGTGCGAAAGGTTGAGACCCTCGCGCAACTCCTTCAGGTTGGGCTTGAACAGACTCACCTTTTTGTAGTCCATGAAATGCCGCTTTTTTGGGTCAACCGCCACGGGTATGTTATGCTCAAGTGCGATTTCTACTACTTTTTCGATGAGACGGGAGCTGATCACGCCCTTGTCATAGTCCTGAAAGACAATGCCATGGATGTTGTTTTGTCTGATCTCGTTCTCCACAATCTGCAAAAGCCTGTCGGTAATGCTTTCGTCCACCAGTTTGGTGGTTTCCTCATCCACGCGCAGCATCTGCACATTGTTGCCAATGACGCGAAACTTGGTGGTGGTAGGGCGATCGCCGAGTCTTACGATGCCTTCGGTACTGATGCCCAATTGGTGACATAAATGGATAAACTCCTCGCCGCGGGCATCATTGCCTATCACCGAGACCATAAACGGCTCGGCGCCAAGGGCATGCAGATTAAGGGCCACATTGGCTGCGCCTCCAAGTCGGCTTGTGCGTTCTTTGACCGAAACCACAGGCACAGGGGCTTCGGGCGAAATACGGTCAACTTTTCCGAAAATATAGGCATCGAGCATCACATCGCCAATGACCATGATGCGCTGGCTGCCGAATTGTTCGAGCAGTGCAAGGGCTTCAGCCGGGGTCAGAAACTTTTCCAATGATAATATGCTTTAGCTCAGTTTCTTAAGTGCTAATTCGATGCGTCTAACAGCCTCAACGATCTGTTCTTCCGAGGCGGCATACGAAAATCTTATGCACTCCTCATTGCCAAAGGCTTCGCCGCTAACCAGCGCCACGTGTGCTTCGCTGAGGAGATAGAGGCAGAGGTCGTAACTGTTGCGGATGGTGCGTTGTCCATCGCTTTTGCCAAAATAGTGGCTGATGTCGGGGAACATATAGAAAGCTCCTGCCGGCAGGTTGGGCTTTACCCCTTCGATAGCCATGAGCTTGTTATAGAGTAGGTTGCGTCTGCTTTCGAATGCCCTGACCATTTGTTGCAGCTCGGCCGATGCTATGGGCTCCGTACGAAGCGCTTCGAGTGCGGCAGCCTGCGAAATGGTGCAGCTACCCGAGGTATATTGGCCCTGGATAATGTTGCAGGCATCGGCAACCCATTGAGGGGCAGCCATATAGCCTACACGCCAGCCGGTCATGGCAAAGCCTTTCGATAGTCCGTTGATCAGGATAACCCTGTCAGCCACTTCAGCGAATTGTGCAATGCTTTCGTGGCGACCTTCGAAGCGGATGAGTTCGTAAATCTCGTCGCTGATAATCATCACCTGTGAATGGTTGGCCAAGACCTGCGCAAATGCTTTGAGTTCGTCATAAGAATAGGCCGAACCGCTCGGATTGCAGGGCGAGCTGAAGATGAAGGCCTTGGTTCGAGGAGTAATGGCGGCTTCGAGGGCTTCTGGACTTATTTTGAAGTCGGTTTCAACATTCGACCGGATAATCACAGGAACGCCCGAGGCCAGCTTGACCATTTCGGGATACGAAACCCAGAATGGTGCCGGAATGATTACCTCATCGCCTTCGTCGACTAAGCTGAAAAAGGCGTTCATAATGGATTGTTTAGCCCCGTTGGAAACGATGATTTGTGCGGGCTTGTAGCTGAGGCCGTTATCGCGCAGCAGTTTGTCGGAAATTGCCTTTCGCAGCGCCGGTGTTCCCGGAACAGGCGGGTAGTGGGTGTCGTTGGCTTCAATGGCTTTGATACCGGCTTGTTTGACGGCTTCAGGGGTATTGAAATCCGGCTCGCCAATGCTCAACGTGATCACGTCAATGCCTTGCTCTCTCAGTTCGCGGCTTTTGCGGGTCATTTCCAGGGTTGCCGATTCGGTGAGCGACCTGACCCTCTTCGATAAGGCCTGTTGTTCCATGCAGGATGCGATTAAACGGCAAAATTAGCAAAATAGCCTCGCCTGTTAATGCTTTATCAATGCATTATCCGGCAATGCTTTCGGCGCCTGCATACCAAAATACATTTGTTTTAGTTTTATAGCTTAAATTATTGAATCATGCTTGTCGCACTAATCATGCTAAACGTCATCATCCTTGGTCTGATTGTGGTGATGGCCTATCGGGCCAATGCCCATCAACGCAGTATGCAATTGCAAATAGCAGATTTGCTGAACAAACTGGAAGCCATGCGGCCGAAACCGGAACAGCAAAGCCGGAAAAGCCAGAATGAAGCTATTTTCCCCCTTCGCGTGCAGGCCGCCGAAAGGCTTATTGTACTTGTGGAAAGGCTCAAACCAGGAATGCTGGTGCACCGGCACCTTGTCAATGCGCTCTCAGCTTCGCAATTGGCCCAGCTCATGTTGCAAAATATACGGGATGAGTTCGAATACAACATTTCGCAGCAACTTTATGTGAGCGAACGGTCGTGGCAACTGATCAGCGCCGCGCGCGAGGAGATTGTTCAACTCATTCACCTTGGGCTGGCTTCGCTGGACAACGATGCCGCCCCTGAAGCACTTGCCCGTGAGCTTTTTGCGGCTTCGCTGCGTTTTCCCGACGAGGCGCTCGCCAGTTTGCGGGCCGAGCTGAACGAACGGGCATGAAAAAAGCCGGCTGTTGCAGCCGGCTTGTTCATAAGTAGTACAGGTATATATCAGCGAGTTATGTAGAGTTTTCGGGTCTGACTTAGCTCGCCGGCGCGGAGCTGAAGCATATATACTCCTGCCTTGAGGTCCGAAACATCCAGCGTGCTGTTGACAGCACCACCATTATGTCCTTCGATGAGTTGTGATTTTACCAGCGATCCTGCAATGTTGTAAACTTCGGCCTGCAACCTTTGATTGTCTGTTTTATCAAAGCTGATTTGCACGCTGTTGCTGGCGGGATTGGGGAATATTCTGAAGTTGTTGTCGGTACGTTCATTGAGCGAGGTTACCACTGGGAGCGGGATAAGTTCACCACCCGTGGGCAGGGCTACAAATAAACCGAAAGCTGCACCATTGCTGTTTACCGAGGGATTGAGGAAGCCCGAAGCCAATACGGTAAGTGCCTGACCTCCAAGTCCAAGTGTTTGGAGTGGGGCAGCATATGTGGCAACGGTAACTGTTCCGGTTTCATCGCGGATCGCCAGGGCGTAGTCGGCTGTCGGGAGGCTCAGGTAGCCGGCAAAATCGCCATAGGCAAAATTGTCGATGATGGTGCCTGCACCCACACCCACTTCAACCACATCTACTACCGGTGCATCGGTCGAGCCATGGAAAACCAGAACGTCAGTGGTGCTATTGGAGGCCGAAACTTCTTTTGCCGCCGGCTTAACATAAATGTCGAAGGGCTTGAAAGGATTGTAACCATTCTGGTTTACCAATCCATTTGCTACTAGAATGTATGCATTATTGGGTTCGAGGGTGTAGGTGGCTGACCACAGGGGGTTGGCAGGATTGGTGCTTCCTGTGGGCTTAATCGCCACAGTAAGGGGTGTGTTGGCAGGCACATCTATAAAGGGCGTTGCCGTGCGGAAAGCAAAGCTGTTGATGGCCTTTGCTTCGTTTACCCAAACATCCACCTGCTCAGCTGCTGCATCGGCAGCATTGTGAATCACCTGAATTCTGGCTGTAGGTGGGGTATAGAGCGGAAGCGGAATAAGTTCACCGCCGCTGGCAAGTGCAACAAATAGTCCGAAAGCAGGGCCGTTATTGTTGGCCGAAGGGTTTAAAAAGCCAGAGGCAACTACCGTAAGTGCCTGACCACCAAGTCCAAGAGTCTGCAAGGGGGCGGCATAGCGTGCCACGGTAACTGTGCCTGTTTCGTCGCGTACATCGAGCACGAAATCTGCGGTAGGCAGGCTGAGGTAGCCGGCAAACTGGCCATAAGCCATATTGTCGATAATGGTACCTGCGCCAACGCCGGTTTCCACAACATCAACGGTCGGAGCATCGGTGGCGCCGTGAAATACCAGCACATCGGTGGTGGTGTTGGATGCCGAAGCTTCTTTGGCAGAGGACTCAACATAAATGTCGAATGGCTTGAACGGGCTGTAATCGCTCTGATTGATGAGGCCGTTGGCAACCAGCACATACGATTGTGATGCCTCTAGGGTATAGGTCTGCGACCAGATTGGATTGGCAGCGCTTGTGCTACCGGGAGCCTGAATGGCAATGGTAATGGGCGTACCTGCCGGAGCATCGATAAAAGGCGTGGCTGTTCTGTAAGCAAAATTTGAGAGAAGCTTGGTGTTGTTGAGCCAAACATCCACGATTTGAGCAGCGGCATCGGAAGCGTTGTGAATCACCTGAACCCTTGCGGTTTGGGCCTTTAGAATTCCGGCTGCGGATAGCAGCAGGAAGGAGAAGAGTAGAGAGAGTTTTTTCATTGTGGTAGATGATTTAGTGAATAATAGAAAAAGAGTTATTGAAAAATGTTTAACAAATATGTATAAACGTTAAACAAAAAAATTCAGATTAAAAAAAATTATGGCCTGAATTCGCCCATGTTTTCCATGAGTTTTTTGCGGCTGTAGAAAATTCGGCTCTTTACTGTTCCAATGGTCAACCCGAGATGATCGGCGATTTCCTTGTACTTGTAACCTTCGTTATACATCTCAAATGCACGACGGAAGTCTTTGTCAAGTTCTTCGATGCCCTGGGTCAGTTCTTTGGTGGCTATCACCGAAAGCGGATTATACATGGTGTCTTCGGCGCCCGAATTGATATAATACAGATTATCAGTCTGATCGATGAAAGTTTTTGCCTTTTTATTGCGCCTGTAGTTGTTGATGAAGATGTTCTTCATGATGGTATACACCCATGCCTTGAAGTTGCTGTTGTTCACAAACTTCTCACGGTAAACCAAAGCTTTCAGGAAGGTTTCCTGCAACAGATCCTTTGCATCATCCTCATTACCGGTGAGCTGACGGGCAAACACCTCGAGGCTTTTCTGCATTCCGGTAAGGTTATAGTTAAATTCAACTGCGGTCATTGGATTAATTGTTTAAAGTTTCGATGACAAAGTTAAACACATCAAACAATTTGTCAAGTGATTTTCAATAAAAGTTAAACAAAATTAATATGAAATCTCGTAATGAGTTACTAGTCAAGCGGTTGACTAGTGTTAAAAAGTGTTATAGGAGTGGCTTTTGTATCCACATAGATACAAAAGCTAAAGAAAAATGGGATTGAGAACAGAGACTTGTACCCTTCGTGGGGATACGATCAGTGATGCGTAATTCCCCTGATGAGGTTCAGATTGTGCTCTGCAGTTCGCTGCTCGGCATCAGGTTCATACATCATTTCGATCAGCTGACCGTGGTTGTCCATAACCTTGTGCCTTACCATTTTCATGGTCGAATTGAGCATGAAGTTTTGCTCAGTGAAGGGCTCCGGAAGTATTGCGAAGAGCTTTGGCATCCAGAGTTTCGGGAAGTGGCCGTGATAATTCGGGTGATCGGCGTAGGTGTGAAAATCTTTGGATAGCTGTTCGAGAATGTGTTCCGCATCCACCTGGTGATAATCGTTGCGCAAACGTTGCTGCCGAATTTCGTCCATAGTGACGAGGGCGACCGTGTAAGGCTTCATGTCGTTGTAAATCATCACCTGGCTGAAATATCTTGAGGTGTTGGTAATGGCCTCCTCTATGCCCTCGGGAGAATATTTCTCTCCGTTTGGGGCGATGAGCAGGGCTTTTTTTCTGCCGACAACAACCAGAAAGCCATCTTCGTCATAATATCCTAAATCGCCCGTATAGAGCCGGCCATCGCGAAGCACTTTAGCGGAAGCTTCGGGGTTTTTGAAATAACCGGCCATCACATTGTTGCCCCTGATCACAATCTCGCCCTGCGTGCCATCAGGCAGCGGCTGACCCTCTTCATCGGCAATAACGCATTCAAGGTTGGGGATCACCCGGCCCGAAGTGCCCAGTTTATGTACCTGCGGGGTATTGGCCGAGATAATCGGAGCGGCCTCCGTCAGCCCATAGCCCTGATAAACCGGAACACCGATGGCAGCAAAAAACTGCTGCTGCGAAAGATCAAGGAGTGCGCCTCCGCCCACGCAAAACCTGATACTGCTGCCGAATACCTGCCTTAGTTTTGTGAAAATGAGTTTGTCAGTAATCTTATAAACAATTTTTTTGCGCCAGTTAAGCTTTTTGGCCGTACCATAGCCATCGCCGTACTGTTCGATGCCTGCTGCCAAACCGGCCTCAAATAGACTTTTAATTAAAGCACCTTTGGCATAAACGCCTTCCTTCATTTTCTGCATGAAGTTGCCGGTTAAGGTGGGCACTGTGAGCAGGAAATGAGGATTTACCTCCTTGAGATTCTCCGGAATATTTCGAACGATGTTCTTATTGCCGCCGCGTGCATCCACAAAGAAGATGGAAAGTCCTTTCACAGCACAGGCATAAATGCCCACGGTATGGGCAAAAGAGTGGTCGAGCGGCAGGATCACAAGCAGGCGATCGCGGGCATGTACATCAAAGTATTGCATGGCATCGGTACTGTTGCTGTAATAATTAAGGTGTGTCAGCATGATGCCTTTGGGGTCGCCCGTGGTACCGGAAGTATAACAGATGTTGACGATCTGGTCTTCCGGTAAGTTATTTTCAAATTCCCTAAGCCGCACCAAGTTCTTTTCGAGGCTGTTTTTCCCCATTTC
Organism: Bacteroidia bacterium; assembly: GCA_021287165.1. Lineage (GTDB taxonomy): Bacteria > Bacteroidota > Bacteroidia > Bacteroidales > F082 > JALNZU01. The sequence continues at coordinate 194,781 of JAJTAY010000009.1, read as the reverse complement.
GAGCAGCTGCCGGAGGGTGATGATATCAGACAGGGCAATGCCTGATGCATTGAGCAGGCTTATCTGCCGTTCCGGCGACTCATCCAAATAAATTACCCGTATGGTTTCATCGAGCTTTACAATGGCGGGTAAGGCCTTTTCCAACGTATTTGCCGAAACAATAATCGCTTTGCATTGGGCATGGTTTAGCCTGAAAACAATCTCCTCCGGCAAAAGCTTGATGCTCAGTGGCACATTGATGCAACCTGCCATAAGCATACCATATTCTGTGACCACCCAGTCGGTGCGTCCCTCCGAAAGCAAAGCGATTCTGTCGTCCTTTACAAAGCCCAGCTCAAGCAAGGCTGAAGCAATGAGTGTTGCCCTATCGGCGGTTTCGCCAAAGGAAGTGCCTTTCCAGCCGCTATCCGTTTTGTCGTTCAGGTATGGAACGGAGGCGAATTTTTCTGCCGCCTGCCTCAACAAGTGTATTACATTTCTTTTCATAAGATGATGGTTTAACCCCACGCCAACCAGCGATAATGCATCCGCCACTCAATCAGCACAATAGAAAAGTGTCACTAAGTGCTTTATACTGATGCGTCATGGTGTAAAGTTGCAAATATTTGTTAATTTGACACAATCTCAACCGAATATTTTGTCAGTTTTTAAAAAAACACTACTTTTGCACCACATTTCAAACGCTCCCTTCGTCTAGGGGTTAGGACGCCAGGTTTTCATCCTGGTAACAGGGGTTCGAATCCCCTAGGGAGTACATAAAGCCGGATTTACCGGCTTTTTTTTTCCCCTGGTTTCTAATGATTGGCGTTTTATCGTTACCTTAGCCTGATAAGCAGCCAATATTCAATTTTGGAACTCAATCTCCAGAAATATCCTTTGTTGAGGGTTGTGCTGATGTTTGCAGCAGGAATCAGTCTTGCATGGAGCATCACCGGAAGTCCCGCATTGCCTTTGTTGGCCCTGCTGATCACCGCACTTCTTTTCGCCGCATCTTTCCTGCACCTGAGACTCAAATCCTACTCATTGAGGTGGTTAACAGGGCTGTTAATTCATCTGATTTTCTTTATTTCTGGCTTCTGGGCTGCCCGCATTGCGATGCCTGCTGCAACGACGGGGCATTTCAGCCGTTTTGGGCACGCGGACGCCTATCTTGTCAGGCTAACCGAACCCCTTTCGGAACGCAGGTCCTCATACCGTGCAATAGCCGAAGTGAAGGGCGTTATTGACAGTAGTGGCGTTGTACCGGCAAGTGGACGTGTTCTAATCTATCTGCGTAAGTCATCAGACAAAGCTTTACCTGGCTATGGCGACCATATTGTCATCCAGCGAAAGCCGGAGCAAGTGCCTCCACCGCTCAATCCAGGACAGTTCGATTTTCGCAAACATCTGGCCCGAAAAGGAGTGCTGCATCAGGTTTTTCTTGCGGATGAACAATGGAGACCTGTAGGCTATTATTCCGGCAATCCGCTCTTTCGTATGGCGTATGCTACCCGAGACTATCTTGTCGATGTGATGCGCAACAATGGTCTGAAGGGCGATGAGTTTGCCGTGGCCTCCGCAATACTGTTGGGATATGACGAGATGCTCTCGCACGAATTGCGAAAAGGATATACAGGGGCAGGGGCAATGCATGTGTTGTGTGTTTCAGGTTTGCATGTTGGTATTATCTATCTGCTGTTCAGTGTGTTGCTTAATTTTCTTAATCGCTTCCGACGGGGAAAGTTAATCAGGGGCGGATTATTGTTGTTGATCATTTGGTTTTACGCTTTTATTACCGGCTTGTCGCCTTCGGTTATGCGTTCTGCACTAATGATCAGCTTTCTAATATTCGGTGAGATGGCACGGCGCAGGGGTCAGGCCCTGAACACCCTGGCTGCAGCTGCACTAATTATTTTGATTATCGATCCGGCCTCATTGTTCAGTATTGGTTTCCAGCTTTCATTTGCTGCGGTGGCAGGTATTCTTTTGTTTCAAAAACCGCTGGTGGGGCTGATCACATTCCGAAACAAAGTGGCTAATTATTTTTGGGAGGCTACTACGGTGGCGCTGGCCGCGCAATTAAGCACCACGCCATTGGTGCTATACTATTTCCATCAGTTTCCTTTCTATTTCTGGCTCAGCAATTTGTTCCTGACACCGCTATCATTTCTCATTATTCTTACGGGAATGTTTATGCTGCTGAGCAGCCCGCTACCGTTCTTGCCCTCACTGTTGGGATGGATAAGCTCAGGCCTCATTTATGCGATGAATGCAATGATTTTGTGGGTAGAGTCGCTTCCGATGGCGGTATTGAAGCATTTGTACATCAACTGGTTTGAGTCTGTAACACTGATGCTGTCGGCGCTGTTGATTGCCTTCTGGATTCGAAAGCAACTCAATAAGGTACTGATTCCGGTTCTTTTATTGATTTTTCTTACAACAAGCAGTATGTCTCTGCGATATATACGCAATCTCAGGCAGGATGGTTTTTTGGTTTATGCCCTGTCGGGCCACACAGCCCTGAGTTTTGTGCATGGCAACAAACATGTTTTGTTAGCCGACAGTGCTGTAATGCAGGATGCTGGACTTAGGGAATTCAATATGCTTAAATTTTGGAACGCCAGAGCCATCAGCCAGCCATTGATGTCAGACTTACAAGCCTCATTTCAAAACGAATTCATGATAAAAGAAGGCCCTTATATCGCTTTTTCGGGAAAACTTCTTCGACTCTGTGATGTATCGGAACCAATGCCTAATGCTGACGCCGATATTTATCTGATACACGGATGGCAAGCAAGGCGCAGATTCAATTTGGAACCGCCAGGTCGAAAAAGTCTTATGCTCCTTGACGCATCGCTGAGCCGTCGTGTAGCCAGACAGGTTTCAGACTTCGCTGCGGACAATGCATGGCAGTATTATGATCTTGGCAGCCAAGGAGCCTTTTTCGATGGCTCGTGGAAATAAAAAATCCCGGGATTTAACTCCGGGATTTTTTTGTACGCTTTATTCTATCATCAATTTTCGGGTAGTAATCTGTCCGCTGTCGCTTCGCAGACTGACCATGTAAATTCCCTTACCCAAATCACGAAGATCAAAACGATGGCTTTCGAGTTCGCCAGATTCGATTTTTGGGAGATAGAAAACTCTTTTTCCAACCAGATTATAGACTTCGATTTCCAGGGTTCCGTTCAGCCCGGGTGCATTAATCGTAAAGAGACCTTTGCCGGGGTTAGGGCTGATTGTAATGTTTGAAGCGGGATTTTCTCCAATTGCGGTTTCTCCGGTCGTAACAAAGGTAAACGTCTGGCTCCAGCTGGTGGTGTCGAGTCCCATAATGCCTCTTACCCTCCAGAAATAAGGTGTTTGAGGGGAGAGCAGGAAGATGGTCTGGAACGAGTTGGTGGTCGTAAGTTGTGTATTGGTAGCCTCCGAAGCAAAACTGTTGCTGGTGCTAAACTGCAGCTGATAGCGCTCAGTGCCCCTGATGTGCTGCCATTGGTAGCGGGGCAGTCGGATGACATTGGTGGCATTGTTGGCAGGTGCGGTAAGTGTGACGGTACCTGCAGTGGTAAATTTGAACACCGGCGACCAAAGAGAGACACCACCTGCGTGACGAGCTCTGACCCTCCAGAAGTAATCCCTGCCAAAGGACATTCCCTGGAAACGGTATTCGTTGATGGAGCTTTCGAAGGTGAACGGGTCGGCAAAGTCGGGTGTGAGCGAACGCTGAATGGTGTAGTTTACAATGCCCGACATGGCGCTCCAGCGCACTAGTGTGTCTAAGGCGATGTTTACGGCATTATTGGCGGGACTGGTGAGTGTGGGACTGGCATTCACAAAGAACGATCTGGGCGACGACCATTCGGAGACCGAAAGCGCATGGCTGGCTCGCATCCTTACATAATGGTTGGCGCCAAAGGCCAGATTTGAGAGCCTGAATTCCGTCAGATTTGCCGGAAGCGGAAAACTCTTCAGGTAGGGGCTGTTGAAGCCTTCGCCTTGAAATTTAATAATTGAGCCTGCATTTCCGACGATGAAACCTTTTGTTGCATCCATCAGGTGAAGGCCATTCAGGTTTTGGGTTGTTCCACTGGCAATTACGTTCCATTCCGTTCCGTTGTATTGAATAAGCGTACCGTTCGAACCGACAATGAAGCCGTTGTTCTCGCTGAGCATGCAAACATCCCAAAGATCGCGGGTTGAGCCTGATGTTTGTTCGGCCCAGCTTTGTCCGTTGAAGTAGAAAATACGGCCGGCACGTGCCGAGGCCCAGATTTTGTTGGTTGCCAGCGCCCAGATACCAGTGATTTCACGGTTGGCAATGATGCCGTTGGCCCAGATTGTTCCATTGAAATAGGAGAAGTTACCCGCTGTTCCGGCTACCCAGATATTGTTTTCGTTGAGGCCGTGCACCGTATTGATAGTTACCGACGCAGCAATTCCCACGCTAACAGGCGACCATGCCGTACCGTTCCAGCGAAGCACGGTTCCTGAAGCACCCACTGCATAGCCATTGGTGGCGGAAGTGAAGAATACTCCGTTGAGTGCAACCGTTACTCCTGAAGTTTGTGCTGACCATGTGGTACCATTATAATAAAGGATAGTACCGCCCGCGCCAACGGCCCAACCATTGTTCGAATCAACAAAAAACACATCATTCAGGTTCTGCGTAGTTCCGCTGGTCATCGGCGACCAGTTGGTTCCGTTGAAGGCGAGTATTACGCCGCCATTGCCTACTGCCCAGGCCTGATTTGCTGAAAGCTCAAAAACATCATTCAACTGTGCGGTGCTTCCCGAAACCATATTGGCCCATGCGTAAGCCGTATCGATCTGCATCTCATACTGGGTAATACCGGTGAGCCCGCTCCAAGTGATCAAAGGATTGGGCATTTGGTTCGATTGATTGGCAGGCGCCGTGATATTTACTGAGTTGGTTACCCTGAATGAGAAAGGCTCTGACCAATCGGAGGTGAGGGTGCCATCTGAGGCGCGAACACGCCAATAATAAACCTGATTAAAAAGCAACTGACTTGTTTCCAGAGCGGTAACTGTAACAGGAGGGAAAGTTATGGCATCCGAAAAGTCGGCATTGCGCGCCAGCTGAACTTCGTAGGTAATTACAAATCCTTGTCCGGTAACGGCATCCCAGTCGAGCAATGCATTGGGCATTTGACCGGTGGCGTTGTTTGCGGGGGCTCTGAGCGCAGGTGTATAAATCCTTGTCTGTGCCGAAAGGCTGGCCGAAAACCAGGAAATCAGTGCGAGAACGAGGTAAATATTTTTCATTTTCGGTTCGTTTTGTTGCTTAATCAGTGATTAGTAAACCAGGAATTTGACAGTGGATTTCTGCTGGCCGGCGTCAAGGATCAACATATAAGTCCCACTGCGGTAACCCTGCAGATTCAGTTGGATTTTTTGCGATCCTGGAGCTAATTGCCCAAGGTTTTGTGTCTCCATCAACTGACCTGCACTGTTGAAAATACTGAGGCGCAGATTTGCTTCGGCAGGAAGTTCGAACTGCAATGTGGAGCTTCCTTTGGCAGGCGTTGGAAATACACTGGCCGGGAAACTGTTGGTATTGCCTGAAATCAGTTGCTCGCCTACACCCACGGGTTTGCGGAAGTCGTTGCAACGCATCAGACCGCGCCCGAAGGTGGCAGCGTAAATGATACCGAAGTTGTTGGTTCCGGGGAAATTTCTCACCAGGGTATCTACGTTAATCAGCTGCAGGGTATCGGGCGTTTTGTTGATGGTTTGCTGCTTTAGCTCCATTACCGGTATGTTGGCCAGGTTTTGATCGGCAACCCAAACCGGATTGGCATCAAAAACATTGTTGGTCTGGAAGATACCCATTTCGGTGCCTACGATGGCCAGTCCGTTGTTCGACATCTCAAGAATTCCTGAATATACCGGCATCTTTGGCAGATTGCCCTGTTTGCTGGTGAAGGTCGGATTTCCGTCGAGGCCGTTTGTGGTGGCAAAAACATAGTGGTTGTTGCCGTAATTGGCAAGGGTAACCATTACGTTATTCGGATTTTTGGGGTCAACCGAAATCGAAGTAATTGCCTGGCTCACTGGTGTCGAGGTTCCCGGAACCAACAGCTGCATCTGGCGGGTGGCAATAATGCACTGCGGGCTTGACACATTGGCCAGTTGAGCGTTGAATGCCAGCGCAATGTTGGAGATGCGCACCAGACGACCGTCGCGCATGCCAACCCAGAGGTGGTTTCCGTCGGCCGAATAGGCAATCGACTGTGGAATGCCGACAAATCCTACGGTGGCATTTGAGATTTCGAACCATTCAGGTGTTTTGGTGAAGATTAAAAATTCACGCGTCATCCAGAGGCGGTTGGCAACGGCGATGAAAAGCCTTGTCGATACGGGATCTTTCAGGCGGATGGTATCGCCCTGATTGAGCCCTACGCCGGCGGGAAGGTTTGTGACAAATGGATGATCATTGTTTCGGCTGCGTGCTTTAACCTGTGCGCCAGGCGAATAGTTGCGTCTTGCCCTGAATGTAACCGAGTCGCGGCTGTTGCTGTTGGTATAGCTTTCCCAAAGGGCAATCGGCGTGCGGAATGCCTGTGGGTTTCCAAAGCCGGTTGCAAGCAGGAACTGTGATGAGAAAGTAAAGGCCATGTCTTCCGACCTTTGCATGCTGCCTGCAGTTGACGAAACAACAATAGCGTTGGGATTGATGGTAGAAACAACGCATGAACCTCCGGCGCTTGTTGGGGTGTATAGCTTCTCGCCCTGACGGATTGTATTTCCTTCGCCCGAAATAAAAATTGTTCCCTGATCCTGTGTGCCGCCCATTACCCTGTTTTCTCCGCCTGAGGGGGCAACAGTGTAGAAGTGAGCCGTCATGTAGTTGCGATTTCCATTGGAATAGGTGTAAACATCTCCGTTAACCTCTCCTTTGAAAAGCCCACCATCGGTTGCAGCAAAAAAGACAGTATTGCTTCCTGGTTTAAACACAACCCTTTGTTGTCCAAAATGAACATAAAGCGGACTAAAAAGGCTTCCACCACTCGACGATTTAACATCCCAGGCATACAAGCCTGTTTCGAGAACGCGTCTTCCCTGCCAGAGGTTTACTCCTCCAAGAATAATACGGTCGGGATCGTTGGGGAAAACGGTGATGTGATTGTTGTAAAGTCCCCTTTGGTTGTAGGGATTTACGCTTGTTGTTGCGGGAAGTATTACACTCCAGCTGTCGCCTTTGTCGGCCGAGCGGTAAATGCCCAGCTGAACGCCAAAAGCATTGATCAGTGAAGCGTACATGATATTGGGGTTCGAAGGCGCGATAGCCATTTCGAGACGGTTTACGTCGGCCACGGGTAGGGTGGTTGCCTCGGCTGTGGAACGAAGAACAAATGCCTGTGGGTTTCCGTTTTTGCTGACATACAGCTTGTTGTCAACTGATGCCATCAAAGTTCCGTCGGAACCTGCCTGAACATCGGTGGCATTTTGCGAAAGTTCGTTATTGGCATTGTCTTTGGCCATCTGCCAGGTAGCACCGCCATCGGTGCTGTAACGAAGGCCGGCATTGGTTGCGGCAAAAATATGTCCGCTGCTGTTCACTGCCAGTTCGTTGATGAAGGCCCAGGCGGCGTTGTTGTCGTTCAGCTGTGGTACGGTGGCAGCCAGCTGAACAAAATTGGTTCCGTTGGTTGACTTCCAAATGCCGCTTCCCATGAGGCCGGTGGTGTAGTTCATATCGACCAGACCGGTAAGCAGGTGTGAACCAAAACCATCGCCCGTTCCAACATAAATATCACCATTGGGCGCCTGAACCATGCAGCTAACATTCAGATTCTGATTGCTGACCGGCTGCCAGGTGACGCCTTCGTTGACGGTTTTCCAAATCCCGCCACCTGTTGAACCAGCGAATAATGTGATTTTCTGCGCATCGCGCGAATCATAAATAATGCCCTTGGTTTTACCGCCAAAGTTGTCAGGCCCGAGCGGCGTCCAGGTCAGGTTCGTCTGATTTTTGAACGAAACCATGCGATTAACCTGATTGGCGGCCTCCAAAACATGGGCCTGATCCACCTTCCCGGTATGCTGATTGCTGCGGAGCATATGCAAATAAGCCTCGTCCGTAAGGCGTCCGGCGGTGGGGTTGTTGCCAGTGTTCGGATTGGCAATCAAATAGTTCAGACTGAAAATCAAAAGGATACCAGAGAGTAGAAGTCCTTTTCTCATATCATGCAGTTTTGTGGGTATTCGTATTTGGTTCCTGGTTTAAAACAGTGGCACAAGTTACGCCAAATAATCATTCGGGCAAGCCTGAAAAGCGCAATAATTTTAACAGTAATTAACAGTGCGCTTTTGGGCTATGCTTGATGACCTGACAAATTTAATTTTTAATGCTCACATTCCGTCAACAATGTCGCGGAAACGTTGCCTGATGTATTTAATAAAGCGCTAAAATTCCCTTCGATATGATCGGAATATTCAGGACTTATAAATCAGCACAGAAAAAAGCAAGGAATGAGATGCGATTCAAAAGACGCTATTGGCTTGGCTGTTCCCCGCTCAGCAATCTAATTTTGAAGTAATCGCCTTGTTCTTCAAGCCAGGTAAATGCATAATTTACATCCTTCCCAATGTTGTGAAATATTGCGGCATTTCCATTGCATTTCGCCCAATCAACAGGCTTCCAGTTTTTTCCATTCCAAACGGAAAGATAAATGTACTGATCGGGACAGTGGCCGCTGTACGATACTGTTCGAACGGGCAGGTAGTTGTGTGTTACGTCGAGATAATGGAAATGGCCGAGAAATGGCGGGGTTGTTTTTTTTGTTTCCTTGATTGCAAACAGGCTGGAATCGAGCGTGTGAAAGATACGTCTGTAAACCTTTGGAATGCGCCTGGAATCTGATAATAGTTGTTGGTCAAATTTTTCAGGCAGAAGTGCTTTCCAATGACCATTCTGATTGTAATAGCTTGCAAACCAGATGCTGTTTAGGCTGTCGCTGATCCAGGGCGAATAGTCAAGTGTGGCCGGAATGCCGAGGCTTCGCAATGCCATCACGCGGAAAATGGCAAGATCGCGCGGGTTTCCCCTGCCGGCCTGGATGATCTTTGACGGTAATGAGACATTGGCATTTTTTATCAGCCGGTTATCTTCAAAAAACAGACTGTCTATCAGCCGATTGAGGACATCAGCGAGCTGATCGGCATTGTCAATTTCAGCATCGCCTGATATTTTGGAGAAGTAGTTTTTCAACAGCGGTCGCCAATCTTCAAGGTCCTCATTGGCAACGCGATAGGGGAGAACATACCGGAGGAATATGCTGTCGGGAATGTTTTTTGCCCATGGCGTTTTTCGGCTGGAAATTGCCAGTTCGATGGTGTTCAGCAGGAGCCCTGAGGTGATAGTGTCGCGGTCGAGGGTGTAACGCCTGGGGCTAAAGATCATACCTCCGGGCAATGCGGCCAGCGAGTCCCATGCCCTTAGCATACTCCGGTAATCGGAATATGCCAATGGTTCGAATGAGAGGGCTTTGCCTGCACTGTCGGTTAATTCATATTCAACCGAATAGTGCCGCTCCATGTTTCCAATGAGAAAGAAAAGCGCATTTCTGGCGGTGGTATCTTCCGACTCAATATATTTTGCCAGGGCTTTAATGAGCTCGACCCTGTTGTGTCCGGTCACCTGCAGCACGCGAACTACCTCCGCGGGAAGTCCGGGCTCATCGGATTTCAGGCACGATTGCATGAAAACGGCAGCTGCCGAAAACGCCAGCCCAAGTTTCAGCCACCGCCTGAGCACCGGTTTCATTGTCAGATACCTTTCAGGGTTTCGGCAGGCATCCAGCCCACGCTTCCATTGGCTATGCGGATTTTATTCCAGCCCTCAGCCTCTTCGAGCAACTTCACTTTCGACCCCTCATGGAGCACAAAAAGATCGACCCCCGAAGCGGAAGGTGCACTTTTAACAGTGATGGTTGGCACAAATACTATGGCCTCGTTGATCCGCTGGGTGTAATAATACTTTTGCGAAGCCAGCCCAAAGCTGCCTATGAACAGGAAAAGCATTACAAGTCCCGCGAAAAAACCTGCTTTTCGCCATGCCATACTGCGGGCAGTGAGAAACAACCAAAGACATACTAATGTGAGAGCAAATAATAGCACCGAAATCCATGCCCAGGCGTCAGCAGACAATAAATTGTAAAACGCTGTCCACCATTGCTTTAGAAAGAAAACGGGTACGGGTTCAATTTTGTCAATAATGAGCGCATTGGCAAGACTCAGGTTATTACGGATATCGTCGTTGCCCGGTTCAAGTTTCAGTGCTTTTTCGTAGTATAAAATGGCTTCGGGATACTTGCGAAGTTTATAAAAGGCATTGCCCATATTATAGTAAACTGCGGCCGAATGAATGCCCTGATCGAGAATCGACTGATAGTGAACAATAGCAGAGTCGTAATGTGCCACGGCGTATTGCTCGCCGGCAAGACGGAAATGCTCTTCGGGTTTAAACCCCCAGGCCAGCATTGGAATGAGGGCAAACAGAACCAGGCTGATATTGATAACCCTTTTCATATGCGTGCTTATTTTATGAGGTTTTCGGCCTTGCTGATTACTTCAATGCCTTTGTTGTAAAGGTCTTCCATTTTTTTGCCGGTATCGCCGGGGGCAAAGCGGGCATATTCGCAGAGGTTAAGCACGTCAACAAACTGGTCGATGAGCTCCTCGGGTGCATTGCGCGTCAGCAGGTAATTTTTTACGGTATCGATCGAAAGTTCTGCCTTCGGGATGGTGTATTTGTCAGAAATATAGCCCCACAAGGCTTGCGACATTTCGGCGTAGAAGGTGTTTTGATCGCCTTTTCCAAGCAGCTGTTTGGCTGTCTTCAGGCGTTTGCGGGCAACTGCCGTGGCTTTCCTGTTGCGCAGGAGGGTTTGGTTTTGTCTGAGTGCCTGTGTTTTGTTATGCCAATAAATCAGACCGGCAAATGCCGCGGTAAGCCCGACCATCAGCAGTAAATAAAGCCATGAGCCAAAGAAATAGCTGTCGGTTGGTTTAAGTTTTCCGGCACTTGTGCGGATATATCTGATGTCGGACGAAAGGTATTGAATACCTTCCTGCGAGCTCATCATTATAGTACTCCCCGACTCAGAAGCATCGCCTTTGGCCACTTTTATTTCGAATGCCTGCGATCGGAGGGTGATGTACTCCTTGCGTCGCGGGTCGAAATAGCTGAACTCGATCGGTTCGATTCGGTAATTGCCTTCGAAGCGGGGTATTACCAGATAATCCGCTTTTCGTGTGCCCGATATGCCGTCGCCACCGGTTTTTATGTCGGTCGAAAGTTTGGGTTCAAAAACTTCGAACCCAGGAGGGAAAACCGGCTTCGGCAACTCAAGCAGTTCGAGATTGCCATTGCCTGAAACGCTGATAACCAGATTAATGGCTTCGTTGGCTTTAATCTCCGTATTATTTATCGACGCGCTTAGGCCAAACTGACCAACTGCACCGGTAAATGAGGAAGGCCGGGCAGCGCCTGGCAGGGGACTAACATCGATTGTTATGGCCTCAGAAACAAGGGTTTGAGGAATGTTTTGCAATCCGCGGTTAAAAAAGGGATCGTTGAAAAAGCTTTCGAATGGATCGAAACTCGGGCGCGATTGTCTTGCCCTGACTTGTGCTATGCAATTGATTTCCATGGGTTCGATGGTGAGCTTCCCGGTCTTTTGAGGAAACAAGGCCACCCTGCGAACATCGGCCACCACATACTCCTCTCCGTCAATCACCTGTCGCGATTGCGGCATATTGTTGTTTTCGATCAGGTTTTTATTCCAGAAACCCGGGAAAGACGACTGCCTGACCACTTCGAGTTTGGCCAGCGGAACGCGTGTGTAAATGCGGTAGGTGACAACCACCTGTTCGCCTATTACGGCTGTGCGTTTATCAGGAATTGCTCTCAGGAATAAGTCGTTCTTGCCAATGCCGCCGGCCTGCGCCTCACCACCTTCCTGACGTTGTTGTGACCTGGTTGAGGCAGGTACAACCTTGATAGTCAACCTGCCCGACCGGATGGTTTTTCCATCGACCTCCACACTCGCCGGTTCGATGGTGAATTCGCCTTCCTGACTTGCACTTAATATATAGGTGTAGGTCTGTTTGCTTGTTCGATCCATTTTCCCGCCAATAATCTGGATACTTGAGCTGGTGGAGAGCATCGGGCCGGTAAGCACTCTGAATCCTCTGAATGAAGGCCCGGTGAAATTAGTGCCTTCGGTATTGAGTTCATAAACCACCCTGAACTGTTCGCCAACCTCCACCTGTGTACTGCCCGATACTGTTAATACGGCATCCTGTGCCTTGGTCGGGAGCGACGAAAGCAGCAGCAAAACAAGCAGACCTGCAAAAGTTCTTAAAATGCTATTCATCTCCGCCTTCATAATACTATGTCACAATCTATAACGCTCAGTTTTATCGCTCATTGCAATTTTGCCTGCAAGTTAGGCATTTGAGGTGTATCGCGCTTTTCGGCTACCAGTCTTTTTCGCGGGTCACCCGTGGCCCGGTTTTGAATCTTTGCTGATTCACCTTGTCCATCGTTCGCTTTTCTTCGCTGGTTAAAGCCTGAATGAGTCGTTCGGCTTCTTCCTTCGAAAGCTGCGGCTGACGATTCTGTGGCTGTTGCTGATTATTGTCCTGGTTTTGTTGCTGATTGTTCTGGCTTTGTTGCTGATCGTTGTTGTTATTTTGCTGATTATCGCTTTGTTGTTGCTGATTATCGCGTTTATTGTCCTGATTCTGATTGTTTTGCTGCTGTTGTTGCTGCTGCTGCATCATTCGCAGGGCATAGGCCAGGTTGTAGCGCGCATCGTCGTCGTTTGGATCGATACGCAATGCTCTTTGGTAGAATGGGATGCTTTCGCCATACTTCCCTGCTTCGAGCAAACTGTTGCCCGCATTGTACAATGCACGCGCTTCGCGGTTACGGTCGCGGGTCATATCGGCTGTGCTTTTGAAGCGTTCGAGCGCTTCGTCAAAATTGTTTTGCCTGAATAGGGCATTGCCGAGGTTGAATGAGGCCTTGTCATTCAAAGGGTTCTTGTCTAAGGCATTGCGATAGGAATTTGCTGCCTGTTCAAAGTCGTCCTTGTTATAGGCCCGATTGCCTTTCCGCAATTGCTGTTTGTCCGATTGTGCCTGCAAGGAAACTGCACAAATTATAAACAGCGTCAATGTCAATAGCTTATTCATTTTCGGCTGTTTTTGGTTTGAAAATACGAATTCGGGTTTCGAGGATCGATTTCCGCCAGGCCAGCAGCATTTCCATGATGAGCAAGGCGATGGCGACTCCTGTAAACCATTGAAAATGACTGTTATATTCAGTGAATACTTTCGACTCAATTTCCGATTTCTCTATCTTTTCCAGTTCGTTCATTATCTGATCAAGACCTGTACGTGTATTGTTGGCTCTAACGTAGGTTCCGTTGCCGGCTGCGGCAATCTGCTGCAGAATAGTCTCATTTAGTCTGGTAACTATGGTATTGCCCTGGCGGTCCTTGCGATAGCCGGTTTGCTTTCCAAACTGGTTGTAAACCGGAATAGGCACGCCGTCGGGCGAGCCCATGCCGATGGTAAAAATCCTCATGCCTGCAGCCGAGGCCTCTTTTGCTGCATCAAGCGCACCCTGTTCGTGGTCTTCGCCATCCGATATGATAATGATGGCTTTGTTGCGCGTTTCCACATCGAACGACTGCATCGCCATCCTGATGGCTTCGGCAATGGCCGTGCCCTGAACGGGAATCATATCGGGGCGCACGGTATTCAGAAACAGCCTTGCCGCAGCGTAGTCGGTGGTAAGGGGGAGCTGTACATAGGCTTTGCCGGCGAAAACAATGAGGCCGATTCGGTCGCCCTTGAGCCTGTCGATCAGCCTGATAATGCTGTGTCGCGAACGGTCGAGGCGGTTGGGCATGATGTCTTCGGCAAGCATGGAATTGCTTACGTCGAGCGCAATAAAAAGGTCGATGCCTTCTCGTTTTACTTCGCCGAGCTTTGCCCCCGACTGAGGGTTGGCTAAGGCGATCACTGCAAAAATCCATGATGTGGTGAGCAGTAAAAACTTCACCCAACGACGTGCCTGGCTTCGCTGTGGTATAAGCAGATCGTGCATTTGCACCGATGCAAACCTTCGCATGGTGCGGTTACGCAGGTAGTTGGCAATGAGAAAGATTGCCAGCATCACGGGCACCGCCAACAGCAGGTAAAGCATTTCGGGTCGCTCAAATCTTATGAATGTGGTTTCCATAACGTTCTTCTCAGGTGATGCTTCTGAAAATTGTATTACGCAGCAGAAACTCGAGTGCAATGAGGATAAGCGCCAGAATCATCAGGGGCATGTATTCCTCATACTTCCGGCTGAATTCGGTAACATCGATCTTCGACCTTTCGAGCCGGTCGATTTCCTGGTACACCTCGCGCAACTTCTGGTTGTCGGTAGCTCTGAAATAACGTCCGTCGGTCCTTGCCGAAATTTCCTGCATGAGGGGCTCGTCAATCTCCACAGGCATATCGGCCAACTGGATGCCAAATGGTGTCTGTACAGGGTAAGGTGCAGTTCCATACGAACCTACGCCAACCGTGTAAACCCTGACGCCGAACACCTTGGCCATTTCGGCGGCAGTGATCGGGTCGATAGAGCCGCTGTTGTTGATTCCGTCGGTGAGCAGAATAACCACCTTCGAGATGGCAGTGCTTTCGCGCAGACGCGCCACGGCAGTGGCCAGGCCGTCGCCTATGGCTGTGCCGTCGTCGATCATACCGCTTTTAACGGCCGAGAGCATGTTGAGCACCACACTGTGGTCGGTTGTGAGCGGAACCTGCGTAAAGCTCTCACCGCTGAAAATAACCAGACCGATGCGGTCGCCCTGGCGCGATTTGATAAATTCAGCGGCAAGGTCTTTGGCAGCTTCCATGCGGTCGGGCCTGAAGTCGCGTGCCAGCATACTGCCCGAGATGTCGAGGCTGATCACAATATCGATGCCCTCAACGGTAACATTTTGCCCGCGGCTGCTCGACTGGGGTCGGGCCAGCGCCACGAAAAGCACTGTAAGGGCCATCATGCGCAGCGCAAAAAGCGTATGGCGTAGCGCTACCCTCGGGCTTTTGGGTATGCGTGCCAGCATGCCGGCTTCGGGAAGACGAAGGCTGGGGTGCAGCTTTTTGTTTCGAAGGATATACCATACAATTGATACCGGCACAATAAGCAGGAGATATAGCCATTGCGGGCTGGCGAAACTTATGTCGGAAAACCAGTTCATGGCGCAACTTCCTCCTTGTTGATGGTTTCATCTTTTTCGGCCACCGTGGCATAGCTTTCGATAACAAAATCAACCACATGATTGATTGCCAGATCGTTCTCCATTGCCGTGGGTTGGAACTTCGCGAATTTGACCAAATCGGCCAGTTCGAGTGCAGTTTGAAGCTTCTGACGAGCCTCTTCGTTGATGCCTAAGGGCCTGAGACCCTGCATGATTTCCTGAGTGGTCATCTCAACGGCATTCACGGGGAATTGTGCTTCGACGTAAACCCTCACAATGTCGGAAAGCCTGATGTAGTATTCCTTTACGCGACCATTTTGCCAAAGCTTTTCGTGCCGAAGCTCTTCAAGCTGATCGATAGCCAGTTTATGAGGCGGAATCGCGGGAGCTTCGATTGGGGCTATGGCTACCGGACGGTTTTTATACCTTAAATAATGGCGGATTCCCAGCCAGGTGGCGAGTGCAAGAAGGATTAGGGCAATAATCCATGGCAAGACTTCGGCCAGAGTGATGGGTTGCTTTTCAATGCCTTTGATGGCCCTGATGGGAGCAGAAGTATCGACCTCAGGCAGAAAAACCCTTAGCATCAGCGGATTGGTGGAAGCCACAAAACGCATGCTGTCGCCTGGAGGAGCAAAACGAATATCGATCGGAGGAATAGTGATGATGCCCGTGTCGAAGGTGGTGATGGTCAGCTCCTGGCGCATCAACATATTTTGTTTGTTGTCGATAGGCAGGGTTTCAGTAGCCGTTTTGGACACTATTTCAACTTGTTTGTTGAGGGTGTCCCCAAATGCGGGCCATTCGGCAGTAAAACCCGATGGCATCTTGAGCAGCAGCTGAAGCCTGAGTTGCCCGCCGATGAGCAGACTGTCGGAGGCAGCAACAGCCCTTGCTTCGACCGTTTGGGCGACCAGATGGTTGCCGGTCGGCAGCAAAGCAATCAACAAACTGATAATCAATAGTCTCATTTCAAAAATACTTTACCTGTTTTTGTTGTGCCTCGTGGATTTTTGGTTATGCCCTGCGACGAAACAGTTGCATCAGGGGTTTCACATAATCGTCATCGGTATACAAAACCACATTATCCACGCCGTTGCGGGTGAAAGTGTTATTGAGTTGTTCTGTTTTTTTCGAAATCCATGTCGCATACCACCGGCGGGCTTCTTCGCTTGAAGTGTCCACCCAGTGCGTTTCGCCGGTTTCGGCATCTTCAAACCTGACCAGCCCCACGGGAGGCAGTTCGTTTTCGCGTTTATCGGTGATTCGTAGCGCTATGAGGTCGTGCTTGCGGGCGGCAATACGCAGGGCATGTTCAAAGTTTTCGGCAATAAAGTCGGAAATGAGAAATGCCGTCGAGCGCTTTTTAATGGCGCTGGTCAGGAACCGAAGGCCTTCGCCCAGATCTGTGCCGTGATGCTTTGGTTCGAAGCTGATCACTTCGCGGATGATGCGTAAAATGTGCGAGGTGCCTTTTTTGGGAGGTATGAACTTCTCAACCTGGTCGCTGAAGAAAATCACGCCCACCTTGTCATTGTTGTTGATGGCCGAAAAAGCAAGCACAGCAGCAATCTCCGCCGCGAGCATCTTTTTCATCTGGTTTCCCGAGCCAAAAAGGTTTGAGCCAGAAACGTCGATGAGCAGCATAACGGTAAGTTCGCGCTCTTCTTCAAAAACCTTGATAAAAGGGTGGTTGAAACGTGCGGTAACGTTCCAGTCGATATTGCGCACATCATCGCCATACTGATACTCGCGCACTTCGCTGAAGGCCATACCGCGTCCTTTAAAGGCGCTGTGGTACTGACCGGCAAAGATTTGCTGTGAAAGACCGCGCGTCTTGATTTCGATGCGCCTGACTCTGGAAAAAATGTCGTTGGCTAAAGTATTCCCGCTCATATCCGTTCCTGAATTTCAGTTCTTAAGGAACTTCGATGGTGTTGAGTACTTCGCTGATGATTTCTTCGGTGCTTACGTTTTCGGCCTCGGCCTCGTAGGTGAGTCCGATGCGGTGCCTGAGCACGTCGTGCGCCAGTGCGCGAATGTCTTCGGGTATTACATAGCCCCTGCGCTTGATAAATGCGTAGGCTTTGGCTGCCAGCGCCAGATTGATGGAGGCACGCGGAGAAGCCCCGTAGGAAATGAGCCTTTCGAAACGCTTTAACCTGAACTCACCCGGGAATCGGGTGGCAAATACGATATCGGTGATGTAATTCTCAATTTTTTCGTCAAGATAAACTTCCCTCACCACCTGACGCGCCTTGACAATGTCCGCCGGCTGAACTGTTTTCGAGATGGTTTTGATTTCGTTAACGATATTCTGCCTGAGGATCAGCTTCTCTTCTTCCTTTTTAGGGTAGGTGATCACCACCTTGAGCATAAACCTGTCCACCTGCGCCTCGGGCAGCGGGTAGGTGCCTTCCTGCTCGATGGGGTTTTGCGTAGCCATTACCAGGAACGGATCGGGCAGGGGAAAAGTGGTTTCGCCAATCGTCACCTGCTTTTCCTGCATGGCTTCGAGGAGGGCGCTCTGCACTTTGGCGGGCGAGCGGTTTATTTCGTCGGCCAGAATGAAATTGGCAAAAATTGGCCCCTTGCGCACCTGAAATTCTTCTTTTTTCTGGCTATAGATCAGGGTGCCGATGAGGTCGGCAGGCAAAAGGTCGGGTGTAAACTGAATTCGGCTGAAACTTGCATTGATGGTTTGTGCCAGCGATTTGATAGCCAGTGTTTTGGCAAGCCCGGGAACGCCTTCGAGCAGGATGTGACCATTGGCAAGGAGCCCTGTGAGCAATCGCTCGGTCATGGCCTTCTGACCAACGATAATTTTACCCAGCTCAATATTGATCAAATCGACAAACTGGCTCTCCTGTTGAATTTTTTCGTTCAGTTCTCTGATATCCGTAACCATGTTGCGAAGTGTTTTTGTGAGGCGCAAAGATACCTCGCACCATGTAGGGGTGGCGTTAAAAAACGTTAAACAAAAGAAACGAAAGTTAATGAAAATAAGCATGTTACGTGTGAAAAATCTGTTTCGGGCAGAGCGGTTTTGCCGTCATTTGGGAAAGATGTAACTTGCAGCACTTTAATTATCAATCCAATGGAATTTACCGCACAACAGATCGCCCATTTGATTTCGGGGCAGGTGGAAGGCGATGCCGGCGCCAAAGTGAACAGCGTAGCCAAAATAGAAGAAGGAAAACCGGGCGCACTGAGTTTTCTGGCCAACCCAAAATATACCTCATATATTTATGAAACCAATAGCTCGGTGGTGATTGTAAACAACGATTTTGTCGCAGAGCGTCCGGTGAAAGCCACGCTCATCAGGGTAGCCGATGCCTACACGGCCTTTGCCCGACTGCTCGAGCTCTACAATAAGACGGCTGACAATAAAATGGGAATTTCTTCCATGGCTTTTATTTCACCAACGGCCAAACTGTCGGATGATGTATATGTAGGCGAGTTTGCCGTTGTTGGTGAGCGGGCCGTCATCGGAAAGGGAGTGAAGATTTATCCTCAGGTGTTTGTGGGCGACGATTGCGTTGTCGATGAAGGAACTATCCTTTATCCCGGCGTAAAACTTTATGCGGGCACACAGGTTGGAAAACGGTGCATCATACACGCCGGAGTGGTTGCTGGCAGTGATGGCTTCGGTTTTGCGCCCCAGGCTGATGGTACTTACAATAAGGTGCCTCAGACAGGAAATGTGGTGATCGAAGATGATGTGGAGATAGGGGCCAATACGACCATCGACAGGGCAACGCTTGGCTCGACAATTATCCGTCGTGGCGTAAAGCTCGACAACCTGATTCAGATTGCCCACAATGTTGAAGTTGGCGAGCACACCGTTATAGCGGCACAAACTGGCATCAGCGGTTCCACGCGATTGGGAGCAAGGTGTATGATAGGAGGGCAGGTAGGTTTTGCCGGACACCTCACCATTGCCGACGAAACCAAGCTTGGCGCCCAGTCAGGGGTGGGATCAAATATCAAAGAAAAAGGGCAGCTACTTATTGGCACACCGGCCATCCCTATCGGCGATTTCAAGCGGGTGCACGTTCACTTTAAGAACCTCGACGAGATGGCCAAACGACTGCGGCAACTGGAAGAACGTCTCAATCAGCTCGATGCGGGAAATGGTGGGGCAGCGTAACAAAAAAAGCCTACTTTTGCCCAAATTTTGCCTTGAGCCATACCCATTGTAGCTCCCCAAATGACTGAATATCAATGTACGATTAAAAAGCCGGTGAGTGTTTCGGGCACCGGGCTGCACACCGGACAGCAAGGAACGCTTACTTTCAAACCTGCGCCAACCGGGCACGGAGTGGTATTTTGCAGGGTCGACAAGCCCGAAAAACCTCTGATTAAGGCACATGTAAGCAATGTTGTGGATACTTCGCGCGGAACAACCATAGGCGTGAACGGCACCAGGGTTTATACCATCGAACACGTGATGGCTTCGCTCACTGGTCTTGGAATCGACAATGTGCTCATTGAGCTTGATATGGAAGAAACCCCAATCCGCGACGGCAGTGCCCGTTATTTTGTGGAAGCACTCACTGAGGCCGGTATTCAGGTGCAGGACAAGCCCCGTGAGTACCTGATCATCGATGAAGAACTGCGTATCGACAATGATGAAAAGGGTTTCTGGCTCAGCATCAGTCCGGCCGGTGATTATTCAGTCGACGTAACCATCGACTATGGCACTCAGGTGCTTAATGTGCAGAATGCCAGCATGGGAAGTCTCGGCGACTTTGCTGTTCAGATTGCCCCCTGCCGGACCTTTGTTTTTTTGCACGAGCTCGAATATTTGCTGGGAAACAATCTGATTAAAGGCGGCGATCTCAGCAATGCCATCGTTTTTGTTAATCGGAAAGTCAGTCAGGAGGAACTTGACCGCCTGGCCGAATTATTCAACAAACCAAAGGTGAAAGTTAAGGAGGAAGGTATTCTCAATAACCTTGAGCTTCACTTTCCCAACGAGCCTGCCAGACATAAACTGCTGGATGTTGTTGGCGATCTGAGCCTGGTCGGGATGCGCATCAAAGGTCATGTAAAGGCTTACCGTCCAGGGCATTACGCCAATACCGAATTTGCTAAGATCATTTTCAACCAATATTTCAATCAGATCAATCATGAAAAAAGAACCGCCATTCGACCTGCTGAAAGAGCCGGTTTATGATGTGCTGCAGATACAGCGCATTCTGCCGCATCGCCCTCCATTCCTGCTGATCGACCGCATTCTGGAGCTTACTGATGATTATATTGTGGGGCTGAAAAATGTGACCATGAACGAGCACTTTTTCGTTGGTCACTTTCCAAAAGAGCCGGTGATGCCTGGCGTGCTTCAGGTGGAGGCAATGGCTCAGACAGGCGGAATATTCGTTTTGCACAGTGTTCCCGACCCTGAGAACTACAGCACTTATTTCCTTAAGATAGAAGATGTTAAGTTTCGCCAAAAAGTGGTTCCTGGCGATACCCTGATCTTTACGCTCGAACTTACTGCACCCATCAGGCGCGGTATATGCGCTATGCACGGTGTGGCTTATGTGGGTAATAAGATTGTCACCGAGGGTCACCTGATGGCACAGATTGTCAAGAAAACAGAATAATTTCTCCCATGAATCAGCCCCTTGCCTACGTTCATCCCCAGGCTAAAATTGCACCCAATGTGGTGATTGAACCTTTTGTAAACATCGAGAAGAATGTGGTTATTGAGGAGGGCACGTGGATTGGCTCGAATGTTACAATAATGGAAGGCGCCCGTATTGGAAAAAACTGCAGGGTGTTTCCCGGCGCCGTAATCTCTGCCATCCCACAGGACCTCAAGTATAATAATGAGGAAACCATTGTGCGCATTGGCGACAACACCACCATACGTGAGTTTGTGACCATCAACCGCGCCACCAAGGCCAACTGGGAAACCGTAGTTGGCAGCAATTGTTTGCTGATGGCCTATGTGCATGTGGCCCACGACTGTGTGATTGGCAACAATGTAATTCTGGCCAACGCCTGCAACCTCGCCGGGCATATCAGAATCGACGACTGGGCCATCATTGGCGGTCTGGCCGCCGTGCATCAGTTTGTGCAGATTGGTGCCCACTCCATGGTTAGCGGAGGAGGGCTCGCCAGAAAGGACGTGCCGCCTTTTACCAAAGCCGGACGCGAACCGCTGTCGTATATCGGCGTAAATTCCATTGGGTTGCGTCGCCGCGGATTCAGCGACGAACGCATCAATGCCATTATGGATATCTACCGCATCATTTACCTCAAAGGCTACAACGTGAGCAGGGCAGTGGCCTATATCGAAGCCAACGTTCCCGCCTCGCCCGACCGCGACGAGATACTAAATTTCATTGCAAACTCCACCAGAGGTATCATGAAAGGACCGGGCAAGGCCCGCGAATGATGTTGTAATTGTGATTTTTATAACAAAACATAGGGCCCGGTTTGGGCCTTTTTTGTTAATTTTGCAGCCTTAAAAAATTCACCTACACAACGATAACATATGGCAACAACTGCTGATTTCAGAAACGGATTGGTAATGGAATTTAACGGCGAGCTCTACTCCATCGTCGAATTTTTACATGTTAAACCTGGCAAGGGCAATGCTTTTGTCCGCACCAAGCTCAGGAATATGCGCACAGGAAAGATTCTTCAGAATACTTTTCCTGCCGGCGTAAAAATTAATGTTCAGCGCGTAGAACGCCGGCCCATGCAGTTTCTGTATGCCGATGGTGACGACTACAACTTTATGAACAACGAAACCTTCGAGCAAATCAGCATCCCCAAGGATTTGATTAATGCCCCGCAATTTTTGCGTGAAGGCGACATTGCCGAAGTGCTTTACCATACCGAATCGGACAGCGTGCTCAGCGCCGAGCTTCCGGCCAGCGTAGTGCTCGAGGTAACCTACACCGAACCAGGAGAAAAAGGCAACACTGCCACCAATGCCATGAAAGAGGCTACACTCGAAACAGGCGCTGTTATCCGCGTGCCTTTGTTTATCAACATCGGCGACAAAGTGAAAGTGAACACGGCTGAGGGGGTTTACAGCGAGAGGGCAAAAGAGTAAGCCGCTACCCATGAAATTTGATCAAGCCTACACCTTGTCGGGGCTTGCCACTTTGCTTGAAGCAAATTACGATGGCGATCCCGGCTTTCTCATCACCGGCCTCAATGAGATTCACATGGTCGAGCCCGGCGATGTAACCTTTGTCGACCATCCCAAATATTACGCTAAAGCGCTTAATTCGGCTGCCACAACCATCATCATCAACAAGCAGGTGGAACGCCCTGAAGGTAAGGCGCTCATTTTTCATGAAAAACCTTTCGATGCATTTATCAGCATCATCAAACGGCATCGTCCGTTTGTGCCGGCGATGGCCATGGTGAGCCAAACGGCGCGCATTGGCGAAGGAACGGTTATTCAGCCCGGAGCATTTGTTGGAAATAATGTTACCATCGGTCGCAACTGCATCATTCACCCCAATGTTACCATTTATGAAAACTGTATCATTGGCGATGAAGTGATTATTCACTCCGGAACGGTGATAGGAGCTGATGCTTACTATTTTCAGCGTCGTCCGGAAGGATACCGCAAATTCGAAAGTTGTGGGAACGTGGTTATCGGAAATCGGGTCGAAATTGGCGCACTCTGCTCTATCGACCGCGGAGTTACCGGAGACACGACCATCGGCGACGGCACAAAAATGGATAACCATTGCCAGATTGGTCACGATACCTACATTGGCCGCAATTGCC
The DNA here is from genome assembly GCA_021287165.1 of Bacteroidia bacterium. Lineage (GTDB taxonomy): Bacteria > Bacteroidota > Bacteroidia > Bacteroidales > F082 > JALNZU01. The sequence goes on along the minus strand of JAJTAY010000009.1, from coordinate 171,748 downwards.
TTATTGGTGCATTTGCTGCCATTGCCGGCGTTACCAAAATAGAGGATGATGTTATTTTATGGGGTCGTGTGTCGGTAAACAAAGATCTGGTCATCGGAAAAGGAGCGGTCATCCTGGCTATGTCGGGTGTGGATAAAAGCCTCGAACCCGGCAAGACCTACTTCGGGGTGCCGGTTGACGAAGCACGTAAAAAGTGGCGCGAAATGGCCTTTCTCAGAAATCTGGCGCGTCAGGGTGATCGTGAGGGTTAAACGTAATACTTGTTTCTGAAGCCTCCGATGTCTTGATCCAAAGTAAAGTTTTCTGCAAACTTTCCTCTTTTACTTTTCCGCTTTAAATCGCAGAGCAAGATATTATTTATCAAGCAACTATCGCCCTGCACAACACAGTATGCGGTCTGGACGACAATGCAATGAAGATATCTCAGGTGATGCAGAAAATAGCTGGCTGCCTTTGGTATTGGCCGATATTTGTAGTTAGGCTAAGATTCAGTTATCCAAATAATAGGCCTGAATTAAGCAGGCAAGTTTAAGCCGTCTGATTTGTTCGATTGTTCAAAAGCTGTATGCGGGCTTTTGTAGAACAAACTTTTTTGGATAATATTGTTAACTTTACTTTTGAATACCATATACGATAAGATGTCAGCCAGTAACGAGCATCTGATAAAACTGTTGTTGAGCATTGGGCAGCACGACGAGGTGGAGCCTGAGCTCCGTTCGTTTTCGGCACTCCTGCTTGAATTTGACTGGTGTCGGGGTATCAGGTTCTGGACAAAAAATCCTCTGTCCGATGGTTCTACCTGGTTGGTAATCAATGACTTTGATGCTTTACGGGAGGGAATTGCAGCTGAAGGTTTATTTCCGCCAATGCCGCCTGAACCGGCAGGGGACAAAAATGGTGTTTTGGTCTATTCGGATAATTGCATTTTTATCACCTCACGCAACACACTTACGGCCGGTATTGCCACTACATTAAGCGGCCAACAGCTCATAGAAACCGTCTTACCAATTCAGCCTGCACTTTATAAGTTTATTGAGTATGTTGGTCGTCGCCTTCAAAAGAAACTCACTCACAAACAGCGTATCGCAGAGGCTGGTCCGCTTGGCGCATTAACAATCGATCGAAATCTGCAGCAGAGAGTGATGGCTACGCTCAGCCACGAGCTGCGAAATCCGCTTAACCTGATTCTTGGCTATAACGCACTGCTTCAGGAAACAAGTCTTAGCCAGGTTCAGAAAGAGTATGCGGCAATCATAAAGGACTCAGGATTCGGTCTTTATCAAACCGTTAAAAAGGTTTTCCAGTTTCTGCACGTCATGACCGGACGCATGGTGGATGAGGAAATGGACTTCCGGATAACCGATGTAGTGAGCTTACTCGAAAACCAACTCAAGCCTCAAGCCGAAGCCAAAGGGCTGATGTGGTCCGTCCGGATTTCTCAGGATGCCTCTGCCTGGTTGAGAGGCGATATGCCCAAATTGTACGATGTGCTGTTCTACCTTATCGACAACGCCATCAAATTCTCGGGCGGAGGTCTTATCGAGCTGACTGTAAATGCTGCCGACCCGGCCGATGGCAAAAGGGCTTTTGCTTTTACGCTGCGCGACCAGGGAAAGGGAGTGGACGAGAGAAACCAGCAACGAATTTTTGAGTTTTTTAGCCAGGAAGACGACGGAATTACCCGAAACTACGGTGGTCTTGGACTCGGTTTGAGCCTGGCAGATCTTTTTGTGAAGCGGCTGGGCGGAAAGATACAATTGAAAAGCGCCACAGGATTGGGAACCAGCTTCAGTTTTGAAGTGAGTTTTGCAGAATGTACCAATCATAAGCCATTGGACATTGCTGCCTTCGTGCCTGATAAGTCCATTACCGAAAAGATTGGAGTGCTTGTAGTTGACGACGACCTTTATCAGCGTAAAATGGCGGCCCACATCCTGAGGAATTGGAAAGTGAGCTTTGCCGGAAGCGGCAAGGAAGCCATAGACTATGTGCGAAAGAATCCCGATACGGCAATTATTCTCATGGATATCCGTATGCCGGAGATGGATGGTATCACAGCCACGCGCATCATTCGCACCGAACTGCATTCGAAAGCACCCATTATCGCCGTTTCGGGCGAAGCGCTCGAAGCCACCATCGAAGAATGCTTTGATGCCGGGATGAACGCTTTTGTATCAAAACCCTTCGACAGCGATCAGTTGCTGCGCACGGTTATTCTGCACTGCGAGACCCTCAGGGAGATAAAACCCGAGGTAATACGACTCCGGCCATCGGATAAACTTACCGGGTTGAGAGGTCTGGTGGTGGAAGACAACAAAATGATTCAGCTGCTGACCATGCGCTACCTTCGCGACCTGGAATGCAAAGCGGAGCTGGCCCCCGATGTCGAAACCGCATTGTTGATGACTGACAGCAATCGCTACGATTTTATTTTACTCGATCTGCATCTGCCCGACGGCACAGGTTACGAGGTGGCGCGAAAAGTGCGCGAAACAGACCATACGACTTGCCTTATTGCCTACAGCGGAGAAGATTCGGACGAAACCAGAACCCTTTCCCAGGAGGCCGGAATCAATGGCATGATCCTCAAAACCTACCACTCGGCCCAGGAACTCGCAATAAAGATCAATCGGTATATTGACGAACTGCGACCTCAGAGAGCCAAAACCCAGCAGGCTGGTAATGAAGCAGTTCACCAAAATGATTATGACCTGACCAAGGTGAAGGAAATTATTGGAGATAACATGGCCGATCTGGTGCTGTTGCTGGAAGTATTTGTCGAACACAGCGGAAATACCCTTAAGCAACTGCTCGAAGCCAACAGAGATAACGATATGAACGCGCTATCGAGGTATGCTCATTCGCTCAAGTCGTCGGCCAAACAGTTTGGCATGGATCGTGCTGCCGACCTGCTTTTTGCACTCGAGCAGCGAACTGGTAGCCTTAGTCATGAGCAGCGTTCGGAAATGTGCGCTGAACTGGAAGGAATATTCCGGCGAGCCATGCCCGCACTGTCCGGAGAAATAGAAAAGCTGAAATATTAATCTGCCGTCTTGTTTGACGAACTGTCTAGAAGTTCGCTGTCAGGTTCCAGCCTGGAATAATATACCTGCATGGCAACAATGATGGCCATGCATCCCCATACCGGCACCGAAAGCTTGTCGGTATCGAGGAAATTGTTGAGCAGGCCGTGTGTGAAATAGCTGATCAATGCCAGGGTGGCACTTAGCGAAAGAATACGCGCCTGCTTATTTTTCGAGTTTTTATGGGTTTTCAGACCCTGATAAATCATCGTGCCCACCAGCAAAAAAACAATGAGCATACCCGGTAGCCCCATTTCGGATAAGGGGCCTATGTATTCGCTGTGTGCATTGCCTCCATCGCCGGCATTGGTGCTGATAATGGTTTTTTCTTTCGAGCGCTGGAAGGGGCCGTAAACAAACTGGTAGGTGCCCGGTCCCCATCCAAAAAAGGGTCGTTCGTCAAAAAGTCTGAGAGCGGCCTGCCAACGGTTGATGCGTTCGAGGTTGGAGGCGTCGGAGCTAATGTTGTAGATGGATTGCACGTGCTCTACAAAGTCGGCCGAACTGTCCTGCTTGTTTTTCTCAAGCGTATCGATGATCTGATGCTGAAAGCTGACCAGAAAGGCGACGATGAGTACAAATGCTGCAAAGATGTATCTGAACTTAATCCTGAGCCAGACGGCTACAAACACGCCCGCCGAAACGGCAAGGCTGATCCAGGCAGCCCTGCTGAGCGATAGCAGGGTGGCAATGGCCAGCAAGACGGCCATGCTGATAACCCAAAACCGTCTGTTGTTGCTTAGTCCGGGGTAGAAAATATATCCAATGGTTAGAATAAGGAATAGTGCCAGGGCTGCGCCATATGCTGTGTGGTCGTTGTAGAGCGGCGACATAACCCAGTGTGCCGATTTGTCGCTGAAACCGAAAGACCAATGCCTGTAAATGGTGTAGCCAATTACAATGATCAGGGCGATATTGTAAAGCCAAATAAACCAGTGAATATTTTTGATCTTTCTAAACACCTGAATAGCAAGGAAATATGATGGCACAATAAACCAAAGTCTGGCTACGAGCGCTTTAGCCGAAACGAGCGGCAACTCGCTTGTGAAGGTCGTTATGAGCATCCAAAATAGCATGAGGTAGATAACCAGGCTTATGGGATGCGAAGCCGCACGGCGGTCGTAGTGACCTTCGTGAAGCAATTTAGCCAGATAGAGCACCAAAACACCGAAAAGCATTGGTTCGGCCGGAAGGCTGATAGCTAGCCCGGCATCCATATTCTCGATGTTTAGCGAAAGGGGAGTGATAAAACTGATAAGAAGTAAAACCTTATCGAGCGAATAGATATAAAGCAAAAGAACTCCGAGCACCAACGGCAGCGCAAAGAAATACCAAATATCTTTCTGAACCACCAAATACATGCTGATGGCCAGGTAGATGGCTGTTCCCAGGTAGATCCAGGCTGTCTTGCTTTGCTCAGTCAAAGGATTATTTGTATTTCAGGACCTGATGCCTAAAAGGTCGTTTTTACGTTCGGCGAGCATGATGACAAGAACCGAGATCAGGAGCGCTCCGAGCGCCGCAAAGGCAACGATGACCCAACGAACGGGAAAGGCCTTTTTATCGGATGGAAAGGGCTTGCTTATGACATTGCTGTATGTCAGTGAGGCGTTGTAAAAGCGCAGGGCCTGTTCGTAATCGAGCTTGATGGTCACATAGGTGCGCGATTCTTCAACCAGCATTTGCGTTACCGTAATCAGTTCGCCACCATGATTTTCTATGCTTTTCTTGAGCTGTTCAACGGCTTTGGTGTTGATATTGGCCGTGGTTGTGCCGTAGATGGTGCGCAAATAACCGCGCATCACCTCCTGCGATTGAGCACCATAGTCGATCAGCCCGTGTTCGGTGGCCAGCTGATAGAGCCTGTTTTGCAGCGAGTCGATTACCATTTGTTTCTTATTCAGCTGCATTTCGTACATATCGACCACTTCTTTGTACTTGGTTTTGTGTAAGCTGGCCACTTTTTGGTCATAAAGTCTGAGCATTTCGTTGGCCATGTCGGCAGCACGTTCAGGGTCACGGTCACGAACAGTTATGGAAATCGCTTCATATGGTGTTTTACGCACTTTCACATTTTGCCTGAATTCCTCGAGCAGGGCAGAGCGCCAGTATTTGTACTGCGGGCTTATTTTATACACTTCCATGAGGTTGAAGCGTGCAATCATCGAGTCGGTAATATCCTGCGACTGAAGGATCTGCAGCATTTGCTCGGTTTCGCTTTCATCTGAATAGCTGTTGATGTTGGCAGGGTAAGCTACAGCCTCTGACCGATAAAGCGGCGTGATAAAATACGGCCCAGAGAAAACAGCCCCCAGCAATGCCGCCGCTATCGTGATGATGGCCAGATGGAGGCGCCAGCGGTACACCAGTCTGACCAATGATGTGTTGTTAAAACTGTTTTCCATGTTGCTCAAATTATGCTGGTTACTTTTTTCAATTTTTTCAGGTTTGGCTGGTTTGAACGTCTTTAGGGTTTGCCTGATTCGTCGGGTGAGTTGGTTGAGTTGATGTGATATCGCGTTGAAGTTTTTTTTTTCACTCCATTTGCTTTGCTCCACCAGGATGAGAATCAGCAAGGCCAGAAACAAGGTGGAAAATAAAGCGATTAGTGCCACCAGCCAGCGAATGGGGTAAGATTTGCGCTCTGCGGGGAAAGCGTTGGTTACCACAAACTTATGGGGAAGATTTTCGGTAGCGTCAACCTTGGCTTCTTCATAGCGCGCCTTGATCTGCGACAGTTGTTTGCGCTCGTGTTCAAGCATATCGCGAAGTGAAACATAGATGCCGCCATATTTCGATAACAGCTCAAGCTTGTCGTACAAAGCTTTGATGCCGGGCTGGTTGTTTCGGGCAATTTCGATGGCCAGTTGCTGGTTGATCATTTCGGCCTGGCTCTCGTAGTCGTGCACGCCAAGTTTTCTGATGGTGTTGAGCGAGTCTTCCATCGCCCTCACCTGGTTGCGAAGGTTGAAATACTCATTCTCTACAATGCGAAAGGCGCGCACAGCCACTTCTTTTTGCATCATATTCATGGTGCTGTCGAAAAGCTCTGCGATATCATTGGCTATATCGCTCGCTTTAAGCGGATCCTGATCGAGCACGGTGATCTTTACCGCCATATATTCGGTGCGCCGAAACCTGACGCGGCTTTCGTAGGTATCGTAAAGCCTGGTGAAGCGATACCGGCTGCCGGCTGGTATGTTGTAGTGCTCGAAAAGGTTGTATTTCTCAATTATTCTGTCGCGTATCTTATTGGAATTCAATATCTGAAGCATACGCTCCGTTTGCTCGTCTTCCCCGAACTCCAAAAGGTCTTTATTGGAAGGAAGATTATTGTTGAGCAGCACCTTCGATATGGAGTTGGTCGAAGTAGGGTAGAGTATTACAGTTGATTTGTAAAGAGGAGTAATGAAAAACGGGCTTGTAAACAAATAAGACAAGGCAATTGTGGCCAGTCCGATAATCAGCAACTTTTTTCTGTGTTTCAGCGAAAGACTCACCAAACTGAAAGCGTGCATTTCAGGAGGTTTGGGATCGTGCATTTTCCCGTTGGGATTTTAATTAAAAGCTCAAAAATAGAAATTATCCTTTCATAAAAACCCAATGATAGTAAATCAGCCTGATTTAAGACGATTGCCCGAGGGCATCAGGTGGGTGAGGATATCCCTGACCGATACCAATCCAATCAACAGAACACTGATGATGCCGGCGGTAAGGGTCAAACCAAACGACACAAGCCACGAAACTTCAAGCTGACGGATGCCAAATGCCGATGCCATAAAGATCAGAAGGAAAGCCAGAAGCCGGATGAAAAACTGACTTCCAAGGTTAAAACCCACCACACGACGTGCAGCAATATATTGCACAACAGCCATTGCGGTCTGCACAGTAAGGCTGCTTATGGCTGCTCCGGTAGCCTCATATCGTGGGATAAGCAAAAAATTCATGATCAGACTAAGAAGCACCCCGGCACCGGCAATGGTATTGAGCAGCCTCAAACTGCCATTTGCCGTGAGTAAGGTGCCAAACACATATGTGGTCGAAACGGCCACATAGGCCACCATGAGCAAGCTAAAGATACCGGCCGATTGAGCAATGCGTGCTGCAAACCCGATTTCGTCCTCACCGGGCCGCAGGCCGTAAAGGAGTTTCATTAGGGGTTCGGCATACATAATTCCGCTTATGGCTACAATGGCCGACAGGGCGAAAATAAGGCTGAACGAAAGCCGTATGAGCCCGGCTACCGGCTCTTTCTTTTTGAGCATGCTGGCAAACATGGGTAGCAAAAGCACAGCAAAAAGCATCGAAATATTGTTTCCGGCATCGAAAAGACGGAAGGCCTTGGCGTAAATCCCGGTTTGCAGCAGTCCTGAATCCTCCGGCAAAAGCCTTTCAATCAAAACGGGCTCGAGCCTGTTGTAAAAGCTCATGAGCAGCACGAGCAAGGCATAGGGAGCGCTGCGCCTGAGTATCATCCCCATAAATTTACGATCGAATGAGGGGGCAAGCCGGCCTGCATGTCGCATCACCACCGTCAGGGCCACCAGAAAAGTGAGCGTGTAGGCGATGGTCTGAGCATACACATAATCACTGATCGTGAGTGATCTTCCAAGTAGGGGAGTCCACAACAGAAGACTGCAAAGCAAGATCATCAGCAGCCTGTCGAGTACCGATAGGAAAGAGTCGGCCACAAAAAGCATCAGCCCCGAAACATTAGACCGTAGGTACATAATCATCGACAACATCATGGCATTAATGCCCACCCAAAAAAGAACACTCATCTGCGCAGGCCCATAGCCGATAATCATTCCAAAAGCCATTAGCAGCAGCATATAAACCAGGCCAAGAATAATCTTGACACCCATGATACCGGCAAAGTGTTTTTGAAGCTGCCGCTGGTTGCGGGCAATGTTGCGGTTGTTGAAATTGGTAATCCCCAGGTCGAGCAGTATGTAAAACAGGAAAGAAAAACTTGAAACTGAAAGAAACAGGCCGTAGTCGCTGTCGCCCACCCGATTTTGTATGCTGCGGTCAATGCCCAGAATCCAGAACGGCTTGATGAGCAGATTGAGCGTGAGCAGCAGCAACAAGTTTTTGACAAAGCGGTTTTGCATGCTTTACCGCATTTGGTTTTGGGGTGAATTGGGAATAAAAAAGAAATTTTGGGTATGATGAACCATTGGAAGAAAGTCGGTCAGCCTGCCTTTTACAACAACTTTAATGCTGTAGTTGAGCGATTTAAGCAACTCAAAACAAAGACTGCGGTTGTCGTTCTCCCACAATTCAGCATAAATAATCGGCCGATGCTTTTCGATGGTTGCTCTTGCACCCTGCAGCACAAAATGCTCGAAGTTTTCGACATCGAGTTTTATGGCCGCTATTTTGTCCGACGATTTAATCTGGTCGCAATCGTCGAGCCGGATCATGGGAACGCTGAAATTCTCTCCTTCGTTGAAATCGGTGATGCTTGAATGCACTACATGGCTCAGTCCCTGCATCCTGACCATTTCAACCTCGGGCATTATCATTTCGACCATGCCTTGTTCGCTGCCAAGGGCTTTTTCGATAACTTCAACGTTATGAGCTCTGTAGAATCGCAATACTCGTTTAAGTGCCTTTACGTTCTGCGGCACAGGTTCGAAAGCAAGAATACGCGACTTCTTCAATTTTCGGGAAAACCAAACCGACATAATGCCGATGTTGGCTCCAATGTCGAGCACAAGATGACCGTCGGGGATGAGCTTTACAAAGTGCGTAAAATCACGCTCGTTTTTGTTCCATCGCAGCGTGGTGATGATGTAGATGGCAAATACAAAGAGGTAATTGTCGAAACCAAGCAAGCGCTGCAACAACAATTTGAACCTCTGCTTCATCGTTTTTTTCGGATATTTGTCGCAAATTTAGAACTTATTCACAAGCCAGAAACCAAAGCCCGATGAGCCTTCGCATTGCTGTTAACACACGACTGCTACTGGCTGGCCGGCTCGAGGGCATAGGCTGGTTCACTTTCGAAACGCTCAGGCGCATTGTAGCGGCGCATCCCGAGGTGGAGTTTTATTTTCTTTTCGACCGCAAACCCGACCCTCAGTTCATTTTTGGCCCAAATGTAAAAGCTGTTGTTATCGGGCCTCAGGCGCGTCATCCGGTGCTGTTTGTCATCTGGTTCGAATGGTCGGTGCGCAGGGCGCTCAAGCGCATTAAACCTGATTTGTTTCTTTCGCCCGACGGATACCTGAGCCTCGGTACCAATGTGCCTTCGCTGGCAGTTATGCACGACCTTAATTTCGAACACTATCCTTCCGATCTGCCGAGCATTGTGCGGTGGTATTACCGTTATTTCTTTCCTAAGTTTGCGCAAAAGGCCTTGCGTATTGCAACCGTTTCGGAATTTTCCAAACAAGACATCTGCCGGCTCTACGGGCAAGCCCCTAACAAGGTCGATGTGGTATATAATGGTGTTAATGAGCGCTTTGAGCCTTTGAGTGTTCCCGAAGTCGAAGCTGTTCGCAAACAATATACAGGCGGAGCCCCCTACTTTTTGTTTGTGGGCTCGTTGCACCCTCGTAAAAATCTGGCGCGCCTTTTCAAGGCTTTCGACCGCTACAAAACCACCGATACGCTTGGCATGAAACTTCTTGTGGCCGGTGAACGCAAATGGTGGACCAGCGAGATTGAGCAGGCATACACCGAAATGGGATTTCAGAACGACGTAATTTTTTGCGGGAGGCTTAATCCCGCCGAGCTGCACCGTGTTACTGCCTCCGCTCACGTATATACTTATGTGTCTTATTTTGAGGGATTTGGCATACCCATTGTTGAAGCGTTTAAGTGCGGTGTTCCGCTCATCACTTCCAACGTAACCAGTATGCCCGAAGTGGCTGGCGATGCTGCTTTGCTGGTCAATCCATTTAGCGTTGAGGATATTGCACTGGCAATGCATCGCCTGGCAAGCGATGCTGCGCTGCGCAGCGATTTGATAAAGAAAGGTTTGGATAGGAGTCGCATGTTTACCTGGGATGCCGCCGCACAACGATTGTGGGATAGTATTCAAACAGCATTAACCGTACAATCATGAATGTACTCATCATAGGAAGCGGGGGTCGCGAACACGCCCTGGCCTGGAAAATAAAGCAGAGTCAGGAAGTAAAGCGCTTGTTCATCGCTCCCGGCAACGCGGGCACAATGACCCTCGGACAAAATCTGCCGCTCGAAGTAAACGATATGGCGCAATTGCGTGCGGCCTGCATAGAACAGGATATTCAATTGGTTGTGGTGGGGCCTGAACAGCCTCTCGTAAACGGAATTGTTGATTTTTTCCGCAACGATGCCATGTTGAAAGACATTGCCATCATTGGTCCGTCGGCCTCGGCTGCACGCCTCGAAGGCAGCAAGGCTTTTGCCAAGGATTTCATGGCGGAGTTTGGCATACCTACTGCAGGTTTCATCCGCGTTAACCTAAACAATATTGACGAAGGCATTGATTTTCTGCGTAATGCAAAGCCGCCTTTTGTGCTTAAAGCCGACGGACTTGCTGCAGGCAAGGGCGTACTAATCATTGAAGAACGCGAAGAAGCCGAAGCCGAGCTCAGCGCCATGCTCAGGGGCAAGTTCGGCAAGGCGTCGGAAACGGTGGTAATCGAAGAATTTTTAAAAGGCATAGAACTTTCGGTATTTGTGCTCACCGACGGCCAGCATTATAAAATGCTCCCTTCGGCCAAGGATTACAAACGTATAGGGGAGAACGACACCGGACTGAATACCGGCGGGATGGGTGCAGTTTCGCCTGTACCATTTGCCGATCGGCATTTTATGGATAAGGTTCGTCAGCGCATTATCGAGCCCACCATCGGGGGCATTGCTGCAAGGGGAATGGATTATCGCGGCTTCATCTTTTTTGGACTAATGAATGTTAATGGCGATCCTTACGTAATCGAATACAATGTTCGTCTTGGCGATCCTGAAGCCGAATGCATTTTGCCCCGCATCAAAGGCGATTTTGCACAGTTGCTGCTTGCCTGCCACGAAGGCCGTCTGCAAGAGGTGAAAACCGAGTTGGACGACCGCCATGCAGTGACCTTCATTATGGCATCCGGCGGATATCCGGGCGATTTTGCCAAAGGAAAAACCATAACGGGTTTACAGGATGTAGAAGATTGCCACCTTTTTCACTCAGGCACAAGTATTTGTGTCGAAAATGGAAATATTAAAACCGCCGGAGGACGTGTGCTTGCCCTTACGGCACTTGACTACTCGATACAGGAGGCGCGAACAAAAGCCCTCTCAAATCTGAGCAGAATTTCCTTCGAAGGGGCATATTACCGTCGCGATATCGGTCTCGACCTGATCAAGTGGCATTACATTTAAACCGTCATGATTCGTTTTTTCAGAAGCAGTTTTTTAATTCAGTATATGGCAGCTATTGCGCTTGGCGCCATGCTTTGGATGCCTGCAATGCTGAAAGCTGTTCCGTCAACACCTGCTTTCGACAACGAACCACTATACAAACTACTGCTAATTATTCCTTTTACAAGTTTACCGTTATTGTCCGTAGTGTTTGCTTTTGTTTTTATGCTTGTAAGCGGATATCTTCTCAATGCCATTCTCAGCCTTTATCTGCTCACTCCCCGTACCTCCACCTATGGGTTGCTATTTTGGGTAGTGGTGTCGGGAAGTTTTCCGGCAGCAATGTCGTTTCAGCCGCTTTGGCCTGCCCTTTTGTTGCTGCTTTTCGCGCTCAATCTGGCTTTTTCAATGTACGAACAGGAAAGCATCAATTTTAAACTGTTCAATTTTGGCATGCTGACAGCCTTTTCGGGCATGATGCACGGAGGTGCCTGGGTTTTCGTTCTATGGGTTTTGTCAATTTTATTTATCCTTCGCTTGAACAGGCTTCGCGAATGGCTGATACCGTTTTTGGGCTTTTTCGTCCCGATTATCTATTTGCTTGTTTTTTGGTTTTTACAAAACCGGGTTATAACGAATCTTGGACATTTTCTTTTTGCCTTTGCAGAAGGCTTTTCGGTGCCACAGCTTCCATCACCAACGCAGATTGGGATTTATGTTTTTCTTATCGCCTTGTTTTTCAATGCATTAACATTTAACTACAGCCTGCAGGCCGACCGCAACATTGCGGTGCGCAAGCGTAAGGCAATGCTCAACGCCTTCCTGCTGATCGCTCTTTTGGCCTTCATCGTTCGGGATGATTCCTTGCAGTCCAATGCGCTTGTTATCATACCTTTAAGCGCTCACCTAGCCATTTGGGCGGGCAGCCTTAACCGCACGGCCAGACCTTCTGTGGTGGTTTGGCTATTCGTATTGCTTTCGGCTGCCAACAACTTTTTATACTTCTTTGGCCATGCTCAGAGTCCGCTACGGTGACCCAATCATCCTTGAAGCCGGATGCGATGAGGCGGGCAGGGGTTGCCTGGCCGGACCGGTTACCGCTGCAGCCGTTATACTCCCGCCGGATTTCGAACACCCGATGCTCAACGATTCCAAGCAGCTTAGCGCAAAGCAGCGGGAGCAGCTCCGCGATATTATTGTGGACAAGGCTTTGGCCTGGGCCGTTGCACACGTCTCGGTTGAAGAGATCGACCGTATCAATATTCTCAATGCATCATTTCTGGCCATGCACCGCGCCATCAAGAATCTTCAGATTCGTCCTGAATTGCTCCTGATCGACGGAAACCGTTTCACCCCTTTCGCCGGCATTGCGCACCACTGTATCGTACATGGCGATGCGCAATACATGTCAATCGCTGCAGCATCAATATTAGCCAAAACCGAGCGCGACAGGCTGATGGCTGATTTACACGAGCAATATCCTCATTATCATTGGAATACCAACAAAGGATATCCTACTGAGGCCCATCGTCAGGCCATAATGCAAAACGGATTGACAGAGCATCATCGGAAAAGTTTTAATACTGGCATACAACTTCGTCTTCCGCTCTGATGCTGACCGGAGCACGATGCGATGCAATGCGTATATTTGAGCGGCAATCCCACGCAAGCGTATGAGAATAAAGACCTTTATATGGCTTCTGTTTTGGGCCATTTTATTATTGGGTCTTTCGTTCATCCTGCTCTTTCGGCTTCAGCGCGAAACCAAGGTGCTCGATGCCATTCCTTCCGAGGCGCAGGGAGCTTTGTATTTGCCTTCGGCCTCTAAGTTTATGGAGCAAATGAATTATGCTTCATGGTGGCCGTCCTTGCAGAAATCGGAGTTTTTCGGTGATGTGAAAAACGATATTGCCTTGCTCGATACTATGCTCAATATGAGTGGTTTATCGCGCAATACCAAAGACCTCCCGGCTGCGATTGTGCTGCTCGAAGGGGCTGGAGGCGAGCCTGGCTTCGTTTTTTTTGCAGGTGTGGGTCGCAATTTCTCTTACTGGGATCTTCATGAAAGGGCCTTACCTGCATTTGGTAACAGATTCGAATTGATCAAACGTAAAACGGTTGGCCACAGTACTTTTCTGCTTATCGATCGCGGAAATCGGCGTCAGCTCAACTACGCCTTCATCAAAGGTCTGGCCATCGCTTCGTTCAACCGCGAGGCCTTCGAAAGGGCTCTTGACGCTTTGATTAACAGAAACGATAATAAATCTGTGGTGAATTTGCCGGACAAAAAAGCTGCAGCAGCAGATGCAATTGTTGCTGTTAATCCTTCACGACTTTCACCTTCGTTATCTGGTTTGTTCACCGGGCAATGGGCCACTGCCTTAAACAACATTGCAGGAAGGCTCGACAGCTGGATTGTACTTGATCTTCATGTTCGCGAAAACGAACTGATGCTCAATGGCCTGGCAGATATGAACAGTGTGTTCGATGGGGTGGATGCAGAGGGTCGGGTCAGTATCAGTACGTTGCGAGATGTACTGCCAATCAACACATTGTCTTTCAAAGCAAGGCACCATAGAGAAAATCGACAAGATGGAGGTTTTAATGGCGTATCAGGATTGGTGGTGCAGGGAATGGCAATAGTGTCGGGCGCACACAAGCCGTTTATCTTGTATTTGCCTGATCGGCCGGAGACAGTCGCTGACATTGTTTTCAACCGCCAACCGCGCATCCCTTCACCCTGGAACGGCCTTTGGACTGCGCCCGTGGATATCGGGTTTCTGGCCGGAAAGATTTTCCGAGATGATTCCAATAGTTTAAGCGAGCGTAATTTTGTGACCTCCGACGGCAGCCTGTTTTTATTTTCCTCCGACCTTTTATTGCTCCGAGCCTATCTGGATGCCAGGAGTAAAAATCTTGTAAACAGCGATATAGACAAATTGACGGAGGAAGTTTCGTCGCACTCAGGCTTCATGCTATATCATCAGCTTAGCAAAGCGGCAGGAAGACTGTCCGAAGTTTCTGGCAACAAATTGAAATACAGGCTTCTACGCGACGCGGCTGCACTGCATGGTTTCGAATCGGTGAGCCTACAGCTGAGCAGGGCAAACGAAAAAATTTATTTCAGCACACTAATCAGGGGAAATGCCAACCCTGTTGGCCAGGCCATTCCGCTTTGGTCGGCCCGTCTTGATGCTCCCGGCGCCGCTGCTCCTTACATGTTTATGGCCGAAGGAGAGGGCAGGGTTGTTGCCTTCGACAGTGCCGGCTGGATGTATGGTTTCTCGCCCGAAGGACGTCAGCTATGGAAGCGCCAGATCGGCGGAATACCGCTTGGCACACCGGTTATGGTCAACCACCCTGGACTTAAACGCCCTCATTTTCTGATCAATACCAGTGTCAGCGTTTTCCTTACGGACGCCAATGGTAAGTCGGCAGCAGGTTTTCCGCTGTTGCTTCCATCCCGGTCAACCGCCGCATTATCATACGCTGAGAACAATACAGCTATCTATGTCAATTGTGCCGACCGCCGAACCTATGCATTCAACCTATCAGGCAAGCCTGTTGCTGCCTGGTCCGCACCCTTGCTTTCCGATATTTCAACAATGCCTCCGGTGATTGCCGCAGCAGGTGAGGCAACGTATGTGCTGATAACTTCGATGGACGGGCGTTTGAAAATTCTGGACGACAGCGGTCTCGAACGCATCAGACTTAAAGAACCCCTCAATAATGCTGAGGGGGCAGAGATCTATCTCAACCGAACCAACGCAAGGGGTATTTTTCTGTCCAGCGGAATGCAGGGCGAATTACTTTACATTGGCAGCAGCGGAATCAGCAGAAGCCCTGGACCTGAAAGGTTTTCGAGGGGACACTTTTTTCAGTACTACGATTTCGATGCCGATCAAAGCCCCGACTTTATGTACGCCGATGGGCGCCGCGTTGTGATCTTCGATCGTTACAACCGCGTTATGCTTGAGGGGGCATTGCCTCATGAAGTCAGGCAAAAACCGGTTTTCATAGGTGGGAACGGGAGACCCGGAATCTGGTGCTTCGATAATGCATCATTTGGTCATGCGGCAATTGCAAGCGCTGAATCGGGCTTTCTCAATTTTTCAGCCCTTCCCAAAGGCGAGAAATACGGATTTGGACGCACCGAATCGTCCGGCCCCCTCTTGCTTGGCGGATATCAGAAAGACAGTCTGATTCTGTTTAGCATCAATTAACTACTGAATCTGCATTGTCTTTTTCCACTTTCCATACCGCAGGTAAGAAAGTGAGATTGAGGTAAGCACCATGCCGTAAAGGATTTCCGAGGTCCACACCATTACCACTCCGGCATCAAATTGGCTCACCAGCACATATACATAAATGAGGTAAAGCCCGAGTGTAATCACCTCAATGACAAACGAAACATTGGTTTTGCCAGTGCCCATTACCCCGTTGAAAAGAATGATCCCACTGGCAAAAAATGGTGCTCCTAGCATTATAATGTATAAAACCGGCAGGCTTCCCGCAATTAGTGCATCATCGTTGGTATAAAGCCTGATAAGCAGGGAAGGGGAAATAAGGCTTATGGCAATGAGCAGGGCAACGCCCAGCAAAGTAAGATTGATGATGCGTCGTATCAGGGTCATTACCAGTTGATCCTGTCTCATTCCCAGCAAATAACTCACCATAGAGTTGGCAGCCGAGGCAAAGCCCCAAATGGGGATCATGAATACAATATAGATACTTCGGATGATGTTGGAAATGGCAAGTGCCTGCTCACCAAGCTTTTCAATAAGAAGGAAAAATGCAAACCAAACGCCCAGCGACAGAAAGTTTTGAAGCATGATGGGTGCTGCCAGATTCAGGTTGCCACCGAAAAGCTGTTTGTCGAACTTCCCTGCCTTGAAAAGTGGGTACTTGATGTGGTATTTTCTCAGTAGCACGTCAGCGGCAAGGTAGGCCACGGCAGTCATCTCGGCGATCACTGAGGCCAGTGCGGCACCTTGCAGTCCCATGGCAGGTAGTCCTAACTTGCCAAAAATGAGACCGTAGTCGAGAATGATGTTTACTACGGCCATTACCACCGTGCTCCAGGTGATGACTCGGGTGCTGGCGATACTCACATAAAACGCCCTGAACATCACCTGTCCGAAGGCGAAAAAAATGCCAAACATCCTGTATTCAATAAAACTAAGACTGGCGCGAAAGATATTTTCCGACTGGATGACCACATTTAGGATAGGCCGGGCAAAAAAGAGCATGAAAATGAAAGAGGCCAGTGCCAGTGGAAGCATGAAATAATTGCCGTGGGCAAAAGTGCGACCGAGTTCCCTGGTGTTGCCTTCGCCGAATCGGCGCGACATAATGATTTGCATACCCGTACCAAAACCAAGGCCCAGCATAATGAGTACAAAATAAAACATGCCGCCCAGCGCCGAAGCGCCCAGTTCGATCTCGCCCACATGGCCCAGAAATGCTGTATCGGTAACATTAATCACATTCTGCGCTACACTCCCGAGAATGATAGGGTAGGCAATTGACCAGATGCGTTTGTGTGAAATGTCAGGTTTCAAAATTCAAAATTGTGTGCAAAGGTAAGCCTTATCCTTCGGATGCAGGTGCATAGAGGTTTTGGGCATTGGGTTAAACAAACCACCGGCTTACTTGTTACATCTTAAATTGAAGCTGAATGAAAATTGTCATCGCAGGTGCTACAGGCCTGGTAGGCGAGGCACTTGTTAAAAGATTACTCGACAAGCATGAGCTGGTGTTGTTTTCGCGTGATGTGCCCAGAGCACGAAAGAAATTTCTCGGTGCGGGCATCCACTATGCCGACTGGCATCAGCCACCTTCGCATCTGGCAGCCCTTATCGACGGTGCTCGTGTGGTAATTAATCTTGCCGGCGCCGGCATTGGCGATGCCCGCTGGACACAGGAGCGCAAAAACGCCATCATAGGCAGCCGTTTGCAAAGTATCGAGATGCTTCATAAGCTATTTGTAGCTGCCGAAATTCATCCTGAACTGGTCATACAAGCCTCTGCAGTAGGTTATTACGGATTTTCTGATGACCGTGAATTCACCGAAAACGACCAGCCGGGCGAGGGGTTTCTGGCCGATGTAACAAAACGCTGGGAAGAAAAAGCTAACATTTGGAACGACATTTCACCCCGCCTTGTTTTGCTAAGATCAGGCGTTGTATTTGCCCGCAACGGAGGTGCTTTGCCGCGCATGGCCATGCCTTTCAAGTTCTGGAATGGCGGCCATGTTGGCACTGGAAAACAATGGGTTTCGTGGATCGACCTCGAAGACGAGATAGAAGCTATTCTTCATCTGCTGCACAACCCGCTGAGCAACGGTCCATACAACCTCACCGCACCCAGGCCGGTGATGCAAAAAGAAGTGGCCAAAGCAATCGGTAAGGCTTTAAATTCTCCATCCTGGCTACACATGCCCGATTTTGTGCTTCGTGCGCTACTCGGCGAAATGGCCGACGAACTCCTGCTGAAAGGGGCAAAAGTGCTTCCGGTGCGCCTTCTGGCCGAAGGCTTTCAGTTTCATTTCGAGGATGTTGCCGAAAGCGTAAAGGACAAACTGAAAACTGTTTAAGGTTTTTGCTTCCCGGGCAGCTCTCTTTTCGATTGCTTATCCCTTGAAGGTCAGTTCCTTAGGAAAACAGATAAAATACCTGGTTTCGATATCCATTTTACCTGCTAGTCCAATGGTTTGAGAAACCTGTTGCAGATTGGTGAGACTGCCGTTTTTGTGCAAAACCCTGATGGGCGAATGGCTTGGATTGTAAAGCTGGTTGGAAGTTTTGCCTGTAATAAGTAGCCAGCCCGCTTCTTCTTCACCAATGCCGAAATAGTGCTGAATGTCCTTCATGAGCTTGTCGAGCTGTTGCTGCTCAAAGGGTTCATCCTGAAGGATTATCCTGAAAAGCTTGCGGTTCATTATTCCTGACGAAAGCGTGGAAAGCACCACATCATTTTCGTATTGCCATTGCTTGAGGGCGGCAAAAATATCCACGTCGTCGAGGTTTGTAAAATGCCTCAGTCCATCGCCATAGACTGTGAATTGTTCACTTAAGCGTTCATTCTCAAGAAAGTAGCGCAGGCTGACGCTGGCTTCAAGCGTTTTTCCCGATTGTACCAGCTCCCTTGCCCTGAGGAGGGCATTGCTAAGCATGAACTCGGCCGAAAGAACGGTTTTGTGAAGATAAACCTGCCAATACATCATCCGCCGGGCAGCCAGAAAGTGCTCGATGGTGAAAACACCTTTAGCTTCGATTACCAGCTCATCCTCTGCAATATCAAGCATAGCCAGCAGTCTGTCAACATTGATATATCCTTCGGCCACACCGGTGTAAAAGCTGTCGCGTTTCAGGTAGTCCATGCGGTCCATATCCATCTGCCCCGACACCAGCTGGCAAAGAAACTTACGCGGATAACGGCCCTCCAGAATGGCAATGGCACCCTGCAGCACACCGCCCATTTCCTCGTTCAGCCTGCTGATGATGGCGCGTCCAATCTGCTCATGATCAAGACCGGTAACAATAGTATTTTCGAGGGTATGCGAAAAAGGCCCATGCCCGATGTCGTGCAGCAAAATGGCGTTTAGGGCGTCTTCCCGTTCCTGCGGGCTGATATTATGGCCTTTGGAAATCAGGTGATTAAGGGTCCTGTTCATAAGGTGCATTGCACCAAGGCTGTGCTGAAAACGGGCATGAAGGGCGGCCGGATAAACCAAAAAAGTGAGACCCAGCTGCTTGATGCGCCGCAGACGCTGAAACCATGCATGTTCAATCAGGCGAAACTGTGTTTCGCCCGGGATGCTGACAAAGCCATGCACCGGATCGTTGACGATTTTGCTGCGTTGCGGCATACGGAAGGCTAAAATTCGTTAAATTTGTCCTATAACAGGCACCTCAGGCAATAATAACCCCCAAAGGCTCATTAATACTGCAAAAATAGCAAGCGTGCCGCAAACCTCTACTCCTTTACAATAAATTGATAACTAAGCAGATGGAAAAAGTTAGAATTCTATGGGCCGACGACGAAATCGACATGCTCCGGCCGCACATCATTTTTCTGGAACATAAGGGGTACGAGGTGGAGACCATCAACAATGGCGATGAAGCCCTCGATATGGTGCTGTCGCGTCCCTACGACATTGTTTTCCTCGATGAAAACATGCCTGGCATGTCGGGCATCGAGACCCTTGAAAAAATCAAACAATCACTGCCAAACCTTCCTGTGGTCATGATCACCAAAAGTGAAGAAGAGCACATCATGGAAGACGCCATCGGCAGCAAAATTGCTGATTACTTAATAAAACCCGTGAAGCCCAATCAGATACTGCTCTCGCTAAAACGCAACCTCGAAAACCGCAAATTGGTGAGCGAAAAAACCACCATTGCCTACCAGCAGGAATTCCGAAACATAGGCATGGAGCTCACCAACAAGCTCAGTCACCAGGAATGGATTGAGCTTTACCGCAAATTGGTGCGCTGGGAGCTTGAGCTCGAACAATCGGCCGATCAGGGCATCATGGAAGTGTTGAGGATGCAGCAGGACGAGGCTAACCGGCAGTTTTCGCGTTTTGTGGAAGACAATTACATAGATTGGCTAAGAAGCAGAACTTCCGACAAGCCGGTGCTTTCGCACACTTTAGTGCGCGACCGCATTCTACCCCGTCTTGATAGTTCCGACAAGCCGCTCTTTGTGGTGCTTATCGACAACCTGCGCTACGACCAGTGGAAATCCATTCAGCCCCTTATCGAGGAGTTCTTCCGCATGGAGGCCGACGATCTCTACTACAGTATATTGCCTACAACCACCCAGTATGCCCGCAACGCCATGTTTGCCGGTCTGATGCCCTCCGAAATCCGCAGGCTTTACCCAAAATACTGGACCGACGAAGAAGACGAGGGTACCAAAAATCAATATGAGGCCGAATTGCTGGCCGAGCAGCTCAGACGTTTCGGCAAAGACATTCGCTTCTCCTACAATAAAGTGCTCAACCTCAACGCAGGAAAAAAGCTGGCCGAAAGTATGGCCAACCTCATGGTGAACAAACTCAACGTGATCGTTTACAACTTTGTAGATATGCTCTCGCATGCCCGCACCGAAATGGAAATGATACGGGAACTGGCCGAAGACGAGCCGGCCTACCGCTCGCTTATGCTCTCGTGGTTCAGGCATTCGTCGCTTTACGATATTATCCAGTTTATTGCCGCCAAAAAATGCGACCTCATCGTAACCACCGATCACGGATCGGTTTACGTTAAAGATCCTGTAAAGATTTTGGGCGACCGCACGGTGAATACCAATCTGCGCTATAAATACGGCCGCAACCTCAAATACAATCCGCGCGAAGTGTTCGAAGTCAAAGATCCCGAAAGCATTTTCCTGCCAAGACCCAATGTGAGCACAGCTTATGTGTTTACCCGTTCGGCCGATTTCTTTGCCTATCCCAACAACTACAACCACTACGTTAACTATTATCGTAACACCTTCCAGCACGGCGGCATCTCGCTGCAGGAAATGCTGGTGCCGGTGGCCTACCTCAAAGCGAAATGAAACCCTACGCCCGATTTGAGATCAGCGGTATTCACCAGCTTGATAAAGTAGCGGCCACGCTGGCCGGTCTTTGGCCCCGTCATAGCATATTTGCCTTTTTCGGGCCAATGGGGGCCGGAAAAACCACCCTCATCAAGGAATTGTGTGCCGCCTGGGGGGTGACCGAAACCGTAAGCAGCCCGACTTTTTCCCTGGTTAACGAGTACGAAAGTGCTGATAACGCGTCTGTTTATCACTTCGATTTTTATAGAATAGAAAAGCTCAGCGAGGTTTACGACATTGGCTATGAGCATTATTTTTTTAGTGGATATCCCTGCCTGATCGAATGGCCTGAGATAATCGGGCAACTTTTGCCGGAAGATTGCGTAGAAATACACATAAGTTACGGAAATCAGGACAACGACCGCCTGATTGAGGTATATTTACCGGCATAAAGCAGGAATTAGCACCATGAACGAACAATCCTCCGGGATGACCTTTGGCGGGGCAGCTTCCATGATGCCTCAGGAAGAGCTGCTCGAAACCGCTGTGCGAAGCTCACGGCTTGTTGTGGGCATACCCCGCGAGCTCTCGCCCAACGAGAGCCGCATAGCACTCATCCCGGCTGCAGTCAAATTGTTGAGCGAGCACGGACAGCAGGTCATCATCGAAGAGCGTGCAGGCGAAAAAGCCCATTTTTCCGATCATGAATATGCCGAAGCCGGCGCTGAAATCGTTCGCGATCGTGAACGTATTTTTCAGGCCGATATCATCCTCAAGATAGCTCCCCCCATACGCGAAGAAATTGAGCTGATCGAAAAAAAACGCTCCATCATTTCGGTGCTCAACCTGCCCACCCGCACCCGCGACTATTTTCAGCAGCTCATGACCAAAAAAGTGCATGCCATTGCTTTCGAAAACATTCAGGACAAAACCGGCGCACTGCCGCTGGTTAGGTCCATGAGCGAAATCATCGGCAATACCACTATTCTTATTGCTTCCGAATACCTTTGTCATCCGCAATATGGCAAGGGCATCATGCTTGGTGGATTTCCCGGTGTGGCGCCGGTCGAAGTAGTGATCATCGGAGCTGGCACGGTGGCCGAAACGGCTTCGCGTGTAGCCACAGGCATGGGTGCCCTGGTCAAGGTGTTTGATAATTCGATGTATAAACTGCGCAGCCTTCAGGCTAAGATAGGTCCGCACCTCTATACCTCCACCATGCACCCTCACCTTATTGCCAAAGCGCTCGAAACGGCCGATGTGGTGATCGCCGCAAAACACTCCAGCACTGGCGTCTCGCCCTGCCTCATCCCCGAAACCATGGTGGCCCGCATGAAGCCAGGCTCGGTGATCATCGACGTTAGCATCGATCAGGGAGGCTGCTTTGCCACATCAAGGCCTACCAACCACCAAAATCCTGTTTTTCAGACTTATGGAGTGACACATTATTGCGTTCCGAATATTGCCTCGCGGGTACCTCAAACCGCCTCTACTTCGTTCAGCAACTTTTTTGCTCCGCTGCTGCTCGAAATTGCTGACAACGGCGGAGTAAGCAATACCCTGAAAATCAACAGGGGCCTTTCAAGGGGAGCTTATATCTTCAATGGTACACTCACCAGCCAGCCCATCAGCAAGCTGCACGATCTGCCCTTCCAGCACCTCGATCTTCTGCTGGCGGCATTCTATTAGAAGGCTAATTTCAGTAAAATCCTCCGGCCCCTGAGCTGCCTAGTGCCTTAGTTCGTATTTTTGCCCACTACCCCCCCGGTGTGCGCTATGATCAAATATGCCGAAGATGCAGCAGTATGGATTCAGCAATCCGTCGAATCCCGAAGATCCGCCGGGGGTGCTGTAATTGTGCTCACCGATACCAATACCCGAAAACTTTGCCTTCCTGTATTTCAAAAACTTATTGCCCTTCAGGCGCATGCCTTGCATAATATCACCATTCCTGCCGGCGAGACCAATAAAAACCTCGAGCAACTGAGCAGCATCTGGCAGGGCCTCACCCTTGCCGGTGCCGGCCGTGATGCGCTCTTGATTTGCCTTGGTGGCGGTATGGTTACCGACATTGGCGGGTTTGCAGCTTCGACATACAAAAGAGGTATCGGTGTGGTACACATTCCAACCACCCTATTGGCCATGGTAGATGCCGCTATCGGCGGTAAAACAGGCATCGATTTTGAGCATTACAAAAACCATGTCGGGACTTTTTATCCACCAGAAAAGGTTCTCATTTTCAGCAATTTTTTGATTACACTGCCCGATCGGCAGATAAAGGCCGGATTTGCGGAAGTGGTCAAATATGCCCTAATCAGCGGACAGCCTTTGCCCGTTTTTCCTCAAAGCAGTCAATCGGAGCAATGGCTGGATATCATCCGTAGATCGGCCAACAACAAAATGGAAATCGTCGAAAAAGACCCCAAGGAAAAAGGATTGCGTAAAGTGCTCAACTTTGGTCATACCGTGGGCCATGCCCTCGAATCGTATGCCCTCGCACAAGGCCTGGATTTGCTGCATGGCGAGGCAGTGGCGGCGGGAATGTTGTCCGAAATTTGGCTATCATTGCAAATCACCCAGCCTCACAGGAATATTTTGACAAATTACATTGACGTTTATTCCCAACTGTTTGATAAACTGCCTTTTGGTCCTGAAAGCATAGATGATTTGGTGTCGCGAATGCGTCACGACAAAAAAAACAGCGGAAGCCAATACATGTTTGTATTGCTCGGGTCAGACGGAAAGGCTGTCTGGGATGTGCCTGTTGATGAGCCACTTGTTCGTCAATCTCTCGAATTTTTGTTTGCTTCAAATACTCATACTGTCTAAACACGACCTTCCATGAAAATCGTTTCACTCAAACCCAATTTCAACTTTGAGGCCGAGCTGCCGGGAAGCAAAAGCCTGAGCAATCGGGCATTGATGATCGCTGCATATTCGGGTATCCCTTTCAAAATCAATAAGCTGTCGGAAGCCGACGACACCAGTCTGCTTATAAAGAACCTGGAATACATACGCGAATGCCTTAACACCTCCATGCCTTTGGTGGTCGATTGCGGCAATGCTGGAACAGTGTTTCGCTTTTTGCTCACCTACCTTGCCACTACCCCCGGCAATTGGATGCTCACCGGAACGGTTAGGATGAAGTCGAGGCCCATCGCCGGACTTGTGGAAAGCCTCAGAATGCTCGGTGCCGAAATCTATTATGTTGAAGAAGAGGGTTTTCCGCCTGTAAGGATTGTTGGTCAGAAGTTAAAAGGCGGTAAAGCCTCTGTGAGTATGCAGCAAAGCAGCCAGTTTGCCTCATCATTACTTATGGCTGGCCCTGTTTGGCAAAAAGGCTTGGATCTTGACCTGACCGAGGGCCTCAACTCGGTGCCATACCTCGAAATGACTATACGTGTCATGGAGCAGTTAGGGGCGAAGGTGATGGTTGCCGGCCGTAAAATTTCGGTCTTGCCTGTGCCTTACAAGCCTGGAACCCTCACTATCGAGCCCGACTGGAGTTCGGCAGCTTTCTGGTACGAATTGGTGGCTTTGAGTCAGAACGCTGAGGTGCTGCTCAAAGGCTTAACCGCCGACAGCCTGCAGGGCGATAGCCGCGCAGTGGTTATGTTTGCCGGTCTGGGCGTTAAAACAGAAAAAGTTGAGGACGGATTACTAATAAAGCCTTCGGGTGAGGTGGAAGAAAAACAGTTTTTCGATTTGCACGACCATCCCGATATGCTGCCGTCACTCCTGGTTTGCAGTGCCGGACTTGGACTTAAAGCCACCTTTACCGGCCTTGATAACCTGCAATACAAGGAGTCGAACCGAACGGCCTCGCTAGCCCGTGAGCTGGCGAAATTAGGTGTCGAATTTGTCAAGGTGAACGAAAGCACCTGGCAACTTCAATCCGGCCAGCTTCAAACACCGGATGGCCAGGTACCTCAGCTTAATGTGTACGCCGATCACCGCTTAGCAATGGCTTTTGCCCCGCTGGCCCTGAAATTTGGTGCAGTTCACATTGATGACCCTTCGTGTGTCGAAAAATCTTATCCGGCTTATTGGGAGCAATTAGAGCGCACAGGAGCTTTCGCACTCGAATGAAAGCACGACCATGACAAAGAGGTTTATTTGGTTGTTGCTCACACTGCATGTATTCAGTCAGTCGGCTGATGCCCAATATTACCTTACTGGTCAGGATGCTGCCCGCACACGCTGGAAGCAGCTGAGCACCACACACTTCAGGCTCATTTTCCCGGAAGCGTACAACGAACGTGCGCAGCAGCTTGCCTTTCTGCTTGAAGCAGCTTATCCGACCGTCAATGCCGGACTGGCCGCCAGAGCCTTGCGAACCGATGTAGTGCTGCATAACCAGAACTCCATTTCCAATGCGCTGGTTGCCTGGGCACCGCGAAGAATGGATTTTTTTCATGTGCCGCCTCAGGATGGCTACTCGCAGGAGTGGACGCGTCAGCTGGTGTTGCACGAACTTAGGCATGTGGCACAGATGAGCAGGCTTGAAACAGGCTTCGGACAGGCTTTGCGCTATGCTTTCGGACAACAGGCTACAGGCGCCTTGGCGGGTCTGTTTTTGCCCAATTGGTTTATGGAAGGCGATGCCGTGTGGGCCGAAACCACTTTGAGCTCGACGGGCAGGGGCCGAACGCCATTGTTTTCGGCCGGCCTCAAGGCACAGCTGGCCGAAAAAGGAGCTTATTCCTACGAAAAAGCCTGGTTTGGGTCGTTCCGCGATTTTACTCCTGATATCTATGAGCTTGGTTATCATATGGTAGCATACAACAACCTGAAGTATGGCAATCAAATCTGGGCCAATGCCGTTGGGCTAAGCGCCGCCAAACCCTGGCTGATTTACCCTTTCAGCAGCGCACTTCGCAGGCAAACCGGAATGGGTGTTGGCAAGCTTTACAAAGCCACCATGGATAGTTTGGCTGCTTACTGGAAGTCGGAGAATTATGACAGCTTAACACCGATTTGGCGCATTTCTAAAAATCGAAAAGCCTACACTAATTATCGGTATCCTCAGCCTACAGCTCATGGTATTGTGGCTTTTCGAACCTCGTTCGACGATCTGAGCCGCATCGTGCTTATCGACAGCCTTGGTGAAAAAAATCTCTTTACACCATTCTACATTTTTCCAGAAGGCTTTTCGGCCAAAAACGACCAGGTGGTCTGGAATGAGTTTCAGCCCGACCTTCGCTGGAGCAACAAGGCCTATTCTGTCATCAAAGTAGGCAATATCCTCACCGGAAAAGTCCGCCAGCTTAGCCACCGCAGTTACTATTACGCCCCAGACCTCAACCACCAGGGTAATAAAGTTGCCGTCTCGGAAGTGCGCAATGATGGCAGCTCAGCCATAGTGCTGCTGGATGTGCTGACGGGAGACAAGCTGTCGGAATATGTCAGTGAAAAATATTTCCTGCATCAGCCCAAATGGCTGGCCGACGATGAGCATATTGCTTTTCTGGCCACCAGTACGAAGGGAAAATCGCTTTGGCTGCTTAATCTGCGCAGCATGCAGGCCGTGCAGTTTTCACCTTTCACTAATACCGATTTTCACCTGTCATCGGCGGGTGATGGTCAGGTGCTTCTTCATGGCTCGTGGAATGACAGCCATGAGGCATATGCTTTCGATTTTGCCACGCAGCAGCTTAGTCAACTAACGCATACAACCAATGCTGCTGCCGATCCCACCTGGGAAAGTAAAAGTGGTAAACTGCTGATATCCAATTACACTGCTGATGGATGGATGATTGCTTCGGTTGAAGCCGAAATAAGTAAGGCGAGAAAACAGCATTTCGTGGAGGCCGATCGCGATAAACTGCTGGGTATGGAATTGCCTGCCAACCGTTTTACGATCGAAGAGGCCGTTTTACACGATACCACATTTCCGGTGAAGCCTTATCGAAGAGCGCTTAGGCTGTTCAGGCTGCATAGCTGGGCGCCGTTTTATGTGGATGCCACTTCGCAGGAGATAAGGCCCGGTATAAGCCTGATGTCGCAGAACAGTCTCAGTACCATGGCGGCCACCCTGGGTTTCGATTACAATCAGAATGAGCAAACGGGCAAAACGGTGCTGCAAGCTACCTATTATGGCCTTTTTCCGGTGATTGACGCCAGTGTTAGCACAGGTCGGCGCAAGGGAGTAGCCCAAATGGAGGGGCAAACCTACAACCTGCGGTGGAACGAAACCAATGCCGGACTGCAGCTCAGCATTCCCCTAAACCTCACCCGTAGCCGCTGGCAGCGTGGAGTGAGCCTCAGCACAGGAGTGAACACGATTCACCGGATTATGGATAAAGATGTCGGGCTGAATTTTAAACAGGATTATAGCACGGCTTTCAACTACAACTTTCTGGCATACAACCTCGACCGACGTAAAATGCGCGACATTTTTCCCCGAACAGGGCAGGTCTTGCGCTTGATCTTCCGTCACTCGCCGCTCGACGAGAATCCCGGCCGACAGCTGTTTACTTCATCCATCCTTTACTTTCCGGGTTTTGCCAACCATCACGGTTTCAGGCTATATGCTGCTGTGCAGCGCGAAACCGAGGCTTACTACAGCTTTGGCAGTTATGTTTCGGTACCCCGGGGGCAGGCTGGAATTTTTGGACGAAACATCGAAGCACTCAAACTGGATTATGCTTTCCCGATTGCCTATCCGGACTTTCGCATGGGGCCAGTTGTTTATGCCAAGCGCCTGAGAGCCAACCTTTATTATGACTTCCTAAATGCGCCCGGTAAAACGTACAGTTCGCAGGGATTGGAAATCTGGGCCGATATGCATTTGTTGAGAATGCAGGCTCCGGTGACCATGGGATTGCGCATGAGTTATACGCATCCGCAGGGAAAGGTTGTGCCTGAATTTATTTTTGGAATAGACTGGAATTCAGTGTATTAAAAATATTTTACAATGAAACGACGCGTTCTGGAATTTCTGCCCGAAATCGAGGCCATCATTGGCAGGTGCGAGGCATGCAGTCTGGCTATGAGCATGCCCGATGGCCGACCCTATGTGGTGATTATGAATTTTGGCTACAAAGATGGGGTGTTTTATTTTCATTCAGCTCCCGAATGCTTGAAGATCAATCTGTTAAGAGAGTTTCCCGAAGTATGCGTTGTAATGAGCACCGACCACCATTTGCGCTGGCAAAGCGAACAGGTGGCCTGCAGCTATAGCATGAAATACCGCTCGGTGATGGCGCGTGGAGCAGTAGAATTTATCACCGACCCTGAGGCAAAAAAGGAAGCCCTGAATATCATTATGCAGCACTACACAGAAGGCGAATTCAACTACAGCGATCCGGCTATTGCCAATGTATGTGTATTTCGTCTGAAGCCTGAGACACTCGAGGCAAGGGCATACGGATACTGAAACAGGCCGCCTTTTTGTGGCAGCCTGTTAGCTTATTTTGCGGCAAAAAATGTTTAGAGCATCGGGTACTGCTTGAAAATCTCTCCTGATTTCATCAGGATGTCAACATATTGCGCACGGCGATAGGCAAAGGGGTCTTTACTGCGTTTGTTCGAAAGTTTTCCCTTGAAATCTTCGAGCGTATTATAGCCCTTGGTTTCCATCCAGGCTTCCATTTCCTGAAGCATTTTGGTAATCTGTTTCGGGCCATTCTTGTATAGCGTGCTCACCACCTGAACGGCATCGGCCCCGGCCAGAATCATTTTGATCACATCAGCCCCGTTGAAAATACCCTGATTGGCGATGATGGTGCCTTTGACATTGCCATGAAGCATGCCGGCAAAGCGCAATGCCAGCCTGTTGTCGATCTCGTTGCTCAGATTATAGGGGAAGTGATGCTTTTCGGTTTCGATATTGATATCGGGTTGGAAAAGCCTGTTGAACAGCACAAAACCTGCTGCTCCGCGACGATCCATTTCGGCAATGGTGTATAGCGGATTGGTATAAAAAGGACTCAGCTTCACCGAAACGGGGATGTTGACAACCTTCTTAATACCTTCGATCACGTCTAATTCCTCGTTGAGAATACCGCGTCCGTCGACATCAAAATCGGTGGGAACGGCATAAAAGTTCACCTCGAGGGCATCGGCGCCGGCCTCTTCCAGTTTTTTGGCATAAGTGTACCAGGTGTCGTCGTAAACGCAGTTCAGGCTGGCAATGAGGGGAATATTCAAGGCCTTTTTGGCTTCGGCAAAGTGCATCAGAAACTCCTCCGGACCGGCTTCGTAAAGATCCTCCTGAAACAGATCGGTCATCTCGGCGTTACGATGATCGTAATCTGTCATATGTTGGTGAAGCTCAAGGTTTTCCAGCTGAATCTGTTCTTCGAAAAGCGATTTGTAAACGATTGCGCCGGCTCCGGCTTCTTCCAGTTTTTTCAGCATTTCCACATCCGATGTCAGGTTGCACGCACCGACCACGATAGGATTTTTCAGCTTCAGTCCGAGGTAATTTGTGCTGATATTCATATTCTTAGGTGTTTGATGTTTATCAATGGGTAATGGACACACATTTCAGACCCTAAAAGTACGCCTTTTTTAAAAGTGCCGGAGCAGTGTGGCTAATCTAAAATCATTATAAATTACTTCATTACAAGACAGTTGAGTCCGAAACCGTCCCTATCTTTTTCGTTTATTGAGTAATTTCGCACGGCAATTGTTCATGCTTTAACAGTCATATACACAAACTTACCTATATAAATATGAGCAAGACAAAAAAGTTCATTACCTGCGACGGCAACTATGCGGCCTCGCATGTAGCCTACATGTTTAGCGAAGTAGCGGCTATTTATCCCATCACTCCTTCGAGCACCATGGCCGAGTATGTTGATGAATGGGCTTCGCATGGAAGAAAGAACATGTTTGGCGAAACGGTTCATGTTGTGGAAATGCAGAGCGAAGGCGGTGCAGCCGGGGCCGTTCACGGTTCGCTGCAGGCTGGTGCCCTCACCACCACTTTTACAGCATCACAGGGCTTACTCCTGATGATTCCCAATATGTACAAAATTGCCGGTGAGCTATTGCCAGGCGTATTTCACGTGAGCGCCCGCAGCCTTGCTGCTCAGGCCCTCTCGATTTTTGGCGACCACAGCGACGTGATGAGTGCCCGTCAAACCGGTTTTGCACTGCTGGCAACGGGCAGCGTACAGGAAATTATGGACCTGGCGCCTATTGCACACCTGGCTGCCATCAAATCGCGCGTGCCCTTCCTGCATTTCTTCGATGGTTTCCGCACCTCTCACGAAATACAGAAAGTCGAATACTTCGATGTGGATGAGCTTCGCCCGCTCGTTGATATGGAAGCTCTTCAGCGCTTCCGCGACAACGCACTCAACCCCGAACATCCCGTAACCCGCGGAACGGCTCAGAACCCCGATATCTATTTCCAGGCACGTGAGGCAGCTAACCGGTTTTACGATGTGATTCCCGACATGGTAGAAGATTTCATGCAAAAGATCTCGGCCATGACCGGAAGAGAATATCATCCTTTCACCTATTACGGTGATCCCGAAGCCGAGAACATCATCATCGCCATGGGCTCGGTAACCGAAACCATACGCGAAACCATTGATTATCTGCGCGAAAAAGGCGAAAAAGTGGGTTTGGTTGCCGTGCACCTCTATCGCCCGTTCTCAGCTAAATACCTGCTCAATGCTATCCCCGCTAACGTAAAGCGCATCGCTGTGCTCGACCGCACCAAAGAACCCGGTGCCAATGGTGAGCCTCTGTTGCTCGACGTGAAGGATGTGTTCTATGGCCGCGAGAATGCCCCGCTTATCGTTGGCGGACGATATGGCCTCAGCAGCAAGGACACTACCCCGGCCATGATCATTTCGGTATATAACAACCTGAAGCTCAACGAGCCAAAGACAGGTTTTACTGTCGGTATTGTCGACGATGTAAAATTCCTTTCGCTGCCCCTGCTGCCCGAAATCAGCATCACACCCAAAGGCACTTACGAAGCTAAATTCTATGGTATCGGCGCCGACGGAACAGTGGGTGCAAATAAGAACAGCATCAAGATTATTGGCGAAACCACCAATAAATATGCGCAGGCCTATTTTGCCTACGACTCAAAGAAATCGGGCGGTGTAACCACTTCACACCTTCGCTTTGGCGATCAACCCATCCGCGCCACCTATCTTGTCGGCACACCCGATTTCGTAGCATGCCATGTTCCTTCCTATCTGGGTAAATACGACATGCTTAAGGGTTTGAAAAAAGGCGGTACTTTCCTGCTCAACAGCATTTGGGACGAGGAAGAAACCAAGGCCAAGCTGCCCAATGACGTTAAGAAATATCTGGCCGACAACCAAATCAAGTTCTACATTATCAACGCCACACGCATTGCAGAAGAAATAGGACTGGGCGGCCGCACCAACACCATCATGCAGTCGGCTTTCTTCAAAGTGGCCGACATCATCCCCTACGAAAAGGCGGTTGAGAAGATGAAGGACTTCATCCTCAAATCGTACGGCAATAAAGGCGAAGTTATCGTTAAGATGAATTATGCCGCCGTTGATCGGGGAGGAGAGGTAGTCAAGGTGGATGTGCCAGCCGAATGGTCGAAGTTGGATACTGTTAAAGCCGACGACAGCCTGAATCATATTCCGGAGTTTATCCGCAATGTGGTGATGCCCATCAACAGCATGAAGGGCGACGACCTGCCTGTAAGCGCCTTCCTCAACCGCGAAGACGGCACGCTTCCGGCTGGTACAACCGTATATGAGAAGCGTGGAATTGCTGTTAACATACCCGAATGGCAGGCCGACAACTGTATTCAGTGCAACCAGTGCTCCTACGTTTGTCCTCATGCTGCCATCCGTCCTTTCCTACTTAATGCCGAAGAAGAGGCCAATGCTCCCGAAGGCACCGATTTGCTTGAAACCAAAGGAAAGTTTGCACCGCATAAGTTCCGTATTCAGGTGAGCCCGCTCGATTGTACAGGTTGTGGTAACTGTGCCGACATCTGCCCCTCGAAGGAGAAAGCACTTGTGATGAAACCTCTTGAATCGCAGCACGCCGAAATCGGCCGTTGGGATTATTTTGCCAATAAGGTTACCTACAAGGATACCATCGTGGATAAATTCCAGTCGGTGAAAAACAGCCAGTTTGCCCGACCCTTGTTTGAGTTCTCCGGTGCTTGTGCTGGTTGCGGCGAAACACCTTACATTAAAACAATTACGCAGCTTTATGGCGACCGCATGATGGTGGCCAACGCCACAGGTTGCTCGTCAATTTATGGTGGATCGGCTCCCAGCACGCCTTATTGCGCCAATGAAGAAGGAAAAGGTCCTGCCTGGGCCAACTCCCTCTTCGAGGACAATGCCGAATATGGATTTGGTATGGCGCTGGGCGTCAACAAACTTCGCCGCCGTATTGCCGAGCGCATGATGGAAGCGCTCAAGGGCGAAATGCCCGAAGCGCGTCGCGAAGCCTTCAACCTTTGGCTTGAAGGTATGGACAATGCCGAGAAATCGGAAATCGCTTCGAAAAAGCTCATCGAAGTACTGAGCGGTGCCAAGGACGAATTGGCGAAAGAGCTGATGGCATTGCGTCAGTACTTCATCAAAAAGTCGGTCTGGATCTTTGGTGGCGACGGCTGGGCCTACGACATCGGCTTTGGCGGTCTCGATCATGTGCTCGCCATGGGCGAGGATGTGAATGTGCTGGTATTGGACACAGAGGTTTATTCCAACACCGGCGGTCAGTCGTCGAAATCCACGCCTGTCGGAGCTGTGGCCAAATTTGCCACTTCCGGAAAGAAAGTGAAGAAAAAAGACCTTGGTGCCATGCTGATGACCTATGGTTACATTTATGTAGCTCAGGTGGCCATGGGCGCAAGCCAGAACCAATTCTTCAAGGCGCTCAAGGAAGCTGAAGCCTACCCAGGTCCTTCGGTCATCATTGCTTATTCGCCTTGCATCAATCACGGAATTCGAAGTGGTATGGGCACTACCCAAACCGAAGCCGAAATGGCCGTTGAAGCTGGCTATTGGCAACTGTTCCGCTATAATCCGATGCTCGAAGCCGAAGGCAAAAACCCCTTCCAGCTTGATTCAAAAGAGCCCGATTGGAGCAAGTTCCAGGCCTTTATCAACAATGAGGTACGCTTCTCATCGCTGCGCAAAACTTTCCCGCAGGAAGCTGTGCGCTTGAGCAAGATTGCACAGGAAAACGCAAAATGGCGCTACGACTACTATAAGCGCCTCGAAGCGATGGAATATGCCAAATAACTACAAAACCGGGCCACAAGCCCGGTTTTTTTTCATCTTTGAAAAAAAATTATATCCGATGAAAATATTTGTCAAATTCTTTACTATTCTGACTATCAGTAGTCTGGTCTTTGCGTGCACCCACGATCACCAGCATCCTCATCATCCTGGTATGAACCCTACTTTGTATGCTACGCTTTACCAGCAGCAGGCTGCAGAGTACCGCGCCCTGTGTTATCAGGCATACAATCTGGCAGATCTTTATCTGGCCGAAGCGCTTAAAAACAAGTATGCCAAGCCTTTAGCCATAGTTACCGATATCGACGAAACCATTCTCGACAACAGCCCATATCAGGCCGCTGCAATACTTGGCAATTTTGGCTATCCTACACGTTGGGCCGACTGGATGAATGCCGCCGATGCCTGGGCTATTCCCGGCTCGGTGGAGTTTTTGAAGAAGGCCGCCGAGGCTGGTGTAACGATATTCTACATAAGCAACAGAAAAGAGGAGTTTCGTCAACCTACACTGCAGAATCTTGAGAAGCTCGGCTTTCCTAACGTAGCCGATCAGTTTTTGCTACTGCGCCAGGAAGGCGAGGGCAACGAAAAAGAATCCCGCAGGCAAAAAGTAGCCGAACAGTTTGAAGTAGTATTGTTATTAGGCGACAATCTCGACGATTTTTCTGGCGTTTTCGAGGTGGACGATGCAGGCGAGCGTATGCTGCAAACCGACCTGAACAAAGCTTCTTTCGGGCAAAAGTTCATCATTGTGCCGAATGTGGTTTATGGCAGCTGGGTGAATGTGCTACCCGGAAACCAACGCGGACTACCCGCCGAGGCGCTGGCCGACTCTTTGCTCAAAGGTCTAATGCCTTTCTGAATGGTAATGCACAACATAATAAAGCCCGGAGGACTATCCTCCGGGCTTTATTGTTTATTTAGAATTCTTGCTTAATTAATCGTAACCATAAAAGGCAATCTGGCCTGAACACCCTTCATGCGACTCAGCTGTTCGATATATTCAACATATTGGTAGTGTTCGCCAAGCTGCGCCTTCAAAGCACGCTTGCCGCTGTTTACCCCGCCCATGTCCTGAATCAGCTTGCGGAAGGGATCAACTTGTTCAGGTTGTTCCACAATTCGGTAGTCGTCGCCAAGGTTGGCTTTCATGGCGGCGTAGGCCACAGCTGCCTGCAGACCGCCAATCGAGTCGACCAAACCAATACCAAGGGCATCCTGTCCGGTCCAAACCCTGCCCTGCGCAATGCTGTCGACATAGGTTTTGCGCAGCCCGCGCGTTTCTGAAACGAGCGTGATGAAGTCGTCGTAGATGCGTGTGATTTCACGGTTAATCACTTCCATCTGGTAGGGCTTTATGGGTTCCATCACATCCATCAGGTCGGCGTTACGATTGGTCATCACTTTGTCGAAAGTAATGCCTAACTTATTGTTAAACAATCCTTTGAGGTTTGGTATTACGCCAAATACGCCTATGCTTCCGGTAATGGTTGCGGGGTCGGCAAAAATGAAGTCGGAATTGGTCGAAATCCAATAGCCTCCGGAGGCTGCCACATTGCCCATCGAAACAATGAAAGGCTTCTCTTTACGGGCCAGTTCAACTTCGCGGCGGATTACCTCCGAAGCCAGCGCACTGCCTCCGGGAGAGTTCACGCGCATAACGATAGCCTTTACCTTTTCGTCTTCGCGCAACTTGCGGATAAGCTTCGAAAGATCATCCGAACCAATGGAAGTTTCCGAACCCTCACCGTCCGAAATTTCACCGATGGCATAAATCACGGCAAGTTTGTTTTTTGAACTTTTGGGTTTGCCAACAATGGCATTGGTGTATTTGGCAAGCGCAACGGTCTCAATTTTATCTTTTGGCTCTTTGCCTGTCTTTTCGCGGAGCAGAGCAAGTATCTCGTCCTTGTATTTCAAACCATCGACAAATCCCAGCTCAACAGCCTTCTCATTGGAAGCTGTGGCAAGCTCATCGGCAAACCGATTCAGGTCGGTTACGCTGATGTTGCGGCTTGTGCTGATCTTTTCAAGATAGTTGGCCCAGGTGGTGCCCAGCAATAATTCCATCTGCTCGCGGTTGGCCTCGCTCATCTTGTCGAGCATGAGCGGCTCTACGGCGCTTTTGTATTTGTTGTTTGGTCCGCGAATAATCTGGGGTTCAACTTCCAGTTTGCCAAGCATATTTTTGAGAAACGTTAGCTGGGCAATCATTCCTTTGAACATGAGTCCGCCATCGGGATTCATGTAAATTTCATCAGCAACACTGGCCAGGTAATAGGCCGATTGGCTGTAGGTTTCGCCATAGCTGACGATAAACTTGCCCGATTCCTTAAACTTAAGAAGCTTTTCGCGAATCTCCTCAAGGTTGGCCATTCCTGCATCCACATTGCTCAGCTCCATGTAAATACCTGCAATGTTTGGATCGGTGGCAGCTTTGTCCAGGTTTTTCAGAATATCGTTCATGCCAATACTTTGTGAGGACTTGAACGACATGAAATCAAAGTTTTCGAAAGGATCTTTCGAAGTGCGGTCGGTGATCGGGGCGTCAAAGCTGATATAAAGCACTGAGTTCTCTTTCACTTTTACCGCCTGTTTTTCGGCCGATGAAACAAGGGCAGACACTATTCCGGCAAAAAGGAAGAGAAGGAATAAGAACGAAAGAATCGTTCCTGTAAACGAAGCTAAAAGAAACTTGAAGAATTGTTTCATGGGTTTGTTGTTTGTGTGTTGTGAACCAGCTTCAAAAATAGTGCAATAATTCAAATAAAATTGATTGCCAAATGCTTAAGTCAGAATTTCATACGACCCACATATTCAGATCTGTACGATAACAAACACGGGGTGTGCGATTGCGAACATTGGCGTCAGGCTTTCAACATCATTTTGTGAAAAAATTAATGCTTCGTTGTGGTTTGGTTTCGGTAAAGATCAGCATCTTTATACGCTGTAAGTTTACTCTGCATAAAGTATGCTCAAAAGGCTTTTTCGCTCAAGCTTCATCATTGTTTTAATAGCGTTGCTTCCTGTGGATATGGGCGCCGGGCTCAACAATCCGCCCTCCGACAGCCGTGCAAAAATGGTGAGCCACGGGCTTATGCTGCCTTCGGGCTACGACCTTCCCGAACCCGACCCCGTCATCACTTACTATATTGACCATACCAAAGTTTTTCCAAGCCCAAAGAGTTTCGAAAAGCCCAGGGATATTATGACAAAGGGGCAATTGCCAAAAAGCAGGCTTATCAGCTTCCTTTGGATGCACAATCCAAAGGTCAACCTCGAGCTGGCTGAACGCCTTGCCGATGCTTATGTGCGCGAAGCTGCTCTGGAAGGGGTCAACTACGACATTGCCTTTGTGCAGATGTGCCTCGAAACCGGTTTTCTGCGTTTCAATGGCGATGTAAGGGCGAGTCAGAACAATTTTTGCGGACTCGGAGCAACCGGCAATGGCGAGCCGGGCATGAGTTTCCCAACGCTCGAAGAGGGGGTAAGAGCACATATCCAGCACCTTAAGGCATATGCCACCAAAGAACCGCTCAATAATCCTCCGGTGGCAGGTCGTATCGCTATGGTGAAAAGAGGTATTGCCACCGATATCCATCAGCTGACAGGTCGATGGGCAACCGATCCGCATTATGGCAAAAAAATCGACATGCTGCTTTCGCGCATCTTCGAAGGGGCTACACCCGAGCCGGTGAAACGGAAAACCTCTATCCTTTTCGATTAGTTCCCGCTTTTTTGCAGCATGTTTGTAAATCACAACCAAGCATTCTTCAGGGCTGACATCTTAACCTTATTTTTGCGAAACAATAGCAGGATGGAAGCATTTATTCTTCTGGGCTCGAATATTGGGCAACGGGAACGGGAAATCAGCAATGCCATTGAGTTGCTTACTGAGCAATTTGGAAAGCCGCTTAAAATGTCTGGAATTTATGCCTCAACGAGCTGGGGCTTCGAGGGAAAAGAGTTCTTAAACCAATTGGTCGTTTTTACCACACAATTGCTTCCTACGAAAGTTTTAAAAATTCTTCTTGATACGGAAACTATTCTGGGACGCCGCCGCGAACCGACACCTGGCTACTCCGATCGTTCAATTGATATCGACCTATTGTATCTCGACAGTATGATTTTCGAGAGTCCTGAACTTACATTACCCCATCCGCGCCTGCATCTCCGAAGGTTTACACTTGTTCCGCTCAATGAGGTAGCCCCTGATATGCTTCATCCACGCCTGCTGAAAACACATCAACAGCTGTTGTCCGGACTTGACGATTCAACGGCTGTCTGGCCATACAAAACAGGGACTAATGAATAGTGATTATGACGGAGATCCCTTACAATTTTATTGCTATTGAAGGTACAATAGGTGCGGGTAAAACCTCCCTTGCCTCGCGTATTGCTGCCGACTTCAATGGAAAACTTATTCTGGAGCAGTTCGAAGACAATGCATTTCTGCCAAAATTCTATGCGGAGCCTGAAAAGTACGCCTTTCCGCTTGAGATGTCGTTTATGGCCTCGCGTTTTCAGCAATTGAAAGACCAGCTGGGAAACCTCGATCTGTTCCGAAACTTCATCATTGCAGATTATTACATTGCCAAATCGCTGGTTTTTGCGCAAAACACCCTTCAGCCCGATGAGTTTGACCTGTTTAAGCGATTCTTCCATCTCATCAACCCAACCCTGCCGCGTCCGGATTTGTTGGTTTACCTTTATCT
The DNA here is from genome assembly GCA_021287165.1 of Bacteroidia bacterium. Classification (GTDB taxonomy): domain Bacteria; phylum Bacteroidota; class Bacteroidia; order Bacteroidales; family F082; genus JALNZU01. Next base: position 133,849 of record JAJTAY010000009.1, on the reverse strand, counting down.
TGATGTAGAAAGACTACAACAAAACATACGTAAAAGGGGAAGGACTTACGAACAGCATATCAAAGATGAGTATCTCGCAGGTATTCAGGCAGGATACTTCGACTTCATCCGGCAGCAACCCGAAATGCGCATTCTGCTACTCGATACCAACCAGCTTGATTTTGTAGCCAACGATAGGGATTATAACAGAATACTCGAAATCATTTTTCAGCCCTATGCTCCGGGAATTCACCGGTTTACATTTTCCTGATCCGAAATCTCTTTAAATAAAAAAGCCGGCACTCAGGCCGGCTTTTTCATTGATTATCAAGCAATTATTTTACGATTGCCTGGAAGTCGGGTTCGTTGAAGAACTTGATGAACTCACGATCCCATTTTGCGGTATTCTTGTAACTACCGTCTTTTTCAATGGCTTTCATGAGGTTGCTGTACAGATAAGCGCTGTCGTTGGTGCGGGCACCGATAACGGCCTTTAGGTACGATGCGCTGGCTGTGGCCGGAGCACAGTCGAGGGTTGACTTGGCAGCTGCATAATCTTTGTTGAGCAGTTGGGCAAGACCCAGGTTGTAATCGCATTTGTTGCCGCTCATCTGGCTGATAGCCTTGGCGTAATCGCCTTTGTAGATGTTAACGACACCCATATTGTAATCCACATCACCACCCAAATCCTTGGCTTTCTTCAGATTCTTTTCAGCATCTGCAAAATTGCGTTCCACGATATTCAGGACAGCAAGATTGTTGTAACCAATTGGCGACTTGTCGGCCATGCTGATTGCTTTTTCGACCAGTTTCTTCGACTCGGCATAATTGCCCAGCTGGAATTCAACTTCAGACGCATTCATTACAACGCGTGCACATTTGGGATGGAGTTCCATACCAGCGGAATAAATCATCTTCTTTGTTTTCAGGTCGTTGGTGAGGGTAGCTGCGTAGAGCAGTTCTTCAAGTGTAAGCTGTCCGGGATCGGCTGTCGAAAGACGTGCAATTTCATCATCGGTTTTCTTGGGCTCGAAAGTGTTGATGGTGATGATGCTACGACGCAGAGGCTGCAGGATTTCGTTCTCGATTTCGGGATAGATGAGAATCATGTTGCGGATTTCCTGCTCGCGCTGTTCGGGAGCGGCCGAACGGATTACATTGAGGATGGCGTTCTTGTCCTTGAGATTCGAGGCTTCCACAGCAGCCATAAATCCGTTCCAGTCCGGACCGTTGGCGCTGGTTTCGAACCTGAGCTGGTTTATATTATTGAAGGCCATACCGTGATTTTTGTTGCGCAGCAGTTTGCGGATTTCACCTTCCATGTGTCCTCTGGCAGTGCGCGAACGATTTCCTGACAGGTTGTTGTTAAAGGTTTCTTCACCTTCGGGCGATGCCCAACCGGCAATGTTGATGTCCTTCACTTCCCAGCCCTTTTGCATATGCTGTGTAACTTCCCTCAGGGCCTTGCGGTTTTCCTCCTTTTTGTTAAGGGGCAGGTTCCAGTTGAGGTTGAACAGGTTCACCTGATAGTAAATGTTAGCAACAGCCGGAACGATAGTTACTTTTTCATAGCGATCCTTGGCCACCATAGTGCGAATCTTGTCTTCGATGCGCTTGGAGGTATAGATAACACCATCAGCAAGTTTGCGCTGCTCGGCGGCAAAATATTTCTCATTCTGCATCACTTGCTCGCGGGTGGTGTTGGTGACGGTTTTAGCCGGGTAGATAAGAGGGGCAACTACAAGCTCGCTGACATTCATCTTTGGGTTGTAAGGAATCTTATCCTTATAGGTAAATGTGCCGCCATTGGCGTAGCTTACAAGTTGTCCGTCGCCGCTTACGCTTTCGCCTTTAAAATTGATTGGCTTCAGGGCCACCGAGCCGCCATCGTAGGTGAGCACGGGGGTGAAATTCATAGCAGCGTTTTTTCGGAAATATTTTGGAGGGAAGGTGCCTCTGATCGTCACTTCAACTGAATCGCCGCGTTCTTCGAGTGGGTTGGGGATGGTTTCGAGGGTAACCTGACCAAAGTTGGTAACCATGCTCTTTACGCTGTTGCTGATAAACTTGTAGCGCAAACCAACGTTCAGGTGAGCAAACATATCGTTCTCAATGGTTCCTTCGCGGCTCTGACCAAAATCCTTGTCCTTGAAGGCATCCATGCGGTCGCTGTCAACAAAGTTGAAGGTGTAGTTGGCATAGATATCAGTTTTTTCAGTTACCCTGAAGTTGAAATCGGCCCCGATGGGCAGAGTGTATGCATTTGCCCTGTTACCCATCCAGCCTTTTTCAGGTGTATTTGAAGTGTAGCCCACTTCCTGGAGGAATGCGCCTGTTGTCAGGTCGATGGCTCTTGCCCTGAAGTTGGTTTGCCCGAAGCCAATGTGCGGGGCAAAGGTGAACAACCTGTCGGGATTGTAGCCCCAGATGGCATTAACCAGATTGAAGGATAAATTGAGGTTCCCCTGAATATGGTCACCTTCCGAGAGCTTGGCATTGCGCCAGTCCTTTTCGCCTCCGTAACGTCCGGCACCGATGCGGCCGAAAGCTCCAAATACAGGTGTCAGCTGATATCCGATACCCAGGTTACCATTTAATTTATAGTAACGAGGATCGGGAGCAAAGCCGTATTGATTGAGGTCGCCGTGGAAAAGGCTTAAACCGGCATCACCAATGAGGTAGAGGTGCTTGTCGAATGCCGGGTTTCCCGTGCCTTTCTTTGCCTTTTCCTGCTGTGCAAAAAGCAGGGCGGGAAAGAGTGCAAGCAACAAAACCAACACAAAACCTGAGCGTAACTGATTCTTGTTCATAGTTGTTGATTTGATTTGGTATTTATATGAAATTCTTTTCGAGACACTTATATTAAGTAGCAAATTAAGCGCAAAAATAGGCAAAAAGGACTGCTATACAAGTAGTTTATGTTTTTTTTAGAACGTTTGAAAAAAATGATAAATTGTTAAGACTTCCCTTGATCACGAACAGGAATTCAAAGGAATTGTTCGAAAAAGATTTATTTTCAGTAGTGTTGTTAGTTTGCGATCAATGGTTGCTCAGGCAAATTTATGCAATATGTTGAAGAAATGCCAGAAAACTATTCCTGCACAAACAGAAACGTTCAGGCTGTGCTTTGTGCCGGCCTGTGCCAGCTCAACGGCATTTTGACACAATGGTATGGCTTCTTCAGAAACTCCGTCAACCTCGTTGCCAAAAACCAGCGCTGTTTTCGGTTGTGGTAAATGATCATGCAGCTGGACGCTCTGATCTGTCTGCTCAATGCAGATTATTTCATATCCCTTTTCAATAAGCGTTTTCAGACATTCGGCTGTATTTTCAAAATAGTGCCATTCAACGGTTTCGGTGGCGCCCAGTGCGGTCTTGTTGATTTCTCGGTGCGGTGGGCAGGCAGTTATGCCACATAGATAGATCGCTTCGATGGCAAAAGCGTCGGCAGAGCGAAAAACAGATCCTACATTATGTAGTGATCGTATGTTGTCGAGAACAGCAACAACAGGAATTTTCTGCGATGCCCTGAAAGTATCGGCATCTGGCCGGCCTAATTCATCAAGTTTTAGTTTTCTCATTTTTGTCAGTCATAAGGCAAAAGTACTAAGCCCGGTGCATTCCGCAGCATTGTCCTATCTTTGCGCTTAGACCGATATTGTTAAAAATCTGATGAGTAAATCCGCCGACATAGCCGAAACACCGCTCATGAAGCAGTACAACCAGATTAAGGCGCGCTATCCCGATGCCCTGCTTTTGTTTCGTGTTGGCGATTTCTATGAAACCTTCGGCCAGGACGCCATAAAAACTTCCGAAACACTCGGCATTGTGCTCACACGAAGGGCAAATGGCGCAGCTGCCTTTGTGGAGCTTGCCGGTTTTCCGCATCATGCCCTTGATACTTACCTGCCCAAACTTGTCAAAGCCGGCTTCAGGGTGGCCATTTGCGACCAGCTCGAAGATCCTAAAATGGCGAAGACTGTGGTAAAACGTGGTGTTACTGAGCTTGTTACGCCAGGCGTTTCCTACAACGACAATGTGCTTTCGCAAAAGGAGAATAATTTTCTTGCTGCCATACACCTTCAGGAAGGCCTCAGCGGCATCGCTTTTCTTGACATTTCGACCGGTGAGTTCTATGTAGCCGAGGGCAATGACGAATATATCGACAAGCTGATTCAGAGTTTTGGTCCAAGCGAAGTGGTGGTGCAACGTAACCGGCGCAGGCAATTCACTGAAAAATTTGGCGAACGCTTTTATATCAATGTCTTCGACGATTGGGTGTTCAGTTCCGATTTTGGATACGATAAACTTTGCAATCACTTCCAGACCAGTTCGTTAAAGGGATTTGGTGTAGAAGAATTGCCAAGGGCTATTGTTGCTGCCGGTGCTGCTTTGCATTACCTCAACGAAACGCATCACGATAAAATAAGCCACATCACCGGCATGTCGCGCATTGACGAGGGCGAATACGTCTGGCTCGACCGCTTTACAATTCGCAACCTCGAGCTTTGGTCGTCGGCCCACACGGAGGCCAAGACACTAATGGATGTGCTCGATCACACGGTTTCGCCCATGGGCGCGCGCCTGCTCAGGCGCTGGACGGCATTGCCGCTGAAAAACCGAAAGGCCATTGAGGAGCGTCATGATCTTGTGGAAGCACTTGTCGGAAGACCCGAACTGCTTCAGCAAATATCCGATGCGCTAAAGCTTGCAGGCGATCTGGAGCGCCTCATTTCGAAGGTGGCGCTGATGAAAGCCAATCCCCGTGAATTACAGCATGTGGCCCGGGCACTCGAACAGGCCGCGCAGATTAAAGCATTATGCGCCGAAACCGACTCAGCTCCCCTTAAGGCCCTTACCACCGAGTTTTCAGATTGTAGCTCCGTTGTTCATTTGATCCTATCGAATCTTCTGCCGGAGCCCGCCTCCAGCCTTGCCAAAGGCAATGTGATTGCCCACGGGGTGCATCCCGAGCTCGACGAATTGCGCCAGATTGCCAGATCAGGCAAAGACTACCTTTCCGACCTGCTGCAGCGCGAAACCTTAAACACCGGAATCTCGAGCCTTAAAATCGGATTTAACAACGTTTTTGGCTATTATCTTGAGGTGACAAATGCCCACAAGACAAAAGTTCCGGTGGAATGGATCAGAAAGCAAACCCTCACAGGCGCCGAACGTTACGTTACAGAGGAGCTCAAAACGTATGAACAGAAAATCCTTGGCGCTGAAGAGCGCATGCTGGCCATCGAAAATCAGGTTTATGCAGAATTGCTTGCCAAGGTGGCTGCACATGTGGGTTCGGTTCAACAGAATGCTGGCGTGATGTCGCGCCTCGACTGCTTAGGCTCTTTTGCCCGCATTGCTCTGAGACATAACTATGTGCGGCCCAGGATGAATGAGGGTTTTGCTATCGATATTAAGCAGGGCAGACACCCCGTGGTCGAACAGCAGTTGCCTCCCGGCAATGTGTATGTGGCCAACGATGTTTATCTCGATAGTGAGCGTCAGCAGATTATGATGATTACCGGCCCAAACATGTCGGGCAAGTCGGCCCTGCTGAGGCAAACTGCCCTCATTGTGCTTTTGGCCCAGATGGGGAGTTTTGTGCCGGCCGAGGAGGCCTCGCTGGGCATAGTGGACAAGGTTTTTACACGGGTAGGCGCCAGCGACAACATTTCGTCGGGCGAATCGACCTTTATGGTCGAAATGAACGAAACAGCCAGTATCCTCAACAATATTTCCACCCGAAGCCTGGTAATCCTCGACGAGATCGGGCGTGGCACCAGCACCTACGACGGCATAAGCATTGCATGGTCGATCACCGAATACCTGCACGAGCATCCGCTTTTCCGGCCTAAGGTGATGTTTGCCACCCATTACCACGAACTGAACGAAATGGCAGCCAGTTTTCCGCGAATCAAAAACTACCATGTTTCAGTTAAAGAGGCCGGAAACAAGGTCATTTTTCTGCGTAAGCTGAAAAAGGGCGGAAGCGCACATTCGTTCGGCATACACGTCGCTGCTATGGCAGGCATGCCGCCAAAAGTTATCGATAGGGCAAACAAGCTTTTGGCCATGCTCGAAAAATCCCATTCGCAGGAGGCTTTTCAGCAAGCCGGAAGCAGTCCAAAGGAAAAAGATGGTATCCAGCTCAGCTTTATCCAGCTCGACGACCCCTTGCTGCTGCAGATCAAAGACGAGATTCTGAATACCAACATTGACACCCTGACTCCTGTGGAAGCCTTGATTAAGCTTCATGAAATAAAAAGATTGCTGGGGAAGTAAAAAAAATTAATTGGAGGACTTGCCAGGATAAAAGAAATGATATTACCTTTGCAACCTCAAAACAGTTCTGCGGAAATAGCTCAGTTGGTAGAGCACGACCTTGCCAAGGTCGGGGTCGCGAGTTCGAGTCTCGTTTTCCGCTCAAGCCTCAACATCCCGATGCAGTTCGTCGGGATTTTTTGTATGCTAAAGTGCCCGAGTGGTGGAATAGGTAGACACGAAGGACTTAAAATCCTTTGGCCATTGCGGCTGTGCCGGTTCGAGCCCGGCCTCGGGTACAAAAAACCGGCCTGGCCGGTTTTTTTTAATTATATCTCGGCAATCGGCTTAATCGAAGGATCGTGCCAGCTGGCATAGGTGGTGTAGGATTTTGCAATGCGCAATACCTCGCCCTCAAGTAAAGCCGGATCAATTGATTTGATTTTCCTTGCAGGAACCCCTGCATAAACCGATCCAGACTCCACGATCGTATCTTTTGAAATGAGCGCCCCTGCTGCAACGATGGAATTACTGCCAATAACAGCTCCGTCCATGATGATGGCGCCCATGCCCACCAGCACATTGTCGTGAATGGTGCAGCCATGAACGATAGCATTATGGGCGATACTAACATTATTGCCGATTTCAACGGGTGCTTTCTTATACGTGCAGTGAATAATCACCCCATCCTGAATGTTGACGTTGTTGCCAATACGGATGTAATGCACATCGCCACGCACCACGGCGTTGAACCATACGCTGCAATTGTCGCCCATGACCACATCGCCAACAACGGTGGCGTTTTCGGCAAGGAAGCAGTTTTCGCCAAATTTTGGCTCTATGCCTTTGATAGCCCTTATTAATGCCATTTTTCAGCTTTTCTGGTTAATCTCAGTTGTTGGAGGATAATCAATGGTGTAGTGAAGGCCAATGCTCTCGCGTCGTTGAGAGGCAAACTTGGTGATCAGGTAAGCCACATTAATCATATTGCGCAACTCACAGATTTCGACCGTGAGCACGGATTTGTCGTAAAGATCTTCGGTTTCTTTGAAAAGTATCTCCAACCTGTCGAGGGCTCGCTTTAGCCTAAGGTTTGACCGCACTATGCCGACATAGCTGCTCATGATGGCCTGCAACTCTTTTCTGGATTGAGTGATTAGTACCATTTCCTCATTTAATACGGTGCCTTCTGCATTCCAATCTGGAATGCCTTCACACAATTCTAAACTGTCTATCTTACCGGAAGCATCGATGCTTGCACGGTGAGAAAACACGAGGGCTTCGAGTAAAGAGTTGGAGGCCAGTCGGTTGGCTCCATGTAATCCGGTTGAACTTACCTCGCCGGATGCATACAGATTGGTAATGGATGTGCGCGCATACTGATCGGTTCTGACACCTCCACAGATGTAGTGCGCAGCGGGCACCACAGGGATCATTTCCTTGCGAATGTCGATTCCAAGGCTTAGGCATTTGGCGTGAATGGCAGGGAAATGTTCCAAAATCTCCTTTTCTTTCAGATGGCGTGCATCGAGATACACATGGTCGCTTCCCGAGAGTTTCATCTCGTTGTCGATGGCTCTGGCTACGATATCGCGAGGGGCTAAACTGCCACGGGCATCGTAACGATGCATGAACTCTTTGCCATTGAAATTCTTAAGCACTGCACCGGAGCCGCGCATGGCTTCGGTGATGAGAAACGAAGGCTTCTCGTGAGGATTGTAGAGGCTCGTGGGATGAAATTGCACGAACTCCATATTGTCAACCACTCCTTTGGCCCTGTAAACCATTGCAATACCATCCCCTGTGGCAATAACGGGATTGGTAGTGGTTTGATAAACATTGCCCGCCCCACCGGTGGCAATCATGGTAGTTTTGGCCAGCACGGTGTGAACAATTCCCGTTGTCGGATCGAGAACATAAGCTCCGTAGCAGGTGATGTCGTTGCGCGAGCGCCTGACTATCTGCCCAAGATGATGCTGTGTTATGATGTCGACCGTAAAGTGGTTCTCGAGAATGGTAATATTCGGGTGCTCTTTGATCTTTTCAGTCAGGGCGCGCTGTATTTCGGCACCGGTTTTATCCTGATGATGCAAGACCCTGAACTCCGAATGACCTCCTTCGCGTGCAAGGGCGTATCGGCCCGAGCCTTCCATGTCGAACTGGGTGCCCCAGTCAATCAGCTCTTTTACCCTCTCGGTTGATTCGGTAATGGTGAGCCTGACAATTTCCTCATCGTTCAGAAAGCTGCCGGCTTTCATGGTGTCGGCAATGTGTTTTTCATAGGAGTCGGGGGTGTACATCACCGCCGCAATGCCACCCTGAGCGTAGCCTGTTGCGGTTTCGTCGAGCACCGATTTACTCACGATGAGTACCTTACCGAATTCAGCCACTTTTATGGCATAGCTCAATCCGGCAATTCCGCTGCCAACAACCAAAAAATCAGTCTGTATCCTCATCGTTTAAAGGTCGAGCAATATTTCGGAAGGGTCTTTGGCACCATAAAGCATTTTGAGCGGGTTTTCGAGCATTTCCTTTACTTTAACCAGAAAACCTACCGACTCGCGTCCGTCGATGATACGATGATCATAACTCAGCGCAACATACATAATGGGATGAATTTCAACCTTGCCTTTCACAGCGATGGGCCTTTCAACAATGTTGTGCATGCCAAGAATGGCCGATTGCGGGGGATTGATTATGGGAGTTGAGAGCATCGAGCCGAAAATACCACCGTTGGTTATGGTAAATGTTCCCCCACTCATTTCCTCAAGTGTCAGCTTGTTGTCGCGCGCCTTGGTAGCCAGTTCCTTAATAGCCAGTTCAATACCGGCCAGACTGAGTGATTCGGCATTCCTTATCACAGGCACTACCAGACCCTTAGGACCTGAAACGGCAATACTCACGTCAACATAATCGAAAGTGAGAATGTCGTCGCCGTCAATTTGTGCATTCACCTGCGGAAAATGGCGCAGCGCTTCGGTAACAGCCTTGGTGAAAAACGACATGAAACCTAAGTTGACACCGTGTTTTTCCTTGAAAGCATCTTTGTATCTGTTGCGCAGCTCCATAATGGGGGTCATGTTCACCTCGTTGAATGTAGTGAGCATGGCCGTTTCGTTCTTCACCCACACCAAACGTTCGGAAAGCTTTTTGCGCAGGGGCGTCATACGTTTGCGCTGCTCATCGCGGCCGCCTGGCCACGACGACAGGGCTGATTTTGCTGCTTCGGCAGATTGCTGAGGGGCAGCGCTTGCAGTCTTGTCTTTGTTTTCAGCAAAATAGGCGATGTCCTTGCGGCCAAGCCTCAAATGCTTCAGGAATTCGATCAATTGGGCTTCACTCAGTCCTTCAGCTTCCATCATTTTGCGAGCCAAAGGGCTGATGTTTAATATCTTCTCCGAGGAATCAGGGGAGGATGCCGTTTGGTTTGCTTCGGCTTTCTGCGGTTCGCTTTTTACCGCGCTTTCAGCCAACTTCTCTTCAGTGCGCGCGACAACCTTCGGTTTTTCTCCTGAGGTTTCAATAAGGGCAACCACCGTTCCAACTTCAACAGTATCGCCGGCTTTGGCCTTCAGGCGGATAATGCCGGAAGCCTCGGCCGCCAGGCTTAGGGTGGCTTTGTCGGAGTCGACCTCGGCGATGTCCTGGTCTTTTTCAACATATGCACCATCGTCCACAAGCCAGTTCGAGAGTACGACCTCGCTGATTGATTCGCCGGGACTGGGAACTTTTATTTCTATCGTCATGGTTTTGGCGGATTATTCCAGTTTTTTGGTGGCCGAATGGAATTTGCTGTCGAGCATGTCAACATTCATATCTTTAAGTTCCTGCTCAAACGAACGCCATTTGTTGCCAATGCACAACATGCCGCATTCCTTTTCGAGCAGCGGACAGTCGCAGTTTTCGAAGGTCTTGTCGATGAGCTTTTGCTGGCTGATGGCGTGAAACTTGGATGAACCCGTAGCCGGACTGCCGCTTTGCGGACGGGCTACAAGTTTCATGCGTACATCCTTGAATTCGTGATGAACAAAGCGCCATGCTCCCATATTGAGCGGTTCTTCCTGAACCCAGAGGTGCGTAGCTGCCTTAGCGTATTTTTTGATGATATCGCGCATCTGTTGAACGGGCAGGGGATAGAGCTGTTCAATACGAACTAAGGCAATTGTTTCGTTTGCGCGTTTTTGTTTTTCCTCAAGCAGATCGTAATAGATCTTTCCGCTGCAGAAAACCAGTTTGCTCACCTTAGCAGGATCGGCCGATTTATCATCAATTACTTCCTGAAAGCCGCCCGATGTCAGCTCGCTGAGAGGTGAAACGCAAAGCGGGTGACGCAAAAGGCTTTTTGGAGTAAAAATAACAAGGGGTTTACGGAAAGGCCGGTGGAGCTGGCGCCTGAGGATATGGAAAAAGTTGGCCGGTGTGGTGCAGTTGGCCACCTGCATATTGTTTTCAGCACAAAGAGTAAGAAAACGCTCGATACGCGCACTGGAATGCTCAGGCCCCTGACCTTCGAAGCCATGAGGCAATAGCATAACCAGCCCATTCATCACATTCCATTTTTCCTCTGCGCTACTTACAAACTGATCGAAGATGATCTGTGCGCCATTGTTAAAGTCGCCGAACTGGGCTTCCCATATGGTAAGTGCATCGGGCGATGCCAGCGCATAACCATATTCGAAACCGAGCACGCCATATTCGCTCAGCAGGGAATTGTAGACTTCAAATCGGGCCTGGTTGGTGGAAATATGATTGAGCGGCGTATATTCCTCTTCACTGTCTTCGACCCTGAGGGTGGCATGGCGGTGCGAGAATGTGCCTCGGGCAACGTCCTGCCCGCTCAGCCTGACAATATGGTGTTCGTCGAGTAAACTGCCATAGGCCAGCAATTCGGCCATGGCCCAGTCAACTGTTCCGTCTTTGAAAACCAAGTCGCGGCGCTGTTCCTGAAGCTTTACAGTTTTTCTGAAAAACTGCTTGTTTTCGGGCAGAAGCGTCAGCCTGTCGGCAAAGAGCAGAAGTTTGTTTTCCTCCACGCCCGTATCAGGAGAGTGATGGAAATCGTTGTCTTTGGCTTTGCGCACATGGCCCCAAACTTCCTGCAGGAAGTTGGTGATTTGTGTCTTTTCTTTGGCCCTCGCACCACTCAGGCTGTCCTCAAGCACTTTGAGATGATGTTCTTCGATCTTTTTCGATCGTTCCGGCGTTATAATGCCTTCCTGAATGAGCTTTTTTGCATAAATATCGCGCGGATTGGGGTGATTCTCAATGACTTTGTAGAGCAATGGCTGCGTGAAACGCGGTTCATCGCCTTCATTGTGTCCATATTTCCTGTAACAGAGCAGGTCGACATACACGTCTTTATGGAACTTTTCTCGAAACTCCATCGCCAGTTGCACCGCATAAACCACCGCCTCAGGGTCGTCGCCATTAACATGAAACACCGGTGAATGGGTTATTTTGGCCACATCGGTGCAATACGTGCTCGAACGGGCATCGAGGTAATCGGTTGTAAATCCAATCTGGTTATTGATAACAAGGTGAATAGTGCCACCAGTTTTATAACCGCGCAGTTCCGACATTTGTGCCACTTCGTAAACCACGCCCTGGCCAGCAATGGAAGCGTCGCCGTGGATCAGGATAGGCACCACCTTTTTAAAATCGCCCTGATATAGCTGGTCCACTTTGGCCCGGGCAATACCTTCCACCACCGGGTCAACGGCTTCAAGGTGAGATGGGTTTGGTGCCAGAGTCAATTTGACAGTTTTGCCGATGGTAGAGTTGCGCACAGAAGTGTAGCCCAAATGGTATTTTACGTCGCCCAGCAAAGTCTCGTCTTCATATTCCTTGCCTTCAAATTCGCTGAAGACATCCATGTATGGTTTGCGAAGTACATTGGTAAGCACATTGAGCCTTCCGCGGTGGGCCATGCCGATCACCAGCTCTTCGGTACCCAGTTCGGCGCCTTTTTCGAGTATGGCTTCGAGGGCGGGGATGAGCGATTCGGCGCCTTCGAGCGAGAATCGTTTTTGACCGGGAAATTTCTTGTGAATAAACTTTTCGAAGTTAACCGCCCTGTCAAGTTTGATGTAAATCCAGTTTTTATCCTGGGTTGTGAATGCAGGTAAATTGCGGATGGGCTCCATTCGGCTCAGAAGCCACTGAACAATTTCCACATTGCGGATGAACATGAATTCTGCCCCAAAGCTCCTGCAATAGGTTTCGGTGAGGGCGGCAATGATGTCGGACAGGCTTGAAGGTCCAAGTCCAATCTCGCGACCAGCCTCAAATACAGTGCCCAGGTCTTTTTCGCTCAGTCCGTAATTTTGTATGTCGAGTGTAGGACTGTATTGCCTGCGTTTGCGCACAGGATTGGTCTGTGTGAAAAGATGTCCACGCTTACGATAATCATTGATGAGTTCGAGCACTTTGAACTCATTCACCGTTTTTACGGAAGTTGATGCTGCAGATGGTTTAGAGGAATAATGACGTGCTGCAAAGTCGAAGCCTTCGAAAAACTTACGCCAGCCTTCATCCACGCTTTGCGGGTTTTCGCAGAAGCGGAGATAAAGGTCTTCTATAACCGATGGGTCACTGTTATTCAGGTAGTTGTAAACGTCCATGAAGCCTGGGCTAGTGTTTGGCCTGCAAAATTAGGAATAAAACGCGTTACGCCTCAATATTGCAGCTACAGCAGGCTAAACAAAAAAAGGAACAGCTGGTTCGGTGGCTGCTCCTTAACCAAATAATAATGATATCAATGATGCCGCTTGGGCTTTGTCTCCTCAGATTATTCCGGGATGATGGCTTCTACGGGGCAAACATCAGCGCACGAACCGCAGTCGGTGCAGATATCGGGGTCGATTACGTAGATATCGCCTTCGGAAATGGCATCAACGGGGCATTCATCGATGCAGGTGCCACAAGCTGTGCAGTCATCGGTAATTTTGTAAGCCATAGTGGTATTGTTTTGGTTTATTATGAACGTTTACCACTGCAAAGATATAGAACTGTCAATACCTGAAATGCGGTAAAGGTTAATTTATAGCAAATCTAAACTAGGCTTCAAGACCGCTGGAAATGAACGCCTGAAACTGCCGCTGAATTTAGACTGATTATAATTTACGCTTTGGCTTACAGAGGTGCCTGGTTTACCATTTTCTGTAAAATATTGTGACACAATTGAATAATAAAAGACTGATGATGCCATGAGACTGCATACCATCTCCTGTCGCCTAATGGCCCGAAAAGCCTTCTAAATAAGTTTTACCTTTGCCTGAAAATCAATCACAACGGTATGGCAAGCAACAATAACAAAGTTGTTGAACTGGAACAGGTAGTGGTTCGTTTTGCTGGCGACTCCGGCGACGGTATGCAGCTCACAGGCTCGCTGTTTTCCGATTCCACTGCCTTTGCAGGCAACGACTTCGCTACATTCCCCGACTATCCCGCCGAAATCAGGGCTCCGCAGGGAACAGTGTCGGGAGTATCGGGTTTTCAAATTCATTTCGGACGAAAGAGTGTTTACACATCAGGCGACCTTGCCGATGTGCTGGTGGCCATGAATCCGGCCTCGCTCAAGGCTAATATGCGCTGGATAAAGAAACAGGGCCTTATTATTATTGATAGCGACAATTTCTCGGACAAATGGCTCGAAAAGGCAGGATATACCTCCGATCCCACCACCGATGGAAGCCTCGACGGCTACAGGGTGATTCGGACTCCTGTTTCAAGCCTTACTAAAGAAGCCGTAAAGCACCTTAACCTCGACATCAAGACGACGCTCAAAACCAAAAATATGTTTGCGTTGGGCATGGTGATGTTTATGTTTAGCCGCGAACCCAACGTTATCAACGAATATTTTGAGAAGAAATTTGCCTCTAATCCACTCGTGGTTGAGGCCAACAAAGCTGTTTTGGCAGCAGGCTACAACTATGCCGATACTATGGAGATTGTAGGCTACGTTTATAAGGTAAATCCGGCACCGCTTGACAAAGGCAAGTATCGCAATATTACAGGAAACGTTGCTACGGCATGGGGCTTTATCGCCGCGGCCGATCGTGCCAAACGACCGTTGTTTCTTGGCTCCTACCCAATTACACCTGCAACCGAAATCCTTCAGGAACTCAGCTACCACAAGAGTCTGGGCGTGAAGGCGTTTCAGGCTGAAGACGAAATAGCGGGTATTGTGAGCGCCATTGGTGCAAGCTTTACCGGATCGTTGGCCATTACAACTACCAGTGGTCCGGGGCTTTCTTTGAAGTCGGAAGCCATCGGACTGGCCGTCATGACCGAGTTGCCGCTCGTTATTGTTGACGTTCAGCGCGGCGGTCCATCCACCGGCTTGCCCACAAAATCGGAGCAAAGCGACTTGCTGCAGGCGCTCTACGGCCGAAATGGCGAAGCTCCTGTGATCATTCTTGCCGCCCAGAGTCCTTCCGACTGCTTCTATAGCGCTTTCGAGGCGGCCAAGCTCAGTCTGGAGCACATGACACCCGCCATCCTGCTCACCGATGGCTCACTGGCCAATGGTTCGGAAGTATTTAAAATCCCTGCCGTTGCCGAATTGCCCGAGATCCACCCACCGCTGGCTGAAGCCAACGACCCCGAATACAAACCCTATCGTCGCGATCCTGTTAAGCTGAACCGCAAATGGGCTATCCCCGGAACGCCCGGCTTACGTCACAGGGTTGGCGGTCTCGAAAAGGAAGATGTGAGTGGCAATGTATCGCACGACCCCTTGAATCACCAGAAAATGATACTGCTGCGTGAGGAGAAAGTGATGCGTGTGGCCAACTATATTCCGGAACAATCCGTATTTGGACCTGAGTCGGCCGAGCTGCTGGTGGTTAGCTGGGGTGGCACCTACGGCGTGATGCGCACGGTTGTTGAGCAAATGCAGGAAGCCGGACATTTCATCGCCCTTGCTCACTTCAAATACATTATGCCGCTGCCAAAAAATACAGAAGAGGTACTTGGTCGCTACAAAAAGATCATTGTATGCGAGATCAACAACGGACAGTTTGTCAAATACCTCAAAATCAACTACCCGCAGTTTAAATACCATCAATACAATAAAATTCAGGGTCTGCCATTCCTGGTAGCCGAGCTTCGCGAACAGTTTGAAAAACTCTTAAATGCTTGATCCTATGGAAAATATGCAAATAGAAGCCCAAGCCCTGCAGCTTACCAAGGATGATTTTGCCAGTGACCAGATGGTAAAATGGTGCCCGGGATGCGGCGATCATGCCATCCTGCATTCGGTCGAAAACGTGTTTCCCAACCTGGGCATCGCCAAAGAAGACTTTGTTGTCGTATCGGGTATCGGTTGCTCATCGCGCTTTCCTTATTATATGAACACCTACGGCATGCATGGCATCCACGGACGTGCTGCTGCTTTGGCTACCGGCGTGAAATTAGCCAATCCAAAACTGAGCGTTTGGATGATTACCGGCGACGGCGACTGCATGGCTATCGGTGGAAATCACTTCATACATACCATCCGTCGCAATATCGATATCAATATCCTGCTGTTCAACAATAAGATCTACGGTCTAACCAAAGGACAGTTTTCTCCAACCACACCGCAGGGTTCGAAAACAAAGACAAGTCCACAGGGAACCTTCGAAAGACCTTTCAACCCCGGGGAACTCGTCATAGGCTCGCAGGGCAATTTCTTTGCCAGATCGCTCGATGCCAATCCCAAAGCCATGACGGCTGTGTTCATGGAAGCTGCAAAGCACAAAGGCACCTCGGTAGTTGAGATACTTCAGAATTGCGTCATCTTCTTCAACAAGGCGCATGAGCTGATTACCAATAAGGAAACGCGCGACGATAATCAGCTCTGGCTCGAACATGGCAAGCCGCTCATCTTTGGCAAAGACCGAAACAAAGGCATTGTGCTTAAAGGTACGCGCCTCGAAGTGGTTACCATCGGAGAAAATGGCGTCACCGAAGGGGATATCCTCGTTCATGACCAATACGAGAAAGATCCCGGAATCCACATGATGATTGCCCGCATGATGCCGCCTGAGTTTCCGGTGGCACTGGGCGTTATCCGTTCGGTTGCTGCCCCTACCTTCGATCAGAACCTGATGGAGGTGCTCGAGAACGAGAAAGCGAACTCACGCATCAAAACGGTTGACGACCTGCTGCAGAGCAATCCCACCTGGACAATCGACTGATAGCGAACCAAAACCATACAATGCCGCTTCCGTGAGGAGGCGGTTTTTTTCTGCTTACTTTTACCCCATGAAAAGCCGGATGCTCAGTTATATGCGACAACATCTGATGCCATTGCCAGGCAGCAAGATAATTGTTGCGCTAAGCGGAGGCCGCGATTCTGTAGTGCTGCTGCATTTGCTAATCAAAGCCGGATTTCAGGTAGAGGCTGCACATATGAACTTTAGCCTCAGGGGAAGCGAAAGCGAAGAGGATGAGCGATTTGTTAAGGATCTTACTGCTAATCTGGGTGTAGCTTTACATCTGAAAAGGGTTGATACAAGAAGGTTTGTTAGTGAAGAAAAAATTTCGCTCCAGGAAGCTGCAAGGCGGCTTCGCTACAGCTGGTTCGACAAATTGATTTTGCAAACAGGAGCGGAAGCCGTTGCAGTTGCACACCACTTTGACGACAGTATCGAAACTACATTTATCAACCTGTTGCGCGGTACAGGCATTGCCGGCCTTGCTGGCATACGTCCGGTAAACGGCAGGATCGTTAGGCCACTGATGTTTGCAAAAAGCGTTGAAATTGAGGAATTTGCTGTTTCGGAGGGTCTCCGCTGGCGCGATGACAGCTCGAATTTTAAAGACGATTATCTGCGAAACAGGATAAGGCATCATCTGTTGCCCTTGCTTTGGGCTATTACCGGAGAAACACATGGAGGGCTGGAATCGAGCCTGGAATTGATTTCTTCGCAAGCTGGTTTGTATGCAGAACTTACTGAAGAAATGCGTCATAAGCTGCTTGAAAAAACTGAAGATGGAGCTTATCGCGTTGCGATTTCCGATCTGAAAATGCATCAGCATACGGCGGCGGTTTTATACCAAATCCTGGCGCCATTCGGGTTCAACAGCAAACAAGTGCAACAACTCAATCAGGCACTTGGGGGTCGAGCAGGCAAGGTATTTCATTCATCAGCGTATGAAGTTTATTTGGGTAGCAGGTATCTCGAAATCCATGCGAAGACACTGAATGAAATCCATGAACATCAGGTTTTCCCTAACCCACCCGAAAGCTGTCCTATCGACTTTGAAATTATTCAATGGCAAGCGGAAATGCAGTTTTCACAAGATCCTGCTCAGGCCTGGCTCGATTTCGACTCCCTTCGTCTGCCGTTAAGTTTGCGAAGTCCGAAAATTGGAGACCGATTCATGCCCCTGGGCTTGAAAAACTCGCAGCTACTCAGCGATTTTTTTACGAACAATCACTTCAGCCGCCATGCCAGAAAAAAGACGTTACTGCTTGTAGACGCTGACGGAACGATCGTTTGGGTTTGCGGACACCGCATAGCGCATCCTCATCGCATTCGGCCAACGACTTCAAAAGTTCTTGTGGTCAAGCTAAGGTCTGATTAATAATGCTGGTCTTTTCTAATTAACATGTTTTAAATCGCTTAAATATCACTCATCATAGGGCTTAATCCTTATTTTTGCAGCTTATTTTATTTTGACTCCCATGAAGAAACGGTTAGTGGTTATCATCGCCATTTTGGTTATCGCCTGGCTAAGGCCAATACAGGCTCAGATTCTGGAACCAGTTAAGTGGCGTTTCAGCACCGAGAAAGTTGGCGAAAAGGAATATGACCTGCTGTTTATTGCCGATATAGAGCCAAAATGGCATTTGTATTCGCAAGACATACCAATGAGTCCGCCGGCCACGGTTTTCAGCTTCGAGGCCTCGGAAGCTTTCAGCCTTGTGGGCAAGGTAAATGAGCCGAAAGCCGAGGAGCAATACGACCCGAACTTCGAAATGAAGCTCAAGTGGTTTTCGAAGCAGGCCACTTTTCGTCAGCGGGTTAAGATTAACAGCGATAGTCCTGTTGTAATAAAAGGTTTCATCGAATTCATGGCATGCGATGATACGCGATGCACTCCGCCAACCGAGCAGGACTTTCAATTTTCTCTTCAGGGAAGCGGTCCGGCAGCCGCAGCTCCTGCAGCAGCTTCTGCAAACAATCCTCAGGGGCCGCTTAATCCGGTAAAATGGACCTATTCCGTACAAACGCTGCCAGGTGGTGAACTGGAACTGGTTTTTGATGCTATTATAGAGGATCGGTTTCATTTATATTCAATAAATATTCCCGAGAACGGGCCGCTGCCGACCGAGTTTAAGTTCGAAAATGAAGGCGTCTTCGAACTCATTGGCGGAATTTCGGAGGTCATAGCACCAAAGGTCAAGTATGATGACATTTTTGAGATGGAAATTGGCACTTTCGAGGGAAAAGCACGTTTCATTCAGCGAATTAAGCCTTTGATTGCCACACCATTCAATATAAAGGGGGAGATCTCATATATGGTCTGCGACGACAAAGGTTGTGTTGCCTTGTATGAGGACTTCGACCTTGTTTACGACGGACAGCAACTCCTGAAAGCCGGTGAAGAGCAAATAAAGTCTTTGTCTGAAACCGGACGTGCCGACATCCTCGGAACAAACAGCAATCTTTGGGTTTTCTTTTTTGTGGCTTTTTTGGCCGGGCTGGCTGCCATACTCACACCTTGTGTATTCCCGATGATACCCATGACGGTATCGTTTTTTATGAAAGACAAGGACAAAAAGGTCCAGGGCAAACTTCAGGCTTTGGTTTACGGTCTGTCAATCATCGCCATTTACACTTTAATAGGTTCCATACTTGCTGTGGTGGCCGGTCCTGATATTGCCAACTGGCTTAGCACACACTGGCTGCCCAATATCCTGTTTTTCCTCATTTTCGTCATCTTCGCAGCTTCGTTTTTTGGCATGTTCGAGCTGACATTGCCTCATTGGCTGATCAATAAAGCCGATTCGCAGGCCGATAAAGGCGGATTTGTAGGCAGCATCTTCATGGCACTCACCCTGGTTTTGGTTTCGTTTTCCTGCACCGGCCCTATTGTAGGAGCTATACTTGTAGAATCAGCCGGCGGACAGGTGCTCAAGCCCATCGTGGGTATGTTTGGATTTTCGCTGGCATTTGCCCTGCCATTCACGCTTTTTGCCTTCTTCCCTTCGTGGCTAAGCAATCTGCCAAAGTCGGGTGGCTGGCTCAACTCGGTAAAGGTTGTTCTCGGGTTCATTGAGCTTGCCCTTGGCCTCAAATTCCTGAGCGTTGCCGACCAAACCTACCACTGGGGTATTTTGGACAGGGAAATTTACATCGCTTTCTGGATTGTGATTTTCTTTCTCATGGGCATGTATCTGCTTGGTAAACTGCGTTTTGCGCATGACGACGAGATTACGCACCTGAGTGTGCCACGCCTGCTGCTGTCCATTGTCACTTTTACCTTTGTGGTTTACCTTATTCCCGGTATGTTTGGTGCTCCGCTCAAGGCTCTGTCGGGCTATATGCCTCCAATGGCCACACACGATTTCGATCTGAACCGCATCATACGTGAAAATGCCCGTGCGGCCGGTGGCTCGGCCCAATGGCAAAGCCAGATGGAAAAGTGCGACCCGCCCAAGTATGCTGATAAGCTTCATCTTCCTCATGGTCTGGAAGGTTATTTCGATTATGAGCAGGGCGTAGCCTGTGCAAAAGCACTTAACAAACCCATATTTATCGACTTCACGGGGCATGGCTGTGTAAACTGCCGCGAAATGGAGGCCAATGTGTGGAGCGATCCACGTGTGCTGCAACTGCTTCAGGATGAATATGTAATCATTGCACTCTACGTGGACGATAAAACCAATCTGCCCGAGTCGGAATGGGTAACATCGACATATGACGGCAAGGTGAAAAAAACTATTGGTCGTAAATGGGCTGATTTCCAGATCAGTAAGTTTAATGTAAATGCCCAGCCATTTTATGTAATCATGGGGCACGATGGAGAAGTATTGGTTCAGCCACGCGCCTACGACCTCAACCGTGATGCTTTTGTGAAGTTCCTTCAGGATGGTGTGAAGAGCTTCAGGGAGGGTCAATCCGTATTTAGGATTCCATCCTGATCAATTAAAAATATAGCAGCAAAACAGGGCTGCCCTTTTTGGAGCAGCCCTGTTTCATTATTAAGTAATTACATTCAGACTACTTCTGTCCTGCAAAGTGGTGATAGAACCAGGCAATGGTTTCAATGCCTTTGTAAAAGTTTGCCAGCGGGTAGTTTTCATTGGGCGAGTGAATAGCATCCGATTCGAGGCCAAAGCCCATGAGGATGGTTTTCAAACCCAAAATCTGTTCAAACGTTGAGATGATGGGAATGCTACCACCACTGCGCATTGGTACGGGTTGTTTGCCGTAAGTTTGCATATAGGCTTTTTCGGCCGCTTTGTAGGCGGGCAGATCGATTGGACAAACATAAGCCTGACCACCGTGCAGGTATTCCACTTTAACCTTTACAGATGCAGGGGCAATGCTGGTGAAATAGTCGGCAAAGAGCTTGCCGATTTTTTCATGATGCTGGTTTGGTACCAGACGGCAGGAGATTTTGGCATAAGCTTTTGAAGGCAACACGGTTTTGGCCCCTTCGCCGGTATAGCCACCCCAGATACCGCAAACATCGAAGGTGGGTCGTATGCCGACGCGCTCGATGGTCGTGTAACCGGTTTCGCCGCGAACTTCTTCCAGGTCGAGGGCGTTTTTGTAAGCCTCAAGACTGAAAGGGGCTTTATTGAGCAGTTCGCGCTCTTCGGCGGTGGCTTCCAGCACATCGTCGTAAAAGCCGGGGATGGTGATGCGGTTGTCTTTGTCGAGCATCGATGCAATCATTTCGGCCAGGGTGTTGATAGGGTTGGCAACAGCCCCGCCAAAAAGACCCGAATGCAGGTCGCGGTTGGGGCCGGTAACTTCCACCTGCCAATACGACAAACCGCGCAATCCAGTCGTAATCGACGGTATATCAGGGCCAATCATGCTGGTATCGGAAACCAGAATAATGTCGGCTTTAAGCATTTCCTTATGTTCTGTGCACCACTTGCCAAGGTTTGGCGAGCCTATCTCCTCTTCGCCTTCGATCATGAATTTAACGTTGCAGGGCAAATTGCCGGTGGCAACCATGGTTTCGAAGGCTTTGGCATGCATGAATGCCTGACCTTTATCATCGTCTGCACCTCGGGCATAAATTTTGCCGTCGCGGATCTCGGGTTCGAAGGGTGGGCTTTTCCAAAGCTCAATCGGGTCAACAGGCATAACGTCGTAGTGGCCATAAACCAGTACGGTGGGCAGCGCAGGGTCAATGATTTTTTCGCCGTAAACAACGGGATTGCCATCGCTGGGCATAACCTCGGCCTTGTCGGCGCCGGCCTTAAGAATGCTGTCGCGCCAATACTCGGCGGCGCGTATCATGTCGGGTTTATGGTCGCTTTGAGAACTGATGGAGGGTATGCGGATTAGCCCGAAAAGCTCATCCAGAAATCGGTCTTTGTTGGCTTCGATGTACGATTTGATGTTGTCCATTGCTTGTGTTTTACGTTTGGCGCTAAGGTAGCCAATTCGTTCCTGATAGCAAGGCCAACCGGCAGCTGTTCAAGCGCTTTTAAGCTTTTTTTCAAATTCGCCAGGCAGGGTTGTGCAATCAGAAAAGGCCATTTTGTTTGCCCTCTGGGTTCAGCTTCATTTCAACCACTCGCACTTCCAGCCAGGTCCATTTTCCTTCGGGCAGCATCCAGCTAACCCTGATGTGCGAAGGCACCTCAATACCTTCAAACCTATTCCATTCGAGGGCTTCGGTGGTCCATTCCACACGTTGGTCGTCTTTTTCATTCATAAATCGCATCGCTGAGAGCGATTTGAAGCGGCCCAGCTCATCGAAGGTGAAGCGGGCATCGGCGCTCATTGCATTAAAACGCATTGTTGCAATGGCGGTATTGCTGTCCACTGGTTTCCAATGAATGTCCTTGCTGAGTGCTGCCGAGGGATACCATACAATTTCTCCCAAATAGCGAATCAAGCTGCCCTCGGCTGTTTTTAGTCCGTTGGCCTTCACCACATCGAATAAACCATTTGCATTAATGTGCATTTCGGTCTTTTCGTGCGAGAAAATGTCTCTGCCCCTGATCTGAACGAAAGGACTCATTTCGAGCTCCACTTTCCAGATAAAAGCCCCAGGATCAACAAAGGCATACTGCTCGGCGATTGCCTGAATCCAACGTTGCTGCCCGGGCTTAAATTTCATCTTCAGCTCCTGACGCGCCCAAACGGCATTGATTTTAGGATGATCAGCAATGCCGCACCGATCGATCCATCGCGCAACAGGTTTCGGCAGGTCATCGCTAAAACTTGTCTCTAGGGTTTCGTGCGTGTTTTCGTATTGATGCGTGCTGAAAAGAAGTTGCAGTTCATCGCTGTTTTCGAGCGATATGCGAAGCATGCCAAACCACATTGCTGCAACGGTCAGGATCAAGGCGTTCGGAAGCATCCCATATTTGGCAGCCTGCCACGAAATGATGATCAAAACTGCTGATACCACGGCACCCGACAAAGCCAAAAATGGCCATGCTTCGTTCGATAACAGAAACAAGACCGTTGCAGTGAAAAATAATATCGCTGCAACAAGCCAGCCCATACCCGCCGCACGGCTTATGTTTAAATCAAGTTCATCAAGGCGCGCCAGACCAAAAGCTTTTAAAAAGCCCATCAGGTGTATGCTTCCGTGAACAAGTAACAATGCTGCAAATAGATATCGTGTCATGTTCGACGGATTTTATCGTGAAAAGAGGTAAAACTTCAAGCCAATGGCGGCAAAAGAGGAGCCGGGCATCTCGGCTTCGGCAGGATTGTAAGGATCGGTAAAAATGCGCGAACCGCGATAGATCGTACCATAAAGACCCAGGCGGGGTTTCCCGTTTTCGGTAAGCAAATTGCCCTGGAGGGAAAGTGTAGCACCCGAGCTGCGCTTGTTCAGCTTGTAATCGGGCAAAGGCCCATTGTTCTCGGTGTATAAATGATTGAACTGCGTTAGATAGCCCGCCGAGAGCCTGAGCCCGGTTTTGGGAAATTTTCCTGGAAATATATGTATTCCAAGGGTTAGCGGAATATTGACCTGATTTACGCAAAGGTCGCGGGTTCCTGCAAAACCCGACACGGCATCATTGTAATGCAACGTCTGTCGGTTGTTCATGAAATCAAAACCCGACTCAATGTCCACATTACCAAATCGTTGTGATGCCCTGATTCCGGCATGATATCCTGATTTGGTAGCCCCCGTAAAAGCATCGGGTTCTTTACCTACAGCAGGCATGTCGGTGTTTTCGGTGATGCCTCCATTATTAATGCCTGCTATAACCGAAAGATGGGTTTTGGTGGTTTGCTGGCCAGTGCTGCACGACAACAGCAATACTGGAATGATTAGCCTAAAAAATCTTTTCATATTATTGGTATTCAATCTTATATTACATTCTCACCGATGAAGAAAAGCGCTTTGAAAATACCACCCGCAAGGTGTGGGATGACATTACGCATAAAAATTGTAATCAAACGGCTCATTTTTTTCCTTTGTTAACCCAGTTGGATTGCAAATGCAGCGATCCCATATCATCTTTATGCACAACTGCATTCCAGTGATAATACCTGGGCCAGTTTCGAAAAACGCCGGCCACACGATATAAAAGACACAGAGAAGGCCTGTCGGGTCGCGGTTTCCACCCTTTAGCCGGCTGCAGATGCATGTGCAAACTGTCGCCCTCGGGATGAATAGTAATCTTGCCGTTGATGCTGCCTGCCGACTTATGGCCCGCCAGGGTGAAGCGGCTTGTAAAACTACTGCCGGACTCTATTAGCACGTTTAGTTCAGGCATTGGCTGTTCGAGCGAAAACGAAATGCTGTAATCGTTGTCATTCCATCGAATTTCTTTCAGCTTTCCTTCTTCATCAAATTTATTTTGTCCGTTGAAAACCAACGATTTAAGAGGACTGTTGACTGAGGGAAGAAAGGTTGCAATAACCGGATTCATGCAGTAGCGGGTGAAATACATGCGCTTGCCGTCGATGGGGAAGGGCAGCTTGTCGGGGCTATGCGTCTTACCGGAGATTGTCACTTGAAACTCCGTGTTTTTGCGCCTTACAAAATAGAAGTCGTGCAAAAACAGACATGGCAGCGATCTTGGCTGGGCTGCAGCCAGCCCCATGGGGGCCAGCAAGCTGAAAGGGCGGCGACCTTGATGCCCGTTTTCTGTTATTTTAATGTTTATTGGCCTGCCATATAAGTCAGTGAATGAGTAATGTGCTTTGAGTCCGGTTTTGGTCATCACGAACACAGCGGTGTCGATCTCGCAGGGAACCAAATTGGCAAGACCCTTTCCTGCAATGTTGTACTTGCCGGCGTCGGGCGATAAACCTGGCTGGTGGTAAACATCCACACGGCCATCAACCCGCCAGCCGATGATCAGGTGTGCTTCTTTTTCGTCGCCAAGCGGTATCACCTGAGGTTCAAAACCCACATAAACATCGTCAGGATCGGCCTCGAAGTTTACAAGTAGAATTCGCGAGATCTGGTCGTATTCGAGGTTGAAGGGAAAAATGTGTTCATCCGTTTTTTGAGCCAATGCCTCATAGGTTAACAGCGACAGTTGGATGAAAATGAAAAAGGCTGCCAGAAAGTGCAATTTTCTTTTTTGATGATGTTTCTTGATTTGTCCTGCCATTTTTCTTCGAATAGGTTTCTGCCGGCAAAACTATGTCCGCCCTTTCGTTTAGAAGTCTCAATAAACTTGAAGCAGGTTTCAGTTTTTTCGTTAGGGGTATCAACATCTTATAAATAGCTTAAAATCAAATGAATAACGCATTGGAATGTTAGCTTCCGGAGGGCATAAAAAAGGCTGTCCCATTTTCTGAGACAGCCCCTTTTGGTCAGTAAGATCAGGTCTTACTTTTTATCTACTTCTTCGAAGTCCACATCGGTCACTTCGTCATCACCACCGCCCTGACTGCCTGAGCTCTGACCAGGCTCCTGCTGGGGCGGGGTTTGTTGTTGCTGAGTGTTGCGGTACATTTCCTCGCTGGCGCTCTGCCAAACGGCGTTCAGCTTGTTCATGGCGTTGTCGATGGCGCCGAGGTCCTGGCTTTTGTGCGCATTGCGAAGCTGTTCGAGGCCGCTTTCGATTTCGGTTTTTTTGTCGGCAGGCAACTTGTCGCCATATTCCTTCAGCTGTTTTTCGGTCTGGAAGATGAGTGCATCAGCAGCATTCAGCTTATCTACTCTTTCCTTTTCGCGGCGGTCGGCTTCGGCGTTGGCTGCGGCTTCATCCTTCATGCGCTTGATTTCCTGATCGGTGAGACCCGAGGAAGCTTCGATGCGGATGCTCTGCGATTTGCCTGTAGCCTTGTCTTTGGCCGAAACGTGCAATATACCGTTGGCGTCGATATCGAAGGTTACTTCGATCTGCGGGACGCCGCGCGGTGCCGGCGGGATGCCGTCGAGGTGGAAGCGGCCAATGCTCTTGTTTTGGTTTGCCATTGGGCGTTCGCCTTGCAGAATATGAATTTCCACCGAAGGCTGGTTGTCAGAAGCTGTCGAAAAGACTTCCGATTTTCTTGTGGGGATAGTAGTGTTCGATTCGATGAGCCTGGTCATCACACCACCAAGAGTTTCGATGCCAAGAGAGAGTGGTGTTACGTCGAGCAGAAGCACGTCTTTAACTTCGCCGGTAAGCACACCACCCTGTATGGCAGCACCTACTGCAACTACTTCGTCGGGGTTCACGCCTTTGGAGGGTTCTTTGCCAAAAAAGTCGCGCACAATCTGCTGAATAGCCGGAATACGGGTCGATCCACCTACCAAAATCACTTCGTCGATGTCCGAGGCCGAAAGTCCGGCGTCTTTGAGGGCCTGACGGCAAGGTTCGATGGTTGCGCGGATCAGATGATCGTTGATCTGTTCAAATTTAGCGCGGGTGAGCTTGCGCACAAGGTGTTTTGGCACACCGTCCACCGGCATGATGTAGGGCAGGTTGATCTCTGTTTCGGTGCTGCTCGAAAGCTCGATCTTGGCCTTTTCGGCGGCTTCCTTCAGGCGCTGCAGGGCCATGGGGTCTTTGCGCAGGTCAACGCCTTCGTCTTTCATGAATTCTTCGGCAAGCCAATTGATGATGTTGTGGTCGAAGTCGTCGCCACCCAGGTGAGTGTTACCATTGGTAGATTTTACTTCGAATACACCATCGCCGAGCTCGAGGATCGAAATATCGAAGGTGCCGCCTCCAAGGTCGTACACGGCTACTTTGATGTCGTTCTTTTTCTTGTCGAGACCATAGGCCAGTGCAGCAGCTGTGGGCTCGTTGATGATGCGTCGAACCTTCAGCCCGGCAATTTCTCCGGCTTCTTTGGTGGCCTGACGCTGCGAGTCGCTAAAGTAGGCTGGCACGGTGATAACGGCCTCTGTTACCGTTTGTCCGAGATAGTCTTCTGCAGTTTTCTTCATTTTCTGAAGAATCATGGCCGAGATTTCCTGCGGAGTGTACATTCTGTCGTCAATCTGAACACGCGGAGTGTTGTTGTCGCCTTTTACCACGGAGTAAGGCACGCGTTCAACCTCTTTAGTAACACGGTCGAAAGTCTCGCCCATGAAACGCTTGATGGAGAAGATGGTGCGCTTAGGGTTGGTGATGGCCTGCCTTTTAGCAGGATCGCCCACTTTGCGCTCTCCGTTGTCAGTAAATGCAACGATGGACGGTGTTGTGCGACGTCCTTCGCTGTTGGGGATTACAACCGGCTCGTTGCCTTCCATAACGGCTACACACGAGTTGGTTGTGCCAAGGTCTATTCCGATAATTTTTCCCATTATAATTCCTCCTTAATTTTTCAATTTCTTCTGGCTTCTCAAGCATTATGCCAAGCATCGCCCGAAAGGGCTGTAAATCAGGGATAATTTAAAGATTTTGTCCTTAGAGAATAAGCGAAAGTCTTAAATGGCTGTAAATCAATAATGTGTAAAACATATAAAGCCTACTGGTATAAGCTTTTGGAGTCTGACAAAACGGCAGGCAAAAAGCAATTGAATGTTGAAGGCAGAAAGAAATGCTGGCAGATGTCAGACAGCGGAGTCAAGCCTCGTTTAGCGCACGGGTTTGATTTCGAAGCCCCAATTGTAGTCCTCAACCAGTTTCACTTCGCTTTGCACAGAAAGCCTGTAGGTGCGGACAACGGTGCGGCGGGAAGAGAAGATTCCTGTGCCGTTTTCTATGTTGGTAAACTGAGGCCTTTCCTGAACCACGCTATTGTTGGGGCTGTTTACATCGATATAGGTGCTGAGTTCATCGCCGGCACAGGCAATAATAACATCAACAGGACCAGCAAAACGACGAACGTTAAGTTGATTGGAGAGCTGACCTCCCAGACGGTTGTAAAATTCCTCACCCAGATAGCTGATTTCCATGTTTTCGCCTCCGGCTAGGGTTTCCGAGCGACGGGTGCCGAGATTCCAGACCAAAGTCTTTTTCAAGGTGTCGGGATTGCCCGGGACAAGTTCCTCATAGTGAAATACCATCTTGGCCTCATAGCGTTTTCCGTTGACGGCCGAAGCCCATTTTATCAACGATGGGGCTGTTGCGGCAAAATTGATACGGTTGGTAGGCTGCAATATGGCAAAGTTGTTAACCATATTGGTAGTCGATTTTACCTGTCCGCCAGGCCTTTCGATGGTTAGAGTGTAAGTGGCATTGGGATTGAGGGCTGCCCTGGTGTAATAAACCTTTTGGCTAGGGAAATAAAATACCGAATCGCCAGCCAGTTTATTATGAATGGTAATAGTGTCGAGCGTGATAGGGGCAAGATTATTACTGCCCACCTTTCCCTGCAGCTTCACCTCAAGTTTACCGGGATAATTGCTCGAATCGGGTATTCTGGCAATCAGCAAAGCATTGCCTGGTCCCAGAAAGGCTTTTGTTATTTTAACAAAGGTTGTGTCGACACCGGCCTCGAGCATGCCGTAAACAATGGTAATGTCTTTATATTCAGCGAAATTGTCAACATCTGTGCTGCAAGAACTGACCAACAGGCTGAACAACAGGGTTATTGCGAGAAAACTTTTTTGAATCATGCGTAAAAATATCATAAGGCGGCTGCAAAAGTAACGTTTATGCTTGTGTTTTGTTGCTGCAAATCATTTATAGGAAGAAAAGGAATGATCAAAAGGTTTTGATTTGATATACCTTTGCCTGCCATATACAACGCACATTAAACATGTATTTGTCCCGGGATATTCCAAAGATTACCACCCATGTGCTTCAGGAGATGAAGCTTAAGGGCGAAAAAATAGCCATGCTTACCGCCTACGACTATTCGATGGCAAAAATTCTCGACGAATCGGGCATTGACGTTATCCTTGTCGGCGACAGCGCATCCAATGTAATGGCTGGTCATAAAACCACCTTGCCAATTACGCTCAACGAGATGATTTACCACGCCTCCTCGGTGATGCGTGCCGTAAAGCGCTCGCTGGTGGTGGTCGATATGCCTTTTGGAACCTATCAGGGCAACTCGAAGGAAGCCTTGCAATCGGCCATTCGGATTATGAAAGAGTCGGGCGCCAATGCCGTGAAGCTTGAAGGCGGTGCCGAAATTGTAGAGTCGGTTGAGCGCATCCTGAGCGCCGGCATTCCCATACTGGGTCATCTTGGACTTACTCCGCAGAGTATCAATAAGTTCGGCACCTATGTGGTTCGTGCGCGCGAAGAACGCGAGGCAGAAAAGTTGCGCAGCGATGCCCAATTGTTGCAGGAGGCCGGTTGCTTCGGTATAGTGCTCGAAAAGATACCTGCAGCTCTGGCAGCGGAAGTAACCGCATCGCTACGCATACCAACAATCGGCATCGGCGCCGGAAGCGGTGTTGATGGTCAGGTGCTTGTGTTGCACGATATGCTGGGTATCAATCAGCAATTTTCCCCGCGTTTTCTGCGACGCTACCACAACCTTTACGAGGAAATACGCGGCGCAGTCGGCAGCTATATCAACGATGTAAAAACCCTCGACTTCCCCAACGAGCGCGAGCAATACTGAGGTGAACCTCCCGCTGAAAGACAGGATTTTATACGAGGACAATCACCTGCTGGTAGTAAACAAATTGCCCTCGGAAATTGTGCAGGGCGACAAAACGGGCGACCCGAGTCTGCTTGAAGCCGTAAAAGAATACATCCGCGTCAGCAGGCAAAAGCCCGGAGATGCTTTTGCAGGATTGGTTCACCGCATCGACAGGCCGGTGAGCGGCTGCGTACTTTATGCGAAGACGAGCAAAGCCCTTAGCCGTCTGACAACGATGGTCAAAGAACGTCAGATCGAAAAAACCTATTGGGCGGTTGTGCGCAATCTGCCCAGCCAGCACTCCGCAACACTTGAACACTATCTGTTGAAAAACGAAAAGCTCAATAAGTCCTTTGTTGTCGATCCTTCAAGACCCGAAGCCAAAAAGGCCGTGCTCGACTACCGGCTGCTGGAGCAGGGCAAAACTTTCAAGCTACTCGAGATAAAACTGCATACTGGCCGGCATCATCAGATAAGAGCACAGCTGGCCGCACTTGGCTGTCCCATAGCCGGCGATCTGAAATATGGCGACACGCGCAGCCTCGGTGCCGGCGCTATTGCATTGCACGCATATAGTTTGCGCTTTGTGCATCCGGTAAGCAGGATTGAAATTTTTGTAAGGGCGGCACCGCCTCACTTCATCCCATGGAACATTTTCCGGAGTGCAGGGTAAGTTCCCTTTTCTTCGTCCGGCTGGAATTTGTTATCAAATCCACTATATTTGCGGCATATTAGCACCTTATGACCGTCGACCTTTTCATCCCGTGCTTCATCGATCAGATGTTTCCCGAAACCGGGATGAATACCATCAAGCTCCTGAAAAAGGCAGGTGTTGACGTTGATTACAACCCTGCACAAACCTGCTGCGGGCAGCTGGCTTTCAATGCTGGCTTTTGGGACGAAGCCAAGAAGCTGGGCGAGAAATTTATGGACGACTTCCCGCACGACCGGCCCATTGTCGGCCCATCGGCCTCCTGCACCGGCTTTGTAAAGAACTATTATTCAGAGCTTTTTCACAACACCGGCAGCCATATGGAATATAAGCGCGTGGTGCGCAATGTGTTCGAAATCACCGACTTTCTTGTCAACAAACTGGGTTTTCTCGATTTTGGAGCAAAGTTTGAGCACAAGGTTACCTATCACGACAGTTGCGCAGCACTCAGGGAATATGGTTTAAGCGGCGAAGCACGCATGCTGCTGGCTCAGGTGAAAGGCCTCGAACTGATCGAAATGTCCGACCGTCATGTCTGCTGCGGCTTTGGAGGCACTTTTGCCGCACGTTTTGAGCCCATCTCCGTGGCCATGACCGAACAAAAGGTGCAAAATGCACTCAGCACCGGTGCGGAATACATCGTTTCTACCGACACCTCTTGTTTGATGCAGATGGACAGCTACATCCGAAAGCAAAACCTGCCTATCAAGGTGATTCATGTGGTGGACATTCTGGCGTCGGGGTGGTGATTTCCCTCTGACCCAGGAGCTTCAAAACAGCAATTAAACAAAAGTTTATTTAGAAACAGCTAATGTTTCGACCACTTTCAGTGCGTGGTCGGCCACCTTTTCAAGATACCCCGCAAGCTGCCGGAAATAATTGGCTGAGGTCAGCGGGTATTTTTTCATTCTTAGCTCGTCCACTTGCTTTTCGATGATGTTGAATCTGAGGGTGTTGATTTCGGCTTCGTTGGCAAGTGCTGCCAGACGGGTTTCCTCGGATGGTTTAGCGATCTGTCTGTCCATCAGCTCGATAGCGAATTTCACTTTTTCGTACAGCAACATCAGGCTGTTTCGCTGTTCCTGTGTAAACCACGCATGCTCGCTGTTTTTTCGCTCGACTGCTACATTGATTTTATAGCAGATGTCGGCAATGCTTTCCATGTTGTTGGTGGCAATGAGCACGGTGCTGATCATACGCGAAACCGAGTGGCTGAGTTTGCTCTCGCCCAGACGCGAAAGGTATTGCTGGGTGGCTTTTTCCAGTTCATCATTAAAAAGTTCGCGCTTGCGAATGCCTTCGGTGATCGAGGCAAAAACCTCCTGGTTTTTTTCGGTGAGCAGTTGAGGAAAAACTTCGAGCATTTCGGAAATGGTTCTGCTCATGGTTTTCAAAGGGCTGTTAATCTGAATAACAGCCAGTTCCGAAACGGGTGCAATGAAACTATCGGCAAAATACAAGCCAGATTGTTCGCCTTCCTTACTTAGGGGAATGATTTTTATCGCTGCTTTTACGAACAGCTGAACGAAAGGCAGGAAAAGCAAAGCAAAAGTAAGGTTGAATAAACTATGAAACAGGCTAACCATAAGCGGTGCGGCCATAGCCTCAGGATGGGCGGTATTGTGGGTAATCATTGCAGCCAGTGACGAAACTCCGTTTACGGCAGGAATAAAGAAAGGTATAATAAGCACCGCTCCCGCGAGGTTGAACAGGGTGTGTATCAGTGCAGAGCGTTTGGCATTGCGGTTGGCAATGAGTGCAGCCAGATTTGCGGTTGCCGTTGTGCCGATGTTTTCGCCGACTACCATGGCGGCAGCCACTTCAAAACCAATGTAGCCTTCACTAAGCAGGATAATGGTAAGGGTGATGGTGGCTGTTGACGATTGTACGAGCAGCGTAACGAGCATACCCGTGAAACCCGCGAGAAGCAGTGGAAGAAATCCGCGGTTGTCGAGCGATCGAACATAGTTGAACAGCGGACTCGCCGTGTCTACAGGTGGAAGAGCATCTTTCAGAAACTGAAGACCAAAAAAAAGCAGCGAAAAGCCAATAAGCAATTCTGCCAGGCTTTTATGTGAAGAGCGCGAAGAAAAAAACAAGGGAATACTGAAAGCCAGTAAGGGCAACAGAAAACCTTTAATGTTGAAAGTAAAGCCGAAAAATGTTATGAGCCAAGTAGTTACGGTTGTGCCTATATTGGCGCCAAAAATGAGACCTGTGGCGTTGTAAACCGAAATGAGCCCAGAGTTGACAAAACCCACCAGCAATACCGTTGTGGCCGATGACGACTGCAGTAGGGCCGTCAGAAGAAAGCCCGAGAGCAGGCCGCGAGCAGGATTGCCGGCAACCACTGTGAGCCAGTTGCGGAGTTGACGGCCGCCCAGTTTCTGCAACGATTCCGATAGCAGCTTAATGCCGAAAAGCAGAAGTGCCATCGCGCCTAAAACATTGACAACCACCAGCAAAAAGCTCATTCGATGAAGGCTTTATAGTTTCTTAAAGGCATCCTCAATGCGTTGTTTGAATTCAGGTCGAAGGAGCGACTCAACAGCGTTGATGGGAAGCATTAGCAAGGGCTGACCTTTGGAGGGCGGACCAAGTTCATACACATTGTAAGCAAAACCAAGTGCCCCGGCGCCGATAATCAGATTTTCGTTCGGCATCACGTTCTCACTAAAAAAGCCTGCCTGACGAAGGCTACCTCCGGTCTCAATACCAAATTGCTTCCGCAGCGATTCCTCCAACAAAGCTGAGAGTGCTTCGCTACTGTCCCCTGTAAAGATGTCATTGAAAGTCAGCTTGTTATTGGTTTTCAAATCGATAACCACATATTCCGAATGCCTGCGAACCGACTGCAAACCTGTGCTAACGGCCGATGTTTTAACCATGCAAAGCAAATCGCCAGAAATAAACACCGGGAAGCCAGAAGCACTTTTCATCCAGTTCATTTCCAGAGTATTACCATCGGCATTGGTGCTCATCTGCCGATAACGTTCGATAAATGCATCAACATCGGCCTGCATCATGCTTTCAGTCTGAACTGACTGTTCATCAAGCCCGTAAAACGAAGCAAGAACAGGAATTAAGCTATGATTAGGGTCGTTGGGAAAATAATAGTTCAGTTCGATTATTGCTCCCGTGCCACGATCGTTTTTATGCCTGAAACTGCCCTCTGCACGCACGAATTGCCATCCCGACAGGCTTGGGTTATTGCGTTTGCTCAGGCTTACTTCTTGAGTTTTCCTGTCATCATTCAATTTTCCTGTGAAACCATCTTCAGTGATGCGACCCCAGAGCAAATTTTGACCATCCTCGCGCACAAACGCAATATCATCTTGCTCAGCTTCAGTTGCTTGCATTAAGGATAATCCGGATTTGGCATCAACTTGCCAACTGAATGCTGCAAGACGCTGTGCAGGAAAATAGATGAGTTGATGCTGGCTTGCCTCGCTTTTTCCGTTGAAAATTTCGGTTTGTGCTCCGGAAGTAAGCCAGAATATTGAGCCAATCAGCAATAAGAATAGTTTTCGAAACATTTAATTGAATTCTATGTGTTATGTGATTTAACGTTAAGCTGGATCTTTTGGTCCTTTGTAGGAATAACCCAGGTTTTCGATCACCATTTTTACTTTGGCCAGATCTACATCTTCACCCTCAATGAGCACCTCGTTGCGCTCAAAGTTGGCTTTTACAAGGTTGATTCCTTCGAGAACACTCAGTTTGCTTTCTACACTTCTTGTGCAGTGGTTGCAGCTCATGCCTTCAACGGTGAGGAGCAAATTATTCTGTCCCATACGGATGTTGTTTTTGATCGTCCTTTGACGAAAACTCGTTATAAAACTATTTAAAATCAATGCAATAAGTAAAATTGCCGAACCAATACCAACCCATACAGGCAACAAGCTATGCTGGTGATGATGGTGGCCAGATGCGAACACCTCGAACCATGACGAAGGCAGCATATTGACCACAAAACCTGATATTAAAGCGCCGGCAACAATCGTTATCAGGTAAATTATCGTTGTTTTGCGGCCCAGCGCTTTGTTCAATACGGTTAGCGAGGCAGCATTGGTGGCTGGTCCGGCCATAAGAAATACCAATACGGCCCCGGGCGATATTCCTTTGAGCAAGAGCACGGCAGCGATAGGCACCGAGCCGGTGGCGCAAACATAAACCGGAATGCTGGCAACCAATACCAGCAGCATTTGAAGGCCCGGATTTGATACTGCCGTTGAAAAGAAATCGTCGGGCAGAATAACGGCTATGAGCGCAGCGATGAGTAATCCGTAAACCAGCCAGCGGCTGATGTCGGCCATGAAATCAACAAAGGCATAGCGCAGCATATAGCCAAGATTGCGGGGTATTTCTTCTTCGGCTGCCTGGACATGTCTGGAATCGTTTTCCTTTTCAAACCGGCCCGATGCCAGACCCCCGGCAAAGCCTGTGATCAAGGCAACCACTGGGCGTATGATAGCCATGGGAAGGCCAAGCATGGCATAGGTTACGAGTATGGAATCGACACCGGTTTGTGGAGTTGAAATCAGAAAGGATGTGGTGGCACTTTTTGAAGCGCCATTGTTGTGGAGCGAAATACCGGCGGGGAGCACTCCGCAAGAGCAAAGCGGCATGGGCACGCCCAAAAGGCTGGCATTGAGTGAGGCGCGTGCACCTCTGCCTCCCATGTATTTTACGAGCAACTCGCGCGGAAAATAGACTCTAAGCACACCTGCGGCAAGAAAGCCGAACAAGAGATAAGGCGCCATGTCCACTGTCAGATGCCAGAGTTCGCTCAGGTAAGCGTTTAAATATTGCATGTAATGGAGTCCTTAGGCGGCAAAAGTAACCAAATCCGCCTTTGGCTAATTGATGCGTCCCAAACCTGTGGTGAGATCGGCAACATGATGCTTCAGCTCAGCTAAAAGATCCTCTAAATGCTTTGCCCTGTGGGGGTCTTGCCATAGTCCTTCCGACGATTTCCTGAGCACTTCAATAAGGCCTTTTTCGTCAGTCTGACATTCTCTATACCTTGCCACCTCATAAAACCATTGAAGATATGGTATGTAACCGGCACGGCCATGACGACTCCTCTCGAGGCTCAATAGGTCGTAGCGCTTCACTGTGCGAATAATTTCGCGATAGCGCTCGAGCCGCAGTTGAGCCAGCAACATGGAGGTGAAGAATAGATGCCAGCGGAACTGGAAAAGCTCTGAACGAAACTCCTCAAGTGCCTGTTTTGCGAAATTGAGGCCCTGTTGAGCCTTTCCCGATAAAACAAGACTTTGAATGTAGAGCGAGGCAAACCCGATACGGTTGTGCGGACTGATGGTGTTGCGGTATTCCGGAATATTGCTTTTGAGCAGTTGAAGCGACTCGGCAAAGTGACCACTCCTCAACAAAACGCTGCAATAGTTTGTAAGATAAAACAAAAAGTCGCTGCCTTTGTGACGAATAGACAAGCGGCCGTAATAGAGAGCCAGATCCGTTTCGTTCTTACGCGAGTGCATCAGAAGCCTGTTGGCGTAATAGTTGGCCAAAATCCTGCGGCTGTAGATAATGCCCTGATGCATCAGCTGGTCGAGCTGGGCGTAGAGTTCGAGCAGCTTATCGTATTCCTTGTAGTTATAATACATAAATGTTAGGCGTACGATGGCATAGTAACGATTGAGGCCGTCGAGGCTTTCATCCTCAAATATGCTGATCAAGCGTGCTTCCCACTGTTTCGATCCGCCCGACGAAAAGGCGTATTGATCAACGATGTCGCGTGTAGCCTCGTGCAGCTCCTGGTTTATCGCTTTTGACCTTAACCAGGCTTCGCGGTTCACCTCCAGAAAATTATTGATGGTTTTGAGGTAATTGTGCCGCATGCGAATGAGAAGGTAGTAGCGATAGTTTTGTATCAACTCGTAGAATCGCACGAAATAGTAATCGGTGCGCCGGCTTGCCCTGATCATGGCAAGCATTTTACGTTCATCGTCCGCGCCAAGGGCATCGGTCATTATTTTTTTGTCCAGCTCCAAAAGCTGTTCGAAATAGGCATCGGCATCGATGGATTGCAGTTTTTCCTCGATCCATTTCTTTACGTAGGAATAATGCCGCTTGTCGATGCTTCGGTCAAAACCCTGGAATTGTGACGGGCGCACCAGCGCGTCGCGCAACTGGCTCAGTATGGTCTGGTTTTCAGCTGTTTTGAAGTTCTGCCTGCTCCATACATACTCCAGCTCATGAGGCATTAGAGTGGCCGCAAATGCCTCGAAGGCAATGCGTTGCACCGGTGTTCCTTCTGTCGGCTGTTTTATTTTTGTTGTTCGGCCAGCCATTCGCTTGGTGTTTTGCCGGTGTAGGACCTGAATACCCTGTTGAACGTCGGTTTGCTGTTGAAACCACTGTTGTAGGCTATGCCCATGAGGTTCAGTTTTTTGCCTTCATCGCTCAGTGCCTGTTGCTTAAACTCTTCCACGCGAAGCCGGTTTACGAATTCAAAAAAGTTCATGCCCATTTGTTGGTTAAGCAACGATGAGAGCCTCACTGGTGTTGTGCCGGCAGCCCTGGCCAGCTGCGCTAAGGTGAGCTCTGGGTCGGTATGCAGTTTTTTATGTTCCATAAGTTGCTGCAATTCAGCAATCTCTTCCTGTTCAGGCTCAGCAATTTCCTGCCTTTTATCGGCCAGAGCTTCTAAAGCAATTTCAACTTTCGACTGTGTAAAAACATCGCCTTGCTTGAATCCGTAGTAACCCAGATATAGGGTATAAACAGCAGCAAAGGCGTAACCTGTTGTCTGCAAACTGCCGTACGGCATCAGCTTGAACAGGTAGTCGGCAATATAAAGCAGGCTGATGATGGCGTAAAAAACAATGGCGCCTATGAGTAAATAGCGAAGCCAGACCGGGTCTTTGTGTTCGAGGTTGCCAAAATATTGTTTCAATGCCTCGCGATATCTTCGCAACCGCAACCAGCTGTACCAATAATACCCCTGTGTGGTAATGAAGATTATTGATGCAACTACCGGAAACATTAATTGTTGCCTGAATGCCTCGGTTTGCTCTTCCATGATGCGCTGGTCAGCGGGCAAGACATAATTCTTTAAAACAAACATTAACAATATGATAGCAAAAGGCAGAAGATGCAATAGATGAATCACCCTGAATTTGAACTGAGGCTTTGTCAGCAGGCTTACATAAAGCCACATGAGCGGACCATGGAGCAAAATAGGCGGTGTGGAAGTGTGTAAAATGAAAGCAAAGGGGTATCCTGCTTTGCGGTTGACAATTTCCAGAAATCCCAGCAGGATGGTAATCCCGTTGACTAAAAAAATGATGGAAAGAGCAGCGTCAGCCTTGCCACGATTCTTTTTTATACTCAACAACCAGGCAAGAAAAAATGCCATAAAAGCACCAATGGCGAGGATGAATTCCATTGTCCAAATGTATTTTCGATTGACAAAATAACATAAAAAGGGATAATAGTTGCGATGGCACTTTCGCAGATCGGTGCACGCCCTGATTCAATCCTTGCTGATTCAGCCTGTATGTTGCGATCCAGCAACTATTTCCTAAATTTGGCCTGAATCAAAACCATTTCTGTTCTCATGGAAAAAGGCCTTCGCATCATCAAGTCGCTTCAGGGTATGGTGGGCAATACGCCCCTGCTGGAAATCAATTTTATATACAAAAATCGTCAGCGCCGCATTTATGCCAAGGCCGAAAATTTGAATATGACGGGCAGCATCAAGGATCGTATGGCTTATCATATTCTTTCGCAGGCGCTTAAGGTTGGTCTTCTTAAGCCGGGCATGGAAATTTTTGAAGCCACCAGCGGAAATACAGGCATTTCCATTGCTGCCATTGGCAGGGCGCTGGGCCATCAGGTGAACATTTTCATGCCAGACTGGATGAGCGATGAGCGAAAAAACATCATCCGTTCGCTGGGAGCAAAGATTAGGCTGGTGAGTAAAGAGGAAGGAGGATTCCTTGGCAGCATAGCCATGGCCGAGGAAGCTGCGCATCTAACGGGAGGGTTCTTGCCCCGCCAATTCAGCAATGAGCACAATACAGAAGCTCATTTCAAAACCACCGGACCAGAGATTTGGTGGCAGTTACGATTTCGGGGCATTCAACCTGATGCCTTCGTTGCCGGCGTGGGTACGGGAGGAACGGTGATGGGCGTTGGCAAATACCTTAAGGAACAAAACCCGACCATCAAGGCCTACCCGCTCGAACCTACCAACTCTCCCACACTTTCCACAGGTCATAAGGTAGGCAAGCACCGGATTCAGGGCATTTCCGATGAATTCATTCCCTCTATCTGTCAGCTCGATCAGCTCGACGAAATCATCGGTGTTGACGATGGCGATGCCATTATCATGGCGCAAAAGCTGTCGGCCGGGCTGGGTCTTGGGGTGGGTATTTCATCGGGTGCCAATTTCATCGGCGCACTGATTGCGCAGGAAATGTTGGGCGAAGATGCAGTAGTGGTTACGGTTTTTGCCGATTCGAATAAGAAATACCTGACCACCGACCTCATGCGCGACGAGGCCGTGAAAAGTCATTTTTTGTCGCCTCATATTCAGCTGCTGAATTTTATGTCGTACAAGCGCGTTTGCCTTACCTGCTGCGATCCTGAAGTGTGTATGGAACATGCCGAGCATGATCTCGACTATCGCTTGCCGAGGTGCTACAGGAGATGAGCTCTTAACCAAATGAAGCCATTAATTTGATACCATAAAAACCACCGGCAGGTACCGGTGGTTATTACATTCTTTTGTAAATCTTTACGCTGATTTTACACCAATCCGGTGAATCCCATAAAGGCTAGAGCCAGAATGCCGGCAACAACCAGGGCAATCGGCACACCGCGCATGCCTTCGGGCACTTCCATAATGTCGAGGTGCTCGCGTATGCCTGCAAATACCACCAGGGCTAGTGAAAAACCTAAAGCGTTGCCAACAGCGAAAGTAACGCCCTCAAGAAGGTTGAAATTTTTCTGTATGGTGAGGATGGCCACACCCAAAATGGCGCAGTTGGTGGTGATGAGTGGCAAAAACACGCCCAAAGCCGAGTAAAGCGATGGGCTCACTTTCTTTAGGATAATCTCAACCATTTGCACCAACGAAGCAATAACCAGAATGAAGACGATGGTCTGTAAAAACTGAATGCCCAAAGCTTCGAGCAGATAAGTTTGAATGAGCCAGGTGACAATGGTAGCAATGGTCATTACAAACAGTACGGCACCTCCCATACCTGCAGCGGTACTCAATTTGTTCGAAACACCAACAAATGGACAAATGCCCAGGAATTGCGCCAGAACAATATTGTTTATAAAGATCGCCGATATGATAATGATGATATATTCCATGGCTTCTCGATTTATTTGTTCAACTTACGGCTGAGGGCAATCAGGTAACCCAGCGCGATAAATGCGCCCGGGGCCAGCACGAACACCAGCATAAGGTCGCCGGGAATGAGTTTTATGCTGAAAAGGGCGCCACTTCCAAGCAGCTCGCGAACGGCGCCAAGTAGGGTAAGTGCAAAGGCAAACCCCAATCCCATTCCCAAGCCATCAAGAAGTGAAGATAGGGTATTGTTTTTGGAAGCAAAAGCTTCGGCGCGACCCAGCACGATGCAATTTACCACAATCAGCGGGATGAATAGGCCAAGTTGCTCAAAAAGTGCAGGCAAATATGCCTGCATCAGCAATTCGACAATGGTAACAAAGGAGGCGATGATCACTATAAATGATGGGATGCGTACTTTGTCGGGAATCAGGTTTTTGATGAGCGAAACAACCAGGTTCGACATCACAAGCACAAAAGTGGTAGCCAACCCCATACCAAGCCCGTTGATGGCTGAAGTGGTTACGCCAAGTGTCGGACAAAGACCCAGCAGCAAAACCAGTACCGGGTTTTCCTTGATGAGACCTTTGGTAAAATTCTGCAAATTGTTCATCACTCTTGTCCTCCTTGTTTTTTGGTGTAGGTTTCGTGTGCATGAAGCACAGCATCAACAAAGGCGCGCGAACTTATGGTAGCCGCAGTTATGGCATCCACCTCGCCGCCGTCTTTTTTAACATGAATGTTGCTGGTCGAAGGGTTCTTGCCATTAAACTGTATGCTCCAGGGTGATTTGCTCTGTTGCATTTTGTCGCCAAGACCGGGTGTTTCCTTGTGCTCAAGTACTGCCGTATTATTGATAGTGCCGTCGGGCAAAAGACCCACCATCAGCCTGACTAATCCGCTAAAGCCCTTGTTGGTGTATGTATTCACAGCTACCCCAACGAGCTGATCTCCCTGATAGGCGTAAAACATACTGAGAGAATCGGTGCCGCGCGCTGAAATGGCTTTGCTGGTCACCAATCTGTCAAATGCAGGGAGAACTTGTCGTATGGCTTCCTCCTGTTTCTTCTTTTGTGCCGCTTCAATTGGGGCTTTTGTGATGTTGTAAACAGCCCCCAGACTAAGCGCTGCCACCGACGCCACGGCCAGCAGCGTTATCACCATATTCGGAAAAGTGGATTCTAGTTTCTTTGCCATTGTAGTGCTTTTTTCCGTGGGTTAACTTGTGGCCTTGCCAAAACGGCGGGGTTTGAGCGTCATATTGATCAGAGGCGTGAATGCATTCATTATCAGAATGGCAAACGAAATGCCCTCGGGATAGGCTCCCCAAAGCCTGATAATAATGGTGAGCAGCCCAATGCCCACTCCGTAAATGATTTTACCTTTCATGCTCATGGGCGACGATACCATGTCGGTGGCCATGTATATGGCCCCCAGCATGAGTCCGCCGGTGAAGAGATGAAAAGCAGGATCGATATAGTGTTGTGGATCAATTAGATGGAAGATGCCTGCAAAGACATATACCGTAGCAATAATAGCAACCGGAAGCTGCCAGTCGATTACCTTGCGAATAATCATGAAAATTCCACCAAGGATCAGGGCAATAGCCGACATCTCGCCCAGCGAACCGTTCATATTGCCAACGAGCCTGTCGATATAAGCGGGCATGTGGGGATCGGCCATGATCTGATCGATAGTTTTTCCAGCGCCAATGCCTTCCTTAAGAATGCCCAGCGCGGTAGGGCCTGTAATGGCATCAGTGAGTCGTTCGGCAAACAAAGGCTTTGGTATTGGCCACGAAGTCATCTGCACCGGAAAGGAGATCAGCATGAAAACACGCCCTACCAGCGCCGGGTTGAAAGGATTGCGGCCAAGGCCACCAAACGACATCTTGCCAACACCAATGGTAACCAATGCGCCTATGACCAGAATCCACCAGGGCAGGTTGGCTGGCACGTTGAACGCCAGCAAAACACCGGCAACCACTGCCGAACCGTCTCCAATCGTAAGCGGCCCTTTAATCAGGTATTTCTGTATGGCCCATTCGAAAAATACACAGGCTGCCACCGATATGGTCAGCACCCTGATGGCGTCGAATCCGAAGAAATATACTGATACCAGCATAGCCGGCACGAGGGCAAGCACCACAGTGTACATGATCTTGCTGACGCTTTCGTCGCCATGCACATGGGGTGAGCCTGAAATGATCAATTTGCTCATGCGCTTTCTTATTTTCGGTTTCTTATCATTTGGCCGGTGCGGAACTTGCCCAGTCGCAGGTAATCGAGCAGTGGCAGGCTCGAAGGGCAGGTGTACTGGCACGAACCACATTCTATACAATCCATAATCTGCTCTTTTTCAGTGTCCTCGTAGCGTTCGAGCTTCGATAGCTTTGCCAGCAGAAAAGGCTCGAGACCCATTGGGCAAACGGTGGTGCATTTACTGCAGCGAATGCAGGGCTGTGGGTGTTTGCGGCTACTGAGTTTTCCGGGCATGATCAATATTCCCGACGAACCCTTGATAATTGGCACTTCCGGGTTGGTCATGGCTTTGCCCATCATCGGGCCACCGTTGATAATCTTTCCGGTTCCTTCGGGAAGTCCACCTGCAGCTTCGATGAGTTTTGCAATGGGGGTGCCTATGCGAACCATGAAGTTGGAAGGTCTGGCAAGCTCGAGGCCGGTAATGGTTACCACCCTTTCGATGAGGGGCTTATTTTTTGTTACTGCTTCATAAACCGCAAATGCAGTGCCCACATTTGAAACTACACAGCCAACTTCGATAGGCAGCTTGCCAGAAGGAACTTCGCGATTTACCAGCGCTTTAATCAGCTGTTTTTCACCGCCCTGAGGGTATTTCACATACAAAGCCTGCACGCTGATGCCCGGGTGCGAAAGTGCCATAGCGGCAAGATGGGCGATGGCGTCGGGTTTATTGTTTTCGACGCCAATAATAGCTTTCTTCACATCGAGTGCAATCATCATGAGGCGAATACCTTGCATGATTTCCTGGGCTTTCTCGAGCATCATCCGGTGGTCGGAGGTAAGGTATGGCTCGCACTCCACTCCATTGATGAGCAGATAATCGGCCTTCTTTCCGGGCGGAAGCATCAGCTTCACGTGGGTTGGAAAGGTAGCCCCGCCAAGACCAACGATGCCTGCTTCTTTAACCTTATTGATAATTTCTTCACGGCTGAAGTCGAGGCGGGTAATCAACTCATCTGTATTGTTAATGCCTTCAGCCCATTCGTCCTCGCCACTTACGTCGATAAAAACAGCAGGCCTACGATAGCCCGAGGCATCGGGGGCATCGTCCACCTTAAGCACCTTACCGGTTGCTGGAGAATGCAGGTTTGCCGAAATAAAGGCTTCACCACGCGCTATAAGTTGCCCGGTTTTCACTTCATCGCCTTTTTTTACCAACGGCTTGGGCGGTGCGCCCAGGTTTTGCCCAAGCGGAACAATCAGCTGAGCGGGCAGCGGAAGTAAGGTGATGGGAGCATTGGCCGAGAGCTTATGCTCCTCGGGATGAACGCCGCCCAGTGCAAATGTCTTCAGTTTCATAGGATTCAATTGTCTTATGCGGTTGGTTCGGACGGTTTTTCGGGCTCGGTTGAAGCTGGTTTTTCCTTTACAACTTTCTCGGCCTTGCGTGCTGCAGCCGCTTCTGCTGCAACGGCGCCGTCTCCGGTTTCAACCTTGAGTTTACGAGCCGGGAAATTAATTTCATGTATGGAGTTGGTGGGGCATACTTCCACACATTTGCGGCACAGCTTGCATTTTTCAGCGTCAATATACGCCAGATTGTCTGCCATGGTAATGGCATCGTAGGGACATACCTGGAAACATTTCGAACAACCTATGCAGGCCACCTCGCAGTTCTTTTTTGCAATGCCTCCCTTGTCCTTGTTGACACAGCTTACAAAAATGCGGCGGTCTTTCTTGCCTTTGGGTCTTAGCTCAATGATGTTGCGCGGACAGGCTTTCACGCAGGCACCACAGGCAACGCATTTGTCGTTTACAACGGGCAATCCGGTGGCAGCATCCATATGTATGGCATCGAAATCGCAGGATACCACGCAGTCGCCCAAACCAAGACAGCTATACTGGCACCCTCCTTCGCCTCCAAAGAGGTTGTGGGCAAAGGCGCACGAGCTGGCGCCTTCGTAGCTCACGCGCGAAGGATGATTGTTGTGGGTGCCGTTGCAACGAACCACCGCAATCTGGGGTTCCACATCGGCCACCTCAAGCTCAAGGATGGCGGCCACCTGCTTCATCACGGCATTGCCACCCACAGGGCAGTTTAATCCTTCGAGACTCTGTCGCTCGCTGGCCGATTTTACACATACCTCCGCAA
The DNA here is from genome assembly GCA_021287165.1 of Bacteroidia bacterium. Lineage (GTDB taxonomy): Bacteria > Bacteroidota > Bacteroidia > Bacteroidales > F082 > JALNZU01. The sequence goes on along the minus strand of JAJTAY010000009.1, from coordinate 90,072 downwards.
AGTTGCGGCAGCCGGGATAGCCACAGCCACCACAATTGGCCTTGGGCAGCGCTTCATCCACCTGATCGATGCGGGGATCTTCGATCACCTTGAATTTCTGCGCCACAAAAAACAGGATCACTGCCATCACTCCGCCCAGAAGGCCAAGTAATAACAGTGCATTGATAATAATCTCATTCACGGCTCTGGATGTTTGGTTACACAATCCGTCGCTGTTTACTGTTCACGCGCAAACAGCAAAGCAAAAATAGAAAGTTTGAAGGTAAAGAAAGAAAAAGCGTTAGGGCAACGATAGGCTTTGCAAGCTTATGATAATCAAATCATTAATGATTTAACTCTTGCATATTGTTTTTATATTTGACTCGAAACGATTTGATTTTCAGTGGCCTGCAAAATAGTTTAGAAAAGTTCTAAATTGACAGAAAATCAGCTATTTAGAACATATTTAAATATAAACATGTTTTTATCTTCAGAAAAGGGCTTGAAATGAAGATTTTTTGAGCCTTTTGAAGCTTGGTAGTTAGTTTGCCTATCTGGCGTAAAACACAAAAGTCTTGTTTAACTTATTTCTGCTCAAATACAGTATGAGGTAGTAGGGGACAAGCACCGCCAATGCTGCAAGCCCGGCCTGACCCTCCGTGAATCCGAAACCAACAAGTCCGAAAAGAATAAAAATAACTAAAAGAAAGGGCAAAATGTAGCCATAGAATACGGCGAGATTGCCAAGGTTTTTTTGCATGTAAACTGTTACGTGTTGCCCTTCAGTATAGCTGCTGCCGGGAGTCTTGAATGCCTTCACCTGTTTTTCCTCCATATCGGCCATGGAACAGGCTCCTTTGGCGTGGCAAGCGCTGCAGGCCGACTGCGACAGTACCATAACTTCTACATATTTATCGTGTACCCGGGTTACAATGCCCGGATGTTCTATGTTTTCGGCTTTTTTTGTCATGGGGTTGTGACTGATACCGGAAGAATTTTACCATTGAAAAAGTTGTGTCCATTGAGGGCGAACCAGGCGATGTAGGATGCCATTTCGCCGGCAGTTACGGGGGCCTTGTAGCCCGGGAAAGCTTCGCCGAGCATTTCGGTCTGCGCTGCACCAAGTGCGAGACAGTTAACCTTTACGCCCACGGGCTTCATCTCTTCGGCCAAACATTCCGTAAGTATGGCGAGCGCGCCTTTGCTGGCGCTATAGAGCGAAAGACCCGGAAATTTCGCGCTGCCCTGATAGCCTCCCATACTGCCAATGTTGACGATGTGGGCGCCGGGAGCAAAACAATGGGCAAGGGTGCGAACGATGTTGAAAGGGGCCTTTACATTGACGTTGAACATCCTGTCGAAATCGTCCGACTCCAAGGATTGAAAAGGCTTATTGATCAATAAACCTGCGTTATTTATCAAAATGTCAAGCTGATTGAAGTTCTCACCTACCGATTGCGCGATCTCGTCCGGTGCCTTTGGGTGTTCCAGATCAATACCTGAAACAATTAATTTTCCATTGCTGGTTTTTTTGGCAAGCGCCGTTAATGGAGTAGTATTCCTCGATACGGCAATTACATTGTGTCCTGATTTAATAAACTCTTCAACAAGGCCATAACCAATACCTCTGCTGGCACCTGTTACAACGATATTCATGGCTGCTGGGTGTTGAGGCTCCGGCTGCGCTCGAGCTGGCGGTTCATTTGCTGAACATCAACGGCACTTATAGTAAGCACGCCGGTTTCGTCAACTGTGATGGAGATATTCACCGGGGCGTCTTTTTTAAAAGGTTCAAAATTCATGTAAGCAATGCCTTTGAGGGGGCTGCTGCTGTATTTCTCGGCAATTTCGCGTGCTTCTTCGAAATCCTTGCTCAGTGGCACACGGGCCTGACGCGCAATACGTTCGGCCTCACGCATGGCGGTTTGGTAATCGCCGTTGAATACCAACAAAACCGAATTGAAGCCTTCATCGGGGTTGTTGGCAGAAGTAACCTTCGAAAATGCCTGATCGAGTTGCATGCCGTTTGGAATGCTCAAACCCAGCTCGACCGCCCAGGCAGGCAATCCAGTGAAGTTGCGCTGTGGCTCGCGTTTGGCCAGCGCCCGGCCGTAAGTGTCTTTTACCATACTGGTTTTGCGCCTGAATTCCTCATCGCTGATATCGCCCGTGGCCCGCTGTTTTTCGAGTGCATCAAGCTCCGATTGCATGGCTTCGAGCAATTCCATTTGCTGCCCCAGATTGTCCATCTGGTTGTTGAAACTCTTCAGCTCCCTTTCAAAGCGTTCGGTTTCCGATTCCTGCTTCGGGGGCTCGCACGAAAGCAGAAAAATAAGCAGAGCAAATGTAAATATACTTATGAGATGCTTGATCTTAAGCGAGTTAATAATCATATCTTTATCGTGATTGCAACACCAAAAGTATTCAATTTGCGGGTAATAATCATCCTGTGTTGCTGCTCACGTGCACAAGATGGTAAAAAAGGGTACGAATTTTGCTTTCATATGGGTATCCTGTCCGTGCAAATGATGTTAAATTTACACGCTGAAAACCTTAGTGCATGTTGCGTTTTTGCCGCTTAAGCCTGATCGTTGTTATATTTCCGCTTTACTCTGCTTTGTTGGCGCAACAACCTGCCAAAGCTGGTGACCAGCAGGCCTGGGTGGCCCACATGCTGCAGAGCGATGCCAAAAAGTTGCTAAATTTTATGTCGCCCATGGTGGATGTTGAACTGCCTACACAACGCGGCGCGTTTAACCAGAATCAACTGCAAACGGTACTTTCCACATTTTTCCGTCAGCATCCTCCCACGGCAATTTCCATTGACCAGCAGGGCGCTCTCAATCCCAGAAACGACTATTTCATAGGCACATACACCAGCGGAGAAACCGAATACCGTCTCTATATTCAGGCGGAAAAAAGGCCCGAGGGACACAAAATATTTTCGTTCAGCATACAGCGCAAATGATTTCTGAACAACATATCGACCACCTAATCGAACTTGCCATTGCTGAAGATTTCGGTGATGGCGATCACACCAGTCGTGCAACCATACCTGTTGATGCGCAGGGCAAAGCTGTGCTGCTAGTCAAAGAACCCGGTGTGCTTGCAGGGTTGGATATTGCCCGAAGGGTTTTCGCCAAAGTTGATCCCTCACTGGATTTTAAGCCCATGCTTAAAGATGGTGATGTCGTCCAGCCGGGCGACAAGGCTTTCGTGATTTCAGGATGCTCGCGTTCAATTTTGTCGGCAGAGCGGCTGGTGCTCAATTTTATGCAACGCATGAGCGGTGTAGCTACCCGCACGCGACATTACGTAAGTCTTATCGAAGGCACCGGTGCAATATTGCTCGACACCCGCAAAACCACACCCAACAACCGCATTTTTGAAAAAATGGCCGTTGCTATAGGTGGCGGCCAAAATCACCGGTTCGGTTTGTTTGATATGGTGATGATCAAAAACAATCACGTGGATTTTGCCGGTGGAATTGAAAAAGCCATCAGGTCGGTGAAAGCGTACTTAGCAGCGCAGGACAAGCAACTTGATATTGAGGTTGAGGTCCGTAATTTCGATGAATTGAATGCGGTGCTTCGATGTGGTGGCATCAAACGGATTATGCTGGATAACTTTAGTCCGGCCGATTTGAAGAAGGCAGTTCAACTGATTGGTGGGCGACACGAAACGGAAGCCTCGGGCGGAATCACCGAAGAAACGATTGCCGAATACGCTGCCACCGGGGTCGATTTCATTTCGGTTGGCGCGCTTACGCATCATATCCGGAGCCTCGACATGAGTTTGAGGGCTATCGCCTGAGCATATGGATATCAGGGGGTTAAAGCGAACTGTTCCGCTTGTGAAGGCGATATTGCTCAGGAAGTATCACTTTCATAAAGAAAACACAAAGCTGCTCTTAAGTAAGGTAAGGTTGCCCGGATTTGGCGGTATAACCCTTCAGCAGGTGCTGTCGCTCTATATGCGCGGACTCTTTGAAGGAGCTGTTTCGCTCAGGGCATCGGCAGTGGCATTCAACTTCTTTCTGGCAATATTTCCCTTTATTCTGTTCTTGTTCACTTTGATACCCTATGTGCCGGTAAAGGATTTTCAGGATTCCTTGTTTGGTCTGCTTGCAAGCATGATACCTCCCGAAACCTTTTCGATGGTCGAATCCACCATCTACGGCATTATCATGAAGCAAAACAGCGGCCTGCTTTCGCTGAGTTTTTTTCTCACTTTCTATTTCAGCACCAACGGCATCAGCGCCATTATGGACGGTTTCAATACAAGCATGCACACTACCGAAACGCGTAACTGGTTTCAGCAACGTCTGGTTTCGCTTGTGCTGGTTATTGTTTTGTCAGTAATGCTCATCGTGTCGATCGTACTGATAACCACCGGAGGCTATATCATCGATATGATGATCGACAGGGGCTGGATCAGCGGGCAGCTGACTATCTGGGCCCTTTGGTCCGTTAAATGGATTGTTTCGCTATCTCTTGTATTTTTCAGTACTTCCATCCTTTATTATTATGCTCCGGCTAATCGCAGGCACTTCTACTTTTTCAGTCCGGGGGCTATCCTGGCCACAATCTTGCTCGTTTTTGGCACGCTGGGTTTCAACTACTACATCACCAATTTTTCAAGCTACAATGCCTTGTACGGATCAATCGGCACGCTCATCATTCTGCTGATGTGGATCTTTTTCAATGCTTACATTCTGCTCATCGGCTACGAGCTCAACGCCAGTATCATGCACGCCGGACGAGCCATGCAACAATCAGAAAATGGGGAAAAGAAGCAATAAGCAGCCAAATCAACTGAGTATTCTGATGATACAACTTCATCAGTCGACTTTTGTCAGGCGCGATGAGGAAATGCTTCGCAGCTTCGCGACGGTAAAGGTTTTCCTGTTCAGGCACCAGCGTGGGTTCAGCATATTTATCGAGCTCATCAGGCAAAAATTGTTTCTGCTTCGCAACATCTGGAACAGCCAGTTAGTCTATGTCTGGTTCGCTGATTTTCATGCGGTGCTGCCTGCGCTCTTTGCACGGCTCACCGGGCGAAAATGTGTGGTGGTGATTGGAGGTGTTGATGCCGCATACCTGCCACAATATCGATATGGTACTAAATCGAGGCTGTTGGGCCGTTTGAGCCTGTGGCTCACAGTCCGTATGGCTCATTTGCTCCTTCCGGTTTCGCAATTTACCCTCAACGACATAAGTCGTAATGTTTCAAGTCGTCTGGTGCGAAAGTCAAAGGTGATTCACAATTGCTATTCTCCTGCACAAATCGTTTCTCCGGCATTGGGCAATCGACATTTGGTGCTAAGTATTGCCATGGCCTCCTCCGAAAGCACGCTTTATATAAAAGGAGTGGATCTTTTTCTGAACGCCGCAGCCCTAATGCCCGACCTCAATTTTATGGTTGTGGGGCTGAGCGGGGGAGCAATGAACCTGGCCAAGCGCATAGCCCCTCCAAATGTCGTATTGTCAGAACCCATTTCTTTCGAAAAACTTAAGGAACTCTATGCACAAACGCGCGTTATTTGTCAGTTTTCGCGACAGGAGTCGTTCGGCATTGCCCTGCTAGAGGGCTTAGCCGCCGGTTGTGTTCCGGTGATTGCCAACTGTTGCGGGCCGGCTGAGGTATTTTCCGGGGCGGATGTGCCTGCAATTGATGAATTTGAAACTGCTGTCGCGGCCGAAGCCATCAAATCTGCATACCGAATGGAAGCGGCCAGGCTTGAAGAAATACAACAAATGGTATTGCCACGATTTGATTGTGCATTACGCAGCAATAGATTGCAGGAAATTCTTTGCCAGTTATAAATGCAATCGCTGATCATTCAGGGGATAACCTATGCTGATTAGTTCAAAATGCTCGCGCTTCCGATCAAACAGCCCAAATATTATCACACTGCCATTTGCCCTTAGCTCTGCCCAAATTATCGTAATTTCGCTCCCGTTTACATCGAGAAGATTATGAAACATTCATATAATCAGCGTATTGTGTTTGTGGGTAGTGGCGCTATTGCAACTGCGCTCGGCAATGTGCTGGCATCGGACGAAGACAACGAAGTGCTATTGTTGTCTGTCGAGCCTGAAGTCATCGAGTCTGTCAATAACGATCATGTAAATGCTGCATATTTTCCCAATATTCAGCTAAATCCACTGCTCAGGGCCACCGGCGATAAAAGCATATTGCGCACAGCGGATATGATGTTTCTGGCAATTCCTTCAGTGGCGGTAGCCTCTTACCTCGAAGAACACAAAAGCCTGATACCGGATGAGGCTGTTCTGGTCAATCTTGCCAAGGGTTTTGGCCCTGAGCGCAGGTTGCTGCCCGATGCCGTGGCCGATATTGTCCCCAACAAGCTCGTTTCGCTCAAAGGCCCTTCATTTGCCCGCGAAATTCTGAACCGCCAGCCTACCGCCCTCACTGCTGCCTCCACCAATGAAGAGGTATTTGGCCTCATGCACGAGCTGTTCGACAACACTCCGGTTTATCTCGACTACAGTACCGATATCCGCGGTGTGGAGTATGCCAGTATTCTTAAAAACATTTATGCTATTGTAATTGGCATTGTGGATGCCAATTTCGACTCGCCCAATCTGCGCTCATTAGTCATCTCGCGCAGCATCAACGAAATGCGTAGTTTGTTGGTCCGTTTTGGCGGCCAGGAAAAAACCATATTCAACTATTGCGGGTTTGGCGATTTTTCGCTCACAGCCCTCAACGACCTCAGCCGAAACCGCACCCTTGGGCTGCTTATCGGCAAGGGATTCTTCACACAGGGCATCAGCGAAAAAGTGGTGCTCGAGGGGCGTATCGCCGTCAATGTGTTTTACGAACTGCTTTCCGAAATGGGTGTGCCCGAGGCTGAATATCCCATCATGGCCGAGCTTTACAAGGTGTTCAATGCCGATTACGACATCAAGAAGTTCGTAAAGAAGATTCTGGAAAACGGCTGATTAGTCCCTCGCTGTCAGCTTATCGAGCAGTTGTGCCATTCGCTGGGTGAGTACTTTTCGCGAAAATTTCTCAATACCCACCGATGGCCATTGCTGCCCCGATTTGTACCATGCAAATGCTTCGAGTAGGGCAATATTCAGGCTGGCTGTATCGCCAAAAGGCACTACCCAGCCCCCATAGGTTTGGCGAATTATCTCAGCTACATCGCTTTGGGGCGGACAAAAGGCGAGAATCGGCCTCCGAGCGGCCAGATACTCGAACACCTTGCCTGTCAGAATATAAGGTGCATTCTGTATGCGGTTGATGCTCAGCAACAATACGGCGGCGTATTGCTGCTGCACGGTGACTTCTGCATGCGGCACATAATCGGTGAGCCTCAGGCAGTCGTCAAGCCCGCTCGACTGAATATCAGCCAGAATGGATGCGTCGGTCCTGCCCAGAAAGTGAAGCTTCAGACTTTGTTGAAATTCAGGATCGCTTTGCCGCATTTGGCTCAGGCAAGGCCATAATTCCACCGGATTTTGGTCGGGAAGGAAAATACCGCTGTACATGATCGTAAAATCGGCCGGGCTGATATTGCTGCTGGAAGGCAGATCGTCTTCATCGTAGCCGTTGGTGATAACTTCGACAGTTGTATCTGTCAGTTTTTTAAAATCCTGTTGCATTGTTTGTCCAACGGTAACGAGCAGATCAGTATGATCGAGGCACGCCTTTTCCAGCATTTTGTGTTTACGGAGCGCCTTTTGCCCCACCCGAAGTTTATCGAAATAGTAAATGCCTGTCCATGGGTCTCTAAAGTCGGCGAGCCAGGGGATATTTGTTTTTTGCCTGATTCGGAGTGCTATAAGATGCATTGAGTGCGGCGGGCCAGTGCTCACGATGGCATCCACGGGGTGATCTTTAAGGTATTTTGCAAGAAACCTAACGGATGGTCTTATCCAAAACATTCGTGCATCGGGTACAAACAGATTGCCACGAATCCAGACTGATAACCGCTGACTTAGAGTTTGGTATTCGTTTTTGTCTGATTGCAGAAATCCGTGCTGAAATCTGGCTTTACGTTTTCGGCCTGTAAACAGGTTATAAAGCTGATAAGGCTCGAAAATTTTGGTTTTCAACACTTCCAGTCCTTCTGGCTCATCACACAACAGGGAAGTGTCTTCGTAGGGCATCTCAGGGTTGAGCGGGGTATAAACCACGGGTTCCCAGCCGAATTCGCGAAGGTATTTCACAAATTTCAGCCAGCGTTGCACCCCCGAGCCACCCGAAGGCGGCCAATAGTAAGTGATGATAAGGACACGTTTCATGCCTGATCCTGGCGCAGCTTTTTAAGCCTCAGGGCAATCCATCCAAGAAGGAGCAGAATAATCAAACCTGAAGATGCTAGCGATACTGCCTGTCCGGTTTTCCAAACATTAGGTTCGAAGCGCATCTCCACTTTCGATTCTCCAGCCGGCAACCTAAGTGCCCGCAGCACATAATTGGCCCTGATCAGGGGTAGTTCTGTGCCGTTTACATAAGCTTTCCATCCTTTGGTGTACCAAATCTGACTGAAAACAACCAGCGACTCCTTGTTAAGGTTGGCTTTGTAAACCAAATGATTAGGTTCGTATTCAATGAGCTCCACCGATCCGAAAGGTTCTTCGCCAAAGGATAAACCGGCCATCATTGGCTCAAATTCTTTGTTCACAATGGCCACCTCGTTGAGCTGATGCTTTTCTATGGCATCAATTTCATCGTTTGGGTTGTCCACCCAAACGACCGATTTCACCGGCCAGGCATCGCCGTAGGCAAACTGATTGGTTATAGGTGAGGCGTTTGGGTTGAAGATAATGTATCTGGTATTGAGCATATTAAGCGCCTGCCAGTTGCGCAAGGTTTCCTGTACGGCCGACAGACTTGGGCTGTCGTTAAGGGTGCGTGCAAGCGCCGAAATCTCGGGCTGAAGGTGGTGCTCAATAAGGTCCTGGTAGCGTTGAAGCTTGGCACCGTGATAGCCACCAACCGAATGATGGAAATAGGAGGCCGAAGCGTCGTTGAAGGTGCTATTGCTTAGATCGAGCACACGTTCATTGGGTTGCTGGCGTTGCAATATTTCTCGGTTAGCAGTGCTGGCTTCGAAAGGGTTTTCGAATTTGCGGCGAGGAATGAAGTCGCTGGCGTTGAGGTAGCGTGTATCAATGGGAACCATGTCTACCAATACCAACAAGGTGATTGCGGCGGTGAGCCAGTTGGCCTTCAACTTATTGCGGCTGTATAAAAAGATAAGAACAGCGGTAAGGGTTATAAACATGAAACTGCGAATGGCATCTTTCTGAAAAATTGCAGCGCGCACTTTTTCAAGCTCCTGCATGAAAAGGCTTATCTGACCTGCCTCCGCTGGGTTTTCCTGCCTCAGGCGGGCAAATTGCTCAAGCTCAAGTTGGCTGAAAAAATTGAAAAAAACCGTTGGCATGATGTAAAACAGCAGTGCAAGCCCGCCGGTCAGGCCGTAGGCTGCATAGAGCCATTTATTTTTGTTGCCCAGCAGTCCTGGATTTTTGTACACCTCCCAGAGGGCCAGAAAGCCCAGCAATGGCATGGTGAGGTCGGCAATGACTAGCGTCATCGAAACAGCACGAAATTTATCATAACCGGGCACATAATCGAGGAAGAAATCGGTGAAAGGCATGAAGTTTTTGCCCCAGCTGAGCAATATGGAAAGCACAGTGCCACCAAGCAATATCCATTTATATTTTCCTTTCACCACGAAAAGCCCAAGCACAAAAAGGAAAACCACGATGGCTCCGGTATAAACAGGGCCTGATGTACCGGGTTGGTCGCCCCAGTATGCGTTTTGTTGTGAGAGTGGCCTGCGGAATTCGCGGCTGGCGTGTTCGAGTGCAGGGTTTTCGGAACCGATGGCTCTTGTTGCCCCACCTTTGGCGTTGGGAATCATCAGCGACCAGGTTTCGCCTATGCCATAGCTCCAGTGCGTGACGTAGCTCCGATCGAGGCCTTTGGTCTGGTCTTCAACGTTTTTGGTGAGTACTGGTTTGCCGCGCATGCTCTCTTTACCATATTCCCAGGTGGCGTAGAGGTTGGTGCCAACAGTTAGTGCGGCCAAAATAGCAGCCGGAACAAGCACCCCCAGCCCCTTGAAAAACCGCGGTAGGGTTTTGAATCTTATGGCATCCGCAAGCTGGAAGAGGCCGAGAATAACCACCAGCAAAAGAAGATAATAGGTTATCTGAAGGTGATTTGCTTCGAGCTGCAGGGCGAGTGCAATGGCTGTGAGCAAACCGCCTTCGGCATATTTTCCCCTGAAAGTCAGTATGATGCCTGCAATAACAGGAGCCATATAACCAATGGCGTTAGCCTTGGAGCTGTGTCCTGCGTTGAGAATTATGAAAAAGTAAGACGAAAAACCGAATGCAAGGGCGCCTGCAATGCTTAGCCAGGGATCGACGCGCATCACCAGCAGGAGAATATAAAATCCGAAAAAGTACATGAATACCGTGGAAGCCGGGTAACTCATACCCAGGTTGACCACTTTCTTAATGTACCGCACTAGATTACCAGTATAAACCACCGAAATCTGCCATGCAGGCATCCCGCCAAACATTGAGTTTGTCCAGAGCGGTTCCTGACCTGTTCTTTCCCTGAAATCCGAGATCTCTTTCGACATGCCTTTGTACATGGCAATGTCGTGTTGTTCGATCTGCTTGCCTTCGAGCAGGGGATGCAGATAGGCAAAGGTGACCATAACAAACACAAGAATGGCCGTATAGAAGGGTAATCCCGACCTGAGGTATTGCGACAACGCTTTCATCTGATTAGGGTTTATCGTCTTTAATTTCTTCAAAATCAACATATTCTCCAACATCATCCAATTTGCTTCGGCTATCCTGCGACGATGCAGAAGGCTCGGAGTATTGTTGGTACTGTTGCCGCTGCTGTTCCATGTGTTTGGCCATCCTCTTCATCCAACGCTTTATGAGCCAAGGAAAAAGATAGATAAAGGCCAGCCTGATGAGGTAGAGGCCAACGATGAGGTAAAAAATAAAAGCTAGGAATTGTTCCATTTTGAAAAAGCGGCTTTGGCAGCCGTGCGAAATTAAGATTTATTGTTGGAGCGGGCCATGTGAAGGTCGAAAAACAAAGAAGGCAATGGTGCAACCATCGCCTTCACAAGTCATTATTTTGAAAACGCAGGGATTATCGTTCGTCGGAAACGGTTAGTCTTTTTCTTCCCTTAGCCCTTCTGGCTTTAAGCACGCGGCGACCGTTGGCGGTGGCCATACGTTCCCTGAACCCGTGTTTATTTCTGCGCTTCCTGTTCGACGGCTGATAAGTGCGTTTCATGGTCTCTTAATTTGGGAGTGCAAAGGTATGGAAATTATTCATTCCACCAAATTGCCTGCTTGATTTTTTTAAAAATTCTATGTTATGTGGAGGAAAAATGACTTCCTGCTGCATGGAATGCCGCAACAGGATGTCATCGTAATGTATTAAAAATCAGTTTCTGGCAGGGATATTCTCTAAGGTGGCAAGGAGGTAATCCCAGAAAAGTCCTACGCTGCCTATGTGCACTTTTTCGTCCGGAGAATGGGGATGACGGATGGTAGGGCCAAACGAAATCATATCCCAGTGCGGATAAGCCCCGGCAAGTATGCCACACTCAAGCCCTGCATGAATCACCTTGACCTCAGGGGTTTTACCGTATTTGTCGGCATAAACCTTTTTCATGGTGGTCAAAATGGGCGAGTTGACGTTGGGTTTCCAACCGGGATAATCACCTGAAGAATAAGCATTGGCACCAGCTTCCGTAAATACCTGACGGATATTTTCTGCAAGACGGGCTTTGCTGGCATCGTCGGAGCTGCGCTGTAGCGTGGCCACGATGATCTTGTCGCCGCTGCTTTTTACAATAGCCAGATTTGTCGAGGTTTCGACCACATCGGGCATATCGGGCGTCATGCTGATGACTCCGTTGGGGCAGCGTGCCACTGCTTCGAACAGACCGTCCTGAGTTTTGGCATCGATCACATTCGAGGGCAACTCAACGATTGATGCGCTGATGCTGAGTCCGCCATCGGCTTCCTTGAACTCTTCTTTCGAAATGGCTTCAAAATCCACAACAAATGCTTCAAAAGCTTCGGCCTGATCAGCGGGCACCACAACGGTGGCAAAAGCTTCGCGCGGGATGGCATTGCGCAGGCTTCCGCCCTGAATTTCGCTCAGCCTCAGCCCAAATTTGTCGGCTGCCATGAGCATCAGGGTGTTGAGTATCTTGTTGGCATTGCCGCGGCCCAGATTGATGTCCAAACCCGAATGACCTCCCTTTAAACCCTTGACGGCCAAGCGATATGCTGAACTGCCTTCTGCAACAGCTTCCAGCTTTGGGCTGAATTCACCTGTGGTGTCGATGCCGCCTGCACAGCCAATGTATAGCTCACCTTCGTCTTCCGAGTCCATATTGAGCAAAATTTCGCCTTGCAGCAGGCCAGGTTTAAGTTCCTTGGCCCCTGTCATGCCGGTTTCTTCGTCAATGGTAAACAATGCCTCGATAGGGCCATGTTTTAATGCGTTCGACTCAAGCACTGCCATGGCAGCGGCCACGCCGATACCATTATCCGAACCGAGGGTGGTACCATTGGCTTTAAGCCATTCACCATCGACAATGGTTTCTATGGGGTCGTTTTCGAAGTCGTGGGCAGTGCCTTCGTTTTTTTGCGGAACCATATCGAGGTGGGCCTGCAGCACAACTCCGCGCATATGTTCACATCCTGGGGTGGCAGGCTTGCGGATGATGACGTTGCCCACTTCGTCAACCAGGGTTTCCAGGCCAAGTCCTTCCCCGAATTCTTTCATAAAAGTAATGATGCGGCCCTCTTTTTTCGATGGGCGGGGGATTTGCGTCAGGCTGTGGAAATGTTTCCATATAGCTTTCGGCTCGAGATCTGTTACTTTGCTCATTGTGAATGATTTTAAGGATATTTCAGGCCATAAAGATACGCTTTTTTGGCCTGTGCTGAAGACTTTACGATGGTCAAATGCAAAAACCCGCCCTCGATAAGAAGGCGGGTTTATAAGGCTTTAAGAGAAAAGCGTTGACTTATTTCTTGTTGGGCAGGTCGAGGCCGTAGCCGCGTTTTCTGTCTACAACGCGCAGCACTACCGACATGATCATGGCCAGAACACCAAAGCCTGCAAAAATGAGCTCTGGAACGGTGTAGTTGTATTTCGCCAATGCATCGCCTGCTGCAATGGCTTCGGCCACTCCGGGATTGGCAGCGGTGAGCGCCCAGCCGATAAGGATGGGAACTGCCAGCAGACCAATGTTCTGAATCCAGAATGTAAGCCCGTAGGCTGAACCCAGGTAACGATCTTCGACGATTTTTGGGATGGATGGCCACATGGAAGCCGGCACCAGCGAGAATGCAATACCCAGAATAACGATGGTTCCGTAGGCTACGGGTTGGGTAAAGCTTTCAGCGGGTACGAGTGCGAAAATCAGGTGCGAAACGGTGAGCAAAATTGAGCCGTAAAGCATCATGGTGGCGCCCAGCCCTTTACGGTCGAGGAATGCTCCGATGAAAGGGGTGAGGATCATTGCCCCGATGGGGAAAAACGAAAACATGGCGGCAGCGTCCTTGATAGGGATATCGAGCTTGGTCGAAAGCATATCGGTGGCAAACTTCTGGAAAGGGAAGATGGCCGAATAGAACAGCACACAAAGGCTGGCGATGGCCAAAAAGCCGGGATTGCGCAGTATCAATCCAAGGTCGCTTACACGGAAGGCTTCCTCAGGCTCTGCAGCGGCATCTTCTCCTATTTCACGGTCGAGCTTAACATCCATGAAAGTGTATATCAGTGCGGTGAGGAAGCCCACCATCAGAAATGCCACACCATAAAAAATAGCACCGGTAACACCACTTTGTTCGGCAAAAATGGGCGACAGCCTGAACACGGCAAAAACACCCAAACGGGCAACGGCCATCTCCAAACCCATGGCCAAGGCCAATTCTTTGCCTTTGAACCACTTAACTATTGTTTTGCTCACTGTTATACCGGCCATTTCCACGCCAACCCCAAAAATGGCAAAGCCAAAAAAGGCCAGCTTGGCGCTTGCAGGCACAGCGCTCCAGAAACTTCCCAGCCATTCGTGCAAACCGGTGGCCGCAAAGCTGTCGGTGAGTGCATAGTACTTAATAAAACCGCCAAGCACCATGGCAATGGTTGAAGTGAGAATGGTGAAACGAATGCCCATCTTATCGAGGATGATGCCCGAAAGAATGAGGAAGAAAGCAAACACATTCAGGAAAAACTCCGACCCGCCCAGCATGCCAAAGGTTTCGGGCGACCAGCCGTGGTTGCGCTCAAGAAGGCTTTGCAGGGGAGCTGCCACATCCACAAAGAAATAGGCAAAGAACATGGTGAGCGAAATCAGCGCCAGCACTATCCAGCGTGCTGTCTTGGAATCGCGCAGCGATTGTTTGATGGTTTCAGTCATTTTGTGAGGTTTTTGGGTATTGATTCATTAATAAATATGTATGAGCAGTTTGGTCTCGAACCAGGGCTCGTCGAACCATTTCCTGATTTCGTAGGTATTGGCAATGCATTTTCGTGGCAGTTGCGAAATTTCGTCCTTCACATCTCCGCCTTTTAAATATATGATGCCATTGGCCTTGTTGTTGCGACCGGAGCGGAAGTATTTGGCAGAAACCCAGCCGTAAAACTCCGGCAAGGTGGTAACAGCCCGGCTTACGATAAAATCGAATCTCCCTTGCAGTTGCTCAACCCGCGTTTGATGCGCTTTGGCGTTTGGAAGATTTAGCTGAGCAATAACTTCATTTACAACCTTTATCTTTTTCCCAATGCTGTCGATAAGCAGAAACTCCGAATCCGGGAACATGATTGCAAGCGGTATTCCGGGAAATCCTCCGCCTGTTCCCACATCAAGTACCGAAGTGCCTGGCACAAACTGCACAAAACGTGCAATGGCCAACGAATGCAATACATGACGCTCATAGAAATGCTCCATATCCTTGCGAGAAACAAGATTTATCCGGGCATTCCATTCCGTGTAAAGAGGCAAAAGCGCCTCAAATTGCTGAAGCTTAGTGTCTTCCAGCGTCGGAAAATATTTCCTTATCAGATCCATAACGGTGCTCAAAGGCGCGTAAAGGTATAAAATCGTTGGTTATTAAATTCTCTGGTATTCATGGGGCGATAATAACATCAGGCTGTCAGTAATTCATGGGCTGCTCACAAGGCAATAATCGGGCAACAGCGTAGTTTTGGAAGTGCTCAACAACACACAATGACTCACCGCTACACAGGCATTCTGCTCATGCTGCTTTTTATGCCGGTCATGCTTGCTGCCCAGTGGCCGGCTGCCGAACAATATATCAACCGCTTTAGCGATGTTGCCATGCAAAAAATGCGGGAATATCGCATTCCGGCTTCCATTACGCTCTCGCAGGGCATACTCGAATCGGGCAGCGGAACAAGTGTGCTGGCACGCGAAGCAAACAACCATTTCGGCATAAAATGCCACAGGGGCTGGGAAGGGCGAACGTTTCACGCCGACGACGATGAAAAGAACGAATGCTTTCGCGCCTACGACAATCCGGAGCAATCCTATCACGATCATTCCCTTTTTCTGACCACACGTCCGAGGTATGCCCCGTTGTTTGAGCTTGACATAATGGACTACAAAGCCTGGGCTCACGGGCTGAGCAGGGCGGGCTACGCCACCAATCCGCGCTATCCGGAGCTGCTCATCAGGATTATTGAGCGCCACCAGCTTTTTCGTTTCGACAGTTTGGCCCTTAAGGCCATTGAGACCGCTCCTCCGTTGGTTGTTGTTGAGGAAGATCATCGCTTTCTTGCGGTTAGCCCATCACAATACGAAGTGGTTGGCAAGTCGAAAAAGGGAAGGTTTGTTTTTGAAAATAACCGCCGAAAAATGGTGTTTGCCCGCGAGGACGATCGTGTAGCTTCCCTGGCTGCGGAGTTCAATATCTACAGCTATCAGATCAGGAAGTATAACGAGCTTTCGAAAGATGAAGAACCGAAAGCCGGCCAGATGATTTATCTTGAGAAGAAAGCCCGTCGATCGAAGGAACACCGGACGCACACACTGCGTGAGGGTGAAAGCCTGTACGGAGTGTCGCAACAATATGGTATCCGGCTGAACAGACTACTTAAAATAAATGAGCTGCACGAAGGTTCAGCAATCAAGCCGGGCACGGTGTTGCGACTTCGGTAAACAAAAAAGGGTCGCAAAAAATGCAACCCCTTCTTATGAGATGTCAGAAAATCAAATTGATGGGGCTTCTTCAATAATTACGCCCTTGGCTTCAATGGTGTATTGCCATGCATCCTCGGTAATGCTGTCGATATATTCCTGCGGTCGGCCGGCATCTTCAGCATAATGCTTCAGCAATTCGGCGCTGATCAGTTCGCGAAGCGCTACACCTTCGACCCATACCATTTTGCCGGCGGCATCCATGGGCACGAAAAATTCGTGGTCTTTCATGTTAACCTGAATGGTTTCACCATTACCGAGGTCCATGGTGAGCCAGCAGCCAGTACTTTGGCACACCTCCACGATGGTGCCGTAAACTTTTACCTCAACCGGAGTGTCCTCAGTGATAAGGCTTGCAATTTCGGTAACGGCTACTGCACCATCTTTAGTTATAGCCTCACCGAAACTACCTGTTGAGGGTAGCATTTCGGTGTCATGGTCGTGGTCATGATCGTGGTCGTGCTTGTGTCCAACACAAGAAACCATCACTGAAGCGGCAAAAAGGGCCAGAATTAAATGATAAGCTGCCTTGTTCATGCCACTACCTGGGGTTGATGGTTACTTTTCTAGCTTCTTCCAGGCTGATGTATCCAAGATCGTTGCCAAAATGATTGGAAACATAGTTGATAACGGCAACGGCTTCTTCGTAGGTTTCAACCTGAGGAGGCATTGGAGCGTTGTATTGAACTCCTTTAATTACTTTTCCACCCGGGTCGCCGTTGAGCACCTGATGGATGGCAGCCAGTTTATCCTCGCGGAGCAGGTCAGAGTCGACCAGCGAAGGGAAAGCGCCGGGAATTCCCTGTCCGTTGGCCTGATGGCAGGCGATACATTTTTCGTTAAAGATTTTTGCGCCAAGGACGAAGTCTTTTTCGGGACTAACCTTTTCAGCAACGGCAGTTTCTTCTTGCTTGGTCTGCTCCTGCTGGGCGTTTTGCTGTCCGCCGCCGCAGCTTGCCAACGACACTACCAGTGCCAGAGATGCGACGGTGAGTCTCATGTAATTCATTTTCATGGTTTGGTAATTTTTTGATTGAAAAGCGGTGCAAAGGTAAACTATTATTTTATGAACCGTGGCATTAGACGTCATTACGCCTTGTTTAGGCCGATTAAAAAACAAGTGAAAAGGCTAGTGGTTTTATCCTTTTTGCTGATTTCTTTTCAATTTCGGTTTCAGAGCGCAAGTCAGGTTTGGTTGTCGCCGCCAACCGAATAAATCTGAAACATTGGAAGTTTGTAAAATAATATGCTAATTTTGCACCCTCAAAAATTGGACGTAAGCAAATCAAAACTAATAAATATCAGCAATGCAGAACAAAGGAGCGATCAAAGTTTTTGCAATAGCGCTGGCACTGGTGTCGCTGTATCAGCTTTCCTTTACTCTCGTCACATCGAGGGTTGAGCGCAAAGCGAGGGAATATGCGCAGAGTGATGCAGCCAGCACGCTTGCAAGCGAACTTGCGAAGGGCGATCAGGTGCTTTTCAAACACTTGCTGGATTCCATCATGCAGGCCCGTGAGACCTACTACCTGGATTCAATGGAAAACCAGCCAGTTTACAACCTGCTTATCGGCAAATACACTTATCAGCAGGCCAAAGAACGCGAAATTAATCTGGGTCTTGACCTTAAGGGCGGGATGAACGTTGTGCTCGAAGTTTCGGTGCGCGACATCATCGACGCACTTTCAGGCTACAGTCAGGATCCCGTTTTCCGTCAGGCAATTACACTTGCTGCCCAGAAGCAGAAAAATAGCCAAAAGGATTTTGTAACCCTTTTTGGTGAATCGTTCAACGAGATCGATCCCAACGCCCGTTTGGCCGCTATTTTCCTCTTCGAGTTTAAAGATAAGGGCATTACGGTAAACTCCACCAACGAAGAAGTACTTAAGGCAATTCGCACCGAAGCCGAGGGCGCCATCGACAGATCGTTCCAGATTCTGCGCACCCGTATCGACCGCTTCGGCGTAACCCAGCCCAATATTCAACGCTTAGCCACTTCGGGACGTATTTTGGTCGAATTGCCGGGTATCAAAGATCCGAAGCGTGTGCGTAAACTGCTCCAGGGAACTGCTCAGCTCGAATTTTGGGAAACCTACAACTTTTCTGAGCTCTACACCTATTTCGACGATGCCAACAAAAGACTCGCTCAGACAAGTTCCACTGAGGACACAACCGTCGCCAAAACTGAGACTGCCGAGGCCCAGCCGACAGAAACCACAGCTGATGGAAACACAGAAACAAAAAGCGACAGCCTAAGCCTCGCCGATCAGATCAAGTCGGATACCACTGCATCAAAAGACAAGAGTTTTGCCGAATATGCAAAGGAAAATCCCCTGTATGCCTATCTGATGCCTTCCTATATGCAGGACGAGCAGGGAAGGTTCTTCCCCGGCAATACTGCACGCGTAGGTACCGCCCTTGTAAAGGATACAGCCCGCATCAATTATATGCTACGTCAGGTTCAGGGAATTTTCCCGCGTAATATGAAACTGGCCTGGACAGTGAAACCCCGCGGCGGAAGCGCCAGTCAACCTGGTGTACTTGAGCTTGTTGCCCTGAAAACATCGCGCGACGGAAAAGCCGCACTAGGCGGAGAAGTTATCGTTGATGCCCGTCAGGACTATGATCAGGCCGGTAGGGTGGAGGTAACCATCCAGATGAACAGCGAAGGAGCTAAAACATGGAAGCGTTTGACCGGTGAGAATATCGGCCGTCAGGTGGCCATTGTTCTCGACGACTACGTTTATTCATATCCTGTAGTTAACGACGAAATCCCCAGCGGACGCTCATCGATCAGCGGTGGCGATATGACCATCGAAGAAGCTCAGGACCTTGCAAACATTCTAAAAGCAGGTAAGCTGCCCGCCCCGGCCCGGATCCTGGAAGAAGCCGTTGTAGGTCCCTCACTCGGACGTGAGGCAGTAACCTCCGGTTTGTGGTCGTTTGTCATCGCATTCATGATGATTCTGGCTTATATGTGGTTCTTCTACAATAAAGCCGGTTTGGTTGCCAACTTTGCACTGCTCACCAATATATTCTTCCTCTTTGGTGTGCTTGCCTCACTAGGTGCCGTGCTCACCCTTCCTGGTATTGCGGGTATTGTGCTCACCCTGGGTATGGCCGTCGACGCCAACGTAATTATTTATGAGCGTATCAAAGAAGAGGTTAGCCTTGGAAAAGGTTTACGTCTTGCCATAGAGGATGGTTATAAAAACGCTTACTCGGCTATCATTGACGGTAACGTGACCACACTGCTCACCGGTATTGTGCTCTACACCTTCGGAACAGGTCCTGTACAAGGGTTTGCCACTACACTGATCATTGGTATTCTTACCTCATTGTTCACAGCCATCCTTATTTCACGCATTGTATTTCAGTGGCTGCTCGATAAGAACGCCAATATCACTTTCAGCACTTCACTTACCAGGAATTTCCTCAAAAACGTGAACTTCAACTGGCTGGGGATGCGCAAAAAAGCCTACATCTTCAGTACCATACTCATCGTAATCAGCCTCGGATCTTTGCTGACCAGAGGTCTTAATTACGGTGTTGACTTCACCGGTGGTCGCACTTATCTTGTGCGTTTCGACCAGGATGTGCGCGTATCGGATATTCGTGCAGCCCTGAGCAAGGAATTCACGGAAGCAACTCCCGAAGTAAAAACTTTTGGTCCGAGCCGTCAGGTTAAAATAACCACCAAACACATGATTGAAGACGATACCCGTGAGGCTGATTCAATCATTCAGGTTATGCTTTATTCAAGCCTTAAGAATTTCTATTCCACGCCTATTTCGTTCAACGTGTTCACATCCGACGAAGACACTGGTGGCGAAAAATTAATCGGCATTCTTAGCTCGCAGAAGATCGGGCCTACCATTGCGAGTGATATCCGTAACAGATCGGTTATGGCGGTTGCTTTTGCGCTCATCATCATTTTCGCTTACATCGCCATCCGGTTCCGTAAGTGGCAATATGGTCTGGCCGGTCTCATCGCATTGGCGCACGACACGATTATCGTAATCGGTCTTTTTGCCCTCTTCCACCACATTCTGCCATTCAGCCTCGAAGTGGATCAAGCTTTCATTGCGGCCATTCTAACCATTATCGGTTACTCCATCAACGACACCGTGATTATCTTTGACCGTATCCGCGAGAACATCGGCCTGCATCCACGCAAATCGCTCAAGCAAAACATCAACGACGGTTTGAACCAAACCCTCATGCGCACAATCAATACCTCAGGTACTACCTTGCTTGTACTGGTGATGATTGGCCTGTTTGGCGGTGAGGTAATCCGTGGCTTTGTGTTTGCACTTTTCATGGGTATCTTCATAGGTACCTATTCCTCGGTGTTCAATGCCAGCCCGATTGTTTACGACCTGCTTGGCGGTCCGAAACAGGAAGAAGAAGCAGCGCGTCAGGTTGAAGAGAAACTTAACAGGAAAAAATAATTTCCTCATTCATCAAGAAAATCCGGCTGGTATTCCCTGGCCGGATTTTTTTTGCCCTTCAAACGCTGGCTGCTTTTTAAGCATAATGCCTGAAAAGCTCAAAAAACATACCTTTGCAGCAAATAAACTGGGGGCTATGCTTCTGTTTTTTGACTTTGGAACAGGCGAAATTTTGCTGATCCTGCTTGTGTTATTCATTGTAGTCGGACCACGTCAGCTGCCCGAAGTAGCCAGAACTGTGGGCAAAGCTATAAACGAAATGAAAAGGGCATCGGCCGGATTTCGCAACGAAATACAGAAGGAAGCCACACGTCTGGAGCGCGAGGCCGGAATTCAGGAGATCAGGAAGCCGCTTAGCGATTTGAATGTAATGGCCACGGATACTTCATCAAAGGCAACAGCAGAACATATCGGTAAAGATGAGCTACCTGATGAGACACTGGGGGCCATTCCGTTTGGCTCTGAAAATACCGCTCAGGCCGATCAATTCGATTCCGGTTCCAATAAAACATAAATAAAGCCGTTCAACGACTTGAAATATTTTATTTGGATGAATATTAGCCTTAGAGTATTTTTTGTTCTGATTTTCAGTTTGCTTTCACAGCTGGCTCTGGCGCAGCGCTCGCTGGTGAAAAGCGCCGACGATGCCTTCGACCGCAAGCAGTATTCGCTGGCCATCGACCGCTATAAGAAGGCCTTTTCGAGGGTGAAAGACAAGGACGAAAAGAACCGCATCAGCTGGCGATTGGCCGAGAGTTACCGCCTTACCGGTAATTTCAAACGTGCCGAAGCTACCTTCCGCCGCGTAATGCGCTCCGACCTTCCCGAACGTAATCCCTCCATTCTGCTTACCTATGCCGACCTGCTCAAAGTAATTCAAAAGTACCCTGAAGCCATTGAGTATTACAACCGATATGCCCAGGCCGTTCCCGGAGATCCGAGGGGCCCCGAAGGGGCAGCACTTGCCGCTCAGATTGAAGAATGGATAGCCAACCCATCACGATTCGAAGTCACGCTGATTCGTCAAATCAACTCGAGGGAGTCCGATTTTGCTGCAAGTTGGGCATCAGGCGAGTACAATGAGATTATTTTCACTTCAACCCGTGACGGTTCAACAGGCAAAGAGAAAGACCGTTGGACGAATCAAAGCTTCAGCGACCTTTATACCAGCCGCCTCGATCGTAATGAAAAATGGAGCACGCCTCAGCCCTTTGATAATACCGAAACCATCAACACTAAGGCCAACGAAGGTGCTCCTTTCATGAACAGCGCTTTCAATGCGCTCTATTTCACTCGTTGCAACAATGCGCCTCAGCAAGCCTCCGGTTGTCAGATTATGGTGAGCAACCGTCAGGGACGAACCTGGAGTCAGCCGGTGCCATTGCAGATCAGAGGTGTCGACAGTACTGATATTGTCGGTCACCCAAGCCTGAGCAAAGACGAGCTAACGATCTATTTTTCGGCTGAACGCAAGGGAGGATTTGGCGGAAAAGACATCTGGATGGCCATGCGCGACAATAAAAGTCAGCCGTTTGGCCGCCCGGTGAATGCAGGCCCGAATGTAAATACGGCAGGTGATGAGGTGTTTCCCTTTCTGAGAAACGATACCACCTTGTATTTTGCCTCCAATGGCCATCCTGGTATGGGAGGCCTCGATATCTTTGTGAGTAGCATCGACGACAAAGGGCAGTGGGGTAAGCCCCGAAATATGAAATATCCGATGAACTCGGTATATGATGATTTCGCGGTTATGTTTCATCCAACTGAGGAAAGAGGCTTTTTCTCGAGCAACCGTGATAACATCCGCGGTGTGGATAATTTGTTCTATTTCATTGAACCTCCGGTGCTTTTTACGCTCAGCGGCACTGTGAAAGATGAAAAAACGCTCCAGTTTGTCGAAAATGCGACAATAAAACTTATTGGGTCAAACGGGTCGTCGGTGAGTACACGCACAAATGACAAGGGATACTACCTTTTCGGCAATTCGCAGATTGACAAAAACACCACCTACGAAATTATCGTCGACAAACCCAACTATTTTACCCTCAATGCGGTAGAAACAACGGTTGGCCTTGAGTTTTCGAAAGACATTACCAAAGACTTTCTTTTATCGCCAATCCCGCAGGCCCCGATTGTGCTGCCCGACATTCTTTACGATCTTGCCCGCTGGGAGCTCAAACCTCAGTTCGAAGACTCGCTGCAGGGACTTATATTAACCCTGCAACGCAATCCCACCATCGTAGTCGAGCTCGCATCCCATACCGACAACCGCGATACCGACGAACGCAATGATATCCTGTCGCAACGCCGTGCCCAGTCGGTTGTAGATTACCTGATAGCCAGAGGTATAGAGCCCGAACGTCTCGTAGCAAAAGGCTACGGCGAACGCGTGCCGCGTCGCCTTGAGCGGGACATGGTTGTAAATGGGTTCACTTTCAAATCCGGAACGGTACTCACAGAGGAGTATATCAACAGTTTGCGCAGCAACGAAGAAAAGGAAGCCGCACACCAACTTAACCGACGAACCGAGTTTAGGGTGCTGAGCAAAGATTTTGTGCCAAAAGCCACCAATGTCTTAGTAGGTACTGCAGTGAAAATTGTGCTTAATCCCGAAGAAAGTGAAGTCGCGTTCAACACCAATGCCGACGGTGCAATTTTAATCCCCTGTGTGATTGATGGTTTCAACGAAAACTTTGTGTTTGTGCGCAATGAGCAGGCCTATGTTTCGCTGGCCAAAGGCCTCGATTGGCTGCGCAAAGGCATTTTGAGCCGCGACAACCTTAAAGGCGAAGCGGAAGCAGTTTTAAGCGCTGGCAATATTGCCGACGGGGCTGTTTTTGTGCTGAGAGAATTGCGTATTGCCAATCGGTCGGTGAAAGATATAGAAATTACGGTCCGGCACAAAGCCGATTCGCCTTTGGTTCTTGGCCAGTCGGTACTCAGTCGCATGGGTGAGTATGAGATCAACACGCACAACCGTAAACTGATCTTTAAATAAGCCCTTTATGGACGACCACCGCCGCTACCAGCAACGAGGCGTTTCGGCCGGCAAGGAAGATGTGCACAAGGCCATCAGAAATCTTGATAAAGGCTTGTATCCCAATGCCTTTTGCAAGGTAATGCCTGATGTGCTGGGCAACGACCCAGCCATGTGCAACATCATGCATGCCGATGGGGCAGGCACCAAATCGTCGCTGGCCTACCTTTACTGGAAGGAAACCGGCGATCTGAGTGTATGGCACGGCATAGCCCAGGATGCCATTGTGATGAACACCGATGACCTGCTCTGTGTTGGCGTTATTGATGGAATGCTGCTCTCATCGACCATTGGCCGAAACAAGCATCTGGTGCCGGGCGAAGTAATTGCCGCCCTCATCGAAGGCACTGAACTTTTCCTCGAGAAGATGCGCAAGCTGGGTGTTGGTATATGGCTTAGCGGAGGGGAAACAGCCGACCTTGGTGATCTTGTACGAACTATTGTGGTAGATAGTACGGTGGTGGCCAGGGTGCCGCGATCGGAAGTGATTGAAAACCAAATACGTAATGGTGACTTAATTGTGGGTTTTGCCTCATTCGGGCAGGCCGCATACGAAGATGCCTACAACGGCGGCATGGGCAGCAATGGCCTGACCTCCGCACGACATGATGTTTTCGCCAAATACCTCGAACTGAAATATCCCGAAAGCTTCGATCCACTGGTACCGGAACATCTGGTTTATTCCGGTCCATGGAAACTGACCGATCCATCCGAAGTGCCTGGTGTTGATATGGGCAGGCTGGTGCTGGCTCCCACACGCACTTATGCCCCAATTGTAAAGGAGATTCTTGCCAATAACAGGCATAACATCCACGGTATGATCCACTGCAGCGGGGGCGGACAAACCAAGGTGCTCCATTTTGCCAAAAACGTGCACATCATCAAGGACAGTCTGTTCGAAGTGCCACCGCTCTTCAGGGCCATTCATAAGGCATCAAAAACGCCCTGGCAGGAAATGTACAAAGTGTTCAACATGGGCCACCGGCTCGAGATTTACACGGACGAAAAGAGCGCAGAACAAATGATTGCGATTTCGAAGTCGTTTGGCGTTGATGCTAGAATCATTGGCCGCGTAGAAGCTGCTCAAACTACAAAACTGACCATCAGAACCGGGGAAGGGGAGTTTGTGTATTGATTTTTTTAAGTTTATTCCTTGCTTGCCTGCTCATGCGCTTTTTATTGACGATTCAACATGTTTAAGCGTATGCAACCATCAGAATTAGAGAGTTTGGTTACTAACATATTGATGGGTTGAAGTGCCCCCTTTGCCACACCCGCTTAAAAAGCCTAATTTTGCAGCTCAAAAATTGTTGGTGTGGAAATTGTTGATAAGTTGGAGGATATCCGTCGTCGCTGGGAAGAAATGGGCGAACAGCTCAACGACCCTGCCGTGATGGCCGATATGAAGCGTTATGTGAAGCTGAACAAGGATTATAAAGATCTGGAGCCTGTAGTCAGGGCATTTGCTCAATACAAGGATGTGCTGAAAGGAATTGAAGATGCCCGCGAACTGCTTCGAACGGAAAAAGACGAGGATTTCAGGGCTATGGCCCGTCAGGAGCTCGACGAATTGGAGCAAAACAAAGAAAAACTGGAAGAAGACATCCGCCTGATGCTCATCCCCAAAGACCCTCAGGATTCGAAAAATGCCGTGGTGGAGATCAGGGCCGGAACAGGAGGCGACGAAGCCAGCATTTTTGCCGGTGACCTTTACCGCATGTATGCCAAATACTGCGAACGCAAAGGCTGGCGCACCGAGCTGGTGGACATGAACGAAGGTACTGTAGGAGGATTTAAGGAAATCATTTTCAATGTGATAGGTGATAATGCCTATGGCATCATGAAGTTCGAAAGCGGTGTGCACCGCGTGCAGCGGGTACCGAAAACCGAAACCCAGGGCCGCATTCACACTTCAGCGGCCAGTGTGGTGGTGCTGCCCGAAGCCGAAGAATTTGATATTGAACTTAATGAAAAAGACATTCGCAAGGAAACCTTCTGCTCCTCAGGCCCTGGTGGACAATCCGTAAACACCACCTACTCTGCCGTGCGCCTTACCCACATCCCCAGCGGTATCGTGGTGTCGTGTCAGGACGAAAAATCGCAGATCAAGAACTTAGCCAAGGCCATGAAGGTGTTGCGCACCAGGCTTTTTGAGCGCGAATACAGCAAATACCTCGAAGAGGTGGCTTCCAAGCGCAAAACCATGGTTTCCACCGGCGACCGCTCGGCTAAAATACGGACCTACAACTGGCCACAGGGAAGGGTTACCGATCACCGTATCAACCTGACATTATATAACTTGCAAACTATCATTGACGGCGAACTGGACGAACTGATCGAAAAACTGCAAATGGCTGAAAATGCTGAACGCCTGAAAACAGAACTCGAAGCAGGCTAACCATTTCGCAAAACCAATGATAAAACGATCGAAAGGCATTATCTACCTGACCCTTCTGACTTTACTTGCAGGAGTGGCTTTATCTTTTACATCATGCGGTTTTTACTTCCGAACGCGGCTTTTTGAGGAACATGATGTTGTAAAAAACACCCTGCGTTTCCGACAGGAATACTACTTCAACGAAGTAAAAGAGAGGCGCACACCATTTCTTGGGCTCCAGAAAACAATGTTGAAGGAGGTGGCCCCCGACGGCAAAGAAATCCTTAGAGTTTATGATCGACTTAGTCTCAGCCTTGGCAGTTTCAAGCCAGAGCGCACTGTTTTCCTGATCATCGACGGTAAGGTTTATCCGTTCGAAGGCCTTGATCCAGAGCATGATATCTCCACCCAGATATCCGAAGACCGAAAAGACGTGCTCACCGCCGACTCCACGAGGGTTTCTGTGGTTACGGGCTACTCTGCTACGCAAAGTCGTCTTGTTCGTTATAATTATAATATAACTCACGAGGTGATGGATAATATGATGAATGCCAAAGAGATAGCATTTAGGTATTATGCCGGACCTGCCATGATGACGGTTCAGGTTGGCCCAAAAAACCTGAAGAACTTCAGGAAACTAATAAACGCACGATAGCTATGAGCAGGACGAAATTGCTCGAAAACATAAAGGCAAAGAAGTCGTTTCTCTGTGTAGGTCTCGATACCGATAGGTCGCGAATTCCGCAGCATTTCCGCAATGAGCCTGATGCCATTTTTGCTTTCAACAAGGCCATCATCGACGCCACGGCACCTTATGCAATAGCTTTCAAGCCCAATACCGCTTTTTACGAAGCCGAAGGTATCGAAGGCTGGGCAAGTCTGCAAAAAACGATACATTATATCAAGCAGCAATATCCTGACATACTGGTAATAGCCGATGCCAAACGCGGCGATATCGGCAATACCTCGGCCAGCTATGCACGGGCTTTTTTCGATCTGTTGGGGGCCGATGCCATCACCGTTGCGCCTTATATGGGTTTTGATTCGGTAAGCCCGTTTCTTGCTCATAATGACAAATGGACTATCCTGCTGGCCGCAACCTCAAATGCCGGCTCGGCTGATTTTCAACAACGCGCTGATGCAACCGGACACAAGTTCTATGAACTTGTCGTGCGCAAGGCCTGTGATTGGGCCGGTCCCGATCAACTTATGTTTGTGGTGGGGGCCACCAAACCTGCTGAACTTGCTGCATTGCGAAAGCTTGCCCCCGATTATTTTTTCCTCGTTCCGGGCGTTGGTGCCCAGGGAGGTAGTCTTGCCGAAGTGGCTGACAACGCAATGAACAAAAGTTGTGGAGTTCTTGTCAATGCTTCCAGGTCAATCATTTATGCATCCGATGGCGATGATTTTGCCCTTGCAGCCGCAGCCGAGGCACTAAAACTACAGCAGGAGATGGCCGTTTTGCTAAACAAATATGGCATTATATGATGCTTGCACTGGTTTGATGGAAATCTCTTCTTAAGATTTAGATTATGGTAAATAAAAAAGCCGCCCTGCAGATGAGCGGCTTTTTCCTTTTACAATGTTTTGGTTAAATGCCTTCCAGAATGGTAGTCCAGCCAAACTTGTCTTCAATTTCTCCGTACTGTATCGCCCTGAGGGTATTGTAAAGCTTTGTTGACCACACGCCGGCAGTTTCGCCGTAGTAGTATTCTTTTTTCAGCTCGCGGTCGAAAATCGATTTGAAGGGGCTGATGATGGCGGCTGTACCGCAGGCTCCCGCTTCTTCGAAAGTTTCAAGCTCTTCTACCGGAACGGGCCGTCTTTCCACTTTCAGACCAAGATCGGCAGCAATCACTTCGATGCTTTTATTTGTCACCGAAGGCAGAATGGTGCACGATTTCGGTGTGATGTAGGACATTTCCCTGATGCCGAAGAAGTTGGCCGGCCCTGCTTCATCAATAAATTTTTTCTCTTTGGCATCGAGAAACAGCACCGATGCATAACCTTCGGCATGAGCGCGCTCGGCAGCACGAAGGCTTGCGGCATAGTTTCCGCCAACCTTGATGTGTCCTGTTCCCAGAGGGGCTGCCCGGTCGTAGTCGCGCACCAGTTGAACTTTTACAGGGTTAAAGCCTTCCTTGAAATAGGGACCTACCGGCGTTACAAACACCACCAGCATGTATTCTTTGGCGGGCTTGACGCCAACCTGAGCGCCCGAACCAAACAGTAGAGGCCTGATATATAGCGAGGAACCAGTGCCGTAAGGCGGGATGAATCTGGCGTTCATCCGCACGGCTTTGTCGATGGCTTCGAAAAACAGTTCTTCCGGTGGAATGGCCATCATGATGCCGCTGGCCGACATGCGCATACGTCTCGCGTTTTCCTGCCAGCGGAAGAGCCTTACCTTGCCATCGGCGCCACGGTAGGCTTTCAGTCCTTCGAAGGCTTCCTGTCCATAATGCAGTCCGGTAGCCGCCATATGGATGCTGATGTATTCGCTGTCCGTTACTTCCAGCTCGCCCCACTGACCATCGCGATAAGTGCACCTCACGTTGTAATCGGTGCGGAAATAGCCAAAAGGCAGGCTGCCCCAGTTAATGTCTTCAATTGTATCCATAAAGGGAGTATTTGTTTTCATGTAGCTAATTTAGGGAGAAAATTATTGCCCTAATGTTTAATTGTGAATAAATGAACAATGAAAAAGTTAATGGTCAGCCTGCAACGAACGTTACCGCAAAAAGCCGAAACAGCTTCAAATAATTCCGAAAATCCATGCCGATAGTACGGCGAAAACCAGCGAGGGAAGAAGATTCAATACGCTGATTTTGGTAATCTGAAGGATGTTGAAGCCTAAACCAAGAAGTATTATTCCTCCTGTTGCCGTGAGTGTGCTGATCATCAATGCAGGCATGGATGCGCCAAACCAGGCTGCCAACAGGGTCAGCCCTGCCTGATACAAGAAAAGCGGTACAACAGAAAACAGTACACCTACGCCAAGTCCCGAGGCCAAAGCAATGGCACTGATGCCATCCATCAGCGATTTTACGTAATAGAGCGACCGGTCGCCGCTAATACCTTCTTCCACGGCGCCAAGAATGGTCATCGAGCCCATACAGAAAAGCAAAAATGCAGTAAGAAGACCCTGATTGAAACGGCTTCCTCCCGAACCGGTTTTTTGGCCAATACGGCTTGCCAGACTTTCGAAAAAGTTTTCGAGGCGAAGCAGTTCCCCGGTCAGAGCACCCAGAATCAGGCTGAGCACAACCAAAATCCACTCTTCGGCCCTCAGGGCCATCATCATGCCCAGTGCAAGGGTAAACAATCCTATTGCCTGAAAGAGGGAAGTTACAAAACGATGGGGAAGCCGGGCGTGCAGCAACAAACCGGCAAGACCACCGAGCAAGACCGCAAGCACATTAACAATTGTTCCAAGAATAATCATCGTTGTGTCTGATTTTCATTCTATTTTTTCCAATAGCTCCTCGAGATAGTGCTTTTGCACACCAAATTGTGCTTTCAGGGCGAATATCTTTTGTTCGATCTGATCAATATCAGGTTCTTTTGTGACTTTTATTCCTGTCAGCAAAAGGTTCTTTGGGGTATGGCCCATATCGATGAATTCCTGAATGTGCGACTTGTAGCCATACTTTTCCATGATGAGCGCTCTGAGCGTATCGGTGAGAATTTCTGCCTGACGTTCCCAAAGAATTCCGTAGTTAAGCATAGGCATGGTGCTGGGTGGCAACATGGCATTGCGTACCTGTTTGTGGCAGCAGGGAGCGCAAACGATGAGCCGGGCACCGGCCCTGATGCCTGATGCAATGGCATCGTCGGTAGCTGTATCGCAGGCGTGCAGGGCAATAAGGACGTCGGTGCCGGAAGCATCATAGCTGCCTATTTCGCCCTTAACGAAACGAAGGCTCTCAAAACCGGCAAATTTCGCAATATGGGTTGTCAGATCCACCAGCTCATCCCTCTGTTCGACGCCGGTAACCAGCAACTGGCCCTTATAGGCCGATTTGAGGTATTCGTAAAGCGCAAAGGTCAGATAACCCTTGCCTGCTCCCATATCGGCTATATGCAACGAACTGTGTTTTAGCAAAGGTTCAAGCATGGGTTGCAAGATGGCGATATATTGATGTATCTGCTTGAATTTGAACTGCATCGATGGAAGAACAACGCCTTTGGCGTCGGTCAGTCCAAGTTTGTGCCAATGAAATCCCGAAGGGTCGATGAGGCGTTTTTTGCTTTTATCATGACTAAGGTTTGTCGTCGCTTCTTCTTTCAATGGCTTGCGCAAAATTTTTTGGTTGCCTTTCAGGTTGGTGAGCAAATGCAGGTGTTCTTTTGCGGTGAAAAGGTTTGCTTCGAGAAAATGATTGTCGAAGTAATTTTTAACAATGGCAGGCGCGTCCTCATGCGAAAAGTTTTTAACGATTTCGCGTCTTTCGTAATGCTCTGTGAATTGGAGCATTAAAGCTCCCTTAATGCTAACGGGACGCAGGCTCAGGCGTCGCAGCTCGTTTTGCTTTTTTCGCGGTTTACTTAAAATGAGTTTGACAAGCAGCGATTCGTTTACTGCCTTTTTCAAGGCCTCCCAAAGTTCGTTGGTTTCGCTTTTGTTTTCCATGTATTCGATTGCAACCGCCGCTAAGTTATCCTTTTTTATTGCAGCAATGGCTTTGACAAATTGTCAGTGTGTGTGGCTGGCACAAACTTTGAGTCTGGCTGCCAAACCATAATAATCTGAAAGATGCACAAAGGAACCATTGACGTCAGGACAGAGAACATTTTCCCCATCATCAAAAAATTTCTTTACTCCGACCACGAAATATTTCTTCGCGAGCTGGTGAGCAATGCCGTAGATGCCACGCAGAAGCTCAAAACCCTGTCATCGGCCGGCGAGGTTAAAGGCGAGCTGGGCGATTTGACCATACAGGTTGAGGTCAACAAGAAGAAAAAAACCATCACCATTCGCGACCGGGGCATAGGTATGACACGCGAAGAAGTGGAAAAGTATATCAATCAGATTGCTTTTTCGAGTGCGGAAGAATTCGTTGAGCAGTTCAAAAACAAGTCTCAGGCCGAAGCCAATGCCATCATAGGCCATTTTGGTCTCGGATTTTACTCCTCTTTCATGGTGGCCGAAAAGGTGGAGCTTTTCACGCTTAGCTATCGCGAGGGCGCCGAGCCAGTTAAGTGGGAGTGCGACGGTAGCCCCGAATACACCATAACCGATGCAAAGAAGAAGGAACGGGGCACGGAAGTCGTTCTGCACATCGACAAGGAAAACGAGGATTTTCTCGAAGAGTATAAAATTCGCGAACTGCTCAATAAGTATTGCAAGTTCCTGCCTGTGCCAATCCAGTTTGGAACAAAGAAAGAAGAAGAACCCATTGAGGGCGAGACCGACAAGGATGGTAACCCGAAAACCCGAACGGTCGAAAAACCCGACATTATCAACAACACCCATCCTTTATGGAAGAAATCGCCCTCGGAAGCAACGGAGGAAGAGTACAAGAAGTTTTATAATGAGCTTTATCCCCTGAGCTTTGACGAACCGCTGTTCAACATCCATCTGAATGTTGACTATCCGTTTAACCTCACCGGAATATTATATTTTCCGAGGGTAAAGCACAACTACGAGCTGCAGCGCAACAAGATTCAGCTCTACAGCAATCAGGTGTTTGTTACCGATTCGGTAGAAGGCATTGTGCCTGATTTCCTAACATTACTGCACGGCGTAATCGATTCGCCCGACATTCCGCTCAACGTAAGCCGTTCATTCCTGCAAAGCGACCAGAATGTGAAGAAGATTTCGGGACACATTACCAAAAAGGTGGCCGATAAGCTGGAAGAGCTTTTCAAGAAAGATCGCGAAGCATTTGAGCAAAAATGGAACGACATCAGGCTCTTTATTCAGTACGGAATGATATCTGAGCCCAAATTCTATGAGCGTGCCGAAAAGTTTCTGCTGCTGAAAAACGTTGACGGAAAGCACTTTACCATTGAGGAGTATAAGAATCATATCGAAGGTCAGCAGAAAGACAAGGATAAAACCCTGATCATCCTTTATGCCAGCAATACGGATGATCAGTACAGCTACATTGAAGCAGCCCGTGAACGCGGTTATGATGTGTTGGTGATGGACGGAATACTTGACGCCCATTTCATCAACACCCTCGAGCAGAAAATGAGCAACACCCGTTTTGTGCGCGTGGACAGCAATACGGTGGACAAACTCATTGAAAAGAAAGAAGATAGCCTGCCCTCAAAATTAAACGAAGAACAAAAGCAGGAGCTGAAGACTGCATTTGAAACTGTGGTTGACAAAACCCGTTTTGAGGTCGTTTTTGAGCCCATGAGCGAAAGCGATGCTCCGGTGGTCATCACCCAAAACGAATTTATGCGGCGCTACAAGGATATGTCGGCTGTGGGCGGAGGTCCGATGATGGGACTGGGCGATCTGCCTGAGCATTACAATCTGGTCGTAAACGAAAACCATCCATTGGTAGCAGGACTTTCGGCCAAGGAAGAGGCCGAGCGCAACCGACAGATAAATTATCTCTACGACCTTGCGCGCTTGTCGAAAAATTTGCTGCGTGGCAAAGAGCTCAACGCCTTCATCAAGGCAAGTATGGACAACCTGGGATAAGCAGGAAAACTAATTGGAAGGCCGGCGCTGCATGCAGCAGCCGGCTTTTTTATTTAGATTAATAATGAATAAATCCAATTGTTTTATCTTAGCCTGTTTTAAACCCGAAGCAACC
Organism: Bacteroidia bacterium; assembly: GCA_021287165.1. Lineage (GTDB taxonomy): Bacteria > Bacteroidota > Bacteroidia > Bacteroidales > F082 > JALNZU01. The sequence continues at coordinate 57,191 of JAJTAY010000009.1, read as the reverse complement.
ATGAAAAAGACCTTAATTGTCATTGGCGTAATCGTCGTTATCGTGCTGATTTTCTACAGCTTTTTCAAGAATACCTACAACAATATGGTAAGGCTTGGCGAGCAGGTAGATGCCCAGTGGGCTCAGGTGGAGAACGTATACCAGCGCAGGGCCGACCTTATTCCCAATCTGGTGAATACCGTCAAAGGATTCGCCGCTCAGGAACAGGAAGTACTGATCGGTGTTGTTGAAGCGCGTGCCAAGGCCACATCCGTCAATCTTTCGGCCGATAATTTAACAGCCGAAAACCTGAAGGCCTTTCAGGATGCCCAGGCCGGACTGAGCAGCGCTCTGGCCCGACTGATGGTAGTGGTGGAAAAATACCCCGACCTTAAATCGAATCAGAACTTCCTCGAATTGCAGTCGCAGCTCGAGGGTACAGAGAATCGTATCACCGTTGAACGCATGAAGTTTAACGATACTACCCGCGAATACAACACCTATATCAAATCGTTCCCGCAGAACCTGCTGGCTGGCATGTTTGGTTTCGACAACAAGCCCTATTTTGAAGCCAAAGAGGGTTCGGCAGAAGCTCCCAAGGTTGAGTTTTAGCGTCTGACAGCCATGCCCGGAGCCCGAAACTTTTTTACGCCCGAACAGAAAAGGCAGATTGTTGAGGCCATCCAAAAGGCCGAACACGCTACCTCGGGTGAGATACGTGTACACCTTGAAGAATATTGCTCGGGCGATGTGCTCGACAGAGCGGCATACCTTTTCGAAACCTTGGGCATGTCGCAAACAGCAGCCCGCAACGGCGTTTTGATTTATCTGGCAGTAAAAGACCGAAAGTTTGCCATTGTTGGCGATGCCGGAATCAATGCCGTGGTTGAAGAGCACTACTGGGAAGACGTAAAACACATGCTCGCCGAGCATTTCAAGCGCGGAGAATACATTTCGGGGCTCACAAAAGCCATCGAACGCACAGGCAATAAATTAAAAAAGCATTTTCCATTTCAAGTCAACGACGTCAATGAGTTATCCGACGAGATTTCGTTCAGTTAGGGCTGTTGCTCTGCTTTTTGTATTGCTTGGCACAATTGTTCATGGATCACTGTTTGCCCAGCTACCTGCTCCGCCTAACCCGCCAAGACTCGTGGTTGATTTGGCCGATATCCTTACTGCTGAACAGGAACAACAACTCGAACAAAAGCTGGTAGCCTACGACGACTCAACCTCAACACAGATTCTGGTACTCACCGTTCCCGACCTTCAGGGCTATGATCCATCCGATTATGCCTACCGCATTGGGCAAAGTTGGGGTGTTGGCAGGCAGGGTTTCAACAATGGCGTAGTTATGCTTATCAAGCCCAAAACCGAACGTTCGCGCGGACAGGCCTTTATTGCCACCGGCTACGGCATGGAGGAAAAAGTTCCTGATGCCCGCGCGCGTCGCATCATCGACACCGAGATGATCCCTTCGTTCAGGGCCGGTAATTATTACGAAGGCATTGATAAAGCTGTGGATGCCATCATAGCCCTTGCGGCCGGAACCTATCAGGGTTCCGGTGGAGAGGAGGAAATGCCATTGGCAGCAGGCATTGTCCTGCTGGCTATTGTCGCCTTCATTGTGCTCGTTATTGTGCTTGCCGGTCGCAGCAACCACATGAGTGGTGGCAGGATGAAAAGCCCCGATTTATGGACACTCATCTGGTTGGCCTCAATGGCCAATAAGGGTCATGGCGGAAGCTGGGGAAAATTTTCCGGCGGTTCGGGTGGTTTTGGCGGTGGCGGCTTTGGCAGAGGTGGCTTCGGTGGTTTTGGCGGAGGCAGCTTTGGCGGTGGTGGGGCCGGAGGAAGCTGGTGAGCGGCAATTGCACTCAGTTTAAATAGCTGATTACTAAATACATATTTTTTAATTAACCGCCATAAACTACTTAACTGAAAAAAAATTGAACCACGGCATACCTAAATTGTGGTATGTTGATACTGAATTGTATTTTTGTGTTAAAAAAAACTAAATTCGTTTTCTTAACCAATCGCAACCGCTCAATCTAAGTAAAACCCTCGTAATGAGAATTTTATACGATTTAACAACCTTTCCTGTCAAGTTCAATTCAAACCAACATCAGATATGATGAATACTTTTACCTCCCCCGGGAGATCGGGATTATTGCGGCATGTCATCACTTTGGTCATGATATTGCTGTTGTTTTCGGTTTCCCGTTTAGGGGCACAAACCCCCGAAGCGGAGAAAAACTTCCAGCAATGTAAAGCCTGTCACAACATTGAGGGTCCTAAGCTTGTAGGCCCTAACCTGGCTGGCGTAACACAGCGTCATACTCAAGAATGGCTGATTCGTTTCATCCGCAATTCGCAGGAGATGATTCAGGCCGGAGACCCTGAGGCCGTCAAACTTTGGGAAGAAAACAACCGAATCCCCATGCCTCCGCACAACCTGACGGATGAGCAGATTATCGACATCCTGAAGTATATCGATAATGGCGGAAAAGTAGCTCCCGAATATCTGGCAGCCGACCAAACCGACGAAGCAAAGGCAGCCCAGGCAGCCCTTGCGGCGCAAATTGCCGCAGAACAGGAGGCGCGGCAAATTCGTTTACAGGAGATTGAACGCGATGCCAACAGAAACTTCGGAACCACTTTCTTCATTTCGTTAATCGTGCTGCTGCTCGCATTGTTCGATCTCTTTGTCACCAAAGTGGTCAAAGCCAGGTTTGTCCACATTACAATGAGTCTTGTGGCGGTGTTTATCATCATCGAAATCACCTACAAAGAAGCCACGGCACTTGGTCGTCAGCAGTATTATCAGCCAACACAGCCGGTGTGGTTCTCGCACAAGGTGCATGCCGAGCAGAACCAGATCGATTGCAAGTATTGTCACACGGGTGTTGACTATGGCAAGCAGGCCGGCATCCCTAATGCAGGTCTGTGCATGAATTGCCATAATGTAGTGCGGCAGGGAAAGATTACCGGAACGGAAGAAATTGCAAAAGTTATCAAGGCATGGGAAACCGGACAGCCCATCGAATGGGTGAGGGTGCACAACCTGCCCGATCATGTTTATTTCAACCATGCACAGCATGTGAATGCAGGCAAACTGGATTGCGCCGAGTGTCACGGAAAGGTTGAGACGATGCACGAAGTAATGCAGGTGAACAGCCTCAGCATGGGATGGTGCCTCGATTGCCATCGCACGCGTGAGGTACAGTTTGCCAACAACGGTTTTTACGAAACCTACGCCAAACTGCACGAGCAATTCAAAAATGGCCAGATCCGCAAGGTTACCCCGGATATGGTTGGCGGCGGCGAATGCATGAAGTGTCACTATTAAGCCAAAAAAAATCCTGATGGAAAAGAAATATTTCAGAAGCCTCGAAGAGCTCAGTATCGATCTGGAGCGCGAGGAAAACAAAACATACGGCGACAAAAAGTTTATCATGCAGCTGCAGCAGGAAAGCAGGTCGGATGCCACATCGCGCCGCGATTTCCTGAAAGCCTTTGGATTTACCATTGCTTCGGCAGCTATTGCCACCAGCTGCGAACAACCAGTACGCAAAGCCATCCCGCTGCTCGTGCAGCCCGAAGGCATCATTCCCGGTAAGGCTGTTTATTATGCTTCATCCTATTACGATGGTGTCGACTATTGCAGTGTGCTGGTAAAGGTGCGTGATGGAAGGCCCATCAAGATCGAGGGTAACAAGCTTTCATCAGTAACCCGGGGTGGCACAAGCGCCCGCGCTCAGGCGTCGGTGCTCGATTTGTACGACGATATTCGGTATAAATCGCCAAAAGCAGCAGGTATCGACAGCGATTGGAACATCGTTGATGCTGAAATTTCTGGCAAACTTGCTGCTGTGAAAGAAAAGGGCGGACGAATCGTATTGCTCACGCCTACGGTCGCCAGTCTTGGCTCACAAGCCGCCATTGACGAGTTTGTTAAAGTATATCCCGAAACTACTCATATACAATATGATGTGCTTTCGGCTGCAGGGATGCTCAAAGCCAACGAGATAAGCTTTGGCAAAGCATTCATTCCCACATACCGATTCGACAAGGCCAACCTCATCGTAAGTTTTGATGCCGATTTTCTTGGCACATGGCTTTCGCCGGTTGAGTTTGCATCGCAATATGCTCAGGGCCGGAAACTGAGCGAAGACAAGAAAAATATGTCGCGCCACATCCAGATCGAGGGCCACTTCTCGATGACGGGCTCCAATGCCGACGAGCGTTTGCAGCTACGACCCTCACAGCAAAAGGCTGTGCTGGCCGGGCTTATGAACGCACTGAAAGCCAGGGCAGGTATGGGTCTGGCAAGCGATGCAGGCCTGCCGGTCGATGTTAATCGCCTGGCCACAGAGCTTTGGGAGAATGCGGGCAAATCGCTGGTTATATGTGGGAGCAATGATACTGAGGCTCAGCTTATGGTTAATGCCATCAATCAGCTGCTCAGCAATTACGGCAACACCATCGAAACCGACATACATTATAAGCTGCGCAAAGCCGATGATGCCCAAATGGCCGGCCTGCTTGCTGATATGCAGGGTGGTAAGGTGGATGCTCTCCTCGTTTGGGACGTTAATCCGGCATACGATTATACGGGTTTTGCCGAAGCCATGTCCAGGGTGCCACTCAAGATTTCGTTGGCTGTGTATCGGGACGAAACGGCGGAAGCCGCAGATTACGTTTGTCCGGACCATCATTACCTCGAAAACTGGGGCGATGTCGAAGTGAAAACCGGTGTTTACTCTACCGCTCAGCCTGCAATCAGGCCTATATTCAACACCAGGGCGGCACAGACGAGCCTCCTCAAATGGGCCGGACAGGATGTTGAATACAGAACTTTCCTGCAAAAGGTTTGGGAAAGCACCATTTACCCTAAATCAGGCTTTGCTGGATCATTCACAGCTTTCTGGAACAAATGCATCCACGATGGCGTGTTCGAAACTTCGGAGAGGGAAGCGACTATTAGCCCGAATGCAGTGGAAGCCGCTTCGGCCATTACTATTGACAATTCGGGAAATGACGAACTCGAAGTGGTGCTCTACACCACCGTCGGCGTAGGCACCGGCAAGCATGGCAACAACCCCTGGCTGCAGGAATTGCCCGATCCGGTGAGCAAGGCTTGCTGGGACAATTATGTAGCCATTTCGCCGCGGCTTGCCGACGAACTGGGCGTTAAAGACGAAATGCTCGTTAGCGTCAACGGCGTTGAGCTTCCTGCACTCATCCAACCCGGTCAGGAATATAAAACGCTGGGGGTTGCGCTTGGCTACGGTCACACGGTTGGCGGCGCTGCTTCTAAAGGCGTTGGAAAAAATGCTTATCCGTTACTAGGAAATCACAATGGCCTTCGTCAATTGAATGTCAAAGGTGTTGATCTTAAGGTAATTGGTGGTAAGTATCGCGTTGCCCGCACTCAAACCCATCATAGTATGGAAGGCAGGGCCATTGTGCGCGAGACCACTTTGGCTGAATGGAAAGAAAACCCCATGGCCGGTAACGAGGTTCGCAAGGAGATTCAGGAACACCTCAAGACGCTCTACCCAAAGGCCAGTTTTGACGGGTTGCACTGGGGTATGGCCATCGACCTGAACAGCTGCACCGGCTGCAATGCTTGCGTGGTGGCCTGTTCGTCCGAAAATAACGTTCCGGTTGTTGGCAAGGAGCAGGTGCTCATGGTGCGCGAAATGCACTGGATAAGGATCGACCGCTATTATACCGGCGATCCCGATAATCCGGCTATCGTTCGCCAGCCCGTAATGTGTCAGCACTGCGACAATGCGCCCTGCGAGAATGTTTGCCCCGTGGCTGCCACAACGCACAGTTCCGAAGGCATCAACCAGATGGCCTACAACCGCTGTATCGGTACCCGTTACTGCGCAAACAACTGTCCCTACAAGGTGCGTCGTTTCAACTTCTTCGACTATACAACCGCCGATACCTTTAAAGGCAATACGCATGATACGGTTGAGATGACCACTGACCTGCGCCGCATGGTTCTCAACCCTGATGTAACTGTCAGGGCCAAAGGGGTGATTGAAAAGTGCTCCTTCTGCGTTCAGCGTATTCAGGAAAAGAAACTCGAAGCGAAAAAAGAAGGCCGTCAGTTGCATGATGGCGAAGTGGTGCCGGCTTGCGCTCAGGCATGCCCGTCGCAGGCCATTATCTTCGGCAACCTCAACGACAAGGACAGCAGGGTATCGAAATACTATGCTGACCAGCGCAATTATCACCTGCTTGAGGAGCTGCATACACTCCCCTCAGTGGGCTATCTGACTAAAGTAAAGAACACCTCCGTATAACCAAAAATCGAAGCATAATGTACGTATCTCCACTTAGAGAACCGCTCATAAAGGGAGGGAAAACCTACAGCCAGGTAACCCGCGATATCCTGGCTCCCATGGCGGGAAAACCGTCGATTTACTGGTACATCGGCATCACCATCGCCGGAATTGCGGCCCTCATCGGTGCATTTACCTCATACCTGACAGTGTATAAAGGTATAGGTACCTGGGGTCTCAACAGAACCATCGGATGGGGCTGGGACATCACTAACTTTGTTTGGTGGGTCGGTATCGGTCACGCTGGCACCTTTATCTCAGCAATTCTGCTGCTTTTCAGACAAAAATGGAGAACATCCATCAACCGGTCGGCCGAAGCAATGACCCTCATCGCCATTGCCGCCGCAGGCTTTTTCCCGCTCATCCACATGGGGCGTCTGCTGCTGGGCTTTTTCATTTTTCCATACCCCAACACCCGCGCCCTGTGGGTCAACTTTAACTCTCCATTGCTTTGGGACGTATTTGCCATCACGACTTATTTCCTTGTTTCGCTGGTTTTCTGGTATGTGGGTTTGATACCCGATATTGCCACCGTGCGCGACAAAGCCAAAAACAAAATCCGCAAAGCCATATACGGTTTTCTTAGCTTTGGCTGGACAGGCACCGCCAAAAACTGGGCAAGGCACGAAACCGTCAGCCTTATCCTTGCTGGATTGGCAGCACCGCTCGTTCTCTCGGTGCACACCATCGTGAGCTTCGACTTTGCCACCTCGGTCATCCCTGGCTGGCATACCACCATCTTTCCGCCATATTTCGTTTCGGGGGCCATTTTTTCCGGCTTCGCAATGGTATTAACCTTGCTGATTGTGGCGCGCAAAGCGCTAAATCTCGAAGAGTATATTACGGTAGCCCATGTTGAATCGATGACAAAAATCATCATCCTGACAGGCTCTATCGTTGGTATAGCATATCTCACAGAGTTTTTCATTGCGTGGTACTCGGGCGTTGTTTATGAACAGTATGCTTTCATCAACAGGGCGTTTGGTCCTTATGCCTGGGCTTACTGGATCATGATGACCTGCAACGTAGTAACCCCGCAACTATTCTGGTTTAAGAAAGTGAGAACCAATATGGTGGTGGTATTCATCATTTCAATCTTTGTAAACATCGGAATGTGGTTCGAGCGTTTTGTGATTGTGGTTACATCGCTCCACCGCGACTATCTGCCCTCAAGCTGGTCGATGTATTCGGCCACCTGGGTGGAAGTTGGGCTATACATTGGAACACTTGGGATTTTCTTTACTGCCTTCCTCCTCTTTGTCAGGGTATTCCCGGTAGTAGCCATTGCCGAAGTGAAAAGCGTACTGAAATCGTCCGGCGACAATAAAAAGCACGATCACCATGAGCACTAAGAAAATTATCACCGCTTATTATCTTGATGAATCCGAATTGCTGAAGGGTATTCATCATATGCGCAAAAAGGGCGTTCAGGTTGCCGATGTGCTAAGTCCGTTTCCTGTTCATGGCCTCGACAAAGCCCTCGGACTTCGCCGTTCGCGTCTCACGCGCGTGGCTTTTGCCGGAGGCGCTGTCGGAGGTATTCTCGGCTTTCTTTTTCAGGCCTGGGTGTTCACAGCAGCCTATCCCATAAACTTTGGCGGTAAGCCTTTCTTCTCAGTACCGTCTTTTATGCCGGTAACATTTGAGCTTACAGTGCTTTTTGCGGCTTTCTCCATGGTAATTGCCTACTTTATCAGTCACAATATTGGTCCTGGTGCCAAACCCCTCATTCACGACGAACGGACTACCGACGACCATTTTCTCGTCGTTGTAGCTCTGCCCGACAATGAGGAACAGCAGGCCGAGAACATCAAAAACGTAATGACCGAGGCCGGAGCCGAAGGAATAACCATCAAAGAACTGAGCCATGAATAAGACACTGAGCATCAATAAGAAAACCTATACTATTCTGGGTGTGATGATCGGCATCGGCCTGCTCTCGCTAATTATTGCACTCATCGCAGGTGTCGAAGGAAAACGGATAGCCGCAAACCTGCTTCTCAACAACTATTATTTCCTTAGCCTGGGCCTCATCGGCTTGTTTTTCGTTGCTGTGCACTCCATAAGTGAGTCGGGATGGCACACCAGCGTTCAGCGCGTGGGCGAAGGCATGTCGGCCTTTATTCCTGTGGGTGCTGCATTGCTGCTGGTGTTCTTCCTTCTGGGCGGACTGCACAGCATCTTCCCCTGGACACATGAGGAGCATATGGATGCCTTGTTGCTCAAAAAGCAACCTTATCTCAACGAACCGTTTTTCTATATCAGGGCCGTTGTTATTTTAGCGGCATGGGCAGTGCTTGCGCATTTTATTCGCAAGGCCTCGCTGGGATTGGACACAGGGGACCTGAACTATTTCAAAAAACTGCGCGTGCGCTCAGCCATTTTTGTTGTGGTTTATGCGCTTACCAGCGTGGTTTCGGCCTGGGACTGGCTCATGTCGCTCGATCCGCACTGGTTCAGTACCCTTTATGGCTGGTATGCTTTTAGTTCGATGTTGGCCGCCGGTGTTGCAGTATATATCATCATCCTCTATATCCTCAAGCAAATGGGGTATATGGAGCACGTCAACAAAGAACATCTTCATGACCTCGGCAAATACCTATTTGGTTTCAGCATTTTCTGGGCCTATTTGTGGTTTGCTCAATACCTGCTCATCTGGTATGCCAATATTCCTGAAGAAACAGTCTATTACTACTACAGGCTAAAGGATTTTCCGGTGATGTTTTACCTTAACCTCGTTCTCTGTTTTGTACTTCCTTTCTTTGCGCTCATGACACGCAACTCGAAGCGTACATTCACCGTACTGGTGCCTGTGTCGGTTATCGTATTCATCGGCCACTGGGTCGATCTTTACCAGATGATCATGCCCGGTGCAGTTGGCGTTGAAAAGGCAGGCTTCGGAATATTGGAAGTTGGACTCACCATTGGATACTCCGGCCTATTCATGCTTGTTACCTTGTACGCCATGAGCAAGGCTGCACTTTTGCCCGAGAAGCATCCCTTTTATAAGGAAAGTCTTGATTACCACACTAATTACTGATGACACCAGCGCCTGTTAACGGAAAAAACACGAAAAAATGAAGATCCTTAATAAAATTATTTTGCTGGCGTTGCTTTCGCTGCTGATAAGCTCATGCAACAAGGACAAAAACCATCCGGGGTATATTTATTTCCCCGACATGCATTATGCTGTTTCTTATGAGACGTACTCGGAAAATCCGGTGTTTGCCGAAGGAAAAACCAACAGGCTGCCGGCCGAAGGAACGATCTTTCGCGGAGGTCCAGAACCTTACCCCTACAAAGCCAAATCGTTCGAAGATCAGCAGCGCGCTGGCCTCGAACTGATTAATCCCGTGGCGCTAGACGAGCAGGTACTTGCCAAAGGCAAAGAGCAGTATGAAATTTTCTGCAAGGTTTGCCATGGGGTAGCCGGAAAAGGCGATGGACATCTGTACACCAGCGGCCTATTTGTAGCCAAACCTACTTCGCTTGTCGAAGATTACGTGAAAAACAAGCCTGATGGTGAGATATACCACGTAATCACCAAAGGATCATTGTCGGGCTTGATGGGCGCACATGCGGGACAAATATTGCCCGAGAACAGGTGGAAGATTATTCACTACGTGCGTTCGCTTCAGAAATAAGTCAATATCATTTGCTGAAAACATAGTGAGCCTCCTGAACGACTTCGGGGGGCTTTTTGCTCGGAAATCAAGGCTATGTCGGAGTTAAGTATAACAAAAGGAGTCATCGCCACGCTGAGCTATCGGCTCAGCAACGCGAAAACAGGGCAAGCCATAGGCAATTATGAGGAACAGGATCTGCTTTTTGGCTATGGAATGTTGCTCGACGGTTTCGAGAATAATCTGAAAGGCTCTGAGGCCGGACAGGAATTCAGCTTCGAGCTTTCGGCTGCCGATGCTTATGGGTCAATCAACCCAAAAGCGATGGTCTATGTGCCGATTGAGAACTTTGCCGATGAGCATGGAAATCTCGATTTTGAAGCCCTAAAAACAGGCAATATCTTCCCGATGGGCGATGCACAGGGTAATCGGTTTTATGGCAAAATCGTTGAAGTAAACGACGATAAGGTGAAGATGGATTTCAATCATCATCTGGCCGGTATTGATTTACTGTTCAGCGGTAAGGTTATCAGACTGAGGCGGGCTACGACTGAAGAAATTCATGCTATTTTGCAACCTGAATAAATGGCTGGCGATATGAAAAACACCAAACTATTGATTTTCTTTTTGCTCCTTTTTGCCGCAGGCTGTGCGTCCGGACCAGAAAAGTCATCCGAAATGCAAGATACTCAGGTGGATAGTTTATATCTGACCATTAAGGCACAGGGCAAACAAGCGGCCGGACTCAGCTTTTCGGCCCTTAGTCAGCGATTGCAGCACGCCATTGGCGAGCGCGGTCTGGAAGGCGCCCTGGCATTTTGTAATGTGCATGCGCTGCCAATTACCGATTCGTTGTCGGAAGCCATGAATGTGAGCATCAGCCGAACTGCATTGCGTATCCGCAACCCTGAAAACGCTCCTGATGAGCTTGATAGGCAAATAATGGAGCGCTTTCAGCAAATGATAGCCCAGCTGGGAAAAGCTTCGGATACCCTCGTCACGAATCTTGATGGCGACATGGTTTATATGGCGCCCATTATCACCTTGCCTGCTTGCCTGCAGTGTCATGGGGTGCCTGAGGTGGAAATAAAGCCTCAGACTATGGATTTGGTTCGTGCCCTTTATCCCGACGACAGGGCTATTGGCTTTAGGGAAGGCGAGCTGCGCGGTATGTGGAAGGTGAAGTTTAATGCAGGGCAGGGCAGGATACAATGAGCGATAACGCCTGCGTGCATTGCGGTGCCGACTGTGGCAGCCACCCGGTAGTGTGGAACGAAAAAAAGTTTTGCTGTCATGGTTGCAGCACCGTTTATCAGATTCTGCATGAAAAAGATCTGACCTACTACTACAACATCCAGCCGATGGCCGGTGTAAAAATAGAAACCGGCCAGCCACTAAAGAAATTCGCTTTTCTCGACAATGAGGAAATAGCCTCAAAACTCCTCAGCTTCAACGATGGCAGTATTGCCAAAGTGAAGTTTTTTATCCCCGCCATTCATTGCGCTTCCTGCATCTGGCTGCTCGAACATCTCGAATCACTGAATGATGGGATTGTATATTCCTCCGTCAATTTTCCCCGAAAAGAAGTTTCAATAAGTTTCAGGCCGCAGCAGATTAGTCTCCGTCAGTTGGCAGAACTTTTGGCCGCCATTCATTACGTTCCCGAAATCAACCTCAGCCACCTCGACGAGCCTGGAAAGATTCCCACAAATAAAAGCCTGTTGCTCAAACTTGGTATTGCTTCATTTAGCTTCCTGAACATCATGATGTACAGCTTTCCGGAATACGTGCCGGGAGGCCATCTTCTCGAACAGAATTTTAAGCATATTTTTGGCACACTCAGTTTTATACTCATTCTGCCAGTGGTTTTCTATAGCGCATCCGACTACTACCTGTCGGCATGGAAAGGGTTGAAACACAGAGTTATAAGTCTCGATGTTCCGATTACGCTTGGTATTATCGCCTTGTTCCTTCAAAGCACATGGGAGGTATTCAACGGTAACGGGATAGGTTATATGGACTCGCTGGCCGGGCTGCTTTTCTTCCTCCTGATTGGAAAATGGTATCAGGGCAAAACGTATGAGGCCCTCTCGTTTGAACGCGACTACAGAAGCTATTTTCCTGTGGCTGCCACCCGAATTGAAAATGGACAAGAGGTTCAAACGCCTATAGCACAGCTTGTTAAAGGCGACATTATCCGCATCCACAGCCAGGAACTTGTGCCTGCCGACGCCACGCTGATTTCCGGTCAGGGCAATATCGACTACTCTTTTGTTACAGGAGAATCGATACCAGTGGCGCGCAACATTGGTGAATTTATCTATGCCGGTGGTCGTCAGGTAGGCAGCTCTATCGATTTGGTAGTCGAAAAGCCTGTCGAGCAAAGCTATCTCACACAGCTATGGAATCAGAGCGGAAGGAAAGATGAGCTTCACTCGCTCAACAATCACATCAACAATGTAAGCAAATATTTCACTGTCGTTGTATTGCTGATTGCGTTCAGTGCATTTGCATGGTGGCTCACCGTCGATTTTGGCAAGGCAGTTTATGTGCTCGCATCTGTACTCATCGTGGCCTGTCCGTGTGCACTGGCCTTAACGGTTCCGTTTACCTTTGGCAGCACCCTCAGGGCTTTTGGCCGTCGGGGATTCTATCTTAAAAAAACCGACGTAGTCGAAGATATTTACCGAACCAACACCATCGTTTTCGATAAAACCGGTACGCTCACCCTCAACCGTAGCGTCAATGTGGAATTTGAAGGAGAGCCTTTGGATAGCGAGGCCGAGGCCATGGTGTTTTCGGTGGTAAAACACTCGGGTCATCCCCTTAGTCAGGCCATTGCAGCAAGCATCAGCAAATCTGCTTTTTATGAGACTGAGCGTTTTGAGGAACTTCCTGGGCAGGGTATCATGGCCGAGGTGAATGGGCACCGCGTTACATTGGGATCGTCCAAATTTGTAACAGGCAGCGAGACACCGGAAAATGCTGAGGAGTCGAGGGTTTATATGGCGATAGACAATGAAGTAAGTGGTTATTTCAAATTTTCAAATGTTTACCGTCCCGGTTTAAAGACGCTTGTTTCGGAGCTGGAGAAAAATTACGAACTCCATCTGATTTCGGGCGATAATAATGCCGAGGAGCAAAACCTCCGGGCCATTTTTGGTGCAAATACGGCTATGCTGTTCAATCAAAGCCCGACTGACAAGAAATCGTACATTGTAAATCTTAAATCTAAGGGCAAACGGATTGCCATGATTGGCGACGGGCTCAACGACGCCGGGGCGCTGGGCGAAAGCCATACCGGTATCAGCATCGCTGAGGATGTGTTCAGTTTTTCTCCGGCCTGCGATGCCATCATGGATGCAGGCATGTTCGGTAATCTGCATCGATTTCTGAGGTTCGCCAAAACCAGCTTTACAATCATCAGATTAAGCTTCGTTATATCCTTCCTCTACAATGTGATCGGATTGAGTTTTGCAGTAACCGGAAATCTCTCGCCCATTGTTGCGGCCATACTGATGCCGGTAAGTTCTGTTTCAGTGGTAGCATTCGACACATTTAGCATTATGTGGCTCTCTGGCAGGCGTCTGCCGTAATACAAGGGAGAATTTCTTATTTAGAATCTTTCCAAATAAGTTAAAAGGTGTTAAGTTTCGTTAACACTTTTATAATTTTGTTTGTGAAAACCTTAATCAAGAACCCCAATACCTGAATGAGCGCCATTATCTTCCTTATTATTCTGGGAATCGTTGTAGCCGGAGGATTTGTGGTTGCCTTTATTTGGGCTGTGCGCAGCGGACAATACGATGATGATTATACGCCATCGGTGCGTATGCTGTTCGATCCAAAAAAACCTGTTGACCAAGGCATTAAAGAAACTGACGCAATAACAGAAACCAAGCAAGAATAACCATAAAACCAACATCGCATGGAGCTACAGAAGTTTGCTTATGACAACCGTTTGGTGCGTATGTTTATGTACGCGACCATTTTATGGGGTCTGGTAGGCATGCTTGTAGGGCTTACAGTGGCCCTCGAGCTTATTTTCCCGCACATGAGTGCCAGCATTCCCTGGCTCTCGTTTGGAAGGCTCAGACCTTTGCACACCAATGCCGTGATTTTTGCCTTCGTTGGCAACGGAATATTCACGGCAGTTTATTACAGTACGCCAAGGCTGCTCAAAACACCCATGTACAGCGAGCTGCTCGGCAAAATCCATTTTTGGGGATGGCAGCTCATCATTGTCAGCGCAGCACTTACACTCCCCTTTGGCTACACCGTAGGCAAGGAATATGCCGAGCTCGAGTGGCCTATTGACCTTGCCATTACCATCATTTGGGTTGTATTTGGCCTGAATCTGATCATGACAATGGTCAACCGGCGCACGAAACACATTTATGTTGCCATCTGGTTCTACATTGCTACCTTCGTTACAGTGGCTGTGCTCCATGTTGTAAACTCCATCAATTTTCCGGTTTCGTTTTTGAAAAGCTATCCTGTTTATGCCGGTGTTCAGGATGCTTTAGTGCAATGGTGGTATGGACATAATGCCGTGGCATTCTTCCTGACAACACCTTACCTTGGATTGATGTACTATTTCATTCCCAAGGCTGCCAATCGTCCAGTATATTCTTACAGACTTTCCATTATTCACTTCTGGGCGCTCATTTTCCTCTATATCTGGGCTGGCCCGCACCATCTGCTTTATTCTTCGCTGCCCGACTGGGCACAGGCGCTTGGCGTTGTTTTCTCTGTAATGCTCATCGCGCCTTCATGGGGCGGTATGATCAACGGTTTGCTTACGCTTCGCGGTGCCTGGGATAAAGTGCGCGAAGATCCGGTGCTCAAGATGTTCGTAGTCGGTGTTACCGCCTACGGTATGTCAACCTTCGAAGGCCCGATGCTCTCTCTCAAATCGGTGAACGCACTTAGCCACTTTACCGACTGGACCATAGCGCACGTGCATATTGGTGCGCTCGGCTGGAACGGTATGCTCACTTTTGGGATGCTTTACTGGTTGTGGCCCAGGCTTTTCAACGTAAAACTCTATAGCAGGGGATTGGCCAATGCCCATTTCTGGCTCTCCACCACCGGCATGCTCTTCTTTGCCATTCCGCTCTATTTCGCCGGCTTCACCCAGAGCCTCATGTGGAAAGAGTTTACGGAGGAAGGCTTCCTGAAATATCCAAACTTTATAGAAACTGTGGTTCAGATTTTGCCGATGTATTACATCCGCGCCCTGGGTGGAACGCTATACATTACCGGTATCTTGCTCATGATCTACAACCTTGTTAAAACCACACAGGCCGGAAAATTTATTCCATTTGAAGAAGACCAGGCACCGGCATTGCATGTCCAGCATCATGGATCTGATAAGGGACACCGGGTGATTGAGAGCAAGCCTGTGCTGTTTACGGTTCTCTCGCTGGTGGCAATACTCATCGGGGGTATTGTTGAGTTTGTTCCCATGTTTATGGTCAAATCCAACGTGCCCACTATAGCCAGTGTTAAGCCTTATACTCCACTCGAATTGCAGGGACGCGACATTTATCTGCGCGAGGGTTGCTATCTGTGTCATAGCCAGATGGTAAGGCCTTTCCGTTCGGAGGTTGAGCGCTACGGCGATTATACCAAGGCCGGAGAAACTGTTTACGACCACCCCTTCCAGTTTGGTTCGAAGCGCACGGGCCCCGACCTTGCACGCGAAGGCGTAAAAACCAGTCCGGTCTATAAACCGGCTTCATGGCACTATAACCACTTCCTCGATCCGCAACGCGTTGTGGCACAATCGATTATGCCTCCATATCCTTGGTTGATCAAAAACGATCTGGATATCAGCACCACGCCAAAGAAGATTCGTGTGATGCAAAAGCTTGGCGTGCCTTATCCGGAAGGCTATGATCAAAAGGCCAACGACGAATTGATGAAGCAAGCCCGCGAAATCGCTGGTACGTTGCGCCAAAGTGGCATCGAAGTGAGTGAAAACAAGGAAGTAATCGCCCTTATTGCCTATATTATGAGGCTTGGCGTTGATATTCATGAGAATAATTCACTCGGACAAAAATAGTCGACGCTTATGAAAATTGTCACCAAAGTTCTCGAAGGAGTAGCTGATATTCAAATCTTTCCCATCATCGGGCTGATTATCTTCTTTACGCTTTTTGTGGCGCTCATTATCCATGTTGCGCGCATGAGCCGTGAGGAAGTGGAAGAATACAGTCATCTGCCTTTGGAGGATGACAATGATAAAAGCAATGTTCACGATCAATAAAAACATTGAAACATGACCAATACAGACGAAAATATCAGAAAAGAAGAAGGATACGAGGTGGATACCGCCACCAACGTTCGCCTGATCAAGGACCATGAATACGACGGGATTAAGGAATTGGACAACGACATGCCTTCCTGGTGGGTTTGGTTGTTCATCATTACCATAGCGTTTTCACTGATTTATCTTGTCAGGTTGTGGGTCTTCCGTGCCGACGACCTCCTGCAGGAGAAAGAGTTCCAGAAAGAAATGGCCGCTGCTCCAAAGGCGAACAAACCTGTTGAGGAGTTGGCTATGGCATGGCTGGACGACGATATGTCGTTGAACAATGGCAAGGAAACATGGACAAAGATTTGTGCCGTTTGCCACCTGGCAGACGGCGGCGGACTTGTCGGCCCCAATATGACCGATAATTACTGGATTCACGGCAACAAGGTTGAAGACCTCTTTGCCGTTGTAACTAACGGAGTTATCGAAAAGGGCATGATTCCCTACAAAGATCAACTCTCGCCACGTCAGCGCCTCGAAGTCATCAGCTACGTTATGCTTCGCCTGCATGGCACAACGCCTGCAACACCCAAAGAGCCTCAGGGCGAACTTTATGAGTAAATGCAGCATTCATTTGCCGCGCATTTCATCTTACTGTGATAACTAACTGGACTTAATATTGATGTTTACGGGTAATTCGCTGTTTAACAGCGAATTACCCTTTATAATTTTTTTCAGCCATGACAACCGGCAATCAATCAGAAGATCACCATGAATCGTTTCGCGACCGGCTTGGCACGGTAGGCGAGGGAGGAAAACGCATTTGGATTTATCCTAAAAAGCCAAAGGGCAGTTATTATAAGAAACGCTGGGCCGTTGCCATCGTTTTGCTTGCCTTTTTCTTTATTGCCCCATGGGTAAAGTATCAGGACGAACAGTTTCTGCTGCTCAATGTGCTGCAAAGGAAATTTATACTCTTTGGACAGATTTTCTGGCCTCAGGATTTTCATCTCATCGTATTAGGCCTTATCACACTGATCGTTTTCGTAATTCTGTTCACTGTAATTTATGGACGACTTTTCTGTGGTTGGGCCTGTCCGCAAACAATCTTCATGGAGTTTGTCTTCCGGCAGATTGAATACCTGATTGAAGGCGACGCCCATCAGCAGAAAAAGCTTGCCCGTCAGGTCTGGAACTTCGAAAAGATCTGGAAAAAGACTGCAAAGCATGCAGTTTTCTTCTTCATTGCATTTCTAATCTCCAATACTTTTCTTGCATATCTTATAGGTTCGGATCGTCTGAAAACGCTTGTGCTCGATGGGCCGCTTCCTCATCTTTCAACATTTATTCCGCTTGTTATTTTTTCGGGTGTATTTTATTTCATTTTTGCTTTTTTCCGTGAGCAGGTGTGTCTCATAGCCTGTCCTTACGGCCGTTTGCAGGGCGTATTGCTCGACACCAAATCGATCGTTGTAGCTTACGATTACAAGCGCGGCGAACCCCGCGGCAAGCATAACCCACTCGAAGACAGACCGCTTAGTGGTAAAGGCGATTGCATTGATTGTTCAAGCTGTATAACAGTGTGCCCCACGGGTATCGACATTAGAAACGGTACGCAGCTCGAGTGTGTCAACTGCACAGCTTGCATGGATGCCTGCGACACCATAATGGATAAGGTAAAACTGCCGCGCGGACTGATCCGCTATGCCAGCGAAAAGGGTATTGCCGAAGGTCATAACAAGCTTGTCAATGCCCGTAGCATAGCATATTCCGTTGTACTTCTGCTACTTATAACACTTATGACTTCCTTGTTCTTCTTCCGAAGCGAAGTAGAAGCAACCATGCTGAGGGTACCAGGCACCATGTTTCAGGAATATGGCCCGGAGCGTTTGTCGAATATCTACAAAGTTCAGCTTGTCAATAAAACCCGAAATGATGTGGACGCCAGCCTTCGCCTCGACAACCATAGTGGCGAGATTATAATGATGGGAGGTCCGCTCAAAGTGCCCGGAGGCAGTATGATCGAAGCGAACTTCCTGGTTGTAATTCACCGTGACAGTCTGAAAATGAGCAGCACACCGCTAAAAATCAGTGTTTATCACGACGACCGCTTGATCGACCAAACAAAGGTTACCTTTATCGGGCCAAACGATATCGATAAAAAATAACATTATGAAATGGAACTGGGGAACTAAGCTTTTCATCGGAGCCGCGCTGTTTATGATCATGCTCATTGTGTTTGGCGTGCTCATGATGCGCGAATCGATTTCTTTGGTGGAGCGCGATTATTATCCCAAGGCTCAGGATTTTCAGAAGCAGATTGAGCGACGAAACAACGGTCTTGAATTTGCAGCGGACATCAAGGTTGATTATGCAAATAACCAGATCTTGCTCACTTTCCCTGAAAGCTTCCTTTCTGATGGCTTGAAAGGTAGTTTGCATATGTATAACCGCAACGACGATACCAAAGATGCCATGTTCGACTTTTCCTTTGCCGGCGACAGCCTTTTTGTATTTCCTGCTGCGTCGCTCAACGGGCGTTATTTGGCTAAGGTAAGCTGGTCCTTCAACGATCAGGAGTATTACGTGGAAAAATCCCTTACCGTGCAATGAACCTGAGTTTTCACCTGCTTACGGCTTTGACTATTGGGTTGGTGGGGAGCCTGCACTGCATAGGCATGTGCGGCCCCATAGCCGTAGCATTGCCCATTGGCCGTAAAAGCTGGTCCAATAGGGTTTTTGGCACTACGCTTTACAATTTAGGGAGAGCCATAACCTACGGATTGATTGGTGCACTTTTTGGTTTGCTGGGCAAAGGACTCCACCTCGCCGGCTTGCAGCAATGGGCTTCCATTGCTATGGGAATTGTGATGATTGTAAGCGTGATTTTTCCGGTGGTTTTCAGAGAAAAAATTCAGATCGGGAAGCTGACCACCGGTTATTCCGTTAGGCTCATATCACGATTCAGAGAACTATTCGGAAAACATTCGCACCGCAATCTGTTTATCATCGGACTTCTCAATGGCCTTTTGCCTTGTGGATTGGTTTATGTGGCTGTTGCCGGAGCTGTCAACACCAATGATGTGCTCACCGGAGCTCTTTTCATGATTGTGTTCGGGTTGGGAACAACGCCTGTAATGATGGCCATTTCGCTCCTGGGCTCGATAATCAGCGCAGGTCTTCGCAGCAAACTGGCCAATGTTGTCCCTGTTTTTATTGTAATGTTGGGGATTGTTTTCATACTCAGAGGTATGGCGCTGGGCATACCCTACATTAGTCCAAAATCGCAGATGCTGACACCCGAAAAGGAGATGAAAGTGAAAGGATCGTGTTGCACGCCAGCTAAAACCAAACATCTGCAGGAGGCCGACGACACGAATTAACTAACAGATTTTCAATAGCGAAGCCATTTCCACAGCTCGCCCCAACTGACTTTCTTACCGTACATCAGGATGCCGGTGCGATAGATTCTGGCGGCAATCCAGGTGGTGAACAGGAACCCGCCAACAAGCACTGCCATCGACAGTGTCAGCTCCCAAACCGGTACACCGAATGGTATGCGAACCATCATTACAATGGGCGAGGTGAGCGGTATGATCGACAGCCAGAAGGCAAGGCTGCTGTCGGTATTGTTGATCAGGAAGTTCATCATGACAATGCCCAGTATAAGTGGGAGCGAAACAGGAAGCATAAATTGCTGAACATCAGTCTCATTGTCCACCGCTGATCCGATGGCTGCAAAAAGCGCTGCGTAGAGTAGATAACCGCCCAAAAAATAGAAAGCAAAGCTGAAAAGTATGAGCGGAAAGTTGATTGTGCGTACTACCTCAAACACTTCCGACATGCCTTTGGTCACCGCATCCATTTGCTCTTCGGGCACCTGCTGAATTAATTCTCCGCTCATGGCTGCCGGCTGCTGAACGATCTCACTACCGAAAATGCCCATCAGCACGAGATATATACCCATTGTCAGAATCACCCACAGCAGAAATTGCGTGAGTCCGACAAGGGCAATGCCAAGCACTTTGCCCAGCATGAGCTGAAAAGGTTTAACAGAAGAGACGATGACCTCAATGATACGGTTGGTTTTTTCCTCTATTACACCGCGCATCACCTGCGAACCAAAGAGGAATATGAAAAAATAGATAAGCAGTGCGCTGATAAAGCCAAGCGCCGATTGTACATCCGTATAGCTCTTTTTGAGTTCGCCGTCCGCACCGAGCTGATAGGTGAGCACATTTACCGTGGTTTTCGACTGGCGTATCACCTCCGGATCAATACCCGACGCCATCAGCTTGCGGTTCTCGACCTCTGTTTTGATGACGTTTCTCACATAAGACCTCACCGAAACTGAGGGTTGTTTTATGCTGTAGAGCTCCGCATTGGAAGGCACATTGAGCTGTGTTGCCGGGATATGTACCAAAAAGTCGAACTTGCCTTTGATGACTTCCTTCTTCAGGGAGTCGAGGGGCTGTTCGGCGATGATGAAGCTCATTTGTTCGCCCGACTCGAATTTTCCTGCAAACCAACCCGTTTCGTCGAGCACAACAACGCTTTTACTTCCGACATCGCGCATGGTGGCAAGCACAATTGGCACCACCATCAATGCGGCCATCAGCAAAGGGCCCAGAAACGTCATGATAATGAAGCTTTTCTTTTTTACCCTGATCAGGTATTCGCGCTGTAGTATAAGCAGTGTCTTGTTCATCTTTTCAGGGGATTAAAGAAGGTTGTTACCATTATTTGCATTTACGCCCTGCACCTGCTGAATGAAGATGTCGTTCATGCTGGGCAGTATTTCCCTGAAAGCGTAAACGGTAGTGTGCTTCATCACGTTGGAAAGCAATGCGTTGCCGTCTTCCGCCATGGGATTTTTTACCTTGATACGCGTATGTCCGGTGGTGAGCGGTGTTTGCTCCACGATTTCATAGTCGGCCGGGATAAATTCTTCGACACGGCCATTGGTTTGTCCAAGCTCGAGCTCAAACATGTGTTCCCTGAATTTTCGCTTGATATCACCTACCTGGCCTTCAAGGATCTTTTTGCTGCGGTTGATGAGGGCAATGTCGTCGCACAACTCTTCGACCGAGGCCATATTATGCGTGGAAAAGAGTATGGTGGCGCCCTTGTCACGAAGGCGGAAAATCTCTTCTTTCAGGAGGTTTGCGTTGATAGGGTCAAAACCGCTAAATGGCTCATCGAAAATGAGCAATTCGGGTTCGTGAATCACGGTGACAATGAACTGCACTTTCTGCTGCATTCCCTTGCTCAGCTCTTCAACAGTGCGGTTCCACCAGTCCTGTATTTCAAACCGTTCGAACCATTCTTTAAGCCTTCGTTTGGCAGTTGAGCTATCCAAACCCTTGAGCCTTACAAGATAAAGGGCCTGCTCGCCAACTTTCATTTTCTTATATAAGCCGCGCTCTTCAGGCAAATAGCCAATAATTGCCGTGTCGTTGGGATGCAGCGCTCTCCCTTTAAGGAGCACTCTACCTTCGTCGGGAGCGGTAATCTGGTTGATGATGCGGATCAGGGAAGTTTTTCCGGCGCCATTGGGGCCTAAAAGGCCGTAGATGCTGCGCTCCCTCACGCTGATACTTACTTTGTCCAACGCCCGATGGTTGGAGTATTGTTTGCTAACGCCTTCGGTAACGAGAAAACCCATTGCAGGTATTTTTGGCCGGCTAAATTAACCGAAAAGGTCTTTCATCCTGCCAAAAAAGCTCTTTTCTGCTGCTGAGGGGTTAGGCTTAAAATTGTCTGCTGACTGCAGGTTTTCCATTATTCGGCGCTCTTCCTTGCTGAGCTCCGTGGGTATCCATACGTTGATGTTCACGAGCAGGTCGCCGGTACTGTGGTCGTTGAGCGAAGGTAACCCTTTGCCTTTCAAACGCAATACCTTTCCGGGCTGAGTACCCGGAGCTATTTTCACTCTTGCTCTGCCGTCAACCGTTGGCACCTCGACGCTGGCACCCAGTGCGGCATCGGGAATGCTTATAAAGAGATTGTGTATCAGATTGTTGCCATCGCGTTCCAGTTCGGGATGCTTTTCTTCCTCAATCTGCACAATAAGGTCGCCGGGAACACCCCCGCGTGCTCCCATATTACCTTTGCCGCTGAGCGAAAGCTGCATGCCTTCGGCTACCCCGGCCGGAATACGGATGCTGATGACTTCGTCGTCGCGAACCACCCCATTGCCCTGACAGGCCTCACACTTTTGTGTGATGATGCGACCTTCGCCACCGCAGGTTGGACAGGTGGAAGTGGTTTGCATCTGTCCGAGAAAGGTGTTCGTAACGCGTGTTACATGTCCGCTGCCACGGCAGGTGCTGCAGCTGCTGTAGCTGCTGCCGTGTTTGGCGCCACTGCCGCTGCAACTGCTGCACGAGACATATTTGCTCACCCTCACTTTCTTTTCCACGCCTGTGGCTATCTCCTGCAGGGTCAGTTTTACCCTTATGCGGAGGTTGCTCCCTTTGTTGACCCTTCGGCCACTACTGCTGCGCGTGCCAAATCCAAAAGCACCACCGAAAATGTCGCCAAACTGACTGAAAATGTCTTCCATCGACATGCCGCCTCCGAAATCCGACGATCCTCCGCCTACACCGGAATGTCCGTAGCGGTCATAGCGCGCCCGCTTGTCGGGGTCGCTAAGCACTTCATAGGCTTCGGCGGCCTCCTTAAACTTTTCTTCCGAGGCCTTGTCACCCGGATTGCGGTCGGGATGGTATTTCAAGGCCATTTTGCGGTAGGCCTTTTTTATGTCCGATTCCGAAGCATTGCGCTCTATTTCAAGCACTTCGTAAAAATCTCGTTTTGCCATCAGCAGTGTATTGGATTAAAGAATGGTTTTCAGCTGCCCACAATTACCTGGGCAAAGCGTATAATCTTGCCCTGGAGGCTGTAGCCTTTCTTGATCACTTCCAGCACCTTACCCTTTAATTGCTCTTCAGGAGCAGGGATATGCGTCACCGCTTCATGAAAATCGGTGTCGAAGGTTTCACCAAGCGCTTTTATTTCCTCGAGGCCCTGCTGTTCGAGCATCCGCTTCAAATTATTGTAGATGAGTCTGATACCCTCTAGGTGACCGTTGTTTTCGTTTTCTGGAAAGTTGTTAATGGCGCGTTCAAAATCGTCAACAATTGGGAGCAGCGCCTTAATAATGTCGGCTGAAGCTGTTTTGCTGAGCTCAATTTTTTCTTTCAGGGTGCGCTTTCTGTAATTGTCAAATTCCGAAAATAAACGGAGATACTTATCATTTGCCTCGTTAAAGTTGTTTTGGAGGGTTTCGATCTGCTTTGTCAAATCCTCCTGAGGCTGTTCCTGTCCGCCAGAGGTTTCGGGCTGAGAAGCATCGTCCTGAGTTTCAGCTTGCAGCTCTGGTTTGTTTTGCTCCTCGGTATCGATTTTTTCCTTTTTGTGTTTCGACATTTTTCCTTTTTGTTTTAGCCTTTGCAAATAGTTTGCCAGCATGATGTCTGATTGTCAATTTGTCAGTATTGCAGTCGCTCGATGTGCGCTCCAAGTGCTTTGAGTCGTTGTTCGATGTTTTGATAACCCCTGTCGATCTGCTCAATATTGTCGATGATGCTTACACCTTTGGCAGATAATGCTGCTATGAGCAAGGCCACACCAGCACGTATGTCGGGCGAGCTCATCCTAATTCCGCGCAAAGGCATGCGGCGGTCGAGGCCGATTACATTGGCCCTGTGAGGGTCGCAAAGTATTATCTGTGCTCCCATGTCGATAAGCTTATCCACGAAGAAAAGGCGGCTCTCAAACATTTTCTGATGGATGAGCACACTGCCTTTTGCCTGAGTTGCTACTACAAGCACAATGCTGATCAGGTCGGGTGTAAAGCCCGGCCAGGGTGCATCTGCAATGGTCATAATACTGCCATCCATAAAGCTTTCCACCTCATAGTGGTCTTGTTTTGGCACGATTATATCGTCGCCAACCACCTGAAGATCAATGCCAAGTCGTTTGAATACCAACGGAATTAGTCCAAGATGGTCCACGCCGGTGTTTTTAATGGTTATCTCGGATGCCGTCATGGCTGCCATGCCTATGAAGCTGCCCACTTCGATCATGTCGGGAAGCAGCCGGTGTGTGGTTCCCTCAAGCCGATCCACACCGTGCACCCTTAACAAGTTTGAACCAATGCCTTCGATTTTTGCGCCCATACGCACCAGCATCTGGCTTAGCTGCACCAGATAGGGCTCACATGCAGCATTGAATATTGTCGTCGTTCCTTTGGCCAGACATGCTGCCATGAGTACATTGGCCGTGCCCGTTACGGAAGCTTCATCAAGAAGAATGTACTGGCCACTCAGTTGTCCGCTGAGCGCATAATATTTATTTTCAGCCGCTTCAAGTTTAGCTCCCAGTTTAACCAACCCGTGGAAATGCGTGTCGAGCCGACGTCTTCCTATCTTGTCGCCGCCCGGAAAGGGTGCAAAAGCTTTACCAAATCTGGCGAGCATAGGGCCGGCTATCATGATGCTGCCTCTCAGCCTGTTGGCTCTTTGAAAGAAGTCAGGCGTCCTGAAAAAATCAAAGTCGATGTTTTCTGCTTTAAGCCTCACACGGCTTCGTTCGGGCCTTTCAACAGCAACGCCCATATCGGCCAGCAGTCCGATGAGGTTGTTTACATCGACTATGTCGGGAAGGTTCTCTATTTCAACTGTTTTATCGGTCAGCAAACAAGCACATAATACCTGTAACGCTTCGTTTTTTGCGCCCTGAGGCACAATTTCACCACTCAGGGTATGACCGCCTTCGATACGAAATGACTCCATTGCTGCTCGCTTTATGATGTAAAAATCCGGACATGGGGTTGAGGTTTATTAACGTCAACAGGCAAGTCCGGTTTATTTTTTTGCCTGGTAAAGCCTCAGGCAGATGTGGGCTATTTGTATTTCTTCCTCTGAATCAGGTGTTGTTGTTGCTGCTGCTTTTTGTTGGGCTTTTTCTTCTTTATGCCTGTGAGCAGCGAATGCGATTGTGGACCTCCTTTACCTATCAGATCGGCCGATGCCTGAAGCTTGATGTTTTCGGGTAGTTGGAGCTTTCCGCCAGAGAGCTCATGCAGGTCGTTGAGAATTACAGCATCGTTAACCGAATCCTTGTTGTAGGTTAAATAAAGCCGCTTCATCTGGTTCGCAATGGCCAGCGCAAAGGCTTCTTTTTCCTCTGGATCGCTGATCTGAATGCCTTCGCGTATCATTTTCAGTATTATAGATCCGTAATGGCCATGGCGCTGTTCGTTTTTGGCGTAGCCTATATGCTTCGGTTTCAGCTGCATTGAGCTTTTTTCCGGCACCGGATAAGGGCTGTCCACATCGAGCTTGAAATCGCTGATGATGTGCAGGTGATCCCACAGCTTATGAAGATAATCCTCCGACTCTTTAAGATGAGGGTTGAGCTGGGCCATGACGCCTACCAGATAGTGTGCGGCCATGGTGCGTTGCAGCCTGTCTTCGATCTGAATGAGCTTTGAAATCATTTCCTGGATTACACGTCCGTATTCAGGGATGACCAGATTGCTTCTTGAGGTATTGTATTCCATGCTAAGCGTTATTCTAGTTTCCGGGGTGGAAAGTGGTGCAAAGTTAAGCAATTTATACTCAGCCTTATGTTTGCCGGTCAGGTCCTGATCAAATCGGGAATTATTGAATGATTCTAAGTCGTGCAAACTTTAGCAGCAGCTGTTTCTGTCCGATCCCGTTGAAGTGAACCGTGGCTTTTTTATTGGCGCCGCTGCCTTCCACTTTCACTACCTGGCCAAAACCGAATTTTTGATGTTCGACCTGCATTCCTGTTTCTAGGTTCTCTGTATCGGAAGCCTGAAAATCATCCCTGCCTGAGGTTTGGCTTTCCGCGCCTGATGTTGGCATGGGCCGGCGACCCGGAAGGGGCGACTTTGCAGGCTCAGCGAAACTGCTTTTTGCCAGTTTTCGTGGTGTTTCTATAAACACAGGGTCAATCTCTTCCAAAAACCGGCTTGGTTCCGAAAGGCTGAGGCTGCCCCAGCGGTAGCGGGTTTCGGCGTGACTTATGGTTACTTTTTTCATTGCCCGGGTCAGGGCCACGTAAAACAATCTGCGTTCTTCCTCCAGCTCGGCCCTGGTGCCCAGCGACTGTATGGAAGGAAATAGGTTCTCCTCCAATCCAACAATGAAAACATAGGGAAACTCAAGTCCCTTGGCAGCATGAATGGTCATCAGACTAACATAATCGCCGCCTTCTTCGTCTTTTTTATCTGCATCAGTAAGCAATGCCACCTGTTGCATAAAATGACCCAGCGATCGGGCAGGTCTCCCGTCTTCGCCCAGCTCGTCGGGCTCAGGCTCGCGCTCACTGAATTCCATGATGGCATTGAGCAACTCCTCGATGTTCTCGATGCGGTTGACGGACTCAATGGCGTCTTCTTCCTTCAGTGCATTGACTATGCCCACCGACTTTGTGATGTGGTTGGCAAGTTCGAAGGCCGATTTGGATTCGAGCTGCACAATGAAACTGCGAATCATGGTCACAAATTCCTGAAGCTTGTTCACCGTGCCACGATTCAATTCCGCCAGAGCAGTGGGGTTCTCTGCAATCAGGTTGAAAATGCTGGTTTTGTGGGTGTTGGCTAAAACCTGCAGCTTTTCGATGGTTGTCTTTCCGATGCCTCTGGCGGGATAATTGATAACACGCAGCAGGGCTTCTTCGTCGTTGGGATTAATCACAAGCCTGAAATAGGCCAGAAGGTCTTTTACTTCCCTGCGGCTGTAGAACGAAACGCCGCCATATATTTTATAAGGTATTCCCTGTCGGCGCAAGGCTTCTTCCAGGGTGCGCGATTGGGCATTGGTGCGGTAAAGAATGGCGAAATCCTTGCTTGGCAGTTGTTTCGACATTTTCAGCCCAAAAATGCTATTGGCTACCAAAGTGCTTTCTTCGGTGTCTGAAGTCGCTTTGAGCACCGTGATAAGCTCGCCCTCCTCGTTTTCGGTCCAAACTTTCTTTTTAATCTGGTCTTTGTTGTTTTCGATCACAACATTGGCCGCATTCACAATCGTTTTGGTCGAGCGGTAATTCTGTTCCAGCCTGAAAAGGTGATAATCGGGGTAGTCTTTCTTGAAATTTAAGATGTTCTGAATGTTGGCACCGCGAAAGGCATAAATGCTCTGCGCATCGTCGCCCACCACGGTGAGGTTTTCATGTGCAGCGGCTATCTGCTTGATTATATGATATTGAGCGAAATTGGTGTCCTGATATTCATCAACGAGTATGTAGCCAAATCGATGCTGATACTTGTGAAGTACGTCCGGAAAATCGCGAAACAGCATGTTCGTATTAAACAGCAGATCGTCGAAATCCATGGCATTGGCACGTTTCAGCCGGGCATTGTAGGTGCGGTAAAGCTCTCCGGTGAGCGGTTTTCCCGCGGCGTGGTCGGCGTTTACAATTTCCTGGTCGGCCAGATAGTTTTCGGGCGAATAAAGGTTCGATTTGGCATTTGATATGCGATTCAGTAAATAGGATGGGTGGTAGACTTTAGGGTCGAGCTGCAACTCTGATAAAATCTTCTTTAACAGCTGTTTACTATCGTCGGTATCGTAAATAGTAAAATTTTCCGGATACCCGAGATGATGTCCGTCGACGCGCAGAATGCGGGCAAAAATGCTGTGAAAAGTACCCATCCAGACATTGCGTCCTTTGGCCGGCCCTATGAGCTGCATAATGCGCTCTTTCATTTCGCGTGCAGCTTTGTTGGTAAAAGTGAGGGCCATAATACGGAATGGGTCGGCGCCCTGGTGAAGCAGATAAGCAATGCGGTAGGTGAGTACCCTAGTTTTGCCTGCACCTGCCCCGGCAATGATCATCACAGGGCCTTCGGTATGCTCAACGGCTTTGCGCTGGGCATCGTTAAGATGGGATAAAAAATCAGTCAAGCTCCGGTTTTTTGAGGTGCAAAAATAGGCAAAATCGGGGGGCGGATTTGAGACAAAACCCTATTGAAAGGGATATAGAATTTTATCCAGTCGAATAAAACCGAAGCTGAAAGGATGGATCTAACAAAGCAAAAGATGATACAATAACTTGAATAACAGGGTTATCTGTTGCCCTCGTGGAAAAGGTTTCTGCAATTGCCGCACAAATGAGGCGATTTCTGATCGATGTCTTCCACATAGGTACTCGATTGCATCACACAACCAGGGTTATGGCAATGAATTAGTCCGAAGCAGTGCCCCAGCTCGTGATTCACTTCTTTTAAAAATCTGGCATGAAACAAGGCTTCGTTTTTCGTAAGCCCATAGCGTTCGTTGGTAAGTCTATAACCTGAGGCTATGGCAGATTTTCCGCCGAGATAGGCCTGCCCAAAAATATAGGTGAGGATAGGGATAAATAAATCAACATTGAAAAGGCCTACAAGCTTCTGATAATCAGCAGCATCATGACTATCGATGTAGCGAAGGATCTGGTTTCCGTTGTATTGTTTTCTTACTGCGTCAAAATAGGCATTCAAATCAAGGTATCCCTCCACGATTTTCACTTCGGCCTCAAATTCTGAAGACACACCGACAGCCAGCTCCGACAGCATTTTCTTTTCGAAATAGCCATAATTAAGCAGCTTGATCGTCATGTCAGCCATCCGCGGGGTAAATTTTCCTAAACTGTGACCTGTTAATCAGCTGTTTTCCTTAAAGCCGTATTTCTTAATCTTGTTGTAAAGGGTAACCCTGTCCACCTGAAGTGCCTTTGCAGCGCGCGAAATGTTCCAATCGTATTTTTCGAGTACGGCCTTAACATGTTTGCGCTCAAGTTCCTCAAGGCTTTCGGTGAGTGTTTGGCTGGTTTCTTTGAGAAGAGGCAGATCCTTGATCCTGATTTCTTTACCATTGCCTACCACAATAGCGCGTTCGATCATGTTTTCGAGCTCGCGCACATTACCGGGAAAATCGTACTCCTGAAGCTTCGATAAGGCGCCTTCTTCGATGCTTACAGGATTTCGGCTCATCGCAGTGCAGTATTTTCTGATAAAGTGCTGAACCAGAACGGGAATATCGTCTTTGCGCTCACGAAGTGGAGGAATTCGTATGTTAACCACATTAAGGCGATAATAAAGATCTTCCCTGAAACGCCCCTCATCGACCATTTGCTTCAGGTCGCGATTCGTCGCACAGATAACCCTGAAATCGGAAGTAATCAGCTTACTCCCGCCTACACGCATGAAGCTTTTGGTTTCCAATACCCTGAGCAGTTCAATCTGCATTTTTATAGAAATAGTGGCAATTTCGTCGAGAAAAATAGTGCCGTTGTCGGCCATCTCAAAACGGCCTTTCCGGGTGTAAATAGCACCGGTAAAAGCACCTTTTTCATGCCCGAACAACTCGCTCTCGAGCAAACTTTCGCTCAACGCTCCACAATGAACGCTTACGAGGGGGAAAAACCTGCGCGGTGAATTGGCATGAATAGCTCTGGCAATCAATTCTTTGCCTGTTCCGCTTTCGCCTGTTATTATTACCGAGCTGTTCGTAACGGCCACTTTCTGCACCTCCTCCAAAACCTGCTTTATCTCTGTACTGTTGCCAATAATATCGTCCACATTCTCGAGCTTGAGGTGCTCGCGAAGCTGGGTGTTTTCCTCAGCAAGCATGATCTGCCGCGAGGCATTGCGGATCAGATGCGATAAATCGTCAGGATCGAAAGGTTTGGTCACATAGTCGAAGGCTCCATCTTTAAGTGCCTGCACGGCTGTGTCCACCGTGGCAAAAGCGGTCATAATGATGATGATGGCGTCTTTTTTTATGGCTTTGATGCGGCGGAGCAGCTCCAGACCATCCATTCCCGGCATCTTTATGTCGGTAAGTATAATGTCGAAATTTTTGCTCTCGATCATTGCCAGTGCACTGGCGGCGCTGTCGGCGCAGGCTGCCGAAAAACCGTCTTCGAGGAACCAGTTGTACAATGAATCCCTGACCGATTCTTCATCGTCAACAATGAGTAAAGAGATTTTTTTGTTCATGTTGCTGCTTGTTTGCTTGCCAGAAGTGGCAAGGTAATTGAAAATGTGGTTCCCTTAGCGGGCTCCGATTCAACACTTATTTTGCCGTTATGGCTGCTGATAATACCATGCACGATGGGTAGTCCGAGTCCTATTCCGCTGGCCTCGTGTTTTGTCGAAAAGAAGGGTTCAAAAATAAGTGGGATAATATCGCTGCTCATTCCCTGTCCGTTATCGGAAATGGTGAAGCAAATGTGCCTGTCGTCAGGGTTGATGGTTGTAATGGTTATCTCGCCAACTGCACCGGGGGCAATAGCCTCGGATGCATTTACCAGCATGGCCAGGCAAGCCTGTTTTATCTGGTTTGCGCTGCAGCTGATCAAATCGTTTGTGGCTTCGAATCGGGTATAGAATGCAATTCCCGAAATCTTAAGCTGATGCCTCATCAAATCGGCTGTCGAAGCCAAAACTTCATGCAAATGTGTAGGTTCGTGGCCGATGGTGTCTTTTCGCGAAAAGTCGAGAAGCCCTTTAACAATGTCACCACAGCGTTTCGTTTCGCTCTCAATGAAGTTGAGATGTTTCAGAATGGCTTCCTTGCGCTGAGGATCGAACTCTGTATTTTGTAATTGCTTAAGAATGAGTTTAGAATAAACAAGGATTCCTGACAAAGGATTATTTAACTCATGAGCCACGGATGCGGAAAGCTTCCCCAACGAAGCAATACGCTCAATTTGGATGAGCTCGTTCTGTACCGAACTTAGCTCCTCCGACTTACGTTGCACCTTATGCTCCAGTTGTTTCGACCAGTTCTCAAGCTCGGTATTTGCTGTCTGAAGTTTGTCGAGCATTTCGTTAAATGCCTGCGAAACAAGCCGCATCTCCTCGGTCTGACCACTTTTTATTGTCAGTCGTGTATCTGTTTTCCCCAGACTAACCGCACTGCTTGCTTCAACCAGAGCCGAAAGTGGTTTCTTTACGTTTTTCCAGGTGAATAATATGAGTAAGGTTGCCAAAAGAAGTGTGGCTATCATGGCAAGAAAGAAATATCGCCACGATATGTTGGTAACTGTTCGGTCGAATTCGCCTAATGGTAGCTTGATGATAAGCGAACCAAGCATATGGTCGTCGCGGCCATGCGCATGGCAACTTGCTGTATAGCAACTTGTTTCGTTAAGTATTGGATTTCTGATCAATAAATAGCGCATGCTGTTGTCGGTTCTGTACATGCTGCACGCACTTTCCAAACCCACAATGCGATAGCTTTTGCCTTCGCCCGGGAATAACTCTTCCAGGGTTTTATGGCAAAGGATACAATTGGGTTGATTGTAATGCTTGGCATCGGCTGAAAAAGAAGAGTACACCAGACTATCAAATTCGTTGTAAAGATTCACTTCGTCAATACCACTTAGGGTATTGATGACATCAAGGGTACTGGATAACTGTTTCTTATCGTTTTCGAGCATCGAATGATAAAGTGCTCCCTCAACGATCGAAGCTATGTTGCTCCCATTCTGGTGAATCAAGGTGTGCAGGTATTGCTCGTTCACCGATTTGAAGATGAACAGATAGGTAGCCAAAAGAAAAAATGACAACAATGCAATGATCAATACCACCCTGCTGTAGATCGACGAAAAAAGTTTGTTGATTTTTAAACCTTTAAATCTTGAATTATTTGCCGTTTCTGATTTCGGTGTGCTCATAAGCAGGATTTTTCTTTGGTGTCATTATCGACAAGGGGTTGTAAATCAGGTAAATGATTTACAACCCTTGGTTTTGATTAATGCATTCTGTCAACATACGACACAATGCAATTTCGGAATAATTTCAACTTTACGATCGAAAATCTTAAAGCTGGTTTGGTTGAGGCAGGAATTCAGCTTGAAAATCGTTCCAAACTTCTGCAGGCAACTCCTGCATGATGTGCTCTTTGAGCTCGCCACCATCCTGGAGGGCCACCGGCTGAAGCTGAGGCTCATATTTTGCAAGGCTATTCACAAGAAAATCGCGAAACCTTACAATTTCGAAGCTTGCCCAGCGACGCGCATCGTCGGCCAGATAGTACTTGCTGGTTTCGGCTATCCAGGCCGAAGGTTCAATTTCGGCCAGCCAGCCTTTGCCATAGGGGTCGGCCAGCATTTCTGCGCTGGTTTCATACCCAAGGTTGAGCACATGACCGGTTAGTGGGGAACTGATCACAATTTTCTTTTCTCCCTGTGAGATTTCGATCATCGGGTCGCCCTTGGCAATGGTCTGTCCTTCTTCAATCAATGGCCTGACCTCAATATTGCCTGTGATTTTCAGCAGAAGGTCGCTAAGCCCGATTCTGGCTTTGCCTGATTTGAGCAAGTACATCCAGCTGTGGTTGGGGCTGTGGTAAACGCCTCGCGGCATGCTGAGTTCGTTGTCGGAGATTTTTCCTGAACCATGCTGTCTTGCACGTTTTACCTTTCGGTTCAGCAATATCCAGAATGGAATCAGTGTGAGGAAGAAGATTATCGTCAGGATATACTCCATTCCTTTGGTTTCGAATAAGTTGTAATAATGAAATCCGTCCATAGTTTATTTATTTTAGTGGTCCTCTGATAATTAATGACTGCCTGCGGCCCATTTAGGTCCGCTGCGCAGCACAGGCATGCGACGGACAATCCAGCGCAAAACCCATATTTCGATAAATACGATTGTCAGGGTTACAATAAACTCCTGCCAGCTTGGAACATAGCGTTCTGTATCTTCCCAACGGTAGCAAATGATGGAAATATTCATTCTGTTGAGCAGAATCCCTATCAGTGTCATAATAGCTGCAATTTTGATAATCAGCGTATTGTGACTGCGGTAGGCATAGGCAAACATCAGCATTGGCACCATTACAAAACCGATAACCTCAACGAGGAACCAATATCCATAAGGTGAGTTAATATGCACCCAGTTTTTCTCGTGAATGAATACCAGTACCAATAAAGCCATGTATACGAACATGCCCAGAGCACATATCTTTGAAAGCCCGACAAGTATGGAATTGTGGTGTTTGTTATCGGTTTTGTCCATATAGTCTGTGAAAACCTTATGGCTTATCGAGCCCTCAAGTATAACCATCGATATACCTGCAAACACACTTGAAACTACGAATAGTAAAGGCAGATAACTGTTGTACCACAAGGGGTGAATTTTGTCTTTTGCCATCAGAAATAATGCCCCAATACCCGACTGATGAAGTACAGACAGGGTGATGCCAAATATTACAGCACCCATGGATATTGCAGTCAGGAAGCGGTGTGCCTTCTTGGCATTCAGCCATTCGGCCACGGCAGGCGAAAACTCAATGAACAAAGCCAGCATATAAAGCAGAAAGTGCCAGCCAACCAGAAACAGCACGGAACTAACGCCATAATTATTTCCGATCACAACATTTACAACATTCAGTGGTCTTCCTAAGTCAAGGAGCAATGCGGCGGAATAGAAAAGATATGCAAGGAAGCCGTTTAGGACGGTAATGCGAAGTATAGGTTTATACTTTTTCAAGTTCAGTATGTTGACCATGAATACCAGCACATAAGCGCCGCCAGCGAAAGCCACGCCGGTAACCACGTCAAATCCGATCCATAATCCCCAGGGCACTTCCTGGGTGAGATTAGTCACCGAACCAATGCCATTCTTAAAGCGGAGGTAGATGATCACCAAACCAAGAATGATGATGGGGAAGCTGATTATATTAAAAGGAGTGAAAATTTTACCCTTTGGCTTTAACTCCTCAAGAAGGAACTGAAAGAAGCCTTGATTTGGCACTGATTCGGCCACATTTATTGTTTTGCTCATTGATCTTCTTCTTTTGTGTTATTCGACTTAGTAGCTTCGTAGATGCCCAACAGGACGGCAGGCAAAAGAATATCCACAGGGGCTATACTGGAAATAAAGCCTTTGGTGAGTGCGGGGTAGGAGCTCTTTTGGATATTTACATTGAATCCCAATTCGTTAAACGGCACGGGCGACAAATAAAGCCATGATGTCCCGCCGGCCTCATGCTCTCCGTAAATATGGTCGTAATATCTGTCAGGCTCTTCAACAATCCTTCGACGAGCCTCCCTGATCAGATCACTGCGCTTCCCGTAAACCAGCGCTTCCTCCGGGCAGTTGTATGCACAGGCAGGAGTTTCGCCCTCTCTTATGCGGTCAATGCACATATCGCATTTAACGATTTGTGGATTAGTGCTGCCATACTCGAACTTTGGAATATCGAACGGGCATGAAATCATACAATAACGGCAACCCATGCATTTGTCCTCGCGCCAGATCACGGGGCCTTCCGGGCATTTGTGCATTGCCTGGGTGAGACAGGCGGCATCGCAGGCAGGCTGATTGCAGTGCATGCATTGCATCTTTCGCGGTATCCTGCCTTTGCTGGTTTCGTAGTGATTAACAATGGTACGTTGTTTGTCGTCCGTTTTCCTCATCGGAGGATCAATCGGAATTTCATAATCCGGATTGCCGTGAGCTTCAGCACAATCGTATTCGCAACCAAGACAGCCAACACATTTGGTCGAGTCGTAAAGAATGGCCATAAATTCTGGCTTTTCTTCCCCGCTGGTTTGCGCTGTAGCTTCTTTGCCAACTGAAAGGGCAACTGCCGTTGCCCCCATGGCTTTCAAAAAGGTTCTTCTGCTTAGTGTCATTCGGGTATTTAGTTTTGGTTATCGATCAAAGTGATGCCTGCATGAAGGACTTCTGGAAATCTTCCCAAACTTGTGGCTCAACATATTGCATTACTCCTTCAATCATCTCACCTCCGTCGAGCATAATCGCCTCAGTCTCCTTTTGATTGTATATTCTCATTGCATCGGCCACAAACTCCCTGAATCTTAAAAATTCTGACTTTAACCAATCTCTGTGCTGCTCGGCCATATAGAGGAAGCTTTGCTCCCTGCTCCAGTTATCAGGCTCAATTCTGTAAATCCAGTCGGCTTTTATGTTGCTTTCATGGCCCGACTTCGTAGTGTTGATGGCAACGATTTTGCCCGATACCGGTGCTTTTACCGAAACCTTGCGTCCAAGGTGTACTATGGTGGCC
The DNA here is from genome assembly GCA_021287165.1 of Bacteroidia bacterium. Lineage (GTDB taxonomy): Bacteria > Bacteroidota > Bacteroidia > Bacteroidales > F082 > JALNZU01. The sequence continues at coordinate 21,913 of JAJTAY010000009.1, read as the reverse complement.
ATGATGTCGCCCTTGCTTACATGATCTCCCGGTTGGAGAAGTTCAAGTTCAGTGGAGCGGCCAAACAGCTTATTAATGAAGTCATCAAGGCCGACCCTAACCGTGCCTTTTTCCTCAAGAAATGCCCATGTGTGCGTTTTGTCGTAAAGCCTTCCATTTTCGAGGCTGAAGGAATCTGCGCCAAATGCTTCTGATAATGAAGCTTTTACTACGCCCTGATCATGTGGCCTTGTGATCGACAATACGATCATAAAAGCAATTACTGCAAGAACGGCAATGACGATGACAAAAATGATCCAGCCTGGAATTGCAGTTGCCGTTGCTGTTTCCTGAACGGGCAGACTTACATTCTGTATTCTGGCAATATTTGCCTGAATTTCGTTCGAATTGAGCGGCATAAACCCACTTGCTGCAATTACATCCTGTCCGCTGGAATATAGCCAACTGATGAACTGGCTGTTTGTGGCAACATTTGCATCAACGGCAGCATACAAGGTGAAAGACAGGGCTTTTGGGTATTTTCCAAGCCAAACGGCACGGGAGAAATCCTCGTAATTGCTATAGAATGACTCGTTTTCTTCCAGACGGCCATTCCCATTACGGTCGATAGGAATCAGCTGAAAAGAATTGTTGTCGGCAAAAAGATCCTTGCCGAGTTCGGAAAACAACATCACATTGATGCTGCCAGCCAGTCTTTCGTGCTTGAAGTCTTTATAGTCAGTAACTACATCACCCTGAAGGCTCAGAAAACTGGAAAGCTTTTCAAACACAAGAGGGTTGGAAAAAGTAATTTCACTGCTTTTACTCAGAATAAGTTCGCGCAGGGCGGCAAAGCTGATGCCATTTTCCTTGAAGGCCTTTATTTCCGTGCCAGAGCCTTGGTCAACAATAACGATTGCATCGCGCCCAACAGGGATTGAAACTGCATCTGCTGACTCAGCGGAGTATGTAAGCCTGAACTCAGCTCCGATGTTGTTTTCACTGCCGCTGTAAGCCTTGGAAAGTTGAACAGCTGCATTGTCCGGAGATGCTGCGGTTGCATTGACGAAGGACGTCCGCAGAAGCAACAGCATACTCAACAGAACCAGCGTTACGATTTTCGGTTGTGTTTTCATGATATTGAGGTGTTAATGTGTTTTCTCTTTGAGTCAGCTATGACTAAGATCATGCCAACAATTATTAAACAACAGAAAATCAATTAAATAGCATCAAAAATTTAAAAAATCAACAAAAGAAAATGTTGAAAAACACAACACTAAATTTCATAAAATCATATAAAACGCTGAAAGATAGGATGTAAACAACAGTGTTGAAAAAAACAACATCTGTTGCAAAATACAACACGTGCTTATAAAGCTATGATAAACAATGAAATACAGAAGGCCCTTACACGATTTTAAACTTTGCATCATCATTTCAGAACGAACATTCAGCATCTGCCTCATGAGGCACAATTTGACTTTTTCCTGCCTGGCATTGTCAACACCTTATTATATATATTCACGATGTGATGCGCGCTTAAATTGGAAACACTTTGTTCGCAACACCATAGTTGAGGTCATATAGAGTATTTCTGCTACTGCCACCTGCTATTGAATACTTTTTGAAAAAAAAGTGCCGAAATAATTTGGAAGAAGAAAAAAATATGTAATTTTGCAGCCCCAATGAAGTGGGATTTTTGAAATAACTGGAAACGTTATAGTTAGAAGGAACCTGAAAAGCTTAACCGTTATAGGTTCTGACGCAAAAGCCAAAACACCTCGTTCTTACAGGGCTTTTGCGGGGTTAGCAGCCTAAATCCACATTAGGCTTTTCACCTCCTGATAGCTATTTCCCGACAAAAATTGTTTTAAACTGCTGGTAAACAGTAAGAAATATTATTATCTGATCAGGTAAGGAAGAAACTTAAAATTAATCGTTACACAATGCCTACAATTCAGCAATTGGTGCGCAAAGGACGCCAGAAACTGGTAGAAAAAAGCAAATCACCTGCGCTTGATTCATGCCCGCAACGCCGTGGCGTTTGCGTTCGTGTCTACACCACCACGCCCAAAAAACCTAACTCGGCCATGCGTAAGGTAGCCAGGGTTCGTCTGACAAACCAAAAAGAAGTGAACGCTTACATTCCCGGCGAAGGACACAACCTTCAGGAGCACTCCATCGTAATGATTCGCGGTGGCCGTGTAAAGGACTTGCCCGGTGTAAGATACCATATCATTCGCGGTGCGCTCGATACCTCGGGTGTCGATGGTCGTCGTCAGAGAAGGTCGAAATATGGCACTAAAAGGCCTAAAGCTGGTAAAGTCGATCCGAAAGCAGCTGCAAAAGCTCCGGCAAAGAAAAAGTAAGTCCATTTAGCTCAACCACATACAAGCAATGAGAAAAGCTAAACCAAAAAAGAGAATTATTCTCCCCGATCCTAAGTACAATGATGTGTTGGTGACAAAATTTGTCAATAACCTCATGAACAGGGGCAAGAAGAATGTTGCCTTCAAGGTGTTTTACGAAGCCCTTGAAATCGTTAACAAAAAGACCAACGAAGATCCGGTAGAAGTTTGGAAGAAAGCCCTGGCCAACGTTACGCCTTCAGTAGAAGTGCGTAGCCGTCGTATTGGTGGTGCAACTTTTCAGATTCCTTCTGAAATCCGTCCTGGCCGCAAGATGTCGATTGGCATGAAGAACCTCATTGGATACTCGCGCAAGCGTCACGAGAAATCGATGGGACAAAAGCTGGCCGGCGAGATTCTTGCTGCCTATAAGGAAGAAGGTGCCGCATTTAAGAAAAAGGAAGATACTCACAGGATGGCAGAAGCCAACAAGGCATTCTCGCATTTCCGTTTCTAATTAAGCTCATTAAGCGAACCACCACACTGCGATGTCACTCGATAAAAACACGATAGATAAACTCCGTCTCACCCGCAATATCGGTATTATGGCCCATATTGACGCGGGCAAGACTACTACTACCGAGCGCATTCTTTATTACACCGGAAAGAGTCACAAACTTGGCGAGGTGCACGAAGGCGCCGCAACCATGGACTGGATGGTACAGGAGCAGGAGCGTGGTATTACCATTACATCTGCCGCTACAACCGTTTTTTGGGACTATAACAACGAAAAATACAAAATCAATATCATCGACACCCCCGGCCACGTCGATTTCACCGTTGAGGTTGAACGCTCGCTAAGGGTACTGGATGGTGCCGTGGCGCTTTTCTGTGCTGTTGGTGGTGTTGAGCCCCAATCGGAAACTGTTTGGCGTCAGGCCGATAAATACAAGGTTCCGAGACTCTGCTTTGTCAACAAAATGGACCGCAGCGGCGCTGATTTCTACAGCGTTGTAAATCAGATTAAAGAGCGATTGGGAGCAAACCCGATCCCGCTTCAGATTCCCATCGGAGAAGAGGAAAATTTCCGTGGTGTTGTCGATCTGATAACCAACAAAGCTTTCGTTTGGGACGATTCTTCAAAGGGTATGGTCATGGTGGAGGTTCCGATCCCTGCTGACATGGCCGAACTTGTTGAGGAATATCGCCTTAAGCTTATCGAAAACGTGGCAGAAGAAAGCGACGAACTACTCGAAAAGTTCATGGACGACCCTGAGTCGATCACTGAAGAGGAAATGATTGCCCAGATTCGCAAAGCAACAGTTGAAATGCGCATTTCGCCCGTTATGTGCGGTGCCTCATTCAAAAATAAGGGTGTTCAGCTGTTGCTCAATGGCATCGCTCAATACCTGCCCAGCCCCCTCGATATTGAAGCCGTTACCGGCATCAATCCTGATACTGAGCGCGAGGAAGTCCGTAAGGTCGATCCGAATGAACCTTTCGCAGCACTGGCATTCAAAATCGCCACCGACCCCTTTGTAGGCAGGATTGCCTTCTTCAGGGTTTATTCCGGCACGCTCGAATCGGGCTCATATATCCACAATGCTGCCACAGGCAAAAAGGAACGCATTTCGCGCATCATGCAGATGCATGCCAACAAGCAGAACCCGCTCGACCGCATCGAAGCCGGAGACATCGGAGCTGCAGTAGGCTTCAAAGTTATTCGCACCGGCGACACCCTTTGCGACGAAAAGCATCCCATTGTGCTCGAGTCGATGTCGTTCCCCGAACCGGTTATCCATGTTTCCATCGAACCCAAAACACAGGGCGATATGGACAAAATGGGCGCCGCGCTTGCCAAACTGGCGGAAGAAGATCCGACCTTCAGGGTACGTACCGATGAGAACAGTGGCCAGACTGTTATTTCCGGTATGGGCGAACTTCACCTCGAAATTATCATCGACCGCCTCAAACGCGAGTTTAAGGTGGAATGCAACCAGGGCCGTCCACAGGTAGCCTACAAGGAAGCCCTCACAGGCTCGGCTCAACACCGCGAGGTTTACAAGAAGCAAACCGGTGGTCGCGGTAAGTTTGCCGATATCATCTTCACTATTGGTCCGGCTGACGAAGGCCAGGCAGCAGGACTCCAGTTTATCGACGAGGTTAAGGGCGGCAATATCCCTAAAGAGTATATCCCGGCTGTTCAGAAAGGATTCCGCGAAGCCATGACGAATGGCGTGCTTGCCGGTTTCCCGCTCGACAGCATGAAGGTTAGACTTATCGATGGCTCGTTCCACCCGGTCGACTCCGATTCGCTTTCCTTCGAAATGGCAGCAAAGCTTGGTTTCAAGGAAGCCTGCCGCAAAGCGTCTTCTGTTATCCTTGAACCAATAATGAAGGTTGAGGTAAATACCCCGGACGATTATCTGGGTGATGTTACCGGAGACCTCAACAAACGTCGCGCAATCCTGCGTGAAGTAACGGCCAAGATCGGTGCACAGGTCATTAAGGCTGATGTTCCGTTGTCGGAAATGTTCGGATATGTTACTTCACTTCGTACCCTCACCTCCGGACGCGCAACCTCGAGCATGGAGTTCAGCCACTATGCCCAGGCCCCCGACAACATTGCGCAGGAAGTAATTAATAAAGCAAAAGGCATCATAAAATAAGACAGGTAACCTTAATCATCTACAAAAGTGAGCCAGAGAATAAGAATTAAACTGAAGTCGTACGACCACAACCTGGTTGATAAGTCAGCCGAGAAGATTGTAAAGACCGTCAAAGCCACCGGCGCGGTGGTAAACGGACCCATTCCGCTTCCCACTGACAAAAAGATTTACACTGTGTTGCGTTCGACTTTCGTGCACAAAAAGTCAAGGGAGCAGTTCGAACTTTCGTCATACAAAAGACTGCTCGACATTTACAGCTCCACCTCACAAACCATCGACGCTTTGATGAAGCTGGAATTGCCCAGCGGCGTTGAAGTTGAAATCAAGGTTTGACCGCGGGGCAGATAAAGATTGAATGACCATTAAAAGTCCAAAGAAATGTCAGGATTACTAGGAAAGAAGATTGGAATGACGAGCATTTATGACGGCAACGGAAAGAATATTCCCGTTACGGTCATCGAGGCAGGTCCTTGCGTTGTTACGCAGATCCGCACCCTTGAAAAGGATGGTTATGAAGCCATTCAGCTCGCTTTTGATGAAAAGAAGGAAAAGCATACTACCAATTCCCTAAAGGGACATTTTGCCAAAGCAGGTACAACACCTAAGCGCATTCTGTCCGAATTTACCAGGTTTGAGCAGCGCAAGAACTTTGGCGATGTACTCACTGTCGATGTGTTTATCGAAGGAGAGTTTGTTGATGTGAGCGGTGTTTCTAAAGGTAAGGGTTTTCAGGGTGTTGTAAAACGTCATCATTTTGGCGGAATCGGCCAGGCTACTCACGGCCAGCACAACAGGCTGCGTGCTCCAGGTTCGCTTGGCGCTTCATCCTATCCTTCGCGTGTTGTGAAAGGTCTGCGCATGGCCGGCCGCATGGGTGGCGATAAGGTGAAACTGATCAACCTTCAGATTGTGAAAATCATTCCGGAAAAGAACCTCATCCTTGTTAAAGGTGCTGTTCCCGGTCCTAAAAACGGATATTTAAAAATAGAGCGATGGAGCTAGTAGTACATAAAATCAGCGGCGAAGCTACTGATCGCAAGGTTCGCCTGAGTGAAGAAATTTTCGGCATACAGCCGAACGACCATGCTATTTACCTCGATGTAAAGCAGTACCTCGCCAACCAGCGCCAGGGTACCCACAAATCGAAGGAGAAAAGCGAAGTTTCGGGCAGCACCAAGAAAATCAAGCGTCAGAAGGGAACCGGTACTGCAAGGGCCGGAAGCCTCAAATCGCCTGTATTTGTTGGCGGCGGTCGCATCTTTGGTCCTAAACCCCGCGACTACAGCTTTAAGCTCAACAAAAAGCTAAAACAGTTGGCCCGCAGGTCGGCTCTGGCTTACAAAGCGCAGGGTGAAGTGATCACAATTGTTGAGGACTTCACTTTTGAGTCGCCCAAGACCAAGCAGGTTATCGCCATGCTCAACAACTTCAAGTTTGATGGCCGTCGTGCACTGCTCGTGATGAACAAAGCCGACCGCAATGTGGTACTTTCGGCCCGCAACTTGCAGAATGTGAAGGTAGTAATGGCCGATAGCCTTAACACCTACGAAATTCTCAACGCCAGCAAGCTGTTTGTTGTTGAAAGTGCATTGAATACCATCGAACAGTTGCTTTCGTAACCGAAAATATATTATCGCAATGATACAGATCATCCACAAACCGGTCATTACCGAAAAAATGACAGCCATCAGCGAGAAGCAGCCGCAGTATGCCTTCATTGTTGACAAGCGTGCCAATAAGCTGCAAATCAAGAAAGCCATCAATGAGCTGTATGGTGTCAACGTGGTTTCGGTAAACACAATGAACTATTCCGGCAAACGTAAGTCGCGCTTTACCAAAACTGGTATTCTTTCCGGCAAAACTCCGGCATTCAAAAAAGCCGTTGTTACTCTGGCCGATGGTGAAACTATTGATTTTTTCAGCAATATCTAAGTCTAAGATAAATGGCTCTCAAGAAATACAAACCAACAACCCCTGGCCAGCGTTTCAAGCTGATCAGCGCGTTCGACGATATTACGACCAGCACACCTGAGAAGTCGCTTCTCGCTCCTTTCAAAAGCAAAGGCGGACGTAACAATCAGGGAAAGATGACCGTGCGCAATGTTGGTGGCGGTCACAAGCAGCGCTACCGTATCATCGACTTTAAGCGCGACAAGGATGGTATTCCCGGTACAGTTAAGACCATCGAATACGATCCAAACCGCACCGCCCGCATTGCACTTGTCAACTATGTTGACGGAGAGAAACGCTATATCGTTGCTCCTCATGGTCTTAAGGTAGGCCAGCAGGTGATCAGCGGCAAAGGCGTTGCTCCAAACGTAGGCAACACCCTTTTCCTGAGCGAGATACCTTTTGGTACCGTAGTTCATAATATTGAGCTGCGTCCAGGTCAGGGAGCCAAAATTGCCCGCAGCGCCGGTTCGTATGCACAATTGATGTCGCGCGACGACAAGTATGCCATTCTGAGGATGCCCTCCGGCGAAACCCGAATGATTCTTCAGGCTTGCAAGGCTACCGTAGGTATGGTTTCGAATACCGACCACAACCTTGAAAAATCCGGTAAGGCAGGTCGCAGCCGCTGGCTTGGACGTCGTCCACGCGTAAGAGGTGTGGCCATGAACCCGGTTGATCACCCAATGGGTGGTGGCGAAGGTCGTGCATCGGGAGGTCATCCACGTTCGCGCAAGGGTATTCCTGCCAAGGGCTACAAGACCCGCAGCAAGAAGAACCAGTCGGATCGCTATATCATCGAAAGAAGAAAGAAATAACGTTAAGCTGAAAACCACCTCAATATGAGCCGTTCGTTAAAAAAAGGACCATACATCCACTACAAGCTCGAAAAGCGCGTAATGGACAACATTGAATCAAACAAGAAGTCGGTGATTAAAACCTGGTCGCGTGCTTCGATGATTTCGCCCGAGTTTGTTGGTCAAACCATCGCTGTGCACAATGGAAACAAATTCATCCCTGTTTATGTCACCGAAAACATGGTAGGTCATAAGCTTGGCGAATTTGCCCCCACCCGCATCTTCAGGGGACACGCCGGTAAAAAGGATAAAGGAAAAAAATAAGCTGAAATATCATGGGAGCTAGAAAACACCTGAAAGCTGAAGAGCGCAAGGAGGCCCGCAAATCGCAATTTATGGCCAGCCTACGCAATGTGCCCACCTCGCCGCGCAAAATGCGCCTTGTTGCCGATATGATCCGTGGCAAGGATGTGGAAACAGCAATGTTTGCGCTTGAATACTCAAAAAAACACGCAGCCATCGATATGCTGAAGCTCCTGCGCTCGGCCATCGCCAACTGGGAAGCTAAAAATGAAGGTCAGAGAGTGGAATACGAAAAGCTCTTTGTAAAGAACGTTTTCGTTGATGGTGGCCGTATGCTTAAGCGTATCCTGCCAGCCCCTCAGGGCCGTGCTCATCGCGTTCGCAAGCGTTCGAACCACGTGACCATCTATCTGGATACGAAACCCGCCGTGCAGGAAAATAATCAGAACAATTAAAGATTGCAATTGAATGGGACAAAAGACAAATCCAATAGGACTTAGGTTAGGAATCATCCGCGGATGGGATTCCAACTGGTATGGCGGCCGTAGTTTTGCCGACAAGCTCGTCGAAGACGATAAGATCAGGAAGTACCTGATGGCGCGTCTGGGCAAGGCCGGTGTCTCGAAGATCAATATTGAACGCTCGCTAAAGCTGGTTACAGTAACCATTTCCACAGCACGTCCGGGCATGATTATTGGCAAGGCTGGTCAGGAAGTAGATAAGATCAAGGAAGAGTTGAAGAAACTTACCGGCAAGGAAGTTCAGATCAACATCAGCGAGATTAAACGTCCTGAACTCGATGCCTACATTGTGGCCAGTACTATTGCCAAGCAGATTGAAGGCAGGGTATCGTTCCGCAGGGCAATCAAAACGGCCATTACCTCAAGTATGCGCATCGGCGCCGAAGGTATCAAAGTAATGATCTCAGGCCGTGTTGGCGGTGCCGAAATGGCCCGTCGCGAAACCTACAAGGAAGGACGCATTCCGTTGCATACCCTGCGCGCCGATATCGACTACGCGCTCGTTGAGGCTCACACTACCTATGGCCGCATTGGCATCAAGGTATGGATCTGCAAGGGAGAGATTTACGGAAGGCCCGAGCTGGTCCCGAGCACCGTTGGCGGTCAGGCCAAGAAACCTGCAGCACCCAAAGCACCGGCTTTCGGTTCGCGCGGGGGAAGAAAACGCAAATAAAAAGTACAAAATAAATACCTGAGTAACAATGTTACAGCCAAAGAAAACCAAATTCAGGAGGCAACAAAAAGGGAGGATGAAGGGCAATGCTCAGCGTGGCCATCAGCTCGCTTTTGGAACCTTCGGAATCAAGGCACTGGAGAGCGCCTGGCTCACAGGCCGTCAGATAGAGGCCGCACGTCAGGCCGTGACCCGTCATATGAAACGCGAAGGCCAGATTTGGATACGCGTATTCCCCGACAAGCCTGTAACGAAAAAGCCCGCTGAAGTGCGTATGGGTAAAGGTAAAGGTGCTCCCGAATACTTTGTGGCTCCTGTAACCCCCGGCCGCATCATATTCGAGGCAGAAGGTGTGCCGATCGAAATTGCACGCGAAGCCCTGCGCCTAGCTGCACAGAAGCTGCCCATCACCACGAAGTTTGTAGTCAGAAGAGATTACGTTGAAGGACAATAGTTATCAGCCATGAAGCAGGAAGTAATCAAAGAATTGAGCACAGCTGACCTTTTGGAGCGTCTCGAAGAAGAACGCAAGCAGCTGGTGCGCCTGAAACTGAACCACGCAGTTTCGCCACTCGAAAACCCCAATAAGATCAAGGAATACCGTCGTGGTATTGCTCGCATCATCACCGAATTGCGCCGTCGCGAACTCAGCCAGGCCGATAACAAATAACAGGTAAGAAAGATGGAAACCAGAAAGTTACGTAAGGAAAGAATAGGAACCGTTGCCAGCAACAAGATGAATAAAACCATCACCGTTGTGGTTGAGCGTCGCGTGAAACACCCTATCTACGGCAAGTTCGTGAAAAAGACCTCGAAGTTCATGGCGCACGATGAAAACAACGATTGCAACATCGGCGACACTGTCCGTATCATGGAAACCCGTCCGTTGAGCAGGAACAAATGTTGGAGACTGGTTGAAATAATCGAAAGGGCCAAGTAATATGATACAGCAAGAAACAAGATGCATAGTCGCTGACAACAGCGGCGCCAAAGAAGTGCTCTGCATCAGGGTACTCGGAGGCTCGGGCAAACGCTATGCCCGCATTGGAGACAAAGTGGTTGTGACCGTTAAGTCGGCCATGCCTGGCGGAACCATCAAGAAAGGCTCTGTCGTGAAGGCCGTTGTGGTGCGTACTAAAAAGGAAACCCGCAGAACCGACGGATCGTACATCCGCTTCGACGACAACGCTGTAGTGCTCCTCAACAATGCCGGCGAAATGATTGGAACCCGTATTTTCGGGCCTGTAGCCAGAGAGTTGAGGGAGAAACAGTTTATGAAGATTGTGTCACTGGCACCCGAGGTGCTGTAAATAACTTTGAAAATTATGCCAAAGTTCCATATCAAGAAAGGTGACAACGTAGTGGTTATCTCCGGTGACCATAAGGGCGAAAAGGGAAAGGTGCTTGTTGTTCACACCAGCAAGGAAACCGCCATCGTTGAAGGCATCAACCTGGTGTCGAAACATACCCGTCCCAACACCGAGAATCCCAAAGGCGGAATCATCAAGAAAGAAGCCCCTATCCACATTTCCAACCTCAAGCTGGTTGATGGAAAGGGCAATCCTACCCGCATCAGAAGGGCAAAGGATGAAAAAACCGGTAAATCAGTCCGTATCTCAATAAAATCAGGGGAGGTTATCAAGTAATGAGTTATCAGCCCAGACTTAAGACGCTTTACCAGAGCGAGATCGTGCCTGCACTCACTAAGGAGTTCAATTATCACACCGTTATGCAGGTTCCACGATTGGTAAAAATTTCGCTCAACCAGGGTATCGGTGCCGCACTGACCGACAAAAAGCTCATCGATTATGGTGTAGAAGAAATGACGGCCATTACCGGCCAGAAAGCCGTACCCACCATCTCGAAACGCGACGTGTCGAACTTTAAGCTGCGCCGCGGAAACCCCATCGGCGTTCGCGTGACCTTGCGCGGCGACCGCATGTATGAGTTTCTCGAACGCCTTGTTGCCGTAGCTCTTCCGCGCGTGCGCGACTTCCGCGGCATCAACGACAAAGGATTCGACGGCCGTGGAAATTACAGCTTTGGCATCACCGAACAGATCATTTTTCCCGAGATCGATATCGATAAAGTGAATAAAATCAACGGAATGGACATCACTTTTGTGACTACCGCCCGCACCGACCACGAAGCTATGGCTTTGCTTAAGGCTTTCGGTCTTCCGTTCAAGAATCAAAAAAAATCATAAAGCATGGCAAAAGAGTCGATGAAAGCGCGTGAGCGCAAAAGACAAAAGATGGTTGAAAAATACGCAGCCAAGCGTGCAGCCCTCAAAGAAGCCGGCGATTACCAGGCGTTGCAGCACATTCCGCGCAATGCTTCACCGGTAAGGCTGCACAACCGTTGTCAGCTATCAGGACGCCCCAAAGGCTATATGAGGCAGTTTGGTATTTCCCGTATCAATTTCAGGGAAATGGCACTCAAAGGACTTATCCCGGGCGTGAAAAAAGCAAGTTGGTAAACAAAACACCTCAGATACAATGTATACAGATCCAATTGCCGATTATCTGACCCGCATCAGAAATGCCGTGATGGCAAGGCACAGGGTTGTTGAGATTCCTGCAAGCAACATCAAAAAGGCTATCACCAAGATCCTTTTCGACAAAGGTTTTATCCTCAACTATAAATTTGAGGATGACAACAAGCAAGGTATCATCAAAATCGCCCTCAAATATCATCCTATTACCAAACGGTCTGCCATTACCAGCATCGAACGCGTTTCGACCCCCGGCCTCAGGCAATATACCAGTGCCGACGAAATGCCCCGAGTGCTCAATGGTCTGGGTGTTGCTATCATCTCGACCTCGCAGGGCATCATGACCGACAAAGAGGCGCGCAACCTTCACATTGGTGGCGAAGTAATTTGTTACGTAAGTTAACTATAGGAGATCAGGATTCATGTCACGCATAGGAAAACTTCCCATCACTATTCCCGCCGGTGTTACTGTTGACGTAAAAGACAGCGTAGTTACCGTAAAGGGTAAGCTTGGAACTCTCACGCAGAAGATCGACGATACTGTTGAAATCAAGATTGATAACAATCAATTGACCATCGAACGTCAGTCGGACGATAAAGAGCCCCGCTCGAAGCATGGACTCTACCGCGCCCTCGTGGCAAATATGGTAAAAGGCGTTTCGGAAGGCTTCAATACCGTTCAGGAACTTGTTGGTGTAGGTTACAAAGCCGAGGCCAAGGGTCAGGTGCTTGAACTATCGCTTGGTTTTTCGCACAACGTTTTCTTCGAAATTCCGCAGGAAATAAAGATAGAAACCGTTAACGAGCGCGGTAAGAACCCCATCATTAAGATGAGTTGTGCCGACAAACAACTGCTTGGACAGGTAGCTGCCAAGATTCGCTCGCTGCGCAAACCTGAGCCATACAAGGGCAAGGGTATCCGCTTCCAGAACGAGGTGCTCAGGAGGAAAGCAGGTAAAACCGCAGGCAAAGGCAAGTAATCGTAAGATTCCTTTTTGAGAAAAGAAAAAACCAGAGCAATGTCAATCAAGAATACAAAACTCAAAAGAAGGCTTGGGATCAAGAAGCGCATCCGCAAGATCGTTTCCGGATCAACCGAGCGTCCGCGTCTGAGCGTTTTCAGGAGCAACAAGGAAATATATGCTCAGCTCATCGACGACAAGGCCGGCCATACATTGTTGGCTGTTTCGTCGCGCGACAAAGGAGCGGAAGAGAGCAAGGTGAACAAAACCGAGCAGGCGAAGAACGTTGGTAAGCAACTTGCTGAAAAGGCTCTTGCTGCCGGAATTGAAAATTGCGTTTTCGACCGCAACGGATATCTATATCACGGAAGAGTAAAAGCATTGGCCGAAGCAGCACGCGAAGGCGGACTTAAATTCTAAAATAACATGGCAGAACTGAATATTTCACGCGTAAAATCGAGCGAAATTGAGCTCAAAGACCGCCTGGTAAGTATCCAGCGCGTTACTAAAGTAACCAAAGGTGGTCGCACGTTCAGCTTCTCGGCCATTGTGGTTGTGGGCAACGAAAACGGCATCGTAGGCTACGGCCTTGGAAAGGCCAAAGAGGTTACTGCAGCAATCGCCAAAGGTGTTGACGATGCAAAGAAGAACCTCATAAAGGTGCCTATCCGCAAGGGAACCATTCCCCACGAGCAGTACGGAAAATACAGCGGTGCGCTGGTATTTCTGAAACCTGCCGCCCCCGGAACCGGTGTTATTGCAGGTGGTGCTATGCGTGCAGTGCTCGAAAGCGTTGGTGTGCACGACGTACTTGCTAAATCGAAAGGCTCGTCAAACCCTCACTCTGTAGTGAAGGCCACATTCGATGCCTTGTCGAAAATGCGCGATGCCTACACCGTGGCACAGGTGCGCGGAGTGGAGCTCGACACAGTGTTTAACGGATAAAACCTGAAACTCATGAAAAAGGTCAGAATAACACAGGTCAAAAGCGGAATTGGACGTCCGCTCCGACAGAAACGCACCCTTGAAGCTTTGGGTTTCAAACGGCTTAACCAGACGCTCGAAGTGGAGTTGTCTCCCTCGGTCGCCGGTATGGTCGATGCCGTGAAGCATCTGCTCAGGATTGAAGAAATAGAATAAGTATATCACTGGAAATTATCACAGCAATGGATTTAAGTAATCTTAAACCGGCAAAAGGCTCCGTAAAAAAGGTAAAGCGCATTGGTCGCGGTCAGGGATCGGGTCACGGCGGCACCTCCACGCGCGGTCACAAAGGCGCCGGACAACGCTCTGGAACCAAGAAGAAAAAAGGCTTCGAGGGTGGTCAGATGCCCCTGGTTCGCCGTCTTCCCAAGTTTGGTTTTAAAAACCCGAACCGCAAGGAGTACCGGGCCATCAACCTGAGCACCATACAGCAACTTGCTGAAACCTACAATCTGGAAAGCATCAGCCCGCTCGAGATGTATGAGCATGGTGTTATCAGCAAGAAAGATCTGGTGAAAGTGCTCTCCAAAGGCGAACTCACAGCCAAACTCGAGGTTAAAGCACATGCCTTTTCGGCAAAAGCAGCTGCAGCCATTGAAGCAGCAGGTGGTAATGCCGTAAAAATCTGAAGCGCATGAAAAAACTATTCGAAACCCTACGCAATATTAACAAGATACAGGAGCTTCGCCAGCGTATTCTCTATACACTGGCCATTGTCCTTATCTACCGCCTCGGCTCGTACGTGGTTCTGCCGGGAATCGACCCCAATATGCTTGCCAATATGAAGGCGCAAGCCAGCGGTGGACTGCTTGGATTGCTCGATATGTTTTCGGGCGGTGCATTCAGCAATGCATCCATCTTTGCTTTGGGTATCATGCCTTACATTTCGGCCTCTATCGTAATTCAGCTGTTAGGTATGGCGGTGCCATATTTCCAGCGGTTGCAACGTGAAGGGGAGAGCGGCAGAAGAAAAATTAACCAGATTACGCGCTACCTCACCGTAGCAATTGTTGCCCTCCAGGCTCCGGCTTACATTGCCAACGTTATTTCGCAACTGCCCAACGAAGGTATCTATCCCTTCGATCCGGCCATTGCACGTCCGGGTGGCTTCTTCTGGTTTAGCAATACCGTAATTCTCATCGCCGGAACACTCTTCGTGATGTGGCTCGGCGAAAGAATCACCGACAAGGGTATTGGCAACGGTATTTCACTGATCATTATGATTGGTATTATCGCTCGCCTACCTTTCGCACTCTTTGGAGAACTGGTATCGCGCCTCGAACAAAAAGGCGGCGGATTGGTGTTCTTCCTCGTGGAGATCGTTATCCTCGTTATCGTAATCCTGCTCACCATCCTGCTTGTACAGGGAACACGCAAGGTCCCGGTACAATATGCCAAGCGCATTGTCGGCAATCGTCAGTATGGTGGAGTAAGGCAGTATATTCCTTTGAAGATCAACGCTGCAGGGGTTATGCCGATCATTTTTGCACAGGCAATTATGTTTCTGCCTATTACCCTCGTTGGGTTTACCAATTCGGAAAGCCTCACCGGTTTTGCAGCCGCATTTACCAATATTCACGGATTTTGGTATAACCTGGTGTTCTTCCTGATGATTGTGTTCTTCACATACTTCTACACAGCTATCACCATCAATCCCAGCCAGATGGCCGAGGATATGAAGAAAAACGGCGGTTTTATACCTGGTGTAAAGCCTGGAAAACGTACTGCCGAATATCTCGATAATATCCTCTCGCGCATCACTTTACCGGGGTCCATTTTCCTTGCCTTTGTGGCCATTATGCCTGCACTGGTTAGTAAAATGGGTGTCAGCAACGAGTTTTCGCACTTTTATGGCGGAACTTCCTTGCTGATTCTTGTTGGTGTGGTGCTCGACACCCTTCAGCAGATCGAAAGCTATCTGCTCATGCGTCATTACGACGGCCTTACAAAATCCGGTAGGATCAAAGGCCGCAGTCCCGCCATGAATATGGGATAAGCAATGGCTGCTATTGAGCTGAAAACTGTCGAAGAGATTGAATTACAGCGCGAAAGTTCTTTACTTGTTGGAAAAACTTTAGCCGAGGTTGCAAGGCATATCCGGCCGGGTGTTACAACACTGTCGCTCGACCGGATTGCCGAGTCCTTCATCCGCGATCATGGTGCCATTCCTGGTTTCAAGGGCTATGGCGGTTTTCCCGGATCGTTGTGCATCTCAGTAAACGACGAGGTTGTGCACGGAATTCCAGGAAAGCGTGAATTGCGTGATGGCGATATTGTTTCGGTGGATTGCGGAGTATTGAAAAACGGGTTTTATGGTGACTCAGCTTACACTTTTGCTGTAGGTGATATCAGCCCCGAACTCAGGCTCCTACTCGATCGAACCCTTAGTTCGCTATATGAAGGTATCAAAATGGCCGTTGATGGCAACCGGGTTGGAGATATAAGCTTTGCGATACAAAACTATATCGATCAGTTTGGGTATGGTATTGTGCGCGAGCTTGTTGGACATGGTGTTGGTCGCAAACTTCACGAAGCACCCGAAGTGCCAAATTTTGGTCGAAGAGGTGCAGGTCCAAGGCTCCAGACGGGAATGGTGATCGCCATCGAACCGATGATCAACCTGGGCACAAAAAATATTACGCAGGATGCCGACGGATGGACCATTAGAACATCTGACCGCCGGCCTTCGGCACACTTCGAACATACGGTGGCTATTGGCAAGGAAAAGGCCGATATCCTTTCGTCGTTCGAAATGATTGAAGAGGTTTTAAAAAACACATTTTAGAAAGGTATGGCGAAACAATTGCCAATTGAGCAGGATGGCACTGTAATCGAGTCGCTGGGCAATGCAATGTTCAGGGTAGAACTCGAGAATGGTCACCAACTTATCGCACACATCTCCGGGAAGATGCGTATGCACTACATTAAGATACTCCCTGGCGACCGTGTAAAGCTCGAGCTGTCGCCGTACGATCTTACCAAAGGCCGTATCACATTCAGATATAAGTAAAACTATTGATAATAACCGGGAAGGTTCTGAAGGATCTTCCCCCCAAACATCAGCAAAATGAAAGTAAGAGCATCCCTTAAGAAAAGGACTGACGATTGTAAGATTGTGCGTCGCAAAGGCCGCCTCTACGTGATCAACAAAAAGAATCCTAAGTACAAGCAGAGACAAGGATAATTGCAATAGAAATCAATAAATACCAAATTATATGGCAAGGATTGCTGGCGTAGATATTCCCAACAACAAACGTGGCGAGATTTCGCTCACCTATATCTTCGGTATCGGAAGAAGTTCGGCGCGCAAAATCCTCACCGAAGCCGGTGTTGACATCAACAAGAAGGTTCAGGACTGGACTGACGAGGAGCAGAATAACATTCGTACCGTGATTGGTGCTAATTTCAAGGTAGAAGGTGAGCTTCGCAGTGAAGTTCAAATGAGCATTAAGCGACTGATGGACATCGGTTCCTATAGGGGAATCCGTCACCGTCTGGGGCTTCCGGTTCGCGGACAGACCACGAAAAACAATGCCCGCACACGCAAAGGCAAGAAGAAAACCGTTGCAAACAAGAAGAAAGCTACCAAGTAGGCCACAGCTTTCGGATCATATCAGACCGATAATCATTAACAAATCATGGCAAAAACCACAAAAACAGTTAAAAAGCGTGTTGTGAAGGTGGAGCCTACCGGCAGGGCATACATCAGTGCCTCCTTCAACAACATTATCATCTCGCTGACCAACAACAGTGGTCAGGTTATTTCCTGGGCTTCGGCCGGGAAAATGGGCTTCAGGGGCTCAAAAAAGAACACCCCTTATGCCGCTCAGATGGCAGCCGAGGAAGCCTCGAAAACAGCCTACGACCTTGGACTACGCAAGGTAAAAGTATTCGTAAAGGGACCTGGTGCAGGCCGCGAATCAGCCATCCGTACCATCCACTCATCGGGTATCGAAGTGACTGAGATTGTTGACGTTACTCCGCTGCCTCACAACGGATGCCGTCCGCCCAAAAGAAGAAGAGTATAACAGGAACCCGTCTTACGTAAAAAAATCAGCATTATGGCAAGATATATCGGCCCAAAAACAAAAATAGCCCGCAAGTTTGGCGAAGCCATCTACGGTCAGGATCGTTCGTTCGACAAAAGAAACTATCCGCCCGGACAGCATGGCAGCTCGAAGCGCAGAAAAAAACTTTCGGAATATGGCGTTCAGCTTCAGGAGAAGCAGAAAGCAAAATATACCTACGGAATTCTGGAACGCCAGTTCCGCATTCTGTTCGAAAAGGCTTCGCGTCGTAAAGGTATCACCGGCGAAGTTCTGCTCCAGCTTATCGAATCCCGCCTGGATAACACCGTTTTCCGTCTCGGAATTGCACCCACCCGCAGTGCTGCCCGTCAGCTCGTTGGTCATAAGCATATTACCGTAAATGGTGAAGTGGTAAACATTCCTTCCTACCTGCTCAAGCCTGGCGATGTGGTAGCAGTGCGCGAGCGCTCCAAGTCGCTCGAAGCAATTGCCGGTTCAGTTGAAGGACATGTGAACAGGTTCTCGTGGCTTGACTGGGACAGCGCCAAAATGGAAGGTAAGTTTATCAACTATCCTTCGCGTGCCGACATCCCTGAAAACATCAAGGAACAGCTCATCGTTGAGTTGTACTCGAAGTAATACTCTATACACAACCTGGTAGCTATAATTTATAACCTTTAAGAAAAAAATATGGCTGTTTTAGCTTTTCAAAAACCCGAGAAGGTGATCATGGTCGAATCGGATAACACCCGTGGTGTATTCGAATTCAGACCACTTGAGCCAGGTTTCGGAATAACCATCGGCAACTCCCTCCGACGCATTTTGCTTTCGTCGCTCGAAGGTTATGCCATCACCTCCATTCGTATCGAAGGAGTGCTTCACGAATTTGCCACCATCGACGGAGTTGTGGAAGATGTGGCCGATATCGTGCTTAACCTCAAGAAAATCAGGTTCAAGCAGCAGATAGCTTCTGAAACCTCCGAGAAAGTTAATATCGTCATCGGCGATCAGGAGCAATTCAAGGCTGGCGACATCAACAAGTTTCTGTCCGTATTTCAGGTGCTCAATCACGATCTCGTGATTTGTAACATGAATCCCGATGTGAAGCTGAGCATGGAGATAACCATCAACAAAGGCAGAGGCTATGTACCTGCCGAGGAGAACAAGGTTGTCAATGCACCGGTTGGTACGATCGCCATCGACTCTATCCACACACCCATTAAGAATGTGAAGTATCACATCGATAATTACCGTGTGGAGCAAAAGACCGACTACGAAAAATTGCTTCTCGAGGTGATAACCGATGGTTCGATCAATCCCAAGGATGCGCTTAAGGAAGCTGCCAAGATTCTGATTCAGCACTTCATGCTTTTCTCTGACGAACGCATCACCGTTGATCATGAAGAAAAGGGTGTAACCGAAGAATTCGACGAAGGCTCATTGCATATCCGCCAGCTGCTTAAAACCAAGCTGGTCGATATGGATCTTTCGGTAAGGGCACTAAACTGCCTTAAAGCAGCTGATGTTGAAACCCTTGGCGACCTGGTGGCCTTTAATAAAAACGATCTGTTGAAATTCAGGAACTTCGGACGTAAATCGCTCACCGAGCTCGAGGAGCTGGTTCGCACCAAAGGGCTGGAATTTGGCATGAACGTGAGCAAATATAAACTCGAAAAGGAATAGCAGACTGATATGAGACACAACAAAAAAATCAATCACCTCGGCAGAAAGAGCGAACATCGCAACGCCATGCTTGCCAATATGGCCGCCTCACTTATTCTAAATAAGAGGATTACTACAACCGTAGCAAAGGCAAAAGCGCTGCGTCCATTTATCGAACCGATGATCACCCGTTCGAAGGATGACACTACCCACTCGCGTCGTGTTGTTTTTGCCGACTTGCAGAATAAATTTGCTGTAACTGAGCTGTTCAGGGTGGTGGCTCCCAAGGTAGCCGACCGTCCCGGCGGTTACACCAGAATCATCAAGCTCGGACATCGCCTTGGCGACGCAGCCGAAATGGCCATGATGGAGCTCGTTGACTTCAACGAAAACCTCCTCAAGGAAAAGGCAGCTAAGAAAACCCGCACTACACGTCGCGGTGGCAAAAAAGTTGCTCCGGCTGTTGCCCCTGTTGCTGAGAAAGCAGCTCCTGCCGAGCCGGCCGAAGCGCCTGCCCAGGAAACTGAGGAGAACAAGGAATCATAAACGAAGCGAATGCGGCGCCTTGCACTTATTGCAAGGTTTAGCAACCGTTTGCATAAGAAAAAGACCGGGTGCCCGAGGCTCCGGTCTTCTTCTTTTAGGCAGAAAGCATAACTTTGTTTCAGCTAAAAAAATCCATAAACAATGAGCTATATCACTGATGTTCACGCCCGTCAAATACTTGATTCGAGGGGCAATCCTACCATTGAGGTAGATGTTATGACCGAAAACGGCGTAATGGGTCGCGCTGCCGTTCCATCGGGTGCTTCCACAGGCGTTCATGAAGCCGTTGAGCTGCGCGACAACGATAAAAGCATGTATCTTGGAAAGAGCGTGCTTCAGGCAGTCAGCAATGTAAACGAGATTATTGCCGACGAGATGATTGGCTATCACGTGGGGGATCAGGCCGAGATTGATGCCAAACTTATCGAACTCGATGGCACGCCTAATAAAAGTAAGCTGGGCGCCAATGCCATCCTTGGCGTTTCGCTTGCCGTAGCTCATGCTGCAGCACAGGAAACCAATCAGCCTCTTTTCCGTTATCTCGGAGGCGTTGGCGCATACACGCTGCCCATCCCGATGATGAATATCATCAACGGCGGGTCGCATGCCGATAACAGCATCGACTTTCAGGAGTTCATGATCATGCCCGTTGGTGCCCAAACCTTTTCGCAGGCTATCCGTATGGGTGCAGAGGTGTTTCATAGCCTTAAATCGGTACTCAAGAAGATGGGATATGCCACGAATGTTGGCGATGAAGGCGGATTTGCTCCCAATCTCAAATCGAACGAAGAGGCTGTTCAGGTTATCCTGCAAGCCATCGAAAAGGCTGGCTACAGACCAGGCGAAGATATCGCGCTGGCACTCGACCCTGCTTCATCGGAATATTATCTCCCGGAGGAAAATGTTTACCACCTGCACAAATCGACCGGAGAAAAGCTGACTCCTGCCCAGATGGTAGATTACTGGGCTGAATGGGCAAACAAATACCCCATCCTCTCGATCGAAGACGGCATGGCCGAGGACGACTGGGCTGGCTGGAAACTGATGACAGATAAACTTGGCGGTAAAATTCAACTGGTGGGCGACGACCTCTTCGTTACCAATGTTGACCGCCTGCAGAAAGGCATCAATGAAGGTATTTGCAACTCCATTCTTATTAAGGTAAACCAGATCGGTTCGCTCACCGAAACCATCCAATGCGTCCAGCTTGCCTATCGTAATGGTTATACGGCAATCATGAGCCACCGTTCGGGCGAAACGGAAGACACTACCATTGCTGATCTCGCCGTCGCCCTTAATACTGGACTCATCAAAACCGGATCGGCAAGCCGCACCGATCGTATTGCAAAATACAACCAGCTGCTTCGTATCGAAGAGCTGCTTGGCGGAGCCGCTTACTACCCTGGCAGGAATTTTAAGTACTACAGATAATAAGGTAACACCGTATTTTGGGAAGCCATGCCCCGCACGGGACATGGCTTTTTCTTTTCCGAGAATGGAAATCAAGGAATATTTACTAAGCCAAACGAAGATTTATGGATATAGCTAGCCTCAAATGGACTTATTTACATCCCTCTCAATGATGTGCCCTCCTGGTAATAGAATTCTAATGTGCACATAATCAGTATATTTGTAATTATTTGTAAAAAAATTTGTATTAAGATTTGGTGAATTAAAAAATCTTAGTACTTTTGCACTCCCGTTTTGCGCGGAAGGTAGTGATAGAGAAAGGGCGGGGTAGAAGAAAGAAGTTCTTTGAACGATTGAAGCCAAAAAAAGCCAGAGTAAGTAAGGTATCTTATAGGTTCAGAAGATTTAGGGATACGCAACTGCTTTAGGGGCACTTTGGAAGATTCTAGAGAGTATAGAAGAATAGCGATAGGGCTTTGGTGAGGACTACTTCGAAGGTATAGATTTTATAGAAAGAACAAATACTATGGAGAGTTTGATCCTGGCTCAGGATGAACGCTAGCGGCAGGCTTAATACATGCAAGTCG
>JAJTAY010000016.1 GCA_021287165.1 Bacteroidia bacterium | reverse complement strand
CAATGTGCTGGTCAACGGCCTGAGTGTGGGGGCCGTGAGCTCCTACACCTTCACCAATGTGCAAAGCAACCAGAGCATCCACGCCACCTTCACCCAGATCACCTATACTATTACGGCCACGGCCGGTGCGGGCGGAAGCATCAGTCCTTCGGGGGCTGTGGTACTACCTCAAGGCGGCAGCCAGACTTTCACCATTACGCCCAATGCAGGTTACCTGATTTCCAATGTGCTGGTCAACGGCCAGAGCGTGGGCGTGGTGAGTTCCTACACATTTACCAATGTGCAAAGCAACCAGAGCATCCACGCCACCTTCACCCAGATCACCTACACCATTACGGCCACGGCAGGTGCGGGCGGAAGCATCAGTCCCTCGGGGGCTGTGGTGGTACCTCAGGGCGGCAGCCAGACCTTCACTATCACGCCCAATGCGGGCTATTTCATCGCCGATGTGCTGGTCAACGGCCAGAGCGTAGGCGCCGTGAGCTCCTACACCTTCACCAACGTGCAAAGCAACCAAAGCATACACGCCACCTTCACCCAGATCACCTACACCATTACGGCCACGGCAGGTGCGGGCGGAAGCATCAGTCCCTCGGGTGCTGTGGTGGTTCCAGAGGGAGGCAGCCAGACTTTCACCATTACGCCCAATGCAGGTTACCTGATTTCCAATGTGCTGGTCAACGGCCAGAGTGTGGGGGCCGTGAGCTCCTACACCTTCACCAACGTGCAAAGCAACCAGAGCATACACGCCGAGTTTAGCCAGATCACCTACACCATTTCCGCATCAGCCGGAACGGGCGGGAGCATCAGTCCCTCGGGGGCTGTGGTGGTACCTCAGGGAGGCAGCCAGACTTTCACCATTACGCCCAATACAGGTTATCTGATTTCCAATGTGCTGGTCAACGGCCAGAGCGTGGGGGCCGTGAGCTCCTACACTTTCACCAACGTGCAAAGCAACCAGAGCATCCACGCCACCTTTACGCAAATCACCTACACCATTACGGCCACGGCAGGTGCGGGCGGAAGCATCAGTCCCTCGGGGGCTGTGGTGGTACCTCAGGGCGGTAATCAGACTTTCACCATTACGCCCAATGCAGGTTACCTGATTTCCAATGTGCTGGTCAACGGCCAGAGCGTGGGGGCCGTGAGCTTCTACACTTTCACCAACGTGCAAAGCAACCAGAGCATCCACGCCACCTTCACCCAGATCACCTATACTATCACGGCCACGGCAGGTGCCGGCGGAAGCATCAGTCCTTCGGGGGTTGTGGTGGTTCCAGAGGGAGGCAGCCAGACTTTCAGCATCATCCCCAGTGCAGGTTATTTCATTTCTGATGTGCTGGTCAACGGCCAGAGTGTGGGGGCCGTGAGCTCCTATACCTTCACCAATGTGCAAAGCAACCAGAGCATCCACGCCGCCTTCACGCAGATCACCTACACCATTACGGCCACGGCAGGTGCGGGCGGAAGCATCAGTCCTTCGGGGGTTGTGGTGGTTCCAGAGGGAGGCAGCCAGACCTTAAGCATCATCCCCAGTGCAGGTTATTTCATCGCCGATGTGCTGGTCAACGGCCAGAGTGTGGGGGCCGTGAGCTCCTACACTTTCACCAATGTGCAGAGCAACCAGAGCATACACGCCACCTTCACCCAGATCACCTATACCATTACGGCCACGGCAGGTGCCGGCGGAAGCATCAGTCCCTCGGGAGTAGTTACCGTGCCCTATATGGGCTCACAAACTTTCACCATTACGCCGTCCGAAGGCTTTACGATCGCCACCGTTCTGGTCAATGGCCAGAGCGTGGGACCGGTCAGTTCGTACACCTTTAACAATGTGGTGAGCAACCACCAGATTTATGCGGTGTTCACCCCTGCCACCTACACCATCACTGCTACAGCCGGACCGGGCGGAAGCATCAGTCCCTCAGGCACTTTCACCGTAAACCACGGAAGCAACATCACTTTTACAATTCTTCCCGATGCAGGCTATCGCATTGATTCGGTGGTGGTTGACGGCGCGAATGTAGGTGCCGTCGGCACCTGGCAATTGCAGCAAATCAGTGCCAACCACAGCATTACTGCATGGTTTGGACTGATTACAGGCATGGATGAAAATACTGATGACCAAATCCTTGTCTTTCCAAATCCGGGCAACGGGCAGATCACCCTCCGGCGCAACAAAGCCGAACCCGCCCTTTGGCAGCTTTTTGATGCCCATGGACGTTTGGCAAGTTCGGGCCATCTGGACGCAAGCCATGAAAACAGGCTTAATGTCACAGTTAAGCCGGGGAACTATCAATTACTTATCAGAGAACAGTCGGGCACCATGAGTCAGGTCGGCATAATCGTAAAATAAGGCTTAGAAATGTCCTAAAAAAAATAGGGCTCGCTTTCCTTGCTTTCATTAGTGTGCAGTGTTTTTATTGGTGCAGGCTAAAATCCTCCCAAATGTCTTTTTCAGAGGTAAGGTAGTGCATATTGCATTTTAATTTATTTCTGACTGGCTTATTGGCGATGAATGTGACTAACTTTATCATCCGCTTACCAATAACCAAACCGATGAAAAGTAAGGGCATCATCCGAGTGTTTCTCAGTTTCTTTATCACGTTAATGCTATCGTCCGCTCTGGCGCAGACCAGCACGCTTATTACCAGAGAAAAAGGTAAAAACATCACCAGTGTAAGCATTAGCCTGTGCGATAAATCCGGCTCAAGATCCATCACCCCCGATGCATTTCGTAAATCGGACAGGGTTTACTTTCTCGTTGAGCCAAAAGAGGGTTACAGCAAGCCTGTTTTTCGTGAGAGTGAGCTAAAGGAGGAACTTCCTAAAATTGTGCTTTGGCAGCCTCAGCCAGCAAAATATTTAAGTCCGGAACTCACGCCGGTTATTGCGGACAAACGTATCGTTGCCGTGATACTTGCCTACCCAAAAAGTGAAACAAGGGCTCATCTGCCTTTTACTTTCGGCAAGGATGGCAGCACTTCGGAAGAACTTGTGCTTGACGAAAGCTATTTTGATCATTACCCGCAGTTTAAAGCGGTGCTCGATGGCGCCAACAGGCAAATTGCTGCCGGCGAATGGCTGGAAGCGTATTACAATATCACTGGCTTTCTTCGGAAAGACGATGCTGCCGAAAACCTTCGCTATTACAGTTTTGCCAAAAAGCTTACCGACGATTTGCCCCTGCAGGCGCTGAGTAAGGGCGCTGATCAGCTGAAAGTCGTTTTTATGCAAAAACTTGGAGAATTCGCTGAAAATCCGTCGAAAACAGGCCTTGAGTCGTTGCAGGCAGCAGCGAATGAAGTGGAAAGATATCTGCGCCAGACGGCTGCTTATAAAGACATGGGCTTTGAAGCTTCAAAAAGCTTTGCGGAACTTTCGGCCTCGCTCGACAACCTAACCAAAGAAAAAACATCCGAGGCTGAGCAGCAATACATGAACAGCCGCTTTTCCATGCTGATGGGACAGAGCTATCTTGATCAACGTTTCAGCACATTCGTTGATCTTGTTTACAAGTCGTTTTTACAATCATTTGGAGTAGCTGTTACTGGTACCAGAGGACTTAATCAAATATTAACCGCTGGCAAGCAGGAAGAACTGCGTCAACTGGGCTGGCTCGATGATTTACAGGAGGTTTTCTATGCCATTGAAAAACGTGTGTCTTCCACATCGCAATTGCCGGCCTTGCCTGCCAATGTGATAGATCATCTCGAATCGCTCAAAGGAACACAACCAAAACCTTATTATGAGATTTTGAAGTTGACAACTGAGCCCAATGCCAGCAAAGAAGCGAGAATACAGCTATTGCAGACAGCCATCAACACCAGCCCTGCAGATAATGATATGGCTGCTATGGAGCTATGGAAGTCCAAAGTAGAAAACGACCTTGGGTCAGGCCAGATTTCCTCAGCGCTATCCGAAGGCATCCGACAATTGGACGCCAACAACATAGGAAGGGCTGCCGAGCTTTTCGATCAGGCATTGCGCCAAAAACCCGACGACGCGCAGGCATGGTATCTTCGTGCGATGGCACATTACAAAGCGGGCGAAATCTTTGCAGCTGAGGCCAAACTCGATAAATCGCTCGAGCTCAATCACGAAATGATCGCCCCATTGCTATTGAAAATCAAACTCTTACGCGAGAACAAAAATTTCGATGCACTCAACCAGATCTTCAGCCGTCCGGTAAGCAACGGCCCCAATTACCTGTTCGAGATGACGAAGGCTTCTTTTCTGATCGAGCAAAACAAGGCAGCCGATGCCATAAAAGTACTCGAAAACGGCCCGCTGATTTTATGCCCGGGTCAAACTGCCCCACATTTTCTAATAGGCGATGCCTATGCAGCACTCAAACAGCCCGACAAAGCCCGTCAGGCTTACCTTAAAACACAGCATATCAACCCGTTCGACTCGGCCGTTTTTGAGGAGAAAATGAGATCACTCGAGAGGAAATGATCGTTACAGCTTATTGGGTGCATCAGTCTTAAAAACTGCCTCCTGAAGCAGCGTCGCCGTTACTTTCCTCACAAGAGCCTCGCCAGCAATTGCGAAAATATAATCATCATCACCAGCGATGCAGGATATACCGTGGCATAACCCACTGCAGGGGCTTCACTTTCGGTTTTACTGTCGATGGCGCCCAGTCCCGGCGTACTGGTCATGGAGCCGGTAATTACCCCCAAGAGTGTCAGAAAATTGATTTTAAAGACGTAATGTCCAAGCAGCAATCCGATAACCATTGGCAGCAGGGTAACGGAAGCTCCTATCAATACCAGCCTAAGGCCATTTTGGCTCAGCACATCAGCAAGCTCGCCACCGGCACCAGTGCCTACGGTTGCCATAAACATTAACAGGCCAAGTCTGCGTAGTAGCTGGTTGGCGCCACCCGACATGCTCCAAAGAATTGGTCCTGTTTTGCCGATACTACTCAAAACGAGTGCCGAAAGCAATACTCCGCCGGTAAGGCCGAGGCTGAAGTCGATAGGACCAAGGGGTATGTGGATCGTTCCAACCAGAACGCCAATGATAATACCAAGGGAGATAGGCAGAAAATTAGTTTCGGAGAGTCGTTTCTCATCGTTACCAACAAGCTTACGCACATGAGGCATTCCCTGAGAAGAGCCGGACACCAGAATCTTGTCCCCAAAACGTAACTTGCTGTGCGGAAGGGGTTTAAGATCTATTCCACTGCGCCTGATACGCGTTACGGTCGCATTCCAGACCCCGAGGCCAATTTCCCGCAGACTCTTGTTAACAACATCCCTGTTGGTCACAAGGAGCCACTCTACCACATAATTATCATCGAAGGTGAGCTCTACCTGCACCGGGTCGCCAAGCACTGTTTCCAAACGTTTTAATGCCTGTTCATCACCCACGGCCTTGACCAAATCGCCGGTACGAAGTCGGGTATTGGCAGTTGGAACAAAACTTTCATCGCCAACTTTAACCCGGCTGATGATGGCCTGCGTCATGTTCCTCAAATCCAATTCTGCCAGGCTGCGACCGTCGACATTGCTGTTAGTGATTCGGAAAACACGGCTTTTCAGCTCGGGGTGTTCTTCGTGCAGTGAGTCGATGTAGTCTTGCTCCTCTTTTTTAATATCGATCCGCATTAATTGCGGGGCCAGTCCGACAAAAAGAATAACTCCAACGACACCAATTGGATAGGCAAGTCCATAACCTACCGCTGCGTTGGGCGAACCAGTAGCCTCGATCCCTGCTGCAAGCCCGGGCGTACTCGTCAGTGCACCGTTGAAAAGGCCGACAGCGATAGGAACATCGATGCCCATCAGGTAAACAGCCGCTGCAACTATTGCTGCAGCCGAGCCGATTAGCAGCAAGCTGATCACAATGAGTTTGCGTCCGTGCTTAAGGAAAATATCAAAAAAACCCGGTCCGGCCTGAATTCCAATCGTAAAAATAAACAGGAGCAATCCAAGCGTTTGAAATTCCGATGGCACACGATAGCCCCAATGCCCGAGCAAAAGTGCGACAAAAATCACAGCAGACGAATCGAGCGAGAAGCCTTTGTAGCGCACATTACCAAGCACTATACCGAGGCTAAGAATTAAAAACAGAACAAAATATCCCTGGTGGTAAAGATCGGCCTCCATATTGAAACGAATATTGATCAGCAACAAATTTAATTAATGGAGGCCCTGAATGAGCAAAAACATGTGCTCATCAGACATTTTCTTGATTTATGCTTTAAATAACCCTCACTAATGTTCTAACTTTGATACTATAAAAACCTACTCCATGAAACACAGTATAATATTTGCCCTGCTTAGCTTGCTTTTTCTGGGTGCAGCCGCACAATGGCCTTCGGATCATGCCCAAAATCTCAAGCTGACTAACATTGCTGACGAACAGGTTATTCCGAAAATAGCCCGAAGCCCTAACGGGAATTATTACGTTGGCTATTTCTCGCTCGAGGATGGCAATTATGTCGTAAGGCTTCAATTGATTAGCAGTCAGGGCAACATTCTCTGGCAAAATAATGGGATACTCGTAAGCAGCCATCCGTCGATGACTTGGCTTACTGACTGGGACATGACCGCCGATGCCAACAATCATGCCGTGCTGGTTTGGCAGGATATCCGCACAGGCAACAACAACATAGTGGCATATCGCATATCGCCCGACGGTCAGTTCGTCTGGGGGCCCGACGGAATTTTACTTTCCAACAACAGCGGCTTCAATGTTGCACCAAAAGTTGCTGCCCTTCCGGGTGGCGATGTAGTGGTGGCATGGCAATCGACAAGCGTAATCTATCGTCAGCGGCTCAATCCTCAGGGGCAGAAATTATGGGGTAGCGATGGCATTATACTCAGCGGAACAGGCACTTACAGCTGGCCTCAGCTATTACTGGCCGGTAACGATGATGTCTTCATGAAGTATTTCATCGACACAGGTCCGGCCTGGGCTCCAGTCAGAAAGCTATATGTCCGCAGATTTAATGCACAGGGAGCGGATGTCTGGATGGGTGCCACAGAGATCTTCAACCATGGCAGTATCACAGCATGGACGCAAATCCTGCCAATGATTCCAGATGGCAACGGAGGCTTTTACATCACCTGGCACGATTACAGTTTCAACGGCAATGCCGCCACCCCAAAAATCAATCAGGTTAGTGGCTCAGGACAACTCATTTTTGGCATCAACGGTTTACCAACAAGCTTGCTTCACACTTCCAATCAATTCAATCCTATGCCTGCAAAAATTAACGGCGATAACAATATTTACAGTTTCTGGCAGGAAACCAATATGGACCAAAACCTGTGGGGAGTGGTTGCTCAAAAAACCGCGCACGATGGGACCATGCTGTGGGGCGAAACCGGAAAGGAAATCATCCCTGTAACGACTCAAAACGTTCGGCATCTCTACGTGGAAGCTGAGTCGGATGGCATTGTGATTTTCTTTGATCACGCCTACTCCACAACGCAGAGTTCCCTTAGGGCACTCAAAGTTAACAGCAACGGAGAGCCCGTGTGGACGCAAAATGCGATTATCAGCAGCCCCAACTCTACAAAAGGCAAAGCGGTATTTGCACCATTTTCGGGCGGGCAGTGGGTTTTGGCCTGGGAAGACAACCGAACCGGCGACATAGAAATCTTTGCTCAGAACATGAAACACGACGGCACGCTTGGACCTGTTCCGCCTACCGACATATTAAACAGAGCTTATAATGAACAGGTAGTCAGGGTTATACCAAATCCCGCCAATAATGAAAGCAGAATTGTTTTTGAACAGCAGGTTTCCGGACCATGTCAAATTGAAATACGCGATGCATCAGGAAAAGTGATCGGAAAAGAGGACTTCAGCGAAGCTCAGCAAAGCATAGTGCTGAAAAACCTTATCAAAACCGACCGGCTAATGCCCGGCATTTATCTGCTCAAAGTCACCATTGACGGCCAATCGAGACACAGCAGATTTATCGTCAACTGATTGATTTCGAAGTAGTCTGTATCATTTATCTGTTAGGCGTAGTCTGTAGACTACGCCTAACGATCTACAGACTACGCCTAACGGTCTGCAGACTACGCCAAACGATCTGCAGACTACGCCGAACACTTTATAAAAACGCCAAACGTATTAATTCTTGCCACCAACAGTGAAATAAAACACTGTGCCCTTTCCGGGTGCCGATTCGTACCAGATTTCGCCCTGATGTCTGTCGAGGATACGCTTTACGGTGCTAAGTCCCACACCTGTGCCCTGAAATTGTGTGGACGAATGCAAACGTATAAATGGTTTAAAAAGGTGTGAGGCCTTTTCCATATCGAAACCCACTCCATTATCTTTCACATACATAATCTGTCGGCCTGACAATTCGGTCATACCAAGGGTCACCTTTGGCGAATCAGATTTCTGGCTGTATTTCAACGCGTTGTTAAGAAGATTGTTAAGCACCACCCTCATCATGCGCTTATCAGCCGTCACGCTTATTCCGGGCTGTACATAAACCTGACAAGGATGTTTGTAAACAGAACGGCGCAGGTCGTCAACAATCTCAACGGCCAGCGCTGAAATATCGACCTGCTCAGGTTTGATTTCAGCCCGGGTTGATCGCGAAAACTCGAGCAGGTCGTTGATCAAATTAGCCATATCGTCGGCCGATGTGCTTATCCAGTTGATGTATTCATGAGCCTGCTCATCCAATTGTTTTCCGTAATCGGTTTTAAGCAGTTCGATGAACCCCTGAATTCCGTTAAGCGGGGCCCTAAGGTCGTGCGAAACGGTATGCGCAAAGGCTTCAAGCTCCGCATTAGCGCTTTTCAGGTCTTCGTTGAGTATCTGCAGCTGACGCTGTGCCTCAATGAGTTGGCTATTGCGAGCCATTGCCGCTTCGTATACCGAAAGGAGCAGGTCGAGAATTTGTTTTTTGTCGGAGTTGATCTGAAAACGCTGGCTTTGAAAAACGATTTCCATGCTCATATCTCCGGCACCCTGTTCTCGGATGATCCTGTTGGTAAGCAGGTAGTTGATGCGCGAAATCAGGTATTTTTCTTCATAAGGTTTTGTGATGAAGTTGTCCGCTCCGGCCTGCAAGCCTTTAATAATATCGAGGGGATCGCTCAGTGATGTGAGCAGGATAAAGGGAATGTTTCGGAGTTCAGGATCGGTTTTGACAGATTTGCAAAACGTGTATCCGTCCATCACCGGCATTACAATATCCGAAATTATGAGCAGTGGCATTTCGGCTCTTGCCTGATCCAGGGCCTCCTGTCCGTTTCGGCAAATGATATTCCGTATGTTGTATTGCTCAAGCAGATGTTGCAGTTGCTTTGCCTGAACAGCCGAGTCTTCTGCAGCAAGAACATAGCCTCCTGCGGCCATAAGGTTGAATGCGGGATTCATGCACTATAATTTTTTACAAGTTTTAAAATTAGGTCGGCTATGGAATGAGGGGGTAATGCATGCATATGAGCGTTGAGTTTTGCGGCCTCGCCCGGCATACCGAAAACCAGACACGACTGCTCATCCTGGATAATGGTATATGCTCCTGCATCGCGCAATTGCTTTAACTCGGCCGCACCATCGCGTCCCATACCCGATAGCAATACGGCAATTACATCGCCTCCGAACGCCTCGTAAGCACTTGAAAATAAACGGGCTACGGCAGGTTTATGCCCTCCGGCAGGCAAGTCGTCCGAAACCCCGATAAGTTCTTTACTTACTATCACCAAATGCCTTGGTATGGCGGTGAGGTAAACCTTTCCAGGTAGCATTTCGGTATGCGCATTAACAATATGAACCTCCTTGCCAGTGGTTTCGGACAGCCAGTGGCAATAGCCTTCGGCAAAACGCAGGTCGATGTGTTGCACCACAGCCACGGGTAAAGGAAAACTGGGAGGAAGCCGCTTCAAGATAATCTGCACGCCCTCAGGCCCTCCGGCAGATGCGCCTATTACTAGAATACGGTATGTACCTTCTTTTGCTTTGGAAAGCTTCTCGTTTACGTTTCCCTGAAACGATAATTCAGACTGCTTGCCCAGCTGCCGGCGGCGAATTACTTTAACACCCGCCATGGCACGCAAAGTACGAATAAAATGGCGCGACTGGCGTTCGTGATCAAGATGCCCCGGACCGGCAGGTTTTTCCACAATAGCAACTGCTCCGGCAGCCAACACTTCCATCGAGAGGGCTGTTTCGCCCGGTTTATAACGGGAGCTGGCAATAACGATGGGTACCGGTGACTGCTCCATAAGGCGTTTTGTAGCCTCAATGCCGTTCATCTGCGGCATTTCGATGTCCATACTCACCACATCGGGGTTGAGCAAGGCCGTCTGCCTGACAGCCTCTTCGCCATTCCGGGCAATTCCGGCAACCGTCATTCCCGGCTCTCGTTCTATGATCCACGCAAGCAGGTTGCGCACGACAATACGGTCGTCGACGATTAATACCCTGATGTTGGACTTTTCAGACATCAGACAACAAGTCGGTTTATCGTTTCGATAAGATTACCCTGTTCAAAATTACTTTTTACGATATACGCACTCGCTCCGGCCTCCATGCCGCGACGACGATCATCATCGCTTTCGAGCGAAGTTACAAGTATAA
Organism: Bacteroidia bacterium; assembly: GCA_021287165.1. GTDB lineage: Bacteria > Bacteroidota > Bacteroidia > Bacteroidales > F082 > JALNZU01. Next base: position 45,375 of record JAJTAY010000016.1, on the reverse strand, counting down.
TGGGAAGGTTTTCAAAAGCAGGCATACTCCTCAACCTTTTCGTAAGCTCAAAACCATTCATGCCGGGCATCTCAATGTCGGAAACAACTGCATCAAAGGTTTCGCGCTGAGACATTTGCAAGGCTTCAATACCATTTACAGCCGTCGTCACTGCAAAACCGGCCAGTTCGAGCATAGTGCGAAGCATATTGCGAACGGTAAGTGAATCCTCGGCTATCAGAAGCCTGATCACCTTTTTCTCTGCTATACTTTTACTGGCCACCGACTCCTGACTGGCCAGCAATCCCGGCTTGAGCACAGGCACCATGCTTGCGTCGCCAGGCACCAGCACTCCCGAGAAAAATCGGTTCGCACCGAGGCCTTCATCAAAAGGTTTAATCACGCCCTCTTCCTCGCCCAGCACATCATCCACCACCAAAGCCACCAACTGCGCTCCTGCATTGACAATAAGCACATTGAATATATCGAGCTGATCAGCTCCGGGCGATCGCTGAACACCGAGCACGGCATCAAGTGAAAGAACGGGCAATTGTTTGCCATCAAATGACAGACAAGGCCTGGCCGCCGGAAAAAACAATTTGTTTCGCTGAACCCGCATCGCTTTCTGAATCGACGACGTGGGTATAAGAAACTGTCGACCTGCTGTGCGTACCCTTATGCCTTTGAAAAGCGCCAGCATTCTTGGCAGTGTAATGGTAAAGCGCGTACCCCTGCCCTGATCGGTATTCGTATCAATTGAGCCCGTGAGTGCGGCAACCTTGTCAGCCACAATCGACATGCCCAGTCCATGACCAGAGATTCGACTCACCATCTGGCTTGTTGATACACCGCTCTTGAATATCAAGCGCAAAGCATCGCTTTCCGACATTGAATCGGCTGCCTCTGGAGTTATCAAACCCTTGTCGACGGCTTTACGACGCAGCGCTTTTGTATCGATGCCCCTTCCGTCGTCAGAAACAACGAGCGCTGCCTTTCCTTCGGCGTTAATATGCATCTTAACTACCAGCTTCCCCTTTGCAAGTTTCCCGGCTGCCTCGCGCTGCTCGGGCAATTCGAGACCATGGTCGATGCAATTGCGCACCAGGTGAATGAGTGGATCTTTAAGACCCTCGAGAATTCTCTTGTCCAGCGTAACCTCGCTGCCCTGAAGCACCAACTCAATCTGCTTGCCCGATTCGGCGGCAATATCGCGCACCATTCGCGGCAGGACCGCAAAAAGCTCCGATGCAGGAAACATTAAGGTTTGCTTGAGATTGTATATTAACTCGTCAGTCATGAGTCGCAGCTCATGGGCATGATTTTCGAGCAATCCAGCAAGACGATTTATGCTTTTTGAAGCTTCATGCAAACGACGCTTCACAAGCGCTCTGACATCATTCTCATGGATGTTGGCAGAAATGCTCAAACCAGAAAACACTTTCTCAAGCTCTTCCGAAACAAAAGTAACCGACGAATTTCCGGAAGCCAATTCTTCGGCAAGTGTAAGGAGGTGATTTAACCTTTTGAGCGACACCCTCACGGTTTCGGTATCGTCGCGCTGCAGCCTTTGCTTTGGCATGGATTCTTCTGAAGCAGAGGCCGACTGGTCGACGGGTATCTCTTCCTGCGGCAAGATTATTTCCTGCGATTGTTGGGCATGGTGCAGCTGCAGTTCATGCTCATCCACATCAAGCAGGCCCATCAGCTTTGGTTTGGTCTGAATTTCGATGCCAGCAATTGCGGAGCACATTGCCTCGGTGCGTGCTACCGCATCCGATCTTTCGGAGTTATCAACCAATAAACGCAACAAATCCAGTGACTGGTGAAACAGGCTATACATGCTCGACTGCAATTCCATCTCACCATTTTTCAGTTTCTTCCATACCTCCTCAAGACTCATGCACAATTGCTCTATCAGCGGATAGTTTACCGATCGTGCTGCGCCTTTCAGACTATGGGTCGACCTGTAAATTTCCTCCGTGAGGCTTTGACGAGTATCTTCGCTCAACCCCTGCTCCAGTTCAATGAGCGACAGCTCAATATTTGCCAGCAATTCATTGGCCTCAAGGCGAAAGTCTTCGCGTAGTGCTTGAAGAAACTTGTCCATTCCCTTCTTCATTTAATGATTTGTACTCGTCAGCATCGCCTGAAACGCCTCTGGATCAAGCAGGACCATGCTGTTTGCATAGGTCGCCGTAATGAGCGCATGGTTCTGGCCCTTTAGCAATTGATCTTCGGGAAGAAAACCTAAGCCTTCAACATTTTCGGCCTGGACACCATAGACAATCTTACTTGCCTGAATAATTACAACCTTGCTCAAATCCACAAGGCCCTTCTGCTCAATACCTAAAGCCATTTTGAGGTTGATGAGCGGGATGATTTTTCCCTGCCTTTGAATAAAACCCGGAACAAAATCAGGCATTCCCGGAACGTGAACCGGTTCGGCAAGCTGTACTACCTCGATTACATTTTGCACCGGTATCGCATAACGTTCCGGACGAATGGAAAAAATCAAGGCCGACAAACCGCTAAGCTGACTCTTGCCTTCCTCCTTCGATTTGCTCAATCGCAAAGCCCTCTCTTCCAGAATTCTATCGTTTGATTTCATCATAACTTAACAGTGCTGCTTTACAAATTTCCTTTAATGTGCCAACCTTCAGGTCGGCGAATACTGTCTGGGCTGGCGGCATGGCGTCGAGGGCCTTGAGCATAAGTTTAAGCTGGCGCTGAGCTTCATGATGCCTGCCATTTTTCTGCACCACAAATGCCAGCTGAAAGCGTGCCTCATGAAAGTCGGGGTCGAGATACAAGGCCCTTGTGAGGCTTACCTCCGCCTCCCCGTAGTTTCCGATGGCCATTTGAATTGAGGCCAGCAAAAAATAATCTTTTTCGTCCGCCGATGATTCGCCGCAAAGCTCCTTTGCCAGTGGCAGAGCTGCCTCCGTCTGCCCTTTATCGGCTAATTTGCTTATTTGCTCCCTCAGTTTTTGCCGGTCGGTAGGATGCTGCAAAGCGGCAAATTCCATTGCAGGTAAATCATTTTTAGACTCATCCTTGAGAATTGGTATTTTTTTTACTCGTTCAGCGGCGCGCTCCTTAATTAAATTGCTTCTTGTGGCTGAATCGGGGCTTATAGCCTTGGCTGTTCGGTTTAGCAGCAATCGGGCCGCGACTGTATCGTCCGTTGCAAGCTTCGCAGTTTCATTCCTGACATAGGGCTGATTTACCTCCAACCGCCGATAAAAAAAGCCGCCTGCATGTATTATTTTGCCAAACCGTCCGAAGTATTCTTCACTCAGTTCTACCTGACTGGTTACCAGCCAGCCGCCCGGCACGAGACAGCTTTCCAGTTGGTGTGCAATGCGTTGAATAGTTTCCTTATCAAAATACATGAGCACATTGCGGCAAAAAATGAGGTCGATTCCTGCAGTTCCGTTCAGGGGCGATGGAAAAATGTCAGAAATCAGGTTGAGGTGGGCAAAACGCACCATTTGTCTGATTTCCGGCCGGATGACCCATTGCTTTCCTTCCTTTGTAAAATGTCTTTTTTGAATTTGCTCAGATGTTTCCCTGAACGACCAGGCCGTATAGGTTCCGTTTCGCGCTTTTTTTAGGGCATCGGGGTTGATGTCCGTGGCAAGTATTGTGGCATCACTGGCCGAAATATCCTGCAGATGATCCTGCAAAAGCATGGCAAGGGTGTAGGGTTCTTCGCCCGAACTGCAGGCAGCACTCCAGATGCGATAGGGTGTTTGATTAGACTTTCGTCGTTTGACAATTTCGGGTATGATAATTTGCCGAAAGAAATCCATGGCCGGCTTTTCCCGAAAAAAATAGGTCTCACCGATGGTGATATGCCGGGCAAGCGTTCTAACCTCATCCTCGCTTAATTTATCCTGCAACCTCAGCGCCCATTGGCCCGGATGACTACCCCAACCAAGTTCGGCAGCAGCTTTCTCCATCGCACGCATGGCAATAGCCTGCTGCGAGGGCTGAATAGCCAATCCCAACCAGCGATGTATGCCATCGGCAATATGTTGGGCAAACTCGCTCATGAAGAGGTTTCTTCAATTAAACCAATAAGTTGCTGAATGTCTAAGCCTGCCAATAATTCGTCCTGCTCTAAAACTGTGAGCAAACCCCACTGACTCTTTAAGCTCCTGACCACCACCATACCGTTCCCCTGAGGAATGTGCTGTTCCGAAATTTCATCATCATCGGGTTTTAAAAGACCCAGCAGATGTTCAACATGAATAAGCAGCCTGATTGTTTTAGATTCCGAAAAATGGCGGTTTACCAGAAGGAAATGATCGTCGGGATGAATTGCCTTTGAAGTCAAACCCAGCAAAGTATGGCCGGAAAGCACGGGAACAACCTGAGATTCAACAACCAGAACCCCCAGGCATGCCGGAACATTGGCAGGAACCAGCTGTATGGCAGCTGCTGGCAGTACCCGTTCGAGATTATCGGCCTGCAGAGCCAGATGGTAATCTCCAACGGTAAACCCTATGTAATATGACTTCATTCCTGACAAATCCATGCTGGTTCGAAATCAAATTACATATCGTATTTCTCCATTAGCCCGTTCAGGCTCCGGCCCATCTGGTTTACATCTTCGATGGCCTGGTGCATCTGTCGTATACCAACAAGATTTTGTTCGCTGGCCAGCCTTATGTTGTCCATAGCGGGTACAATCTGATCCATGCCGGCAAGTTGCTGCTGGCTCGATGATGCAATCTGCATGGCAGCCTGCATGGCGTCTTCCACCGTTTCGGACAGCAGCCGAACAACTTGTTGATTATCAGCTACCAGCGATCCACTGCTTTCAACGGTTTGGATACTTTGGTGAATCAACGAGACTGAATTCTCGACCGATTTCTGTATATCATTGAGTATTTGCCGCACCTGAATGGTGGATTTTTTGGATTGCTCCGACAGATTACGAATTTCCTGCGCTACCACGCTGAATCCCCTGCCGTGTTCGCCAGCCCTTGCAGCCTCGATGGAAGCGTTGACGGCCAGCAAATTCGATTGATCAGCAATGTCTGAAACCGTAGATGTTATTTCGCCTATGGAGCGGTTCTGGCTGGCCAAATGATCAACCACATTAACCACATTGCTCATTTGCTCCTGCAGACGCTTAATAGCGATACTCATTCGCTCCGACGACTCTAGACCTTTTTCAGCCATTTCCGAAGCACGCTGGGATCGGGCGATCAGGCTTTGCGCCCTTTCATTGGAAAGGTTGGAAGTTTGCCGGATTTCCTCCACAGTTGATGTGGTTTCAGCAATGGATGAAGCCGTTTCGGCAGCCCCGGCCGAAACCTCGGCAACCGTGGTCTGTATTTCGGCCGATGAGCTACTGATAACCACCACTCCCTCGCGGATCTCACGAAGTATTCGCCTGAACATCCAAATGATGCGCCGGCTGATCGAAAAAGCCACAATAAATTGCGCAATACCGAGTATGAGTAGCGATATTAAACTGCTGTTAAGAACAAAGTCGGTAAGGCCACTGAGCTTTTTCACACGCTCATCGAGCTTAACATTCAATGCTTTAATATATGCATTGACCTGCATTCCTGCTGGCTGTATTGTTTCCTGAAACAGAAGCTGTGCCTCTTCCTTACGGTTTCCTTCCATCAGCATGACAGCCTGGTCGTAGCGTGAAAAAACGACGTTCACCTCCTTCAGCAGACCCGAATACTCGTCCCATTGCCCAAGCTGGCTCTCCAACTGCTGAAGCTGCAGGGGCAAACTTTGCCTCAACTGACTGATTTGCTCCATCATACTCAAACGTGAAGCTCCATCCGCCCCTATGAGTCCGGAAAGCAACGAAACCGCCTCAAGATTTTCGGCCTGCACCGATTTAAGCTTACCACTGGCTCGGTAGGCCTGCTGCAACTGCTGTTCTATGGATTTCATGGCGAATACCCCTACTACAATAATGGTAAGCATCACCAAAATCGATCCCAGTATAATCCGGAAATTGAATAAAATCCTGCGGCGTGCGCTTTGTTCTGTTTGTTGTGTCATATCAGGATTGGTTTTAAAAATGCCAAACGTTTGATTTACGGCTAACTTTAGACAATGTTACGCCATCCAGACCGAAAAAGCAAGTTTTTGCACAGGCTTAAAATTAAATCTCCCAATTCAGTAGTGACATTTTTCGAACCATATTAACTGCCAAGCCACCAATGCAAAACTCCACAATCTGACTGGATCTAGCCATCAAAAAAAGAATGATCTACTAACCACCGTAATAAACCCAATACCTCAGATTCACTGACTGCAAGCCAATATACTGTTATCCAGCATCCAGTAATTCACGCCCTTGGGTCGGGCTTCATAGGCATTCGGGCCATTTTCTCCACTTCGAGTGTCGGATGACCAAACTCTTCCACCACCTTCCCCAGCATGAGGTAGATACCCGCACCCTGAAAAGGATATTGTTTCAACGAAGGTGGGAAATGCACTGTATCGAACAGCTCGCCTGAATGATCGACGAAAGTGCCGAACTGCATAATCTCCCCTTTCACGGTACGGACATATTTGGTAGTCACCAGCTTACCCAGCATGCGCACCGTATGTCCCACATGCCGCAGCATGTCGTGGGCGTGTATCTCACCCCTGAAAGCAGTCTGAAGCATGTCAAAGTGATTCATGCTCACCGGAAAACCCAGCAACTCAAGCTCGTCGTAAGCATCGTCCAGCGGCTGTTGTTCCAGGGCAGGCAACTGGTAGCGGCGAGCCTCCTCGCGAAAAAGCAAAGTTTGTGGATCACTTTGTTGGCTCTTCTTCCTATACAGATGCGCCTCCCACAGCAATCCGGGCTTGGGCTGGGTGGTGAAAGACAGCGCGCCGGCCCTGATGAGCAGCACCAATTGCTCAATGCCAGGCTTCACCCGATCGATGAAGTCGTGAAGATCGCGGTATTGGCCATAGCGCCGGCGCTCCTCCACAATGCGATGGGCCAGCTGTTCTTCCAGTCCGGCCACATGCACAAAGCCGGTGTAAATGACGTTTCCCCTGATGCTGGTCAGATACTGACTGTGGTTGACACAAGGCAGATGCAATTGTCCGCCCTGCCGGCGTGCCTCGTTGAAATAAACCCAGGTGTGATAAAACCCGCCAAAGTTGTTAATCACCGCCACTTGAAACTCCAACGGATAATGTGCCTTCAGGTAAAGGCTCTGAAAACTTTCGACCGCATACGAAGCCGAGTGGGCCTTGGAAAACGAGTAACCCGCAAACGACTCGATCTGCCGCCACACCTCGCGGACAACGTCATCGGGATATCCGCGTTGGCGGCAATTATCGAAAAACTTGCCCACAATGGCTTCAAACTCCCCTTTCTTTTTCTTTTTCCCGCTCATGATGCGGCGCAGCACATCGGCATCGGCCAGATCGAGCCCGCCAAAGTGATGACACACCTTGAGCACATCTTCCTGATACACCATCACCCCAAAGGTTTCTTTGAGCTGCTGCTCCATCACCGGATGTATGTATTTGAATCCGTTTGGGCTATGAAAACGATGAATATACTCACGCATCATGCCCGATTTGGCCACGCCGGGCCGGATGATCGAGCTGGCCGCCACCAGGGTCAGGTAATTGTCGCAACGCAGCTTGCGCAGCAAACCACGCATGGCCGGACTTTCGATGTAAAAGCAGCCGTTGGTTTCGGCGCGGCGCAGCAGGTCTTTCACCTTTTCGTCCTGCTTGAAGGTTTTCACATCGTGTACATCTATGCGTACACCTCTGTTTTCCAGCACAATGGAAGCAGCCTCCTGAATATGACCAATGCCGCGCTGACTGAGGATGTCGAGTTTTTCGAAGCCCAGATCTTCCGACACATACATATCCCACTGGGTAGTAAGGAAACCTTTGGGAGGCAGGTCGAGGGCCACATAGTTGGTGATGGGTTCTTCGGCAATGAGGATGCCTCCGGCGTGTATGCTGCGCTGGTTCGGAAAGTCGAGGATATGCTGTGCGATGTCGTGGATGTGGCGGGTGATGTGGTTGAGGCTGTAATAGCGGTTGGGGTCGTTGGCCAGTTCGTCGATCTCAGCCTTGGGAAGGCCGTGCACCTTGCCCAGCTCGCGGTAGATGCTTTTGCCGCGAAAGGTGCTGATGGTGCCAAGCAGAGCCGTATGTTTGTTGCCATAGCGTTTAAAGATGTAGTCGATCACCTCGTCGCGCTCCTTCCACGAGTAGTCGATGTCGAAATCGGGCGGACTGGTGCGTTTGGGATTGAGAAAACGCTCGAAGTAGAGGTCGAGTTCAATGGGATCGACATCGGTGATGCGCAGGCAATAGGCCACCACGCTGTTGGCGCCACTGCCGCGCCCCACATGATAGAAGCCGCGCGACATGGAATAGCGCACCACATCCCATGCAATGAGAAAGTAGGCCGAAAAGCCAAGGCTGTCGATGATTTGCAGCTCGTTTTCGATGCGACGTCTGATTTCGGCATGGTTCAATCCGTAGCGGTAGCGCATGCCGTCGAAGGCCAGTTTGCGCAGCAGGGCGCGATCGTCGGCTATGTTGCCCGTAAACGTTTTTCGGTTCTTAATGGTCGAGAAGTCGAAGTCGATGCCACATTCCTGCTCGAGCCAGGCCGTGGTTTTGAGCAGGCGCGGATAGAGGGCAAAGGCCGCCCTGAGCCTGTCGGGCGGCAGCATCAGCTCGTCGCCTGCAGCATGCTGGTGCGCTTCGAGCCTGCTCAAGAGGATGTTGTGATCCACCGCCCGAAGGTTTTTATGCACGTACCAGGCTGTTTCGTCAGCAAAAGTTACAGGCTGCATGAGCACCAGGCGCTCTTCGTGGCTGCGCCATTCGGAGCTCAGCAAACGCGGCACTTCGGATAAGCGCACCCCGCCAAACTCGTTCTCGCGCAGCGAAGCAGGTTTTCGGCTGCCAAAAGGATATACCACAAACACCTGCCCGAATGGCGGGGCCGTTTCCGGAAAAGGCGTCCCATCCACATTATGCCGCGTAAGCATCTCGTTGAGCTCGCGAAAGCCGGCATTGTTGCGCGCCAAACCCACATACAGCAGCCTGTCGCCCTGCCGGAACTCGACGCCTGCTATGGGCTTGATGCCAAAACGACGACACTCTTTCACAAACTCCACCATGCCCATGGTGGTGTTGATGTCAGTGAGGGCCATGGCAGTCAGTCCCAGACCGCGCGCCCGCTCTACCAAAGCCTCAACCGAAAGCATCCCATAGCGTAAGCTGTAATAACTGTGTACGTTGAGGTACATGAGAGAAGATTCAATAATTCAAAATTCAAGATTCAAAGATTGGAGAAGAGGCAGGTTACGAAATGCGAGTTACGGGCAGTGAGCACCGAACCACAAACACCAAACAGTTTCTAATCCCTCTATAAAACTAACTCACACCCAGCACCCAGCATCTAAACCATCCCCCCTGCCCTTTGCACAGCCATTGGCCCGAAGCGTCGTTTTACACGGTCAACAGCCTGGTAAAGATTGATCATTTCCGGTGTATCGTCGAACAGGTCGAGCTGCTGTACCCCGCCTACCAGTTGTCCAAGGCGCACCCCCACCAGCCTCACCAGCATGCGGCGTTCGTAGAGGCGGTCGAACAGCTCGTACACCGACGGAAGCAAAACATGGTCGAACGAGGTGTAGGGCAGTTGCTTTTGTCGTGTATGCGTATCGAAGTTGGCATAGCGTATCTTCACCGTTACGTTGCCGGCAAGTTTTTGCTGGCTGCGCAGCTCAAAGGCCAGCTTTTCCACCATATGGGCCAGCGTACGGCGAAGCCGCTGAAGATCGGTGGTATCCTGGTCGAAGGTATGCTCGGCGCTCATCGATTTCTGATCGGTGTAGGGCTGCACGGGCGTGGGATCGATACCGTTGGCCTTACGCCACACCACCAGACCGTTTTTGCCCAGCACCTGCTCCACCATATGTGGCGGCATCAGCCGCAGAGTGCCGATGGTAGCCACCCCCATGGAGCGCAGCAAACGGTAGCCCGACTCGCCTACCATGGGAATTTTGCGTATGCTGAGCGGATCGAGAAAAGGCTGTATCTGTGACGTTTGCACCTGAAGCTCGCCATTGGGCTTAGCCTGCCCGGTGGCTATCTTCGACACCGTTTTGTTAGCCGACAAGCCCAGCGAGATGGGCAGGCCGGTATGGCTGATGATGCGCTGCCGCAGCTCGTGCGCCCATTTGTAACAGCCAAAAAAACGGTCCATGCCCGTGAGATCGAGGTAGTGCTCGTCGATGGAAGCCTTTTCGTAAAGCGGCACACTGTCGGCAATGATGTCGGTAACCAGACGTGAGTAGCGGCTATAGAGCTCCATATCGCCACGGATGAAAACGGCCTGACTGCAAAGCTGTCTGGCCAGACGCATGGGCATGGCCGAATGCACCCCGAAACGGCGCGCCTCGTAGCTGCAGCTGGCTACCACCCCACGGTCCGACATGCCTCCGATAATCACCGGCCTGCCCTCCAGCGAAGGGTTAATCAGGCGCTCCACCGACACAAAAAAAGTGTCGAGATCCATGTGTACAATTGTGCGTTCCATTTGGTTTTAGAGACAACAGTAGTTTTAGTCGGTAAGTATTTGAAATAGCGACGATTTAGGGACATGAGACAAGGGACGGTGAATTGGTTACGTGTTACAAGTTGAGGGTTACGGGTTGTACGGTGAACGATGTACAGTGAACACCGAACCCCACACCACTCACCATTCACCATTCACTGAACAATTCCATCTCAGGGCGGTTTATTCCTTTGCACACCATTCAAACTATCAACACCTGAAACACTTACTGCCATGTTTGGACTATTCCGCAAAAAATCAGAAAAAGACAAGCTGTACGACCAGTACGAAAAACTACTGAAGCAATCGCACACCCTGTCCACGGTGAACCGCGCCGAGTCGGACCGGCTCTTTGCCGAGGCACAGGAAGTGCTCCGGCGCATCGAAGCCCTCGAAAAGGCATAAGCACCCCACCGGTACAAAGAATACTCTGCAAGGCAAATCCACGAAAGCCGACACAGTAAGAATGCGTAAAGCATTACATTCATTTTGTCCATTTTTTAATCATTTTTTTCGACCATAATTTAATCATATCAACAAACAATGTTGTATCTTTGACAAAATTTTTTTGTTATGGGCCGAAAAAAAATGATTACTGAGGTCCCCAAAACTCAGGGGCAGACCTTTTTCAGCAGCAACCTTCGTCTGCTACGCAAACGCCGCGGCCTCACCCAGGACGAGCTGGCGCTGGCGCTCGGCATGCCCCGCAGCACCCTGAGCAATTACGAAAACCAGCTGGCCGAGCCCCCGCTGGAAGCCCTCATCGCCTTTGGCAAACATTTCAACATTGCCATCGACACCCTGCTGCAGGTCGATCTGCAGAGCGTTGGCGAATTGCACCTGCGCCAGCTCGAACGGGGCTTCGACGTGTATATAAAAGGTAGTCAGCTGCGCGTGCTGGCCACCACTGTGGACAGCAACAACAACGAAAACGTGGAACTGGTGGACGAAAAGGCCAAAGCCGGTTATGCCAACGGCTTTGCCGACCCCGAATACATCAAGGTGCTGCCCGCCTTCAACCTGCCTTTCCTCTCGCGCAACAAAAAATACCGCACCTTCCAGATCAGCGGCGACTCCATGCTGCCCATACCCGACAAATCGTTCGTCACCGGCGAATATGTGGTCGACTGGAACCATATCCGCAACCATCAGCCCTACATCATCCTCACCCGCGACGAGGGCATTGTGTTTAAAATCGTCGAAAATCGCATCGCCGATCAGGGCAAGCTCATCCTGCATTCACTCAATCCCGAGTACCAGCCCTACGAGCTGTCCGTAAGTGAAGTGCGCGAGGTATGGAAGTTTGTGCACTACATCGCCAGCCAGATGCCCCAGCCTGCCAACACCCCTTCTCCCATCGAACAACAACTCAGCCAACTGCAACGCGAAGTGAAAGCCATCCAGCTGAAGCTGAATATTTGAGAGTGTGGCTATTCGTAAAACTGAGATAAAATGGTCCCTATCAGCCAGAAAAGATGCTCAAATTAATGTTATTTCATGTCCGGCTAAACAAAAACAGTCAATTGCTTCATTTCTGAAAATCACCATTATCAAATGAAGCTAATCCATGCTTTAAAGCAAACTTACTCAACCCGATAACAGTTTTAACCTTCGTTTTTGAGAATATATTCTTCCTATGAGTTTCAACAGTTCTTTCACTTATAAAAAGCATATCTGCGATCTGGGCGTTGGTATATTCTTTTACAATTAGGCTTAATATCTCTATCTCCCTCTTGGTTAGATTTGGCGCGTGATCCCGCAATTCATCTCTTGTTTCCGAAACACCGCCTATTCTGCTATACATCATTTCCTGAATCGCTTCCCCGAAAAATCTCTTTCCCAAAGCAACCTGCTCGATTGCCGTTGTCAGTTCGGTCAGGCTTGCTGATTTTAATACATAGCCATTTGCTCCGCTCCTAATCATCTTCTCAACATATTCAAAATCGTCATGCATGGTCAGCGCAAGCACTTTGGCGAGCTTATTTCTTTCCTTTAATCGACGAGTAAGCTCGACCCCTGACATATCCGGCATATTAAGATCGACAAGAAATACATCAATTTCCTCCTCTATAACCCTTTCCAGGAGCTCGTATCCCGAACTTGCACAACCAATTATTTTAAATCTCCGTTCGTCGGAAAGTAATGAGCATATACCCTCAACAAAAAGTTTATGATCATCGACAATGAATACCCCAATTTGTTCCATATATTAATTCACATATTTGACAGAGGAATAACCATTGTTACAATTGTCCCACGCCCGATTACGCTGTCAAAAAACAATTTTCCATTCAAACCCTGTATTCGTAAAGAGGTACTCTTTAACCCAAGTCCGGTATGACTGTTCTGCAGATCTTCAGGCACAAAACCCACTCCATTATCTTCGATCATGATTGTAATATCATCTTCATTTTGCACAATTTGAATACTGATTTCGCTCGCATGTGCGTGCATTACAATATTATTGATCACCTCAAGTATTGAACGATAAATTGCATGCTCAAGGTACTCATCCATTCTGTCATCAAGCCCGGTTATATCAAGGCTCACTGCATACTGGCCTGACTCATTAAGCTTGTCTGACAACCCTTTGATAGCAGATTTTAGTCCTTTTTCCATCAGGACAATTGGGGCCATATTATGTGATATCGATTTAAGTTCACGCAGTATCTCGTCAATAGTCCCCATCGTATTTCCCAATATTGCCTTTTTGCGGGAAGAATCCATCGCAGGCTTCTCGATGAGTGCAGAAACATTGAGTTTTGCCAACGAAAGCAACGGCCCGATTCCATCATGTAACTCCATACCCAATCTACGTCGTTCTGCGATTTCAGCTTCAAGTGCTGACTTCGATCGCTCTTTTGCATGACGCAGCATAGTCGCATTCAGCCGGCTTCTTTGTACATGCCTGATTCTGCCAAGTATCATAACCAATGTGATAATTGACAGAACAAAAATTAATGAAATAACAAGTATAATAGAATTTCGGCGACTTATTCTTAAATCCTGGCGTTGAACCTCGAGCTGGGCATTTTGCATACTTTCGTTAAGGCGCTCGATTTCTAGGTTATATATTTGGTGAAGACTATACTGATCTGCCAGCCGCTCTTTAATCTCAATTGATTCAACAAAGTGAGCATGTGCAAGTTGATACTTGCCTAAACTATCATAAACTTTTGAGATTGTCTGATGTGCAAGTCCAAGTATCTTTTGGTTCTCCATACTTTGCGACAGAACTATCGCCATTTGCGCATTTTCAAGTGCTTTCTGAAAGTTTCCTAGCTTTAGATAACTATCGACCATACCAAACAAGGCAGAGACCTCATTATTTACAGCATTAATCTCCTGTGCTATCTTGAAGCTCTCAAGATAGGTAGTAATTGCACTATCATAATTACCTGATGAATAGGACAACCCGGCTAAATATCGCATTGAATTTGACAAACCATATCTGTAATTATTTCTTATTGCAATCTTAATTGATTCCTTAATAAAATATTCAGCCGAATCCACTACATTACTTTCAAGATACAGCCGTCCTCTGCCACTCATTGTAGAGTGTATTCCCACACTATCATTCAGCGCTTTAAATAATTCATAAGATTTATAGTTGTATTCCAAGGCCTTTTCGTAATTCTTTAATTCGCTGTACAATACACTTATATTGTTGAGCACATTGGCTGTATTTCCCAAATCTCCAGTCGATTCATACATATCCAGAGCGCGCAGGTAATACATCAATGCATCCCTGTGATTACCTATCTCCCTGTTTAAAATCCCAATGTTATTATACGTTCTGCCAATACGCTCCTTATTGCCAATTTTGAATGCCGATTGTAAAGATTTAAACAAATAATCTGATGCCTTAACATAATCAGCCTGAACCAGATAACTAACACCAAGCGCATTCAGCAAGACGGTCTTCCAGTATTCACTCCCTTCAATCTCAGCAATTTTCATCGCCACATTGGCATAATATCTGGCCGTATCCGGGTTAGTATAAATCTGTTGCTGGCTTTTTTTAAATAAGCTGTCGATCAACGGATTATTTTCAATTGAGTCTTCAATAAAGTCACCAGCCTGAGAAATCAAAGATGTAACGAGCAAGCAAAAGATTGCCAAAATTTTTAAATACCTGACAATTGCAATGCACATCACATCTTTTGTTAGTTGCTTCCAAAGATACAACAGAATCCAAATTCAAGGCATCACAAATCATTGATAAGAAGATAAATACCGTGAAGTACTGATAAGCATATTCATTAAAATACCCTGATTAACGGATTTACAATATCGATATCTGAAAATATTTTTGCTGAAACTTAATGCCAAAACTAAATGCAATCATCATGAAAACTAAATTTCTTTTTGTATTGACTTTTTTCTTTTTGCTTTCCTGGGCAGGCAGAGGACAGTCAGGCACGCCATCGGTTGGGTCAGATGCCACAGGCAGTAGCGGGCACATTTCATTCTCGGGAGGATTTGCTGACTACATTACCATAACGGGATCTTCCGGCAGCGTAAGCCTTGGTGTACAACATCCTGGAATTTATGTAATTACAGATTTGCCGACCAAACCTAATGCAATTAACTGGAAGGTGTATCCTAACCCGTCAAGCCAGTACGTAATTATAGAATCTTCTATATTAAAACCCGAAACGTATCACTACTCACTCATTGACACCAAAGGTTTAATTCTTAAAAAAGAAGCCCTTAATGGAGCCATAAATCATATTCCTATGGATGATTATGCTGCTGGAGTGTATCTGATAAAAATCATGAAAGATTTCAATTCAATTGCCGAATTTAAAATAATAAAACTATAAAACCATGAAAAAATTAGTACTCAAATTGTTATTTTTATTGCTTACAACAAACCTATTTACTCAGACCCCTGCAGGAATGAGTTTTCAGGCTGTAATCAGAAATAATCAGAATCAGATAATTAGCAATCAGCAGGTTGGAATCCGCATTTCAATTTTACAAGGAAATGCCTCCGGGGTAGCGGTCTATTCCGAAAGTCATACGGTTTCAACAAACCTCAATGGCCTTATTAGCCTGGTAGTAGGAAACGGGGCGCCAATCTCAGGTAACTGGGGAAGCATCAATTGGTCACAAGGTCCTTATTTTCTAAAATCGGAGACCGATGTGACCGGAGGAACAAATTATGACATAATAGGTGTAAGTCAATTATTGAGCGTACCCTTCAGCTATTTTGCCCAGACCTCTGCCAGTCCATTACCAGGTCCACAAGGGCCTGCTGGACCGCAAGGGCCTATTGGACCTCAAGGGCCTGCCGGACCGCAAGGTTTACAAGGACCTGTCGGGCCACAAGGCGACCCAGGAATGGCTATTGACGATGAAAGCATATCCTTAAATAAAACATGGTCGTCAAACAAGATCAATAACCAATTGCTGCTAAAACCGAATTTTACTGACTTATCTGCTGTAGCCACAACCGGTAACTACAACGATTTATCCAATAAACCATCAGGAAATAATCCGGGTGATATGCAATATTGGGATGGTTCCCAATGGCTATTGTTAAGCGCTGGCACAAGCGGGCAAACGCTAACATTTTGCAATGGCAAACCTGTTTGGGGGCCATGCCCTGATCTTCCAGTGGTATTCACAAGCTCTGCATCGCAAATAACCTGGAATACCGCTGTTCTTGGCGGAAATATTAGTTCGGCCGGAGGGTCAGAAGTAACATCACGTGGAATTTTTTATGGCCCCTCCCCCGAAACGCAACATACGGGAACTCAGCTGCAAATAGGTTCTGGCATTGGCATGTTCAATCAACAAGTGACCGGGCTTAATCCAACCACCACCTATTATTTCAGGTCATTTGCGACAAACAGCATCGGAACAACACTAGGCAGTGAAATTAGTTTTTCGACAACTGTTGAGCTTTTCGCCCCAACAGTTAGCACCACTCCCATCTCCGGCATCACATTCAACAGTGCAATAAGTGGTGGGGAAATTTCATCACCCGGAAGCACTCCTATCTCGAGTAAAGGCCTCGTATGGAGCACTTCTCCGGGCGTAACCATCGAAAACAATTCCGGAATCACCAATAATGGCGAGGGGCCGGATAACTTTAATACAACTATTTCCGTACTCTTGCCCTTAACAACCTATTATGTAAGGGCATATGCGATCAATTCAATTGGTATAGGGTATGGCGAAGAAATCAGTTTTACAACCTTGGAGGAAATTATCACTGACCCGGATGGAAACGTTTATCAGACTGTCGTAATTGGACACCTTGAATGGTTTAAAACTAATCTCAGATCCACTAAGTACGCGGATGGTTCATCGATTGAAAACAACCTGAAAGTTTATGACTTTAATTTAGTGGCTGGCATCGATTCCGAAGAACAAATGGTTGATGCTTACGGAAGACTGTATAACTACGCAGCGGTTGAGAATCAGGCAGGTCTATGTCCTACTGGCTGGCGTGTTTCAACCCTTGCAGACTGGACGTACCTTGAAAGCCTTTTAGGACCTGCCACAGGTGCAGGCAATAAACTAAAATCGTGTAGGCAGGTTGGAAATCCCGCAGGAGGTGATTGTAATACTGAAATCCATCCACGGTGGAACTCTTCTACTCAAAGAGGAACAGATAACTTTGGTTTCCAGGCTATGCCTGCCGGAATGTACACAACCTCATTCAGCCAAATCGGCAATCAAGGTTGGTTTTGGACAAATAGTGAAAATCGCGTAGCTAAAAGATTGTGGAATATTGTAAATAGCATATTCTCACAAAACTCATCCGCTGCCACAAACTTTTATAGCGTTAGATGTGTCAGACAAGCCCCGGTGCCACAGGTATTCTTACCGACAGTTACAACAAAAGACATTTCCAACATTACTGCCAATAGTGCTGTTGGCGGGGGTAATGTGACTTATGATGGCGAAGGCGTAATTACTGCTCGAGGAGTCGTTTGGGGATTGTCCGCTAATCCAACCTTAACAGATAACTTAGGCTATACTACTGACGGCACCGGACTGGGCGAGTTCACCAGTCAGATTACCGGACTCTCTCCGCAAACGCAGTATAACGTTAGGGCATACGCAACGAACAGTGCTGGCACCTCTTATGGAAGCAATGTTAGCTTTACCGCTGGAGTTTCGACCGGAGTAACTGATGTCGAGGGAAATTTCTACCCAACTATTGTGATTGGCAACCAGGAATGGATGGCAAAAAATCTTCGCACTACTACCTTTAATAATGGAACCCCAATACCACTTCTTAATGACACTGATTGGTCTCAGGTGGATTACATCAATAACCCTGCCCCATCCTATGGACTTTATCCGCATCAGAGCATCAATGGCCTGAACAACGATCAGCAAGTCAAGGAAGCGTATGGCACATTATACAACTGGTTTGCAGCCACAAGCACACATGGCATCTGTCCCACGGGGTGGCGTTTGCCATCAAAAGCTGATGTAGACTCGCTTTTGGTTTTCGTTTCGAATGGAACATATGACCCAAATAACTATCAATCTACAACTACAGAGGGTAAGAAGCTGAAATCTTGTCGTCAGGAAAATTCCCCTTTGGGAGGTAGCTGCAACACATCAACTCACCCACGCTGGAATGCAT
Organism: Bacteroidia bacterium; assembly: GCA_021287165.1. Lineage (GTDB taxonomy): Bacteria > Bacteroidota > Bacteroidia > Bacteroidales > F082 > JALNZU01. Next base: position 27,205 of record JAJTAY010000016.1, on the reverse strand, counting down.
TTAGCGGAATTTTCGGTACCGATGTAAATGGTTTTGGAGCCTTACCAGCTGGATATCGCACAAGTAGCGGAACATATAGTTTTGTGGGCACAATGACAGGATTCTGGACGTCGGAAATAGAACTTGCAGTCCCTCCTTTTGGTTGGTCTGCACGTGCATTGCGAATGGATCAGGCAAACGATGTTGTTTTCCGGGAATACTGGCAACCACTTCTTGGCTACAGCATCCGTTGCGTAAGAGACGTTCAGAAATAAATCAAACATTCCCACTAAGCACAATAAAATCCCTGCAGGGTTACCTGCAGGGATTCTTTTATGTGTTCACCTTTAAAGCACTAAAACTATTGTACCTTTTAATAATTAGCTCGGGATAGGTTGTTAAGTCTTGTAAATACTCCTGAAAGGTATCAGAATAAATGATGTAAACAAAGGTTGGTGTTTCCATAAATGAAAAAAGCTCTCATCAAGAGAGCTTTGCGGACCGGACGGGACTCGAACCCGTCTCGTCGCCTGCGACGAGATGACAGGCATGTTATCAGGTATTTTGGGAAAAGATCTGATTGTCGCCGATGAGTTTGAGCAACGATTGGCGGTTGAGTTTCTTTATTCTTTTTTCTTCAATCAGGGCTTCGCGTTTGGTATGGTAAGGCTTGAGGTAAACCAGTCTCCATGGCCCTTTGCCGGCAGTGAAGCGGCTTTTACTTTCATTGTGCTCGCGAAGTCTGATTTGCGGATAGGCGGTAACGCCTTTGTAGAACTCCTGAAAGGTATCAGAATAAATGATGTAAACAAAGGTTGGTGTTTCCATAAATGAAAAAAGCTCTCATCAAGAGAGCTTTGCGGACCGGACGGGACTCGAACCCGCGACCCCGTGCGTGACAGGCACGTATTCTAACCGACTGAACTACCGATCCATTTATAAGAACGTTTGCTAAAAGCGAATGCAAAAATACGCACTTTTCTGATATCTACAAGCACTTTGATACGAAAAAAGCTTTTTTCATTATATCGGGTCTTTGTTATCTCAACTATTCGCTATTCGTTTTAAAATCTTGGATAAGATTAGTAATAAACAAAACCTTACTTCGTTTGTTTCCTTATAAACACAATCTATCGACGATTACCATTAATTAGTTATTAAAAAGTCAAAATCATGAATATCAAGCAAATCGAAAAAATAGTGGCACCCCCTCCAGTGCATTATGTAGGCGACGGATTCAGGGTGCACAACTTTATCCCTTCTACACCTGGACTGGATATGCGCCGTATGGACCCTTTTATTTTACTCGATTACAACTCAAAGCACTTTTTCCCGCCCAGCGACAGGCCACGCGGCGTGAGTGTACATCCACATAAAGGATTCGAAACAGTAACTATTGCCTACAAAGGAGGAGTAGCACACCACGACAGCAGTGGCGGAGGTGGCGTGATTGGCGAAGGCGAGGTGCAGTGGATGACTGCAGGGGCTGGGGTACTACACAAAGAATATCACGAATCAAACTTCTCAAAAGCCGGCGGATATTTCCACATGGCCCAACTTTGGGTGAACCTGCCAGCTGCACACAAGCTTACACCACCTAAATATCAGCACATTACCAAAGACAAGATCGTAAAGGTGGCACTGCCAGGACAGGCACATGCCCTGCTGATTGCCGGCGAATATCTAGGACATAAAGGCCCTGCCAGCACTTTTTCACCCATCTTATTCATGAATGTTGTCCTTGCCGCCGGTCAGCAAACACAGCTGAACCTCATAGAAGGCGATACCACTGCGCTGGTTGTAGTGGAAGGCAGCATCGAAATCAATGAATCGCAAACGGCAGGCACCGATCACTTCATTTTGATGGAAAGAAAGGGCGAAACTTTTAGTCTCCGAGCTAATGACGATGCAATAGTCCTTGTCATGTCCGGCCAGCCCCTCAACGAACCCATCGCTGCTCAGGGACCTTTTGTCATGAATACCCGCGCCGAACTTATGGAAGCTTACGAAGAATTTCGCACCGGCAAATTTGGATACCTAGAAGAATAAACCAAACTCAAATACTTAATTAACATGAGCACTAAAACCACATGGACCATCGACCCCTCGCACAGCGAGATTACATTCAAGGTGAAACACCTTATGATTACCAATGTGAAAGGAGAATTTCGCACATTCAGCGGCAGCGTGGAGACCATCGGCAACGATTTCTCCAACGCCAGGGCTGTGGTGGAAATCGAAACATCCTCCATTTTCACCAACAATGACGACCGCGACAACCACCTGCGTAGTGCCGACTTTTTCGACGCAGTCAATCATCCTGTGATCAGATTCTCTGCAACCGGACTCAAGCCTACTTCTGACGAGGAGTTTATGCTAACCGGAATCCTCAGCATGCACGGCGTCGATAAGGAAATCAGCCTAAAAGCCGAGTTTGGCGGCATCAATAAAGATCCCTGGGGTCGCGAAAAGGCCGGCTTCTCCATTTCCGGCAGCATCAACCGCAAGGACTGGGGGCTCAACTGGAATGCAGCACTCGAAACAGGAGGCGTTTTGGTAGGAGAGGAAGTTAAAATCTTTGCAGAAGTGCAGTTTGTCAAGGCATCCTGATTCTTCGATTGCATCCAGATAATAATCAAAGCCGGTCAGCATTTGTCCGGCTTTATTTTTTTGGCTACGGTATTTACCTTATTTCCATGCCCTGATTTGTAGTTTTTCTTTGTTGAAAAACAAATCAGATGAAAACCAGGCTAGCTAAAACCGTTGTAACTACCCTTTCACTGCTTTGCCTCATGTCGATTACGGGCTTTTCGCAGCAACTCAAGGATTTTGGCTATGGCAAATATGATTTCTACGAATACGACCGCTGGGGATTCGGACTTATGCTTTCTTCAATGGCGAATCCCGGAATGCCCTATGCCGAGAATCACAGGAAAAGTGCCATTTCGTTTAAGATTGACTGGAAAGACTATTACATCGACAAAGGCGATCGTAGGTTTTACTGGCAAAACAAAAGCATTGGCGATCTTTTTTCGCTTCTGTCAGCAGCCATTAAAGATGGCTCGAACATCGAACGCAAGGAAGAAACGGTGCTTTCGCATCTGATCGGCTTTGCCAGCTGGGGCTGGAACCTCAATAATCCGGGAAGGACGAGCATTGCGGCCGGCTTCAACATCAACGATTTCATTCTGGGCTCATATTCCTACGAGCGAACTGCTCAGGGAATTCCTGTGAACGGGAAGACGCGCGAACCCCATGGACTCTATTATGGCGTTGGCCCATCCATATTTTTCGATTATGCCATCACCGATCATCTTGTCATTCAGTCGCTTGGAACTTTCTCCTACAATGTTTTTCGTTTGGTCGCTGTGAGCGATGCCGAAAAAGACAAAAGTTACCCCCGGCCACATCTGGCTCAGATCTCGGTCGAATTGCTAAGTTCAGCTAAAATAAATGCCGGGCTCGACTATACGTGGATAATGGACCGCGGTGAAAACAACAACAAAGCGCGCCGATTCGATTTGATACTCACCTACCGATTCTGAATCAATACTTATTGAATCGCTTGCCCATGGCGTAGCTGAGGTAGAAGTTCAGAAACAGTCGCTGATTTGTATTGCTGTCCATGATGCTGATGCCGAAGGGATGCACGTCGGCCACCACGCCAACTTCTACGGCCCTTGTAGATGTGCGTACATTGCCAAACTCGAAATTGAAGCCCAGCTTTCCGTAAGCGCCCGGCCGAAGCTTTATTTCGTTCAGCCCGCGGGTAAAGGGTGCTTTACCGTAAATATCATCCCACGATACATCGCTGTTAAACTTCTCTGTATCTATAGTGTACGACAAATTACCTCCAGGGCCGGGTACCAATCTGATCACAAAAAGGTAATAGGGTTTTTCGATGCCCATGCTGGCACCTGTTTCCCAAATCCAGCGCAGCTCCACACCACCCCAATAGGGTTTGCGGTTGAGCAGACGCTTCTCCGAAATGCCCGCTCGCATGATAAACACATCATTTACCTTACCATAAACATATCGGCGCGAATTGGTGTAGTAAGGATTGATGGTCTTTACCTGCTTGGGCGACTGCATCGTAACAAAATCGAAAGCCCAAAGCCGGGTGTTGTTGATACTGCGGTTTACGCCGGTTCGGTACCCAAAGCCAATACCGTTGGAATGGGCCTGAATCAAACCGGATTTTTCGTTACTATAGATAATAAGGTTATCGATCGTGTCCGTCAGCATCCTGTCCTGCGCCTCAGATAACCCGGGCAGGAAGAGCAAAAACAGTAAAATGCATCCGGCCAGTCGCATCCTTAAAACAGTTTTTACTGTTGGGCAACGCGTTAACGATGTCAGTATTTCACCTCTTTTTGATACTTATGCACTTCGCCATAGGCGGCGCATTTGCTGCTCGATTTGCAGGCTCCCGCAAAGAGGGCCAAAAACAAGGCGGAGGCGAAAATTACCAGTGCTTTTTTCATAATTTTACAGCTTACAGTGCAAATGTAATGGATTTTGCATTGCTGCACTCCCACCAGGCAACTGTTAAAACAAACATCATGGCCGAACCGGAAGAATCCTCAACAATAGCTAACCAGCGAAAACCGGAGCTTGAAGCTTCGTGGCTTTCGGTGCTTGGCGATGAGTTCGACGCGCCATATTTTCAGCTGCTGAAAGACTTTTTGGTGGAAGAACGCAGGAACAACATCGTTTATCCGCCCGGACATCTCATTTTCAATGCATTCAACAGCACTCCCCTGCCAGCAGTCAAAGCTGTAATTCTGGGACAAGACCCCTATCACGGCCCCGGGCAGGCCCATGGCCTGTGCTTTTCGGTGCCACGAGGCGTAGAACCTCCTCCCAGCCTGAAGAATATTTTCAAAGAGCTGGAAGCCGATATCGGATTTCGCGATCCCGGCCACGGAAATCTTGAAAAATGGGCCAAAGAAGGTGTATTGCTGCTGAATGCTACACTAACCGTTCGCAAGGATCTTGCTGGATCGCATCAGGGAAAGGGATGGGAAAACTTCACTGATGACGCCATCAGGGCCATATCCGAATACAGAGCGGGCGTGGTATTCCTGCTTTGGGGTAAATATGCCATGGCCAAACAGGCGCTCATCGACACCGAAAAACACCTTGTGCTTACCGCTCCTCATCCTTCTCCTTTATCGGCCTCGCGCGGTTTTTTTGGCTGCAGACATTTCTCAAAAACCAATGAATTTCTCGACAAAATAGGCTATGGCGCCATCGATTGGCAACTTTGAAAACCCTTTCCATGAAGACATTACTATTTGCCACCAATAATCAACACAAACTTGAAGAAATAAGCGCTATCGCAGAAAGCGAAGTAAGGATTATCAGCCTCAGGGAAGCTGGCTTTGAAGGCGAAATTCCCGAGACCTCTGATACCATTGCCGGCAATGCCATCCAAAAAGCAAGATTTCTGCACGACCGCCTGGGCATTCCCGTTTTTGCCGACGACACGGGTCTTGAAGTGGAAGCCCTCGACGGAGCTCCGGGTGTTTACTCGGCACGCTATGCAGGCCCTAATGCCACCTACGATGACAACGTAAACAAACTTTTGAATGCTCTCGAAAACGAAGGCAACCGCAAGGCCCGCTTTGTAACCGTCATTGCACTCATCGAAGACAGCGAAGCAAAACTATTCGAAGGCATTGTCAATGGCACGATTACACGTGAAAAACGTGGAAGTGGCGGTTTTGGCTACGATCCGGTTTTCCTGCCCGACGGACATTCACTCACCTATGCTGAGATGAGTGCAGAACAAAAAAACAGCCTCAGTCACAGGGCTTTGGCAACACAAAAACTGGTAGAATACCTGAAAGGACTGGCAGCAGGATAACATCAGCAATCATTCTGCTAACCATTGAATTCCTCCTGCGAAATAAAATTCGTTGAGCCCAGGAATTCTCAGCTTCTGATTACAACATTCTCAATGGCCATCCCAAACAGGCTTTCGAGGCTAATGCCCATAGCCTGAGCCTGCTGCGGGATAATGCTGGCTTTTGAAAATCCGGGCACAGTATTTACTTCAAGAAAATACAGGCCATTCGCGGTGAGAATATAATCGAAGCGTACTATCCCCCTGCATCCCAGCCACTTGTATAAATTTGCCGTAGTCGCTTGAATTTCAAGAGTGTCCTCTTCGCTAAGATTTGCCGGGGTAATTTCGTCCGACTTGCCGGGGGTATATTTCGCTTCGTAATCGAAAAACTCGTTGTGCGAAACGATTTCGGTGAGCGGGAAAACCATCATCCGGCCCTTAAACTCCATTACGCCACAGGCAATTTCGCGGCCAACGATGGCTTCCTCTATAAGCACTTCCTCGTCATGCTGCATTGCCGATCGGATAGCCTGCTCCAGGTTTTCGGCCACCTTAACTTTGGTCACGCCTACACTTGAGCCGTTGCTGTTTGGTTTCACAAAAAGTGGCAGACCAAGGGCTTTTACAATCTCCCGCTGGTCAAAGGCATCTCCCCTTCGGATCAGGACGGATTTTGAAAGCCTGATACCCGTGTGCGCTACCGCTTGTTTACAAAAATTTTTGTTGAAGGTAATCGCCGAAACTGCAGCATTGCAGCTCGAATAGGGTAAGTTGAGCATATCGAAGTATCCCTGAAGGCGACCGTCTTCGCCGGGCACTCCGTGAACGGCGATGAAAACAGCATCGAAATGAAGCCTTTCCAATCCAGGCCGTTCCACCGAGAAATCGTTTTTATCAACACGTAGTTCAGTGCCGGAGGACTCCAACAACACCCAACGATCTTTGTAAATCACAACGAGATAAGGCTCAAAAATTTTGCGATTCAAGGCTTCATAAACTACCTGACCACTGCCTATCGAGATCTCGTACTCACCGGAATAACCCCCACAGACCACTGCCACCTTAACCTTTTTCATTTTCTGCAGATTGATTACAGTTTATCAGCCTATTACAACGACCAGGGATGCTCATTGGCTAAAAACCTTAATTTTGCCACAACACTGAACGTACGGAAACCAGGCTGAAAAAAGAAACTCCGCTACAAAAGTAAGAAAAAGGCTCCGCGGCACGTTTAAGATATACTGACACGATGAAAAAGCTTTTCCTCCATATCCTGCTTGCTATACTGCTCACCCTGGGCATCATTTGGTTTGCCATTGCCATGCTCAACAGCTTCACCCGGCATGGAAAAGTTTACATTGTTCCCGACTACACCGGTATGGACCATGAACGCGTGATCAACGAATACGGCAAACTTTTCAATTTCATCATTACCGATAGTATCTATCAGAAAGACGGTGTATTCGGTTCTGTATTGCAACAAGATCCCTATCCTGGGGCTAAAGTGAAGCAAGGCCGTAATGTTTACCTTATTACCGTTGCACGTCAGCCCGAAAAGGTTACCGTTCCCAATTTGCTCAATCTGTCGCTCCGCCAGGCTATGGCGAGTCTCGAAACTGCCGGTCTCGAGCTGGGCGAGATAAGTTACACTTCACATTTTGCGCGAAATGCCGTTGTAAGGCAAAATCACAAGGGCACTGCAATAGAATCCGGCGCACAGCTCTTCAGGGGCTCGGCGATCGATCTGGTGCTCGGTGACGGAGGCGAAGACTTCAGAGTGCCTTTTCCCATGCTTATTGGATTAAGACCCGATGAGGTAAAACAATCTCTTCACAGTCAAGGACTTAACCTCGGAAATGAGTATTTCATGGACAACTGTACGCGCGAAAACGGCCGTGCTTTCCGGCTGCAGCCTTTCTATCGCACTTCACAGGCCGTGAAACCCGGAACTTTTATAACCGTTTGGTATAAATCGGAAGATGCGCTAAATTTCAACCGGTACGTCCGAGACAGCCTGTATCTCTTTGAAAATGAGCCTGCCGACACCACCGAAACACCTGAAGAAAATCCTGAATTTTAGACTATGAAGCGTATCTTAATCATATCTGTCGTTATTCTATCTGGTTTTTCAGTAGCCGCTCAAGAGCGCCTTACAGGACTGCAGTTCAATCCGTTGCTTGAACTAAGCAGCGACAAGGCCGGTGTGCAAACCAAATCGGGTAAAACCACTGCACTTGTCCTGCCCTTCACCGAGCATTTCAATTCGATCCATTATACCCCCGACCCCACGCGATGGTCCGATCGCAATGTGTTTATCAACAAAGATTTCCCTGTTGATCCGCCTACAGCCGGAGCAGCCACTTTTGATGTGCTCGACCATAACGGTAAAGTTTACAGACATGCCGTATCAGTCCCTTTTATCGCCGATTATCTGACCTCCAGACCAATACGGCTCGATTCGGTTTTGGAACCTCAGGCAAGGACCTTAAGCGTGGCCGATTCCGTTTATTTCAGTTTCTACTACCAACCACAAGGCCGTGGAGATAGACCCGAACTCACCGACTCGCTGGTACTCGAATTTGGCTATCCAACAGGCCGTCTGGTGCTCGATTACATCGATTCCATTACCATTCCCGCCGACATTATCCTCATTGCACAGGGCATAAACATCATCAGGCCACTCGATACCGTATGGTCTCCTGCAGGCTGCACCCCGGGGATGTATATGATCAGCAACCGCAATTATACCTGGGGCGACGACATCACCTTGCCCTGCGATTCGGTATTTACCGACGAAATAGCCTGGGAGCATATATGGTCGACGCGCGGCATGTCGCTTGCCGAATTCGAAGACCTCTATCAAACGAAATTCCGGCAGGTGCTTATCCCTCTTACGGACAACAAGTTTTTTACCAACGACTTCAGATTCAGGTTTTACAACTGGGCATCGATAGCCGATGCCGTCAATCCCGGCAACAGAAGTAATGTCGACCAGTGGAATGTTGACCTTATATACCTGAATGAGAAGAGGAGTTATCAGGATGTTTACCATCGTTATGCCGGATTTTCGGGCCGTGCCCCTTCCTTCCTCCGACGCTTTGAGGCTATGCCCTACCGGCAATATCGGGCAGCACCCACCACGGCTGTCAAACCTGCCCTTTCGCTCAACATCACCAATCTAAGCAACGAGGTCATCAACACTTCTTACAGCTACACAGTAAAGCAAACCTCAGGAGATCAGCAATTTGGCTGGGACAGCGGCATTTGCGCCCTGCCTCCATTCCATTTGAGCGGATTCCAGCAATGCAACAATTGCCCTCAGGCCTGCCCCCAGGTGGCTTCGCTTTTCAAACTCGACTTCGGCATCGACACCACCTCTTTCCGTATCGTCCACAGGCTTTCGGGAACCGGTAACGCAGCCGACCTTGGCGACAGCCTGATATATGTGCAGGGATTTTACAATTATTTTGCCTACGACGACGGCACGCCCGAGCTGGGCTACAGCCTTGAACCGGCCGGTGCATACCTGGCATATCAGTTTCAGCTCAATACCCCCGATACGCTTACAGCTGTTCAGATTCTCTTCAACCGAACACTCAACGACGGAAACAACAGACTTTTCGATCTCGTAGTGTGGCGTGATCAGGCTGGGCAACCCGGCCAGATTGCTTACCGAAAAATCAGGCTCAGGCCACAGTGGAGCGATAACAGATATGGCTTTCACCTATACACCATAGACCAGCCTGTGGTTTTATCGGGCAACTTTTATGTCGGCCTGATGCAGGAAGAACCCGGAAGCCTCAACATAGGACTCGACAGGGTGAACAACAGCCGCCAATTCCTTTTCATCAATACCGATGGCGTTTGGCGCAACAGCCAGGTGGATGGAGCCCTCATGATTCGACCGGTTTTCGGAAAGCCTTTCCTTGTTGGACAAAACGAAATCATGGCTGAAAATAAGCTCCGCATTTGGCCAAATCCGGCTAAAGGTATCCTGAATATCGGTGCAACGACCATACCCCCTACAAGCACAAGACTGCTTGTAAGCGATATAACCGGCAGGATTTTAATGGAGGCACCCTACTCCAATCAACTTGATGTCAGCGCCTTAAAGTCGGGAATCTATTTCATTTCGATACTTGAGGGTGGCCAAAAAACGAACACAACCCGACTTGTGATTCAACGCTGATGGTGCAGGACGAGCTGAATGAACGCGACGACGAATTGCAGGACGACAGTGCCGAACTGTATGAGCACTTCCGTTTTGTAGTCGACAAAGGCCAGTCGCTGATCAGGATTGACAAATACCTGCAAAACCGCATCGAAAACGCTTCGCGCAACCGCATCCAGCAGGCGGCAAAAGCAGGTAATATTCTCGTAAACGGAAAACAGGAAAAACAGAACTACCGTGTTAAGCCATTGGATGTTATCACGGTGGTATTCAGTTTTCCGCCACGCGAAGTAGAAATCATCCCACAGCATATTCCGCTCAACATCGTTTACGAAGACGACTGGCTCATCGTTGTCAACAAACAGGCCGGCCTTGTAGTACATCCTGGCCACGGCAATTATTCGGGAACGCTGCTGAATGCCCTGGCATGGCATTTCGGCCACAATGGTTCGACGGTCGAAAACGGCTTTGGGTATCTTGTGCACCGCATCGACAAGGATACCACTGGCCTGATGATAGTGGCCAAGGACGAGCTGTCGCAAACGGTGCTGGCAAGGCAGTTTTTCGAACATACCATCTACCGTCGTTATCAGGCCCTTGTCTGGGGCGAACCAAAACCGGCTGAGGGCACCATCACCGGTCATATCGGTCGCAGCCTCCGCGACCGCCTTCGGATGGATGTTTTTCCTGATGGCTCGCACGGCAAGGAAGCCGTAACGCATTACAAAGTATTGCGTTCATACAGCTATGTGAGTTTGGTGGAATGTCGTCTAGAAACCGGTCGCACCCACCAGATCAGGGCTCATATGCGCTATTTGGGTCACCCCTTGTTCAACGACGCCCGATACGGTGGAGATGTAATTCTGAAAGGCACCACTTACAGCAAATATAAGCAGTTCATTACCAATTGCTTTGGTCTGATGCCCCGTCATGCCCTGCACGCTGCAAGTCTTGGGTTTGTACATCCAGTTAGCGGAAAGTCTTTAAAATTTGAATCCGATTTACCGGATGACTTTACCAATCTTCTTGGCCGATGGGAAAACTATCTTGGGCATCGGCCAGAAGCAGAGGAATAATCAGCGGGTGATAAGCACTTTTAGCTGCTTTTCAACATAACGATCCCTGAACTTGATCAGATAAACGCCTCTGGCCGATTGAGGCATTTTGACAGAGAGCTTGTTTCCAAGGTTTTTCACAAAAGCATCCGTTTCCCTTCCGAAAGCATCATAAATCTTCATTTCCAGCTCATTGGTCAGGTCGACGCCAAAACCGATGCTGAATTCTCCCTCTGCCGGATTTGGATAAACAAAAGGCTTCACGCTGATGTAGGCTTTTCGGGTAAGCGTATCGCTTCTGACTGTATTCTTAACGATCAGCTGAACGTCGTAGTTACCATAATTGCGGTAAAGCACAGGGCCGGGTTTTTCCTTATTACTCAACGAAGGCTCCCCTCCCGGGAAGCGCCATTCGTAAGTCTCGATAAAGCCGCCCGAGGTGTTGTCGAACTCCACAAATTGGTTGATGGCTATCTCGTTTCGCTCGGTGGTGAACCCCGCCTCAAGAAAAAGCGGGTCGGAATCAAGACCCTGAAGGACTTCAACACTTGTCCCCAATGGATCGAGCCAGGGCCGGAGCTGGTTGATGGCAGCGGTGCCGTTAGACTCCCACGAAAAGCTAAATTTACCGTAAAAATCAAATCCTGAGGTATTTGTGCAACTCGATGATCCTCCGGTGAGCATACCTGCAATCAGGCCATCACTGTTGAAAAGCGGCGATCCCGACGATCCACCCTCCGTAACCCCAAATCCATTGGTCGTGGCCGACCACTGTAGTCGCCAATATTTTTCGGCCGGATTATTTCCTCCGGTGCCATAACCGCTCGAGACCGGCTGAGTCGTAAAGGTTGAAATCTTCTTCATATCGCCATCGGGATGGTGAATGCCCACACCCGAGCTGCTGATCTGATTGCGCCGCGACCAACCGTTGAAATAAGGTTGATACCACTGGGGAACATTCTGCACAAGCCTCAGCAACTTGAAATCGGAACCAGCCTGTGTCCCGCTGATGGCGCGCGAAACAAGCAAAGAGCCTGTAAGAGTTCGGTAAAATGGCTCGACAAGGGGATTGTTGCATGTGGCCGACTCATAGTTAAACGAAAACACCCATTGGGCATAATCCGATGTAGTGGCATTTTCGCCGCAGTGATTGGCCGTGAGCAAATAGGGCGTATAATCGTTGGAAGTGTTGTTGATCAGCGATCCGGAACAATAAAAAAGGAAACTACCCTGCCTGACAAGAATGCGCACAACACCACGTTTCTGTTTCTGCCAGGCCGCCCCTTCGCTGCAGTTTACGTTCACCTCGCAAGGACCTGATGTACCAAATCCTTTCCAGTCCTCAACGTTGTAAAGTATCCCCAATTCCGACAGCTGAATAAAGAAGTCCTTATCGTCTTCGGGAACTTCAAAGTGTAGAGTGAGCAGCCTGGCAGTTATTGGTTCGATGGCGAACGGCTGACCCGGATTGCTGCTTATGCGGCTATATGCTCCCTTCCAATCGCCCTCATCGGACAGGAGATATAGTTTTCCGCGCTGACCAGGATTAAAATGACTGAAATACAGCGCCGCAGTAATGCGTCGTCCAAAATCGAGGGTTGCTCTCCAATAACGTACACGGTGAACAGGGTCGTGTTGCCAGGTATCGCCGACACCAATGGTGATGCCCATCTCGGCAATATAGCCTGCAGGCTTGGGTGAAGGAGTGTCGGGATTTTCTTTCGGAGGTTGTGGCAACTGGTCGGGAACTTTATAGGTGTAAATCTTTCCCTGATATTCCTTTGCGGCGGCAACGGGTAAAATTGTTTCAGTTTGCTGTGCCTGAATTTGTAAAACACAGGGCAGCAATAGTATAAACGAAATTGACGTATGTATAATCTTTAGTCTCATTTTAAAATTTGGACATTAATGCCATTTGATTAGGTACAAAAGTCGTTAATCCTTACAAACCACAGGCCTGCCCTCTGCAGGATTGTCTAATTTTGCAAAAAATAAACAGGCATGATAGCAGTTACCGGAGCAGCTGGTTTTATTGGCAGTGTGGTTGCAGGATTTCTGGCGGAAGCCTTCCCCGAGATTCCTCTGGTGTTGGTTGACGATTTTAGCAGAAAAGACAAAACCGGAAACTACATTCACAAAAAATTCAGGCAATTGGTTCAAAGAGAGCACTTTGAAGCATGGCTGAGTGAAAATGCCTCCCAGTTACAATGGGTGATTCACCTTGGTGCGCGAACCGATACCACAGAATTTAACGTTGCAGTGTTCGACGAACTCAACGTTCGCTATACCAAATCGTTATGGAAAATTTGCTCCGACAATAATATTCCTTTCATTTATGCTTCATCAGCTGCCACATACGGAGCAGGCGAACTGGGTTATAAGGACGACCACGCACTGCCCTTTCAGCTTAAACCTTTGAATCCTTACGGTGAATCGAAGAATGAAGTGGACAAATGGGCGCTGAATCAACTGGCAACACCTCCTTTCTGGGCAGGACTGAAATTTTTCAATGTTTACGGGCCAAACGAATACCACAAAGGACGCATGGCTTCAGTGGTTTTCCATGCCTTTCGTCAGATTTCCGAAAAAGGCTCGATGAAACTTTTCCGATCGCACCGACCTGATTTTGAGGACGGAAAGCAGCTCCGCGACTTTGTTTACGTTAAAGACGTAGCACGCGTTATCCTTTTTATGATGCAGCAAAAGCCCGACAGCGGACTTTATAATTTGGGTACAGGACATGCCAGGGCATTTCTCGATCTGGCCAATGCCACCTTTACGGCGATGGGAAAGCAGCCGAAAATCGAGTTTGTCGACACCCCGGAAGACATCCGCGATAAATACCAGTATTTTACCGAAGCCGATATGACCAAAATAAGGGCTGCCGGATATAGCGAACCCTTCACCGAATTGGAGAAAGGCATTGAAGATTACGTCAGGAATTATTTACTGGAAGGCCGCTTCTTCTGAACAACGGTTTCGACAGCTCTTGCGGCCAGCTCGCTGTCAAGTTCCTGCAGCATTTTGTGCATATTGCCGAGGGTCTGAAGCAAGGTAATGTTACGATCAAGACCCTCAAAATCAGCTTTTATTGCTTCTCTTGCACCCTGAAGTGTATAGCCTTTTACCTTAACAAGATTATAAATGATGTGCAGATTTTTTACATCTCTGGCCGTAAAAAGCCTGTTGCCCTTTTTATTCTTATGAGGTTTTAAAACATCAAATTCCTTCTCCCAGAACCTGATCAGTGATGTGCTCACTTTAAACATTTCTGCCACTTCCCCAATGCTGTAGTAAACCCTCTCGCTCTTTGCCATAGCCTGTTAATCCATAGATTGTGATGGAAGTGATGAGAGTTCAAGAATTTGCTTGTACTGTTCCGGCGTCAAATCGTTAAAGAAGAAGTTGATTGGGTTAACAGGTCGGCCACCCTTTCTTACCTCATAGTGAAGGTGCGGCGATGTACTTTTACCAGTGTTGCCAGTTTTTCCAATTTTCTGTCCGCGCTTCACTTTTTCGCCGCGTTTTACGCTAAACGAACTTAGGTGAGCGTAAAGGGTCTGATAGCCAAAGCCGTGATTGATAATAATCGTATTTCCGTAACCAAAATAATTGCGGTCAACCGATTCAACAACGCCATCACCAGTTGCAAACACCTCTGTACCCACAGGAGTCGAAAAATCCACACCTTCGTGGAACTTGTACACTTTGTAAAATGGGTCGAGACGAACGCCGTAGTGCGAGGTAATGGCCCTGAAATCGTTCTGACGCAAAGGCTGGATGGCCGGGAGGGCCGCCAGCATAAGCGATTTGCCGCGCGCCAGATTGTAAACCTCGTCGAAAGATTTTGATTGAACATATAGCTGGCTGGCTATGCGATCGAGGCGCTTATGCGTTTCGATGATGAGGTCCGAATTTTTAAAACCACTAAGACCGGAATACCTGTCAACCCCGCCATAGCCGGCCTGACGAATGGACGAAGGCACAGGTTCGGCCTCGAAAATAACCCTGTAAATATTGTCGTCGCGCTGCTGCATGTCCTTTAAAAGCAGCTCCATGTTTTCCATCTTATCATTGAGCTGTTCATATTGAAAAACCATGTTTTCAAGCTCTCTTTTCAGCTTACGCTCGGTAGGAGAACCGAAAAACTCAATGAAAAATAAAAATGCGACCCCACCGAAAGCACCGCTGGTTATTATAAAAGTGAAAAATCGCCACAATCGCAGCTTCCAGGTTACCCTGTATGGCTCGTAACTGAGCGACTTTTGATTAAATACGTATTTAAGCTTGGCCATCAGCCCCTGCTTGGTTCATAACTACAATGGGCAAAGTTAATATTTTCGACTAAATTTGCACCTCATTTTACAGTGTTAAAAATTGAAAATCAGCATACAACAAACTCGAAATGAACTCGGTAGAAATTCGCAAAACTTTTCTTGAATTTTTCAGGTCAAAACAACACCTCATCGTACCATCAGCGCCCATCGTGGTAAAGGACGACCCCACGCTAATGTTTACCAATGCCGGCATGAACCAGTTCAAGGAATATTTTCTTGGCAACGTTCATCCAAAGGCTCCCAGAATTGCGGACACACAAAAGTGTTTGCGGGTTTCGGGTAAGCACAACGACCTTGAGGAAGTGGGCTACGACACTTACCATCACACCATGTTCGAAATGCTTGGCAATTGGTCGTTTGGCGATTATTTCAAGAAAGAAGCCATCGAATGGGCATGGGAATTGCTTACCGAAGTTTATGGCATTGATAAAGACAGGCTTTATGTAACGGTTTTCGGCGGCGACCCGGCTGAGCTGCTTGACAGGGATGACGAATCGTTTGCTTACTGGAACAAAATTGTACCTGCTGAAAGAATTATTTACGGAAGTAAAAAGGATAATTTCTGGGAAATGGGCGACACCGGTCCGTGCGGGCCATGTTCCGAAATTCATGTCGATATCCGCGATCAGCATGAACGAGACAGCCTTCCCGGTCGCGAACTGGTAAATACAGGACACCCTCTGGTCATCGAGATCTGGAATCTGGTGTTTATCGAGTTCAACAGAACTGCTTCAGGCAAACTTGAAAAACTACCGGCAAGCCATGTGGATACCGGTATGGGCTTCGAGCGCCTGAGCATGGTGCTGCAAGGCAAGAAATCGAATTACGATACTGATATTTTTCAGGACATAATTGCCGAAATAGCAAGGCTTTCGGGAAAACATTACGGTGAAAACGAGTTAGCCGATGTGGCCATGCGTGTGATCGCCGACCATCTCAGAGCCGTAGCTTTCACCATTGCCGACGGGCAATTGCCATCCAATACCGGAGCCGGTTACGTTATACGCCGCATCCTGCGCAGGGCCGTAAGGTATGGCTACACTTATCTTGGCTTCGAAGAGCCTTTTGTTTTTAAACTATTACCTGTGCTTTCGGCCAAAATGTCTTCCACCTTTGAAGAGCTGGAAAAGCAGAAAGAACTGGTATCCAAAGTGATACATGAGGAGGAAGCAGCTTTCCTGCGCACCCTGTCGCATGGCATCCGTCGTTTCGAACACTATGTAGGTTCGCATGAAAACGAAAAAGAAATCAGTGGTGCCTTTGCCTTCGAACTTTTTGACACCTACGGCTTTCCGGTTGACCTGACCAATCTGTTGGCTCGCGAGAAAGGCCTGACTGTCAATATGGAAGAATTTGCTAATAAGTTGAACGAGCAAAAAGAACGTTCGCGAAAAGCAGCAGAAGTAGCAGCCGGAGACTGGGTTGTACTGAGCGAAAGCGAACAGCCAACGGTGTTCACGGGTTATCGTCAGCTCGAAGATACGGTACGAATATTGCGCTACCGCGAGGTTACGGCCAAAAAGAAAAAACACTATGAAATTGTGCTCGACCGCACCCCTTTCTATGCCGAATCAGGAGGTCAGGTTGGCGACACAGGGCTTCTGTCAAACCACGATGAGCGCATCGCCATTTCGAACACGGTAAAAGAGAACAATCTGATTGTACATATCGCTGAACAATTGCCTCAATGGCCTGAGCGTCAGTTCACGGCAACAGTAGATGCTGCAAAAAGACTTGCCACGGCCAACAACCACAGCGCTACCCACCTGATGCACGCCGCACTTCGAAAAGTTTTGGGCACCCATGTGGAGCAAAAAGGCTCGCTGGTCGATCACGAGCGTTTGCGCTTCGACTTCAGCCATTTTGGCAAAATGACGCACGAGGAAATCCGTGAAGTGGAGCGCCTGGTCAACGAAAAAATAAGAGAGAATGTTGCACAGGAAGAACTTAGCGAAGTTCCGCTGGAAGAAGCCAAAGCGATGGGTGCTATGGCGCTTTTTGGTGAGAAATACGGTGATCACGTTCGCGTAATTATGTTCGACAGGCACTATTCGGTTGAGTTGTGCGGCGGAACCCATGTACCGGCAACAGGCCAAATTGGTTTGTTTAAAATTGTGAGCGAAGGTGCCATAGCCGCAGGAGTAAGGCGCGTGGAAGCATTCACCGGAAAGGCCGCCGAAGAATGGGTAGATCGTCAGCTCGATCAGTTGCTTGCCATTAAGGAGATTGTAAGAGGTACAGGTGATATTGTGAGGAGCGTTCAGCATTTGGCCGACCAGCACAGTGAATCTCAGAAAAAAGTGGAAGCCCTTCTCAGCGAAAAGGCCGCCCGCATGGCCGATCAGTTATTGGCGAAAGCATCCTACATCGGGAAATTTTCTCTTGTCGAAGCGAGAATAAACGATGATTCAGAAATGCTTAAAAATATTGCTGGTCAGATACGAGCCAAAAACGACGACACTGCGGCAATAATCTATGGAAGTTTCGAAGGAAAGGCCAATTTGGTATTAGCATTTCCCGACAAGCTGGTAAACGGGTTTGGCATAGATGCCTCGGGCATCATACGTCAGGCAGCAAAACATATTCAGGGTGGCGGAGGCGGTCAAAAGTTTTTGGCTACCGCTGGTGGCAAGAACCCGGATGGACTTGATGCCGCAGCAGCCGAAATTGCGCTTTATTTGAAAAGTATCTGAGCAAAAACTGTTGAAAGTCTTGTTAATAAAACATCTGAATAAAAAACGGTATTCCTGAAGACTTATCGCTATTTTAGGTTTCTTATTTACTTTTTGTAACTTCGAGCCTGCAACTCCATATTCAGAATGTGCAAAAAACAGCCAATGGGTTTGAGAATCAATAACATCGCTTTTACTTTAGTGTTTTTCTTGTTAATGATAAACACTTCCAGCGGCCAGCGAAAACAGGAAGTCAGCACTGTTGATTTGCAGGATTTTTCAATAATGACGCCAGTTTTGGCATCCATAACCAATGCTACTGGCTGGGCTCTGCAGGACAATGGCACATGGTTTAGCGAGAACAATAAAATCCCCTTTGCCGATGCGCGATCGGTGGCATCAAGGCCCGATGGACATGAAATACTTGGCCAGGACAATTTCATCTCGATAGATATTCATCGGATTATGATCGATGATGACCAATACAACGTACTGGTCAGAAAATACAACGACGGTGAGTTTGAGTTTCCTTACCTGCAGCGCAATTGGAGAAGCTATCAATCCCTGGATTATTATGTTTTTAAAAGCGAGAAGCTGCTTGAAATGCTTCCCGACCCGGTTCCATGGAATACCATGTATTTGGTTGACCTCAGATGTTTTCACTCGGGAAAGATTAAGAACTTCAACAAGGTAGTTTTTCTTGGCAGCAGTCTCTCATTAAGCAATTATTCTGTTGGGGTAGTTGAGAATTTTAAGCAAACAAGAACCGGTTACGAAGAACAAATCATCAGGGCAATTCAGGAAAAAAAACAAGGCATAAAAATCAATGACCGCAATCTTATTCTTGCGCTTTTCCCGATAAAATCCGGTGGGAAGGAAATGATCCGTTTTAAAATTATCAACGCATACCTTAACGAGAACCTGCTGAGGATGCAAACATCGCCCGACAATTGGAGGGACCTTTTCACCAGGACATTTTATGAGATGCCATTCAATGCCTATCGCGATTTTGTTCAAGCTGCCAGATCGCATTACATTGATTACAAAAATGCCGCCACCGCCTACGACAGGCATCTAAGCTGGGGGATTCTGCGCTATCAGATGGGCGATTATGCAGGTGCTTTGGAAGCCTTTAACAAAGCCCTGGAAGAAAACCCATCCACCACCGATTTTATGATTTATGCTTACAGAGGCAATACCTTGAGTAAGATGGGAATGCATTCCGATGCTGTTGCTGAGTTCGACAAGGCAATTTTGCTCAGGCCTACAAGAATGGTCGATTATCCAAACTGGATTCGCAATTATTTTAATAGAGGCGTTGCTAAATATTATCTTAACAATACTGAAGGTGCCTGCGAGGACTGGAAGAAAGCCTACGACTTCGGCTATGGGAGTGCCAACGAATATCTCTCAACCATGTGTCCCCGTAAATACCGCCTGCCATGAGAAATAAAGTATCGCAAGTTCTATTCATGCTGATGCTTTTGTTCGTTCATGTTCAGGGACAGAACAATGGTAACGTCAATGGCAAAGTTGATGAAATGACTCTCGAGTTTGGCGGATTTGGAGGTTTCAGCCAGTATTATGGCGATATAAGCGACAAAAACTATTTTCAGAAGTTTTCAGGGGAAACGCGACCCAGTTTTGGATTTTTCGGGCGTTTTCATTTCAATGACAAACATGGCATAGGCATAGGTTTTAACAGAATCGCTCACTATTCACGTAAAGACAATTATGCCAACGGCAATCCACTGAATAACGAGTTCTCGGGAAACAGCAATGCCTTTTTCCTGCATTCCTACCTCAATATGAGCAACTTATTCTGGGGTGCCTCGGATAGAAAAGTAAGCCTTTACGGCACTTTGGGTCTGGGCTACAACTCCTGGCAAAGCACGCGAAAAAACACACAAACCGGCAATATTATTATTGACTACGCCAATGCCGCTGCAAATAATCTGCGCAGCGAAGCCTTTTATTTTCCTGCAGCAATCGGAATCAAGTATCGTATTACCCCTTCACTCAGTGTTTTTGCAGAAGGTATGTTCAGTACGCTTATCTCCGATGATATTGATTATTACCGTGATGGCTATCAGTACGATGTGCTCGTTCAAACCCATCTGGGATTAAGTTACCGGCTACCTCTCAATGCCCCTGCACCACGCCAGGCAACAACAAAACGTACCCAAACGAACCAGCCCAGACGTGCTGTCGCAGCACCCATTTATGTTATTGACTACGAGAAATTTCCAGTTTCACCCGGCGATCGTGTTCCGCAGCAGCAACTTCCTATTCTTGAGCCACCAAAGCAAACAGAAATAATTGTACCACAATCCCAACCGGTCAGCACAGACGTTGAATTCAGGGTACAGATTTATGCAGCCAGCCGAAAGATCAGCAACCCACAAGGACTATTCAAGAATATTCAGTTCGAAAGTCCTATAGAGGAAAATGTTGCCAACGGATTGTATCGATACTCTACGGGCAGCTTCAGAACATATTCCGAAGCTGAGGCTTATGCAAAACGCCTTCAAAGTCGTGGAATTCACGATGCCTTTGTCGTTGCTTATCGCAACAACGTCAGGATTCCGCTTACCAGCGAAATGAAGAGGCGTTAATTTTCCTGACAAAGAACCAGAAGAGGAACATTTAGGTCAATTAATGCATTTCTCTGATTGCTATTTCTCAAGAAATCCTGAAATCAATGAGTGGATATTATCCCATTTTCTTCAAACTTCAGATGTGCGCCTATCAGAAATTAATGGTTTGAAACCACACCAGGCTTTTGGTGGTTAAATTGCTTCCCAGGCAACAAATAATTGATAAACAAACTAGACTTTGTCCTTACTTTTCGAAATCAGGCTCAGCTACCATACTTATTTTTATTGACCTTTCTAGCTTTTTATAAAAACAACAACCCCCAGCTATAAAAAAATCAACAAGTTACACATAGGCACATGCCTCAATCAATATAGACAAGGCTTCATTTCCTGTTTTGTGCGCGTCGTGAACGCTCTCAAAAGGCACATCTGATAATCAGTGAATTATGAAATAAAATTTTGCATTTTGGGTCATGCGGGGCTATTTTTGATGCATGTTTATACGGAAAAACAGGAATCGAAGCGGCTCCATCAGTATCCAGATCGTCAGGAAGGATAATCGGCTCAATCGGGTTGTAAAGACGGTTGGAGTAGCCCAAACACAGCGGGAGGAGGAGCTCTTGATGTTGTTGGCAAAGAATGAGTTAGACAGGCTTCAGGGGTATCAGGAACTCTTCATTGAACACGATGATTTGGTAGTTGAAAACTTTGTAAATGGCATCTCCAACGACCATCTCCAGGTAGTTGGATCGGAGTTGATATTGGGTAAAATTTATGAAAAGATAGGGTTCCCGACAGGTGGGTCATGCGGCTATTTCAGGAACCTTGTTTTGTGCCGTTTAGTATATCCCGGTAGCAAGTTGAAGACCGTGGATTATTTTCGTCAGCACCTGAACATGGAAATCAGTGTTTATTCTGTTTACCGCTTTTTAGATGAACTAAATGCTGGTTTAAAGGCCACAATCGAACAAACATCTTTTGAGTACACCAAAGCTCTTTTAGGTGGCAAAATCGGGGTAGTTTTTTACGACATGACTACCTTATATTTTGAGGCATCAGAAGAGGACGATTTTCGTATAGCTGGTTTTAGCAAAGACGGGAAACACCAACAGCCACAAATCATGATTGGTCTGTTGGTCAGTGGACACGGATACCCTATCGGCTATCAGATCTTTGAAGGAAATACTTCAGAAACCAAGACTCTGATCCCTGTACTTGAGGCCTTTCAACAGCGGTTTGCAATCGATAAGCCAATTGTAGTAGCCGATGCCGCATTGCTATCACAAAAGAACATCGATGCTTTGAGAGCGAATGAATACGAATACATTCTTGGCGGACGGATAAAAAATGAGACAGAAGAGATAAAAGCCAGAATCCTTGAACTCCAAATTGAAGAAGCCGAGCCCAAAGAACTGATGACAAAGAATGGACGGCTCATCGTGAGTTTTTCTTCCCAGCGGGCCCATGTCGATAATAAAAACAGGGAAAAAGGCCTGAAACGACTGGAGAAAAGGGTGCACAGCGGCAAACTAAAAAAAGAACACATCAATAATCGTGGGTATAATAAATACCTCAAAATATCAGGAGAAGCATCTATTTCTATTGACTATGATCAATATCACGCCGATAAAGTTTGGGATGGGCTCAAAGGTTATGTTACCAACACAAATCTCTCCCGGGAAAAGGTAATTGAAAACTACAGTCAACTCTGGAACATTGAAAAAGCCTTCCGCATATCCAAGACCGATTTGAGGATACGCCCGGTTTATCATCGCTTAAAAAACAGAATAGAAGCACATATCTGTATCTGCTTTGCAGCATATACGGTTTACAAAGAACTTGAAAGGCTGTTACGATTGAACAACATTGATCTCTCGCCCGAAAAAGCTATTAACGAAATCAAAGAAATTAAGCAGTTACGATATACTTTGCCCAAATCCAGACACATCAAGGTGAAAATTCTGAATCCTTCTGCAAAGCAAGCGGCGCTCCTAAATATGAAAATCTAAACTTGGGTCATGCGTTGCACAAAACAGGAGCACTCACAGATGCTTTAACTGCCATTACTATCATGTTACGACATGAGAATCCTACCCTTGTTAATGAGATTTTGCATGTCTAGTTTGGAATTTTAAACAGTTGAGTATGAATTGCCCAACAAAGTCAAACATTAAATTGTAAAAATCAAAAAACCCCGTAACACTTTCGTGTTCGGGGTTTTCGTATGGGGCGGCGACGACCTACTTTCCCACGTTTGTATCGCAGTATCATCGGCGCTGGCAGGCTTAACTTCTCTGTTCGGAATGGGAAGAGGTGATCCCTGCCGCTATAGTCACCATAATTTCTTTAGTGAATGGTGAGTGGTGAGTGGTGAGCGGTGAGTGGCGTTTACACCCGTAACTCATAACCCGTAACCCTTTACCTTCATCATCCACATCAACACAGGACAAACTAGACACAAAACTCAAGTAAAACTAAATCCCTCTTTTTCACTTTCACCCTCTCTAAGTCTACTCAAATACAACAGCCACAGAAAAAGCTTTCGGATAATTAGTACTGCTCAGCTTTGATGTTACCACCTTTACACCTGCAGCCTATCTACCACGTCATCTCCATGGATCCTCTAAGGAAGCCTCATCTTGAGGTAAGTTTCGTGCTTAGATGCTTTCAGCACTTATCTTCTCCAAACATAGCTACCCTGCGATGCAGCTGGCGCCACAACAGGTACACCAGAGGTTTGTCCAACCCGGTCCTCTCGTACTAAGGTCAGCTCCTCTCAAGCTTCCAACGCCCACAACAGATAGGGACCGAACTGTCTCGCGACGTTCTGAACCCAGCTCACGTGCCACTTTAATCGGCGAACAGCCGAACCCTTGGGACCTTCTCCAGCCCCAGGATGTGACGAGCCGACATCGAGGTGCCAAACCACTCCGTCGATATGAGCTCTTGGGAGTGATCAGCCTGTTATCCCCGGCGTACCTTTTATCCTTTGAGCGATGGCCCTTCCATGCGGAACCACCGGATCACTATGCTCTGCTTTCGCACCTGTTCGACTTGTCTGTCTCACAGTCAAGCACCCTTATGCCATTGCACTCTGCGTACGGTTACCAACCGTACTGAGGGTACCTTTAGAAGCCTCCGTTACGCTTTTGGAGGCGACCACCCCAGTCAAACTACCCACCAAACAATGTCTCCGCCTCAGGCGGATTAGACATCAAATACACAAAGGGTGGTATTTCAAGGTCGACTCCATGATCCCTGGCGGAACCACTTCGCAGTCTCCCACCTATCCTACACATCATGCATCCAATGTCAATGTTAAGTTATAGTGAAGGTGCACGGGGTCTTTCCGTCCCGTTGCGGGTAAGCGGCATCTTCACCGCTACTACAATTTCACCGAGCTCATGGCTGAGACAGTGCCCAGATCGTTACACCATTCGTGCAGGTCGGAACTTACCCGACAAGGAATTTCGCTACCTTAGGACCGTTATAGTTACGGCCGCCGTTTACCGGGGCTTCAATTCAAAGCTTCTCCGCCTACGGCGGATAACCTCTCCTCTTAACCTTCCGGCACCGGGCAGGTGTCAGGCCTTATACTTCATCTTTCAATTTTGCAAAGCCATGTGTTTTTGTTAAACAGTCGCCTGGGCCATTTCTCTGCGTCCCGCATAATGCGGGAACCCTTTCTCCCGAAGTTACAGGGTTATTTTGCCTAGTTCCTTAGCCATGATTCACTCGAGCACCTGTGGATTCTCTCCTCGACTACCTGTGTCGGTTTACGGTACGGGTGCCTGGTATCTGATGCTTAGAAGATTTTCTCGAAAGTCTGTTTATAGCGCACTATCCAGTCTCCAAAAGGATCCCGGTACTATCAGGATTCAGCATCCGTAGCGGATTTGCCAACTACAGATTTACCTACCCCCCTTCAACCTGCTATTCCGTCAGCAGGCGACGCATTCACTCCTCTGTCCCTCCTATCGCAATACCAGCCAGTACTGGAATATTAACCAGTCGTCCATCAACTACCCCGCCATTACAACGGGTCCGCCTTAGGCCCCGACTAACCCTGATCCGATTAACGTTGATCAGGAAACCTTAGTCTTCCGGTGTCGCGGTTTCTCACCGCGATTATCGTTACTTATGCCTACATTTGCTTTTCCAGCCGCTCCAGCATGGCTTACACCACACCTTCCGCGCCGACTGGAATGCTCCCCTACCATCCCGTATGTACGGGATCCATAGCTTCGGTAGTATGCTTTATGCCCGCTTATTATCCATGCCCGACCGCTCGACTAGTGAGCTGTTACGCACTCTTTAAATGAATGGCTGCTTCCAAGCCAACATCCTAGCTGTCTGTGCAGTCAAACCGCGTTTCTACAACTTAGCATACATTTGGGGACCTTAGCTGATGGTCCGGGTTCTTTCCCTCTCGGGCAAGGACCTTAGCACCCTTGCCCTCACTCCTGATCATCATGTCATAGCATTCGGAGTTTGTCAGGGTTTGGTAGGCGGTGAAGCCCCCTAGCCCAATCAGTAGCTCTACCTCTATGACACTAAATCAAGGCTGCCCCTAAAGGCATTTCGGGGAGTACGAGCTATCTCTCAGTTTGATTAGCCTTTCACCCCTACCCACAGCTCATCCGAAGTCTTTTCAACGACCACCGGTTCGGTCCTCCAGTGCGTGTTACCGCACCTTCAACCTGGCCATGGGTAGATCACAAAGTTTCGCGTCTACCCCCTCTGACTTAAACGCCCTAATTAAGACTCGCTTTCGCTTCGGCTTCTCCGCTTCAAGCAGATTAACCTCGCCAAAAAGGTGTAACTCGTAGGCTCATTATGCAAAAGGCACGCCGTCATCCCGAATGTTCGGGACTCCGACCGCTTGTAAGCGTATGGTTTCAGGTTCTATTGCACTCCGCTGCGCGCGGTTCTTTTCACCTTTCCCTCACGGTACTGGTTCACTATCGGTCTCTCAGGAGTATTTAGCCTTACCGGATGGTGCCGGTAGATTCAGACAGGATTCCTCCGGTCCCGCCTTACTCAGGATTCCCGCTAACATTAATAACCATTTCGCATACAGGACTGTCACCTCCTTCGGTCCGGCTTTCCAACCGTGTTCCACTATGATTATTTAATGTACATCGCAGGTCCTTCAACCCCGCATTTGCCGTAACAAATACGGTTTGGGCTAATTCCCGTTCGCTCGCCACTACTTGGGAAATCACTATTGTTTTCTTCTCCTCCGCTTACTAAGATGTTTCAGTTCAGCGGGTTCGCCTCCTTATGCCTATAGCATAAGGATCTCCTGACTTCATCAGGAGGGGTTGCCCCATTCGGATATCACCGGATCACAGCTCATTTGCAACTCCCCGGTGCTTTTCGCAGCTTATCACGTCCTTCTTCGCCTCTGAGAGCCTAGGCATCCCCCATACGCCCTTAGTCACTTTCTTCCGTACTAACTATCGTATCTGAGTTCTTTCCTAAATTTCAGGCAATGCGCTTCATCTTCGGTCTCCCAAAGCCTTAGCCCATCACCCGGCTCAAGTGTGTGAGATTCACCATCTCACTCGGTTTTGTGTCTTTAAAGTTTGTCACCATGTCAAAGAACTTCTATGCAATCCTATGCATTCGTGGAGAATAAGGGATTCGAACCCTTGACCCCTAAGTTTGCAATCTCGTCGCGAGCGACGAGACTAGCCTACTGAGCCGTCCTTACATTCCCAAAATAACTAAAAGAACTATCCTCGTGGAGAATAAGGGATTCGAACCCTTGACCCCTAGCTTGCAAAGCTAGTGCTCTAGCCAACTGAGCTAATTCCCCCGATCTTATAGCAGGTGTGTCATCGATGAGTGGTGAGTGGTGAGTGGTTTTTTAGTTCAGTGTTTGTTGTTCACTGTTCACTCTCGTCCCTTGTCCCTCGTCCCTAATCTCCGTCCCTCGTCCCAGTCCGCGCCTGCTCAGTAGTCCCGGGCAGACTCGAACTGCCGACCCCTACATTATCAGTGTAGTGCTCTAACCAACTGAGCTACGGGACTGTGTAGCCTGCTCTTCTTTTAGTGTGAAAACTGCTTCTTAATTGCGTGTTGCGTGTTTTTTGTTTGTGGTTTGCAGTTTGAGGTTCGGTGTTTATCCCGTAACCCGTAACCCGTAACCAGCAACCAGCCTTCACACCCATCGGGTCAGCCTTAATCAACCTTAAGTGCTGTTATATCTTGGATCGCATTTGTTGAAGCCGCCAAAAAACCAGAGAAAAGTAAAGCCCCTTAATAGCGTTCTTCCAACCTTGGGTCTTCTAAACTGCTTCGTGGACTCCTCTCTCTATATTCTAAATCGTATTCCTTAAAAAAAAAGCTCGCTCTGGTTCGTAACTCTACCTCTCCAGAAAGGAGGTATTCCAGCCACACCTTCCGGTACGGCTACCTTGTTACGACTTAGTCCCAATCGCCAGTCCCACCTTCGACGGCTCCCTCCAAAAGGTTGGGCCACCGGCTTCGGGTGTTACCGACTTTCGTGACTTGACGGGCGGTGTGTACAAGGCCCGG
>JAJTAY010000024.1 GCA_021287165.1 Bacteroidia bacterium | reverse complement strand
ATTCCTTTTTTTCGAAAAGGTCGAGGCCCTGCATCACAGGTTGATCGCTGCTCATGGTGGCCGAACGCACGGCAAACGAAACCGGCTCAGGCTGGTAGTAATTTAGAAATACCCTTTCGTTGCTTACGTTTCCGCCGTAGTGCCATAAACCTATGCCTGCGGCAATGAGCACCAGAAGGCTGGCGGCATAGGCAAGGGCTCGTTTGGAGAAGATGACCAGTCTTGATTTCTTTTCTTCTTCCTGTCGGATATTGTCCATCAGATCCATAAGCTTTAGTTTGCTGCTACGTTTTGCTCTGGCGCTCAGGGCTTGCATCAAAGCCAACTCTTCCGCCAGTTGAGGATCGTTTCTGAGGTCTCTTTCGAACTCCCAAAGTTCGTTTTCATCCATTTCATGGTCGATGTAACGTTCAATTCGGTCAAGGTTTTTCATAGTCTTTAAGGATAAAATAATCCGGATCGTTTTTAATGTGGTTGAATAATTTATCGATGCAGTTGCGGCGTTTGTTGTAAACGGAAGCGGCTGAACTCACTCGTGCATGTGCTGTGAGCTCTTCAGCTTTGAGCCCTTGCATGGTGGCTTCGAGCAGGTTGCGGCAGTCCGGCTTAAGTTTCTCCAAATTCCGCCTGACAAGGTTGAGCATAATGTTTTCCCTGATCAGCTCATCCATTTTCTCATCCTCGTTTCTGACAGCATTGGATGTTTCTTCCTGAAGAAATCGGTCGTTGACTTTTCTCCAGCGAAGATGCTTGTACCAGACGCGTTTACTAACCGCAAAAAAGAACGTTGTGAACGAGGAATTCAGCTTGAAGCTGTCAGCTTCGGTGGCAATCCTGTCATAAATTGCGCCCAAAGTTTCCTGAAACACATCCCATGCATCAGCTTGCGAGCCTCCCAGGTTTTTTACAAACATTCTGACCATTGGAAACAGCTGTCTGTATAGTTCAGTCAGCGTTTCGCGGTCGTGCTCCCTGATGCCCCGGATGATTTCTTCATCGCTGTTTTTTCCTTTTTGTTCTGCCATTAATACCACTCGCAGTTAAAATCACATCGAAAATTTTGAACTTTTTTTAAACTTTTTTTTAAGTTACACAAATCCAGATACTTATAAAGACCCAAAAAACCGATAAATTCCGATTCGGGTTTGCTTTGGGGCGAACAAACTTAGTAAAAAGACCCCGAAAAAACGTACTTTTGACGACGAAGCTCCCAAATTTCAATGTCATGATGCCCGTTCGCAGGAAGTTAGGTTTGGTAAGATGTTTTATTTTGTTACTGGTATTGATTTTTGGCTTCAAAAATCGCACCGATGCGCAGGTTCGGCCCATGCGCATAATGTTTTGGAATGTTGAGAATTTCTTCGATGTTGAGGTGGATAGCACCCGCGATTACAACGCTTTCACCCCGGCCGGAGAACAACGTTGGACATACAGCAGATTTATAACCAAGCGAAACAACGTTTTCAAAACAATAGCGGCTATTGGTCAGGGCGAACTTCCGCACATCATCGGGTTTTGTGAGGTGGAAAACGAGCGAGTGCTTCGCGAACTCACACAAAACACACCGCTCAGGCAGGCCCGTTATCGAATAATCCATTATGAATCGCCCGACCGCAGAGGAATTGATGCGGCCATGCTCTACCGTCCCGACTATCTGCGACTACTCAGCAGCAGGGCTGTGCCGGTAATCGACACCGCTGATCTAAATTTTAAAACCAGGGATATCCTGCGCGCCACTTTTCTCGTGAACGATTCCGATACGCTTCATGTATTTATCAATCACTGGCCCTCGCGCTATGGCGGCCAGATAGAGTCGGTCGAGCGTCGGTTTCTTGCCGCATCGGTTCTTCGCATGCAAGCCGACAGCATTTTGCAACGCAATCCCGAGGCTAAAATGCTGATGATGGGCGACTTCAACGATACGCCCACCGATGAAAGTCTGGTTTATTACCTCAGGGCTTTGCCAACTGAAAAAATTTCGACACCTAACGATCTTATCAATCTATTTACTGATAGCCGTAAACTGGGGCACGAAGGAACGCTTAAACATCAGCACAGCTGGCAGATTTTCGATATGGTGTTCGTAAGCAGCCAGTTATATGCTGCCCCGCGCGGATTACGCTACCAGCCGGGCAGCGCGCGTATCTTCGCCGGCGACTTTTTGCTTCAGGACGATGACAGGCACTTGGGTAAAAAGATTTTCCGAACTTATTCAGGTCCAACCTATCTGGGCGGTTTTGCCGATCATTTGCCCGTTTACGTTGATCTGGAGTGGATTGAGGACGATTAACCCAAATTTGGGCTTAATGCTTCCTGTTTAGTCAGTTTTGGCATATTGTCCGTTGAGAAATGATGATATTCCCTTGATATCGAGTACTTTGGAGGTGCAGCCCAGGGCAATGGCTGCTTCCGGCATAATTGGCACTTCCGCCTCAGATGGCAGTTGTGCTATGGTGAGCCCTCCCAGCATTTTGATCTGACACATTCCCTTCGCTCCATCGTTGTTTGCCCCGGTCATTAAAATGCCAATGAGGTGTTGCTGATAAACCCAGGCTGCACTTTCGAACAATACGTCGATTGAAGGCCTTGCGAAATTTACTTTCTCATCGACACTCAACAGTATCGTTCCGTTTTTTTCCACATGCATATGATAGTTTGGCGGTGCTGTGTAGGCGTAGCCCGGCAGGATGGGCTCGTGAGGGTCGGCTTCCTTTACCTTAAGGTGAGTGAATTGGCTGAGGTATTTAGGCAAAAAACTGTCGGATTGTGGACTAAGGTGCTGCACAATAAGCAGCGGCAGCTGAAACACAGGATCGAGTCCTTCCACCAGCTGTTTGAGTGCCTTCAGACCACCTGCCGAAGTGCCGATTACCACCGCCCGGTATTTCAATTTTGCTTTGTCGGCCATGCTAAATCCCAAGCACTATTTTTTTCTTGTAGATTTTTTCGGAGGCATCAACTACCGTGAATGTGTCGGCTACCTCGGTAAACATGATATTTTCCTTCGAACCAAGTCCTAAAAAACCGCCTTTGATGAGGCTGTCGGCAAACAGCTTTAGAACCCTGTTCTGAAGGTCTTTGTTGAAGTAAATCAACACATTGCGACAAATGATAACATGCACCTCGGCGAAAACATTATCCGTAACCAGGTTGTGCTCTGCAAACACGACGTTTTTTCGGAGGTTATGATCCATAATCACCGAGTCGTAGCGGGCGATATAGAAATCAGAGAAAGATTGCAAACCCCCGGAAGCCTGATAATTCTGTGTGTATTCTTTGATTCGGCTTACGGGATAGATGCCTTTTCGGGCCGTTTCGAGCACAATTGGATTAAAGTCGGTGGCATAAATCTGCGCCCTGTCGAGCAATCCTTCTTCCTTTAATAAGATGGCAAAACTGTACACCTCTTCCCCGGTCGAACATCCGGCATGCCACACCTTTATAAAAGGATAGGTTTTGAGCACAGGTATCACCTCTAAACGCATACTGCGGTAGAAGCCCGGGTCGCGAAACATTTCCGTTACATTGATTGAAAGGTCGCGAAGCAAAATCTCGATAAAGTGCTCTTCGTGCAAAAGCTTGTGCTGCAGTTCTGAAATGCTTTTAAGTCCTAAATTCTGCACGCGGTGAAGGATTCGGCGCCGGACATGAGCCTGGTTGTATCCCCTGAAATCGTAACCGTAAATTTGTTGAATAGCTTCAAGCAATAGCCTAACTTCAAGGTCCTGTTTCTGGAGCTCTTTGCTTCCTTCATTTTTGCTTTGCATGTTCATTCTGGAAAAAGGTATCAGGCCTGGCAGCTCATCATTTATAGAGCCACACCCTGAGGAGTGACAAGAGTTTCTCGGTGTCGAACGGCTTGGTGAGGTATTCGTTAGCCCCTGCGGCCATCACTTTCTCGCGGTCGTCTTTCATGGCTTTGGCGGTGAGGGCAATTATAGGCAGACGCTGGTAGCGCACATCTTTTCTAATCTGACGCATGGCTTCATAGCCGTCCATTTCGGGCATCATGATATCCATGAGCACCAGATCGATGCCCGGATTTGCTTTCAGTTTTTCTATCCCTTCGCGACCGTTTTTCGCTATGATGGTGCGCAAACCGTGGTTGTCGAGCAGGCTGGTGAGTGCAAATACGTTACGCATATCGTCGTCCACGATGAGCACCGTTTTACCGCTTAACACATCTTCCCGCTCATGAATTTTGCGGAGTATCTCCTGTTTTTTCTCCGGCAGTTTTTCCTGCACCTGATGGAGGAACAAGGTGGTTTCGGCGAGCAGCCTCTCGAACGATCGGGCGCCTTTGAGGATGATGCTGTCGGCATAGCGCTGGAGCATCAGGTCTTCGTCCTTGCCCAGATCTTTACTGGTGTAAACCACCACGGGCAGCTGACAGATTCTTGAGTCTTTCTTTATTTGTTCAAGCAGCTCAAAGCCACTCATACCTGCAAGCCCCAGATCGAGGATAAGGCAGTCGAATTCCTGCTTTTCGAGCAATTCCAATGCAGCCTCGCCCGACTCAACGGCCTCAATAGTAACATCATCGGCAGCCATGAGGCCCACAATACTCTTGCGGGTGATTTCGTCGTCTTCAACTACAAGCAGTCTTCTATTTTGCCCCGAAACAATGCTTTCGATACGGCTAAAGGCCATTTCGAGCGAGGCATTATCAACGGGTTTCTGCAAATAACCGATGGCTCCTTTGCGCAATGCTTCGAGGCTTTTGTCGGATGCGGAGATGAAATGCACCGGAATATGTCGGGTGCGGGGATTCTTTTTTAGCCTGTCGATCACCTCATAGCCATCGATGCCGGGCAGCCCAACATCGAGGATGATGGCTGATGGTTTAAAATAATCGGCAAAATGCAACCCCGACTCGCCGTCGCTGGCTATAAGCGTCTTAAAATGATGCTCATGTGCCAGGTCGCTCAAGAGCGAAGCAAACCTTGGGTCGTCTTCTATAATCAGTAGTGCCCGGTCGCCTTCCGTAATGTTGTTTCGATCGTCGGTGGCCTCATCTATGGCATCAGTGCGATAAAGGCCGTCGCTGGTCTGGCTTACCAGACCTGAGCCTGTGATCGCGGGAGCTGATGCCGGGCCTGCTGAAGGTGCAGTTGTGTTGCCTGCTGGTTTCGAACGCTCTTCCCGTCTGTTTTCCGATTGCTGAAATTCAGTTGGCAAAAAGAGTGTGAAGCTGGTGCCTTTACCTTCTGAACTTTCAACGCCAAGCTCGCCGCCGAGCAACTCGGTAAAGGCCCTGGAAATACTGAGACCTAAACCCGTACCTCCATATTTTCGGCTTGTGGTGCCATCGGCCTGCCTGAAGGCTTCGAAAATGACTTCGAGCTTGTCGGGCGAAATTCCGATACCGGTATCTGTTACCGAAAATGCGATGGCCGAGGCCGGATCGAGGAGCGTATTTTTGGGAAGCTGGCTGGCATCGGGTCGGTAAATGTTGAGCGATACACTTCCCTTGTGTGTAAATTTTATGGCGTTGGAAAACAAATTTTTGAGAATCTGCATCACGCGTTGCGGGTCGGTGCGGAGTTGGCTGGGCAGGTTGTTGGCTTTGTTGACGAACAGTTCCAGTCCTTTCTTTTCGGCAAGAGGGCCAAAGGTTTTCCGGATGTAATCGACCACATCGTCGATGAAAAGGTTTTCGATAAACAGGTCGATGCGACCGGCTTCTACCTTGCTCAAATCAAGGATTTCGTTGATCAGTTCGAGAAGGTCGGCGCCTGAGCTGTGAATAGTGCGGGCATATTCGAGCTCTTTGGCATCAAGATGGTTTTTCTTGTTTTCGCCCAACAGCTGCGAAAGCACTAAAATGCTGTTGAGGGGTGTTCGCAGTTCGTGCGACATATTGGCCAAAAACTCCGATTTATAGCGTGATGCCTGCTCCAGGTCGCGTGCTTTGTTTTCTATCTCAGCGCGGGCCTCTTCAAGCTCTTTGTTTTTTTCTTTAAGCACAGCGCGCTGCAATTCCAGAGCGCGGGTGCGTTCTTCGAGCTCTTCGTTGGTTACGCGCAGTTCCTCCTGTTGTGCCTGAAGGTTTTCTTCCGAAAGTCGCAGCGCTGCAGTTTGCTCCTGAAGCTCCTCGTTCATCTGTCTCAATTCTTCCTGCTGCACGGCCAGTTCGTTTGCTTGTTCCTGGGTTTGACGCAGCAGTTCGCGCACTTTCTCGTTGGCTATTGCGGTGCGAATGCTCAAGGCAATATTGCCTGCGGCCAGGGAAAGGAAATTTCTGTGGAGTTCGCTAAAGTGGTTAATCGTAGCAAGCTCGAGCAAGCCTACCAGCTGCTTCTCGTGCATGAGCGGAATGATATAAAGCTCACGGGCGTTGATGATGCCGGTGCCGGTATCGATATTGAAGCCTTCAGCATTGTCCGAACTGATCAGGCAGGCCTGAGTGTTTTCCAGTACTTTCCCGGCCAATCCCTGACCAGCCAGTATTTTCGATTGCTTCGACAGGAATTCCGCGCCTAATCCGTAGGCAGCCTGCAAATCAAAAGTATCGGAGTCCTGCGAAGGAGCGTAAATGGCCGAAGCATGGGCGTCAACATAGGGCGTAAGCATATCGAGCACTTTGCCGCTGAGTTCGTGCAGGGTGTTATTGCCGCTCATGGCTGCATCAAGCAGGTTGATGCCCGATTTAAGCCAGTCCTGTGTTCGGGTTTCTTCGGCATTAATGGCAAGCATGCGCGTCATTTCGAAAAGGGCGATGTTAAGGGTATCCTTTTCGCTGCGCGGCATGATGTTGACGCTGAAATCGCCTTTTGCAATGCGATTGGCCTGCTCAACAACCTGTCTGAAACTCTCCACCATCGTGTTCATCGAATGGCCCAGCACGTCTTCGTTGCTTCTGAGCTCCACCTTTTCGGTATAATCGCCAAGCGCCATCAATCGTGCCACACGGGCATACTTTTGAAGGGCTTGAACCAGCCGGTTAAAGGTTTGTACCATTTCGCCAATCTCATTGTTGGGCGCCTTGATGTCCTTGTTGTCGAGCTGACCAACAGCCACTTGTTTGGCCCACGAGGAAAGCTGCTTGATGGGACTAACAAACCATCGGGTTACGAGCAGTGAGGTAAGGAAAACCAAAACGATCGTGATGATAAAGGTAATCTTCACGATATCAGAAAGTTTACGTGCGTAGGCAAAGGCCTCCGAGTGCTCGATTTCTTCGATTAATGTCCAGTTTACGCCCAGCTTTTCGAGGAGGTCGAGGTTGCGATAGATGCCCAGTACATATTTGCCGTTGAGGTCGCTGTCGTAGGTCGAAACTTTTTCCTTGTCGAGCTCGCGTTCGCGAAGCAAACCGGGATTGTTGCGGTTGGCCAGATAAAACAACCAGTCTTTAACTTTTTGGTTTTCGACGCGCTTATTCATGATTTCATCCTGAAACCCGAACCTGAAGGCCGTGCGCAGCAATCCGTCAGAACCAACAATGTAGGCCTGACCTGTTTCGCCATAACCGGCTTCCTGACGTATAATCTGGTTGATGCGGTCCATGGTGACCTGCAAGGCTATCAACCCGATTATTTTGCCATTATCAAGTTTTACCGGGTGGACAAAGAATCCTGAAAGCTTATTGTATGAAGGAACATAATACTCAAGATCGGAAAAAAGGGTTTTTCCGCTTTCGAGCGCCAGGCGGGCAGTTTCTGCAAATCGGGTTTGTTGCAACGGACCGCTGAACATATTCTCGCCAAGGTCAGATTCTTCACGAAGGGAGTAAAGAATAACGCCTTTTTCATCTATATAGTAGATGTCGTAGAACCCGTTCTTGTTGGCCAGATATTTAAATTCGTCGCGATGGTGGTCGGTCATGCTTTTCCATTGAGCCGACTTAACAAAAGCTTTTGGGCTGGGATACTTGTTTACTTCTGATGAAAGGTTGATCAGCAGGTCGATATCGGCCTTTTGTTTGCTGTTGGTTTCCAGAAATTCGGTGATCTCGGTAAAAAAGGTGTCAAGATAGGCCTTGCGCAGCTGGGATGTGGCATTGAGCGATTTTTCGGCCACTATGGTCAATCCGTGATAGGCATTGAGGAAGTTGATAAAGCTTATGGAGGCCAGAGGTATGATTGAAATGGCCAAAAACCAGATTAAAAGCGATTTGCCCACGCCGATATACCTCCACGATCGTAAGGAATAACGAAGCTTTTCCCAGGTGCTGGCGGTGTTGTAATCGAGGTTTTCGGGCAGCGATTTTCGTTGTAATCGGTTCATCTTTTTCAGCGGGAAAATTTTTCTATCGTATCGTAAAGTTCAGCCGGGTTGATGGGCTTTGTAATGTAGTGGTCCATGCCTGCGGCAAGGCATTTTTCCCGGTCGCCTTTCATGGCATGGGCGGTCATGGCCACAATGGGGGTGTGGTAATTTTTATCTTTCTCGGCGGTTCGTATGTGTTGTGTGGCGTCGAAGCCATCCATTTCAGGCATCTGCACATCCATCAGAATCAGGTCGTATCGCTGCGAAACGGCGTGTTCGAATGCTTCGCGTCCGTTTTCGACGGCTTTGACGTTGTATCCTTTCTTTTCGAGCAGCTGCACAACAATTTTCCGGTTGATAACCTGGTCTTCGGCAACGAGGATATTGAGCTTTCCTGCGGCTGGAGCACTTAGGACTGTTGGTCCCGTCTGTGCTTTGGCCTCACTGGGCTTTGACTCTTCGGGCCCAAAATGTTCGAGCAGGTAATTTCTCAGGTTTTGTTGCAGAACTGGCTTGGTGATGAAATCGTAGGGTAAGTTTTTTTTCACCTGTAGCACATCGATAGCGGCTTTGCTTGGTGCAAGGAGCACAATGTGTGGTTTTTTCCCGCCGGGCATCAGGCGGGTCATCAGTTCGGCTACCTCGTCGCCCTGATGAGCACTCAAGTTATAGTCGATCATCACCAGATCGTAGGGCTGCTGTTCGAGCGAGTCGAGGCTTTCTTCCACATCGGCGGTGGTTTTGTGCCCAATGCCCCATGCCTCCAGAATGCCTGCAATGCTCGCCACAGAATACGGATTGTCTTCGAGTACAAGCACCCTGAACTGATTGTTTGGCTTTCGCAAAACGATTTTCAAGAAGTCTTCCTTTTGTTCGCCCAGCACCATGTTCAGCCTGAAAGAAAATGTGCTGCCTTTTCCGAACTCCGATTCCACGTTGATATTACCACCCATCATATTGACCAGCCTTTGACTGATGGTAAGGCCCAGACCTGTGCCGCCATGCGTGCGCGTGGTAGAGGTATCTACCTGAGTGAATGATTGGAAAAGCCTGCCGATTTTTTCTTTTGGGATGCCTATACCGGTGTCCTGAACGGAAAAATCGATGCTTACCTGTTCCTCAATCTGTTCGACGAGCTTTATAGCCAGACGAACCATTCCGGTTTCGGTAAACTTTATTGCATTGCTGATCAGGTTGATAAGTACCTGGCGAATGCGAAGCGGGTCGCCAATGAGGATGTCGGGAAGCTCTGGGCTCATTTCGCAGACGAACTCGAGTTTTTCCTGTTGCATCTTCACCGAGAGCAGGTTTACGACCTTCTCGACCATTTCGCGGATGGAGAATTCAATTTCCTCAAGTTCGAGCTTGTCGGCTTCAATTTTTGAGATGTCGAGAATTTCGTTGATGATTTCAAGCAGCGATTCGCCCGAATTGCGTATGTCCAACAGTCTTTCACGTTGGGTAGGACTTAGGGTTTCGTCCATAAGGCCAAGGTCGGCCATGCCGATGATGCCGTTGAGGGGTGTGCGTATTTCGTGGCTCATGGTGGCCAAGAATGCGCTTTTGGCATTGGTTGCTTCCTCGGCAGTGAGCTTTGCCCTGTTGAGCGCTTCGATGGTTTTTTCGAGTTGACGCGTGGTTTCCTCCAGGGCGTTTTTGTGTTGAAAGAGATCGATGAACGCTCTTATCTTGCTCTGAAGTATCTCAAGATCAAGGGGTTTGTATAGGTAATCCACTGCGCCTGTCTCGTATCCCCTGAAGATATGCTGGCGCTGTTTGCTAATGGCTGTTACGAAGATGATGGGGATGAATTTAGTGCGTTCGTTGCTTCGCATGATTTCGGCAACTTCGAACCCGTCCATGCCGGGCATCTGCACATCCATAAGCACGAGAGCAATGTTGTGCTCAAGCAGCATTGCGAGGGCTTCGTTGCCCGACTGCGCCTTAATGATGTTAAGATCCTCGTTTTCGAGTATGCCTTCGAGGGTGAGCAGGTTCTCCGGGCGGTCGTCAACAATAAGGATGTTGAATTTGGTTTTCTCGCTCATAGGGACAGGTTGTTTAATTGTGGCAACAAAGATAAGGAGGCGCATGGCCAAATGTATGCAAAAAAGGCATGTGCGATCATGCTTTAAATAAGGTCGTTATCTGAATCAGTAATTATTGGCTGCGGCAGCTTCACGATTGCATATTCTTAAATAGATGCAATTGGCACATCGTTTAATTTCTGTAGTTTGTGCAATCGGCACTGCCGGATCGAGCATCTGTTCAAGGGTGACTGAAAGCAAGGCTTCAAACTCACGGAATCCCTGCGATTCATCAAAAGGTAGTGTGGTTTCGGCGAGCCCGGTATTACTTTGCTTCAGGGGCAGAATATAGCCTCTGGGTCTGAGGCCGGTAAGGTTTTTAAAGGTCTTTTCAGCCATGAGCATATAGCATGCCAACTGAAGCGCAAACTTCTTTTCCGGATTGGTGAGGTCTTCTAGTTGATCGATCTTTAGTTTCTTTTCATCAAAGCTCCCTGTTTTGAAGTCGATGATCCTTAAACCCTGTCCATCGGTGTCGATGCGGTCGGGAAATCCTTTGAGGCGCAGCGTTCCGGATGGCGTGTCGATTGCAGCCTCCAGTTTTTCCTCCTGCTTTAACACAGTTATGCGGCTGTTTTTTTTGATCTCTTTCAGGTCGTTGCCAAGGGCGCGCTCCACCATTTTTTTTGCCATTGCAAATTGAAGTGCATTTCGCCCGATCGTTTTTGAAACTCCCGGAAGCTCATCGCTAAAGGCTTCATCCACAGCTTTATCGAGCTGAAGCTGCATATTGTTGATGGCTTCTGCGGTAAGCGGTTTGTTAACGTAAGGCTTGTAAAGGAGTTCAATGGCCCTGTGAATAATTGTCCCCGTAACGTTAAATCCCGGTAATTCGCCTGGCAGGGGTTTTTCTTTTATCCCGAGTATTTCACCCAGATAATACTGAAGGCTACAGTTGTACCAGCGGCTGAGTGCCGAGGGCGATATGCCCGATTCGGCTTTTCTGGCCAGAGCCTCCCTAATGGCTTCCGACTTTGGTATCTCTATCCTTACTTCTCCGCCTCCGGCAGGAAGTGGTGGATTGAAAGTGATTTCTTCCCAGCTAATGTCTTTGTTAACCTTCATCAGCTGATGTCGGATCTGAAGAAGGAAGCGGCTCTTTTCGCCGCCTCCCAGGGCGTCGGGTTCGGTGTTATAATAGAAAATGATTTCGTCGGCGTGCTGCACAAGTTGATAAAAGTGAAATGCTGAAATAGCGTCTTTGTCGCTGCGCATGGGCAGACCGAAATGCCTTCGGATGTCGGCCGGAATGAGCGAACTGCTGCTTTTGGTGGCCGGCAGCATACCCTCGTTGGCCGAAAGCAGATGCACCCGACGGAATGCCAGATTGCGCGTTTCGAGCATGCCCATCACCTGCAGGCCTTTGAGTGGCTCCCCGCTGAGCTTGATGTGGCTGTTTTTCCCCAACTGCCTCAGCAGCAGCGGAACCGATTCCCTGGCACTAAGGCCTGAAACCTTGAGTGCATCAGACAAAATGTTGAGCAGACGTCTAAGCTCATCAAGCTGTTTTTCAAGCAAATAATCCGAAATATTCAGTAATCCGGGTGTTTCAAGCCAATGAAGAATGGCAGTAGGCAATTCACCTGCAGATTTTTTTTGCAACTCCATTAGCTGGTTGACAAGCTGTTGGGCAGATTTTGGTAGAATAACAATGTGTTCTTCCAGTCGGTTAGGAAAGATATTGGCGCTTCCGTCGGAAATGAGTTTACGCACCAGCAATGCACAACCCTCTCTCAATTCCTTTTCAATCGCTCCCGATACAAGCGGATGCATCAACAGGTCAGACACCAGCATTAGCGGTAAAGTTTCTCTCTCCGAGTGTGCCCCGAAGACTGCAAGCTGCGCTATTTTCTCGGCCAGGTGAAATAACGGACTGTTAA
Organism: Bacteroidia bacterium; assembly: GCA_021287165.1. Lineage (GTDB taxonomy): Bacteria > Bacteroidota > Bacteroidia > Bacteroidales > F082 > JALNZU01. The sequence continues at coordinate 19,579 of JAJTAY010000024.1, read as the reverse complement.
CCAATGGATATCCCATTGTCACATTGACCTCGCCAACTTCTTCGGGCAATGAGTTGAGCACGGGTTCGAGCAGTTTTTCGTCGGCCAGCACGATTGCTTCGTCGGTATTGTTTTCATCAGGTTTTTGCGCCAACAGCATGACGCCAAGTGCTTTAGCCTGAGCCACAGCCCCCGAAGTTGAAACGATCCTGATTTTTTTCGGTTTGGTTGTCAGATCGTTGCCTATCCAGTGCTCGACCAGCTCAGGGTGATTTTTTTTGAAACGACGCATGGCTGATCCGGCCTGCTGCTGACCGTCAGGCCCCGGGAGCATATAATAATTGTCGAGATCCCAGAACATTTTTGCTTTGCCCATGCCGCACAGCCTTGTCATCACTACTTCTTCGGCCGGAGTGAGGGCGTTGAAGCCGGCAAACCAAACCTCACCATCGGGCAGTTTTTCGAGCCATTGCTGCTCACTCCACGAAGCGAGATGTGCCGCCATAGCACCCGGCCACATCAGCCTGCGCTCTAATAGCCTGTTCTTGAGCCATCTGTAATAATTAAGCAGCGATCTGAAAAAGCTCAGGTATGCGGTTTCGTATTTGCTAAGCGGACTACCATCGGGGTGCCAGGTCTCGGCGGCTTTGGCTTCGCTGAGGGCAGTAAAAACTGCTTGCGGATCAGCTAGGTAATGATCAATTTCGTCGAAATCGACTGCCATTTGCCTGGCATGTCCAATAAATGCCGCGGCATCGCGACCTCCATTCTCACCTTCGCTCAGCTGCCTGCTGATAAGCTCAACGATTAATGTGAGGTTGTCGGCCATCCCATAACCGCTCCACCGGGCAAAGGCTTCTTCAACGGAAAGCATTTCAGGCAGCCACATCGGCCCTTTTGCCCCTATGCTCAATTGGCGGCGCAGAAACAAACCGGCCCTGCGATTGGGAAATACCACCGTTATCTTTTTCAACATTGCAGGCGGCAGGGCCGAAAGTTCGGCGGAAAGATTGCTTATCAAACCCATTTTAAATTCCTTTTTCTTTTAAGGATGCGGCAATGGCAGCCAGCTGATCCGCTTTTCCGAGGTCGTGCCAGTAGCTGTAGGTCGGAAAAGCGGCGATCACATCGTGGTTTTCGGCGAGATTCAGCAAAAGCTCAACGAGCGTGACACGCCTGACCTTAAAGCCTTCGAATGCCCTGGTATTCAGATAGGAAACGGCCGAAAATGCATAATCGTAAACCGCTTTTTTACCCGGCACAGTTCGTACTTCACCTGACTGGGCATTCTTCCAGCCAGCAAGCCGGAATTCGCTGTCGAACAACAATCTTCGCGTCGAAGGCCTTTCGCTCACAGCCAGCACGGCCACAGCATCGGTTTTTTTCTGGGTGTCGTACAATTCGTTTATCGACAGATCAGTAATTACGTCAACATTATGTACCAGAATATGCCGGCTATTTTGAAAAAAAGTTAGGGCCTTCAGCAATCCTCCTCCCGTTTCCAGCGGCTCTTCCCGCTCGTGTGAGAGGCTTATACTCATGGGGCTGTCGAAATTCCGCACGAAGGCCTCGATCTGATGGTGGAAGTGATGAGTGTTGACAACAACATGCGTGAAACCAAGTTTTTCAAGCTTTCGCAGACAGATTTCCAGCAGGCTGCGTCCCTCAATTTCCAACAGGGCTTTTGGCCGGTTATGGGTCAGGAGTCCAAGTCTGGTGCCCAATCCAGCTGCCAGTACCAGCGCCGATTTATGTTCTGCGGTCATCGTTTCGAGGGTTTGCACAGCTTCTCCTTTTCGTCCGATTTGCGCTTGCACGAATCACAGACGAATTTCTTTCCTTTTGCCTCCTTATTGTTTTTTTTATCGCTGTCGCAAAGTTTTTTGCCCATGATTGTCAATTGCCAATGTTCTGATGCCAGAGATTAATTTCTACTCCGGGATAAAGTTTCTTCAGTTCTGCCGCAATGGTTTCTGCACAAAAAACCGAGCGATGCTGGCCGCCAGTGCAACCAAAACCGACACTCAGGCTTGTAAATCCACGTTTGATATAATTGTCGATGGACTGAAGGATTAATCCGCTCGTTGCGCTAAGAAATTCATGGACCTCATCGCTTGCCAGAAGGTATTGTTTCACACGGTCATCGCGGCCTGTCAGTTTTCGGTATTGCTCTTCCCGGCCGGGATTTGGGAGCGACCTGCAGTCGAAAACAAAGCCGCCCCCATTGCCGCTGCTGTCGGCCGGCGGGCCTCCCTGCAGAAACGAAAAGCTGAAGATGTTCACTTTGAGCACTTTGTCGTCGTTTTTTGTCAATAGTGGATACTTGTGGTGCAGACCGGAAAGCGAACCAAGCACAGCCGAAAGCTCCGGCAAGCCTGAAGGCAGGGGAAAATTTCGAAGATTGTCTTCCACAGCCCGAAGGGCCGGAGGGATGCTTTTCAGAAAATGAGCCTTATGCTGCACCAAACCTCTGAGGCCGTAAGCACCCAGCACCTGCATCTGCCGGAGATGCACAAATGCTGGAAGGTAGGTGTCGAAGGTCGCTGCGGCCAAAGGATCAAGCACATCCAATTGATTTTTGTACGAAACAATCAATGTTTCCCTTTGAGCAGGGGCAAAGCCTGCTGCAGCCTGCCAGAGCAGCGAAACCACATCGTATTGCAGCGCACCCTGTCTTCCGCCCTGAAAGTCGATATAATAATTGCTGCCATTGAAAACCATAATGTTACGCGACTGAAAATCGCGGTACATGAAATAATCCGATGGGGCTGAGGCACAATACCCTGCAAAACGTTCCATATCGCGAATTAGTCGTTTTTCGTTGACTACCAGCTCAGGGTGAAGTTTTAGGAAAAAATACCTGAAATACTGCAAATCGTCGAGGATGGCCGCCTTATCGAATCTGGGACCTGAAAAGGCAAACTTCCGGTAATTAATGGACTTGTGGGCTTCTACCTGAAAAATGGCCAGATGTGCCAATGCCTGCCGAAAGCGATCCAAAACATCTTTTTCTGCCTGTTGCGCACCTCCATGCCTTACCATGAGCCCGTAAAGACTCTGATCGCCAAGGTCCTGCTGCAGGTAGCAGGTGTTATCGCGGCTCATGGCAAGCACTTCGGGAACAGGAAGTCCGATGCTCCTAAACACTTGCGAAAAATGCCTGAAAGCCAGGTTCTCGGCTTTTGCCGGGTTTTCGGTGCCAATAAGGCTTTGGCTTCCTGCGGTGAGTCTGAAATAGCGTCGGGATGAGCCGCTCTGCGGCAGAGCCGTAACGGTTTCGGGCATTAGGCCGGTGACTGCCTTAAACAGATTGCTCAGTCGTTCAGGCGCTTGAAGTGGTTTGATGCCGGATGGTTTCATGGATAACAAATGTAAAAAAAGACCTGCCGCAAAGAGGCGCTCGCGCTAAAAACTTATATTTGCGGTATCAAAGCGTTAACATCGATGAATCAGCCCAACAAAGCCCTCGACATTCTCAAGACAGCCATTTTGCTCGAGCGAAGGGGCAAAGCCTTCTACACCCAGGTAGCCCGCAACACCCAAAGTCCGGCAGCCAAACGCATCTTCGAAATGATGGCCGAAGAAGAGGATGCACACGTGGAGTTTTTATCCCGTCAGTTTTCGCACTACGAAAAGACGAATACTTTCCTTCAGTCGGAGAATCCGGATCACCACGACGATTCGGAAGTTGAGCGCATACTGAGTGAGGAAATCAAGAAGCAGATTTCGGCTGCCAGTTTTGAAGCCGCCGCCATTTCGGCCGCTATCGATTTCGAAAACAGGGCGATAGAAGTGTATGCCTCGCGTGCCGAAGAATCGACCGACCCCAATGAAAAGGCCATGTATGCCATGCTGGCCGACTGGGAAAGAGGGCACCATCACCTGCTGCACAAGCTCAACGAAGATCTCAAAGAGCAGGTCTGGTACGATAACAACTTCTGGCCCTTCTGATCGGGAAGGCTTAACATTGTCATTTTGAAGTATTTACGGCATGAAGCCCCTGGCTTCCTGTTTTTTTTACCCAAAACCATGCATAACGAAGACCTTGGATTCAACTCGCTGGCCGTACATGCCGGCAAAGGCGACGATGCCATGCTGAGCGCCGTTTCGCCCATTTACCAGACATCCACTTTTGCCTTTGACGACGCCGACCACGGTAGCCGCTGCTTCTCGGGAGAGGACAAGGGCTACATCTACACGCGCATCGGGAATCCCACCATAGCCGAGCTGGAGGAAGCCGTTGCGAAGCTTGAGCACGGATATGGAGGCGTTGCCCTGAGCTCGGGGATGGCAGCAGTGAATACCGTTTATCTGACCTATCTGGGACAGGGTAAACACCTCGTGGCGCACAACGCGCTATATGGCCCCTCGCGCGGTATAGTTGAAAGCCTTTACACACGATTTGGAGTTACTGCAAGCTTTGTCGATGCCACCGATCCTGCCAATGTGGAAGCCGCCATTCGCCCCGAAACCAGTTTGATCTATCTCGAAACCCCCGCCAATCCTACAATTGGTATTACCGATATTGCCGCGGTGGCGGCCATTGCCCACAAGTATGGCATTCCGGTTTGCGTTGACAATACCTTTTGCAGCCCTTATCTCCAAAATCCGCTTGACCTTGGGGCTGATATTGTGCTTCACTCGATGACCAAGTTCATCAACGGCCATGCCGACATCGTGGCCGGAATGATTGTGGCCAAAACCAAGGAACATTACAACAGGCTGAGACCTGTGATGGTTAATATGGGTTTCAACATGGACCCCCATCAGGCCTGGCTCACACGGCGCGGCCTCAAAACCCTTGGCATCCGTATCGACAGGGCGCAGGAAAACGCCATGAAAGTGGCCCAATTCCTCGAAGCACATCCAAAAGTAAGCTGGGTGCTCTATCCCGGTTTGTCATCACATCCCCAGTACGAGCTTGGTCGTCAACAGATGAGAGGCCCCGGGGCGATGATTAGTTTTGAGCTGGCCGGTGGCCTCGAAGCCGGAAAAAAGATGATGAATCATGTGAAACTTTCCTTGCTGGCCGTTTCGCTGGGCGGCATCGAAACATTAATTCAGCATCCCGCCAGTATGACCCACTCCAAACTGTCGAAGGAAGCCCGCTTGTCAGGCGGCATTACCGACGGCTTAATCCGGTTGTCCGTTGGCATAGAGGATGTGGATGACATCATCGCCGATTTGGAACAAGCCCTTGGGTATGCCTGATAGAGGCAAAAAGACCAGATTTGCACCAAAGCCCAAAATTTTTGAAACTTAAATAATTGCTATTTTTGCAGCCCTTGTGAATGAACCCGCGCCGCGCACTCTGGTGCCTGGCATTTAAAACGCTTAACATTTAGTGTAATGGAAACCGAAAAACTGAACCCCGCATCCGAAGCCGAAAACGCTCCGGAAATGCAGCCCCTCGAAGCTTCCGCGCAGTCGGAAACTGTTGTAGTTGAGACGCAAGCTCCTGCCGAGGACAAAAAAGTCCTGATCAATGAGGTCGAAAAAGAAAAAATCCTTCAGCTAATCCGCAGCAACCAGCCAATGGTTGAAGTGGCAGCCCCTGTTGCAGCACCAACATCGGAAAGTGAAGTGGCGAGTGCACATGTTGCTGATGTTCCTGTTGCTGATGAACAGCACGCAACATTGCCCATGGAAGCAGCTGCCGAAGCCGTTGAAGCGATAGCGGTGGAAGCTCCAGCTTCTGCTGAAGTGCTCGAAGAGCTTCATCTGGAAATGCATGATGAAGATGAGGAAGAAGACCTTATTCAGCACGATTTGTCGGAGCTCAACAAGCTCCAGCTGGTGGAGTTGCTCGAGGAAACCGTTCAGGAGACGGACATTTCCAAAATAAAGGATAAGGTTGCCGCCATCAAGGTTTACTTCATGAAGCTCAACCGTGAAGATGTTGAGCGCGAGCTTGAGCAGTTTATTGCCGAAGGCGGCGAACGCGAATCGTTTGCCCGCACCGAGGATCCGCTCGAATTGCGCTACAAGGCGGCTTTTGCTAAATATAAAGAGAGCAAGGCCAGACAGAACGAGCAGCTCGAAAAGCAAAAGCAGGAAAACCTCGCCGCCAAGATGGCCATTCTCGAGGAATTGAAAAGCCTGATCAATTCGGAGGAAACCCTAAAAAAGACCTATGATGAGTTCCGCCTTGTTCAGGACAAATGGCGCAGCATTGGTCAGGTTCCGGCCGGCGAAATCACTAACCTATGGAACAGCTACCACTTCCTCGTTGAGAAATTCTTCGATAAGGTGAAGATCAACCGCGAGCTTCGCGACCTCGATATGAAGAAAAACCTCGAAGCCAAGATTCAGCTTTGCGAAAAGGTTGAGGAACTGGTGTTTGAGGAATCGCTTGTCAAGGCTTTCAAGATGCTTCAGAAGTATCACGAGGAGTGGAAAGAGATCGGGCCTGTGCCTCAGGACAAAAAAGATGAGATTTGGGAGCGTTTCCGCACGGCTACGGATAAGATAAACGCCAACAGACGCGAATATTACGCCCGCATTCAGGAAGTGCAGCAAAAGAACTACGACGACAAGGCTGCATTATGCGTAAAGGCTGAAGAGCTGGCCAGCGAACCCGCCGAGAGCATCAGCGAATGGATGAAAAAGTCGGACGAGTTCAGCGAGTTGTTCAAGCTTTGGCGTCAGATCGGGCCTGCCCCCAAGGATGTGAACGATGCCGTTTGGAAGCGTTTCAAGGCGGCCATGGACAACTTTTTTGAGCTGAAGAAAGATTATTTCAACAAGGTTAAAGCCCAGCAGCTCGAAAACCTGAACCGCAAGCGCGACCTGTGCACACAGGCCGAAGCCCTGTCGGAAAGCACCGAATGGCGCAAAACCACAGAGCAATTGAAAGCGCTTCAGGAAGAGTGGAAAAAGATCGGCGCCGTTCCCCGCAAGGATTCGGATAAAATTTGGAAACGATTCCGCACGGCCTGTGATAAATTCTTCGAGCGCAAATCGGAGCACTTTGGCAATATGCGCGGACGCGAAGAGGAGAACCTGAAAAAGAAACAGGAACTCATCGAAAAAGTACGCAGCTTTGAAGTAAGCGCCGACCGCAACTCAAACCTTGACGGGTTGAAGGCCATTCAGCGTCAGTGGACCGAAATAGGCCATGTGCCCATGTCGGTCAAGGACAGCATTTATGCCGAATTCCGCAAGGAAATCGATAAGTTGTTCGACCGCATGAAGCTCACTGAGCAGGAAAAGATGCACACCCGCATCCGCGAATCGGTCGAAAGCCTGCGCGACGAACCCGATGGTCCGGATCGCATCCGCCGCGAACGTACCCAGCTCAATATGAAAATTACCAAGCTTCGCGACGAAATTAAGACCCTCGAAAATAACGTTGGCTTTTTCTCGTCGAGCAAGCAAAGCGAGCTGATGCGTCAGGAATACGAAAAGAAAATCAACAAGGCCAAGAATGATCTTAAGGTACTCGAAACCAAGCTGAAAATGCTTGCCGAGGCCTGATATTTTGCCTTTTAAGTTTCAATCCCCGTCCTGTGACAAACAGGGCGGGGATTTTTTTGCCCCTCAATTCATGACGATTTTTTTGCCATGCCCAATGAGCGAAAAGCATAAAAAAAGCTCCGATGAGCTAAGCTGCTATTGTGGGGAATTGAATAGCCTTTATCTAAGGGATTCTGCCTTAATAAATTAGAGCCTCCGCAAAATTCTTCACATATGTTAATTTATTTCCCGTTTGCGCGGCTATAAATTTGATCATTCTCAAGGATCAGATGTAACTTATCTGATTTAATGCACTGATAATTAGGTATATAACAGAAAAATTAATATAGCATGCGCCACAAAAATTATCGCTTCAGATTGATTAGTACATTTTTAAGCATCACCCTGTTTGCCCATTTGGTTGCCGCTACAATTGCGGCAGGAGCTCAAACCAGTCTTAACGCTGCCGGCGGAAATGCCCAGGGCAGCGGCGGAACAGTCAGTTATTCGGCCGGACAGGTTTTTTTCTCGGTATCAGAAGGTGCCAATGGATCGCTGACGGCTGGTATTCAGCAGCCTTACGAAATTTCCACAGCTGTGAGCGCAGCTGAATTAGATGACACAAAACAGTCCGTTACAATCTATCCCAACCCTTTCACACATTATCTTACTGTAAAACTTGAAGGTTTTAAGGACGAAACTTTGTCCTGCATACTGTTGGATCAGTCAGCGCGGATGTTGCAAAAAATCAGACTAAACTCGGATCAGACAGTGATCGATATGAGCAGCCTGAAGCCGGCCATTTATTTTTTAAGTGTGAGCGATGGCCGCATTAACCTGAAAACCTTCAGAATTATAAAGCACTGACCATAAATTCATGATGATAAACCATTAGTGTTTTAACATTGAAATTATTCACAATGAAACGGATCGTTATTTTAGCCATGCTGATGTGCGGAAGTTTGTTTTCAAATACAATACTGGCACAGGTACCTTCGAAAATGAGTTATCAGGCCGTTATAAGAAACAGCAGCAATGAGTTGATCATCAATGCCGCCGTAGGGTTGCGCCTAAGCATTCTAAAGGCTTCGCCAACAGGCCAGATGGTTTACCAGCAAACCATGAACCCAATGTCGAACTCAAGTGGCATAGTGAGCGTCGAGTTTGGCGGCGGACCGGGTTTTGATACCATCAATTGGGCATCGGGGCCATATTTCATTAAAACGGAAAGCGATCCCACCGGTGGCACCAACTACACCATCAGTGGCACTACTCAGCTGCTTTCAGTGCCCTTTGCATTTCATGCCAAAACAGCCGAAAACCTAACTTTTACTGCGCCCGAAAGTGATTCGATCGTACTGAAGGACACACTGCTGAAACGCCGCATCGTGCTTAATCCCAACATGGGTGCCATCAAGCTGTTGAACAACGACACGGTTTGGTACGAAATGAGCGTAAAATCGCCAAGGACCACCAATGAGCTGTTGCCCGATGGCAGGGTAATCATTGAAAGGGCCATTGCCGAGGGGGCCTGGAGCGGAAAATCGACCAGTGTGATAGATCCCCAGAAAAATGTTGTCAGCGAGAATAAATCGCTTTCATATTCAGCAAGTGGTGTGATTCATACATTAAACGAAGACAAATATTACCGTCAGGATCCTGTCAGCGGCATTTTTCGACTGTCGGAAATCAAGGAGGTTTACAGGGAGAACAATACGAGCAGTCCTCAACTCACTACAAACTACACAAGAGAGAAGCATGACGTTTGCGACAATTCTGGTTTGGTGGTTTCGAGGACAATTGTTGAGCAGACAAATCAGGTGTCGAACAATGCGGAAATACTTGACCAGCGCAAAGAAACGAAACAACTTATCCTGCCGGGAGGGGTGCCTCTGACCCAGCTGATCACCACCACAAAAAAAGAATTTGACAATGCAACAGGCATTCTGAAGGAGACGACCATCAAGGAAGTGTTTGAAAACGACAAGCTGAGAGAGCGTACCACCATCGTGCGTCCTGACAAGGGGATCAATACCCGCAAAATTGAATATTTCGACCAGGCCGGCCAAAAGGTTAGCGAATCGTTTCAGCAGATTGACAATCAGACACCCAAGATCATAAATCAGATCCAGCAGGGCGAGCAGGGCACCAAAGTAGTGCAAACCAAAAATGAGGTGGTGTTTTCTCCGGTACTGGGTTCCAGCGCCGTCAGCATCACACATCAGCCTGCCACAGGCCAGTTCGACGTTTCGGCCTACATTGGGAACAACCAGAAGCAGCTTATGAGGGTGACGGGCGATTATGGGTATCTCTTTCTGGGCCCTTCAGACAATATGGAACTGCTCGATGGACAGAACATCCTGAGTGGGATGACGAATTTCACGGGAGCGGTTAATTTTCAGGGGAATACGACGCACAATGGCGCCATGAACCTGTTTCAGGGCAGCATCAATGCCAAAGATGCCTTCTTTAATGGAGACGTTCAGGTGGGCACATCTTCCCAGCCAAAGAATGTCCTCATCTCCGGCAACGCCACTGTGAACGGCAGCCTGGCCGTCAATGGCGGGATGAATCTTGGAACTTCGACGGTAGAAGTGAACAAACTCAAGGCCAATGCCGACATCAGCGTGCGCGGCCCGAAGAAATTCGTGATACCTCACCCGACTGACAATACCAAGCTGTTGCAGCATGCCGCCGTAGAGTCGAATCAGGTGTACAACATCTATGTTGGTAAAGTTCAGACTAATGCCGATGGTTTGGCTACGGTGACGCTGCCCACCTATTTTCCCAACATCAACCAAAACATGCTGATTTTTTACCAGCTCACCGTTCACGGGGCAAATTTCACGCAGGCCGTAGTCTTCAATGAGTACAGCTCTTCAACCAATTCGTTTGTGATCAAAACCAGTGCACCTTTTACCACGGTTTCGTGGCAGGTGATGTCGAAACGCAACGATGCCTATATGATTGCCAACCCGTTCACGGATGTAATCAGTGCTCCGTAAAAGAGTAAAATATTGGATTTCAGATAAAAGACCCGTTTACGGCAGTGTCTTTACGGCTGAATTGGTTTTATTTTGAGCCTTTTGTTTTAAGAAATTGATTTTTGATCCGGCTCAAACTTTGCGGTTTGATGCCCAGGTAGGAGGCCAGATATAAGTCGTCGATGAGTTCGGTAAAGTCAGGATGTTTTTCGAAGAGTAATTTGTACCGCTCTGCTGCGGTAAGTGTCAGCAAATCAAGGTAGTGTTCAAGGGTGTCGGCAAAGAGTTTTTCGGTTGCTTCCCTGCGAATTTTTTCGCCGTGCTCCATCTTTTCGGTGAAATGAACAAAAATCTCCCGATCAATATCTGCGGTTTCAAGCTTTTTGATTGCCCTGAGCTCAATACGACTTTGTTTCTGGTCGAAAAGCGATTTAAAGTCGGTGAACAATTCACCCGGCATGGCAAAATAGAAGCAGAGATCGTCGCCTTTGTTGTTTCGGACAAAATAGCCTCCAATACCACTCAGTATAATTCGAAGTTTTGACTCGTAGTGCACGTAAGGTTTTACTACCTGATTTCTTGATGCACTGTGAAGGCTTATGTGTGGCAAGATAGACTCAACTTCGCCATGACTAAAACCATATTTACCCGTCAGGGTAAGCAGAAGCGATTGTTGTAGGTTTACTGTTTCCTGCATAAAGTTGCCAAAGTCAAGTGCTTGTAAATGAGTGTTCAGCTGCCGGGTTTTATTATTAAAACATCACGGAGCAGTACAAATGTATCATTTTTGATTGCGTCCCTCAAAGCGCGCGCGCCCGGGTCAAAAGGGTCTGATAATGGTGCCAGAGGAAGGGAGAATGCCTTGCCGCCCGGGTTCAATTTTTTTGCAATGCTGCTCTCATCAACCAACATAATAACTGCATCCCAACGCTGGTTTTCAACTTCTGCCCGATCTGCCAGAGGAACTTCTGTGTCCTCAAGAAACGATTCCCAAAGCATTTTTTTTGTGATTTCCTGCCAGGTCTCTGCGCCATCCCATGCGTAACCCCATACCTGAAGCTTGCTGCTGAAACTCTTCAGAAAGGCGGCTGCCAGAGGACCGCGAAAAGCGAAATGACGGCTTACAACAAGTATTTTCATCGGTAGGAAAGTGCCAGGCAGCTTTTTGAACAAAGATAAATCATGTTTTACGACTTTTTAAAGTGGGTTAATTCGTAGATTGGTCAACAAACTTTGGATTATGGGTCGATTATGTGTACTTGTATGCTTGATTTTCATCACTTTAAATAGTTATTCGCAGCCGGCAGTCGTTTTCAACGGAGCCGGTCAACCCGCCGAATACCGGCTGGCCGCCATGACTCTGGCAGGCATAGTGAACAGGGAATCGCCCAGACTCTATCTGCTAAATGTTTACGAAGCATGGAGCTACAACCAAACCGATGAACAATGGCGCGATATTTATGCATCCGCCGGCGCCGTATTTCAGACCGAAAACAGTTTTTCGGGGCTTATCAACCGTTTCAGGGAGGATATTGCAGGTGTGGTTACTTACGATAAATCGCTCACCTACGGCAACTTCAGCGGACAAAGTTTCCGGTGGCAGGGCGAGGCAGCAGCCATGATCAGCGGACTTGCCAATTGCATTCCCTTACCGCACGACAACCCCGATTTTTTCGGACTTCCAAAACCCGACAGCATTACCATTCATAACCATTTCGGGGGCAGCGATTCCATAAGCGTGAGCGCCAGACTTGAACTCGCTGCTCATCCATGGAACAACATTTCGCTGAGCCAGGAGGAACGTTATTTTGCCATCCTCGACTGGGCGCTGGACAATATCCTGCCATACACCAATCCGGGCTGTTTTTATCTGAGGGAGATCACCGACTGGGCTGTGAGTCAGCGCATGTTTCAGATGAATCTGGCAGGCACCGAGTCGCTCAACTTTTATTCGCTTTCCGATGCCAAAGCCTCACGCATTGAGCAGGTGATGCAATGGCTGCGCAACCAACGCCCGGGGCAATTATTTCATGTTTACGGCTGGATGCGACCCGAGCCATTGGTGCAGTGGATCTCGGGTTGGGGCGGCAGCTTTCACGAAACGCTCTTGTCCAACCTTTCGTGGCATCATGTTTTTCCAGCCAACCCGAATTTCGCTTACACCCGACCCTCCGCCGTTGTGCCCGGAACTACGCCCTTACAGGACAAGTATTATGTGCTTTTTCTGGGTTCGGAGGGCGATGCGGGAAACTGGAACTTTGGCTTTCAGGCCGGGGCCTGGCATTCGGTGCTTCGCGGACAAGTGCCGCTGGGCTGGGGTTTCAACCTGCACCTGCTCGACCTGATGCCTTTTATGGCCCAATACTACTATAGCACAGCAAGCGCTTCGGATGGCTTTGTCAGCGTTATCAGTCCGCTTGGCTATTTGTATGCCGACATGCTGCCTCCGGTGGTAAGGGAGGATGCCGTGCAACGTGCTGGTTTTCTGATCGAAAAATTCGGCATACCATCGGTATATGCCTACAAGCATTACAACGGGGCAGGGGAGTCGAGCTACCGTGGCGTGCTTATATCCAACAACTACAATTACAACAAACTGGGGGCGTTTTCGCAGGAAACCGGGGCGCTGCTCACCTTTCTTTTCGATCCCGGATTACAGACCCAGCAGGCATATCGGCAGTTTGGCGGACTACTTTACAACCATGTGAACGACGAAACCTTTTATGCCCCCGTCACCGATCTGCAACAGGCGGCCACCCGAATAGCCAACAAACTGGCTGGCAAACCACTCCCTTCGTTTCTGCTGGCCGGCTACCAACGCCTCAGGCAGGACAATTTCACCATTGGCAGCAGCAATCAGGCCGACATCACCCTGCCGCGCCTGCGCACCCTGATGCAGCAGATTCAGCTCAATCAGACAGTTGGTGCTTCTGTGGAGTTTGTGACCCCCGACCAGTTTGCCGACCTGTTGCGTCAGCACCTTGGGATCATCGGAAATGTAGGGGAAAGTTCCAAGCAACAGCCGCTCAAAGCTTATTTGAATGGGAGCGGAAATCTAATTATCCGTTTTGAAAGCAATAATGAAATTAAGGCAGGTTTGGCGATCTTTGATTTGCATGGCAAACTCGTGGCTGAGGAGAAAATTGTTTCTGGGGGTTACGGTGATGTTTTTACCGGAATTACTTTACCCAGAAAGGGCATTTATTTTATCAGACTGGCAACACCGGGAGGAACATATAGCGTCAAAATTGCATACACATAAAAAATCCGGCCTTGGCCGGATTTAGAATCTTGCGAAAGTGAAAAACAATAGCTTGACTGATCAGGGATGGTTGGCCTAATCGTTAATTTCTTCTTTTTTCCTGAGCTGATACACCTTCCGCGCCCCATAGGCAGCACCCAAAGCCAGCAGTATGCCCACACCGCATTCGATGGGGGCTCCGCCTCCGGCGGGCTGGTTGGTGCTCGAGCCGTGGCTGGATGGAGGTGGTGGCGGTGCTCCTTGCCCAATTAGGGCTTCTGTTGAAAAGGCAAGGAAAGCGGCGAGGATTAGGGTCTTAATCGTGCTTTTCATATCTTGTTTCCTTTCTTTTTTTACTGGTTGATTACTTTGGTGCTCAGGCTGCTGTTGCCTTCGGTCAGGCGCAGGATGTAGGCGCCCTTTTGCAGGTTGAGGCTCAGCTGCTGCAGGCCTTTGCTGCGGAGCTGCTGCTGCACGAGCATTCGTCCGCTCAGGTCAAACACGGCCAGCTGGCTGTTTTCGGCCGGGTTGTTCACCCACAGCAGGCCATTGGCCATGTAGGCCTGCAGCTGTGCCTGATCAGCAGGATTTTCGTCAACACCCACAGTACCAAGGACGAGGAGGAAGCGGTTGGGGTCGTCGGAGGTTGTAGCAGAAAACGCGTAGCTGTTTGCGGCCAGAAGATCATGAATGGTATTGGTTTTTAAGTCTTGGAGCCTTAATGTATGATACTGACCCTGGGCGAACTCAAATGAAAGGGTGTATTGTCCGTTTGCGCCGGCCTTGAATGAAACCGGGAGCGATTCGGTTTGCTGGTTATTGTGGTGAAAATAAATGCTGTAGCGCTTGTCATTCTTTGAAACCCAGAGGGAAGGAGCTGTGGCCACCATACTGTTCCACTTGGGTGCGCCGCCCTGCTTGTTGCCAAATTCGATCATCACCTCATCCGATCCCACATTTGTGCCAGTTACACTTGCCCTGATGATATTTGGTTCGGCCCCTTTATTTTTCAAAAAGTTGCCTGCATTGTTGTGAACGCGCACATTGTTGTCCATGCCAAAGCTTCCTGCCGAGCTGGCCACCACGAAAAAGCCCTGCATCGGCGGAATATATCGTGTAACGCCGTGCGTACCTTCATCTGAACTGCTGTTGCTGATATAGGCTCCGTAATTGTTTGCACTGGGATTATAGATATACATCGTATAACCAACGCCTTCACCCGCATCGTCATCTTTCAGTATGCTTCGCGACCAACCGCTGGCAGCTTTCCAGTCGATGCTCGAAGGGTAGGGGTTGCCAACCAAATTGGTGCCGGAGTAATCACCCGAACCTGTTTTTGTTAGGCTGATCGAAACTGAGCCGGTGTTTAATTCTCCACTAAAATGCTTGGTGGGATCGGTTTCCTGGAAAGAAACTAAATATCCTTTGGCTGGAACGAAACTGGTTATGTTATTGCCGGCTATTCTTTGGTTAAGCCATGTGCTTGTGACTTCGTCCCATGCATAAAAGTCATATCCAACATTATGGGGAGGGTCATATGTTCCGGCTGGTGTCCAGCCTCCGCTGATGGATTGGCTGGCAACGGGAGAGGACACCAGACGCCACTGCTCGCTTCCTGCAAAATAGCGTTCCACCGTGGCATTCACCCCGCTGCTGCTGTGGATGAGCGAACCTGTGCCTGTAGCATCGCTCTTGATGGTGAGGGTGCCCAAGTTGGAGAGGGTACCGGAGACGGTGAGAGTTGCCGAGTTATTAACGGTTAATGATGTACCAGAAGGGATTGTTAAGTTCGAGCAGGATAGACTGGTGCTAAGAGTCGGGTTTGAGGAAATCCTTACTGACGCAACACTGGGAACTTTTGACGGGTCAGAATACTCTATTTTTAAGTTGTTAAAAAATAAGTTGTTCAAATCTCCTGACTCTGTGCTACCAACGTAAAACTTAAATCCAATAAGAGTTTTATTGTTGATTGTTGTGCTATAATTATCAGAGCCCCGTGTTAAACTAATATTTATATTGCTACCGTTCTGTGTGGCTGTCAATGTGAAAATGGATGTTTGTGAATAAGACCAGGAAGTCTGATCAGTACTACCAGCTGTGTAATTATTCCCCCCTACATTAAAGTTCCAGACAACTTCAAACCCGGTTCCAAAAAGATCAATTCCTTTAAAACCGTTTCGATAAGCAGTTGCTATTTGAACGGAGAATGACGCTCCATCACTCCAATTTGCAAATAGGCGCTGTGCATTCGACACATTGGTTCCAGATGGATTTCCCCACATTCCAAATGCTTTACTCTCTGTATCAATATTGCCAAAATTTAATACTGCAGAACTGCCTAGAAAATGTCCTCCCTGATTTTCTGTCCAGAGGCTCCAATCTCCAAACCCAAACCCTCCATTGCTGTTATTTTCCCATGTGGAATAGTTAGCTGCATTATCAAGTGCGGTAATGTATTGAGTAAAGCTATTTCTCGATAAGAAAACAATTAAAATAAAAAGTAAAATTCTTCTTTTCATGCGATAAATTATTTATTATATAATGATGATTTTTTTAATATGTTTACTTTCTGCGGATTGATAGTTTATAAAATAAAATCCTCTCGCTGAGTTTAAAAAATTGAACAAGTGGTGTCCAACATTAATGTCTTTAATTATTAAGACCTTGCCGTCCAAACTTCCAATTATCAACTTTCCTTGCTTCTTGGATTCAATCTTGATAGAATTTCCGATGAGTTCGATAATCATAATGTCATCTGGCACTGAATTTTTATGTAGACCCACCACCATACTCGCATAAGTTGTCGTTCCGCTCACCACGCCGTTCACATCCACGCTTACCTGAAGGTTTGGCCCTTCGATGAGCCAGATGCCGTATTGGGTGCCATTGTCCTCAATGGCGCCCCATTCATAGCTGCCCGGGCTGATGTTGAGCGTGATGGTCCACTGGCTGCCGTTTTGGGTCATGGGGAGGGTTTCCCAATTGGTCATGCTGCCTTTAAACTTGACATTACTCAGTGTGCCTGTGCCGTCCACCAGGGTAAAGGTTACCGGCCAGCTGGTAGGGTTGTTGGTGATGATGAGCTGGCCCGAGACATTGGAGCTGCCGTTCCAGAAACCACCTCCGGCAGGGGAGTAGCCCCCATACACCCAGTTTTGGCTTCCAATGCGGTAGCGCGTGGCGTAATACCAGGTGCCGGTGCTGTTCCAGACGCTGCTCAGGTTGAGTTGGTATTCGTCCTGCCCGTCTACATCCACATTGTAGGTCATGGGGAACCAGTTGGTCCAGCCGGCGGGATTGCTGTTCTGGCTGCTGATGCCCAGTTCTGCCTGCAGGCCCTGGCCGGGGCCCGGTAGGTTGGTTACACCGTCGGCAAACACGCGGCCATAAACCATAAATTCATTGCCCGGGTTGATGATACCTTCTGCAGGCCACTGCAGGTTGGCAAAGGTAATTTCGGGTTGTGGTATTCCGCCAACGGTATAGCTGTAAAACTGCCCATTATTATTGTTAACCCTTATGCTGTAAAGATCAAAGTCGTTGGATGGATTGGCTACCGCGGTGCTGAACACATAGTAGCGTACCGTGCTGCCTTCGGGCTGGGGCGGGATAATGGCGGTGCCCATGCTGCCGCTGGTTTGCACGGCCACCAGGCTCGAGCTGGCCCAGGCATTGCTGCTGTAGCGCAGGTAGATGAGCTCGCCGGCCGAAGGCGCCGCGCTCAGCAATACATCCACGGTGGCGCTTTGTCCGGCCACGATACCCGAGGGTACCGAAACTGCCATGAGCTGCACCGGCTGTGCGCTGGTTTCCATGAATATGGCGCGGCTGTTCATATAGCCTTTGTCTTCCCAGTTCATGGTGTACCACTTGCCGTTGGTGAGGGTTATGCTATTGTCGGGGCCATTGTTGAAGGTGTAATTCTGCAGGGTGTTCATCTGCACCGTAACGCCTGCCCATTTGTTGCCCCAGGGGTTGTTTACGGGTCCGCTTGTGAAAAGCCAGTTGTAAGTACCACCGGCAAGGTCGCCTCCACTAGCGGCCACACTGAAGATGGTTTGCCAGCGCACAATGCCCTGACTGATCTTCACTACACGCCCGCCCTGCACCTGGGTGCTGCTGGCCAGTGCCAGGTTGTTCACCGGGGGATTCTGCCAGCCATTCCACTGGCCGGGCAAGTTGAGCCCCTCCGGTTCCCATATCTGGGCAAGGAGGCTGCCGGAGGCAAGCAGCCAGAATAAGAGCAAAAGCTGAAAGCGTTTCGTGCTGTAATTCAAGGCAATGGCTTTTGGTTGGACTGGTACTTGCCGGGTACACTTATCAGACTTCATCGCAGTTTAATGATTTTGTGAACCAGCAAACCCTTACCTGTATGCAAATATAGGAGATAAACCCCTGAATTCAAGGGGCTGAGGTCGAAAATTTCGTTCCGGCCGATGTGATTTTTGCGAAGAATGACATTGCCGGTCAGATCGGTGATCCATAGCTCCTTCAATTGACCAGGTTGTTGCACTTCGAGGGTGAAACGGCCGAAGTTGGGATTTGGGAAGACTTTGGAAACCAGATCATTCTCGTCAATCCCCACAAAGGTAATGGTGTATGAGGTCGTTCCACTGATGTTGCCATTGATATCAACTGCTACAACAAGGTTAGGGCCACCCACCAGCCAGATGCCTTCCGGACTGCCATCGTCTTCCATCACTCCCCATTCGTAAACCCCTGGCAAAAGCTGTAAGGTTACGGTCCAGACGTTGCCGTTGCGCTGCATGGCCACGGGCTGCCAGTTGGTCATGCCGCCTTTGAGCTTGATGTTCTGGTAAAGTCCTGTGAGGTCTGTAGCAGTGAACAGCACCGGATAGCTTGTTGCCTGTCCGGTAACGGTAACTACACCTGAGATGTTGGTGGTGCCGTCCCAAAATCCGCCGTTACCGGCAGAGAATCCTCCGTAAACATAAGGTTGCAAGAGGTAGCGGAAACGCGAGGCATAATAATAGGTGCCTGCACCGGGCAAGTAAGCTGCCAGATTGGCAACAAACTCATCGTTGTTACCCACCGCTACGTTGAAACCGGCGGGTACCCAGCTGGTCCATGTGGCAGGGTCGGTGTTCTGCGTGCTAAATCCTACCCAGGCCTGCAAACCCGGTGTGGCAGTGCCTTGACCGGTAATATTTTCTATCCATGCCTGAGCGTAAACCATCAGCGGGTCGCCCAGCTGTATTTGTGCTGAGCCCGGCCATTGCAGGTTGGCCCAGCCGATCACCGGTTCAGGCGGCGTGGAAGTAACAGTGAGCACACCCGAGACATTGCTGGTGCCATTCCAATAACCGCCTCCCTCAGCCGAATATCCGCCAAACACATAGGGCTGGCCTGCCAGCTGGAAACGTGCGGCGTAGTGGTAGGTGCCTGCGGTTGTTATCCCAGGCCCCAGTTCAGCCTTATATTCAGGCCTTCCGGTGAAACCCGAGATTCCATTGTATGTAGCCGATACCCAATTAGTCCAGGTGTTGGGGTTAGTGCCCGGAGCACCGTAGCCAATCCAGGCCGAAAGGCCTTCATAGCCCGAAGTTCCGAGATTCACGCCTGTGGCCTGCACCTGTGCATAGACGGTCACACTGCCGCCAACAACGATTGAAGCGGTGGGAGGCCATTGCAGGTTGGCGAAGGTGATTTCGGGCGTAGGCGGTGTGGTGGTAACAGTCAAGACCCCCGAAGGGCTTGTAATTTCATCCCAAGGCCCGTTGAGACCGCCATAGACGAAGGGCTGGTCGAGGTATTGGTATCGTGTGGCGTAGTAGTAAGTGCCCACTGAAGTAATCATCGAGCCGATTTCGGCGGCAAAGCGGTCATTGTTGCCCACGGCCCCGTTGTAGGAGGCCGGTACCCAGTTGGTCCAGGTGTTGGGGTTGGAGTTGTCGGAGGC
>JAJTAY010000018.1 GCA_021287165.1 Bacteroidia bacterium | reverse complement strand
CCGGGTCGGGTGTTTGCATCAACTGCACTTTCGACCCCAGTGGGTGCCGGGAAAATTTATGTGATCGATTACGTCCTGGATGTGGTTGCTGATAGTATTCCATTACCAGGCTATGCGGCCTGGATGGATACCGCTCCCGACGGAACTTTATGGGTTTTGTGTTCCGGACCGGAAGTTGCAAATAATGCACTGCTGGCTATTAACCCGCAGACGTATCAGGTAAAACAGCAGTTTCAGCTGCCCGTATTTGACTACAAAAACGCAGGGCTTGCTTTTCTTCAACAAACTAACGTTGTCATTTTGGCAGGAGATGTTTTTTTACTTAATGCCGGAACTTCCGCCTCCGCGCCACAGCTCTTCATCAACGCCTCGGGACGGCGTTTTACCTCAATCCTGCACCAAACAGGAAGCCCATTTTATTATCTGACAGGATACCGTCCCGGGCTAAATGACGGACACCTTTTCCGTTTTGGCACCAACGGCACGATCATTGACTCATTGCAGACAGGTATCATGCCTGTGGCTGCTGCCTTCAACTGATATCCATTCAAAAAAACAATACATAACACCATGATTACGAATAAAGTAGATGTAAGCTGGACCGGCGAAATGGCCTTTGAGGCCGACGTTAACGGCTTCAAGCTGGTCATTGATGCCGATGAAAAAGTGGGCGGACAGAACAAAGGCCCACGACCCAAACCGCTGACACTGGCCTCGCTTGGTGGCTGCACAGCCATGGACGTGATCAGCATTCTTAAAAAGATGCGAGTTGAGCCAACCTGGTTCAACGTGGAGGTGGAGGGTGAACTCACCGATGAGCATCCTAAATACTACCACACCATCAGACTCACCTATCAGTTTAAGGGTGAAAATCTTGAGATGGAAAAACTCCAGAAAGCAGTCGAGCTGTCACAGGAGCGTTATTGCGGAGTGAGTGCCCTTTTGTCAAAAGGTGCCAAAATAGAAAGTAAGATTGAAGTTTTATAATCTGGTGTAAGGCGGAAGAACGGCGAGCAGTTCGCTGATAATCATGGCGGTGGCTCCCCAGATGATTCTGTTGTCAATGCAATAGGCAGGCACGTCGGCTATGCTGTAGTTTCGTGCATGGATGGTTTTTAGCTGACAGTTTTCAGGATTTGTCAATTGCCTGAGCGGAACAAAAAACGCCTCAGTCACTTCTTCAGGCTGAATTGTCAGTGCCGGCCTTTCGCTGAGTACGGCGATGACCGGCAGCACATCGAAATTACTTGGTGGAATGTAAAGCCTTGAAAGTGATCCTATTACCTTGGTAGCTTCGCGGTTAACCCCAACTTCCTCAACGGCTTCTCTTATGGCAGTTTCGGTGAGCGACTGGTCTGATGGGTCGCGACGGCCACCCGGAAAGGCAATCTGTCCGCTGTGAACCCCATCGTAAACCGACCGTTGTATCATAATGGTATTGATGCCTTGCTGATCGGGAAAAAATGCTATCAGTACCGCGCCTTCACGCGGAGTCTCGGTTCGTGGGATCTTAAGCAGCTGTTGACGGCTTGGAGGCTCCATTTTTTTTTGGGCTTCGTAACCGGGCAAGGGCATGGCTAATTGCATATGCAAATCCTTGCAAAAAGAGTCGAAGTAGCTTTTCTGAAACATAGCGCGAAGTTATGCAATAGGCCCAAGGTCCGACCCAACAAGGATTGTCGCAGGTGCTGGAAGGCTTAATCTTTTTTAACGGGCTGTTCGAATTATGACAATGATAGATGCCTATATTTGCGGATAACAAAACCTTTTTAAAAACTAAGCGCAAATGACGCAGGAAAAGCTTCAGCCGGTTGAATATGCCGACACTTTTACGGACAACCCCCGATCTTTGGTGCTTTTCAACGATGATTTCAATACATTCGATTTTGTGATCGAGACCCTTATTCAGGTTTGCGGACATACACCCGAGCAGGCCGAAACCTGCACTTGGATCGTACATTACAAAGGAAAATGCGCCGTGAAAAGCGGGCCGCTTTCAGAGCTTCGACTAATATACAACGAATTCAGAAACAGGAACCTCACTGCAAGCATCGATTAGCCTATGTGGACTGTTATACTCGTACTCATTGCCACAGGCCTGCTTATGGTGCTGCTGGAAATTCTTGTCATTCCCGGAGGTGGTCTTGCAGGGATTTTGGGGTTTATATTGATGGCTGCCGGAGTCTGGTTTGCCTTCACGCGCGAAGGAACAGAAGCGGGACTTTACACCCTCGGTGGCTCGCTGCTGTTGAATGTGGCGGCATTGACCCTTGCACTGCGCTCGAAAACATGGGACAGGGCAATGCTCAAAAGTAATATCGACAGCAAAGTTAATGTTGTTGATACAGAGCAGATTAAACCCGGCGATACCGGAATCACGATATCGCGTTGCGCACCATCGGGAAAAGCCATGATCAATGGCGAAATCCATGAGGTGCACACGCGGTCGGAGTATCTCGATGTTGATACGGAAGTCGAAGTTATTAAGGTAGAAGGGTATAAAATTTACATAAAATCAAAAAACTAAAGACATGGAAAACTATTTCATCATTGCCATCGGACTTGGAGCGATATTCCTGATATGGTTCCTGTTTTATTTCATTCCGGTAGGTCTGTGGTTTACGGCTCTGGTTTCGGGAGTCAAGATTCCGCTCATTCAGCTCATCCTCATGCGCTGGCGAAAAATTCCTCCGGGCATCATCGTGAACAGCCTTATTGCTGCAACCAAGGCCGGCCTCAAGCTGGAACGCAACGACCTCGAGGCGCACTTTCTGGCGGGCGGTCGCGTGCAACAGGTGGTGAATGCACTTATCTCGGCCGACAAAGCCAACATCGAACTGAACTTCAAAACAGCTACAGCCATCGACCTTGCCGGTCGCGATGTGTTGCAGGCCGTTCAGATGTCGGTAAATCCAAAAGTTATTGACACCAAGCGTGTTGCAGCAGTAGCCAAAGACGGTATTCAGCTTATAGCCATGGCCAGGGTAACCGTACGTGCCAACATCCGTCAGCTGGTTGGAGGTGCCGGTGAAGAAACCATTCTGGCCCGTGTAGGAGAAGGTATCGTTTCCTCCATCGGCTCGGCTGAATCACATAAATCGGTTCTCGAAAATCCAGACTCCATTTCGAAGGTAGTTTTGCGGAAGGGCCTCGACAGTGGCACGGCCTTCGAAATCCTCTCGATTGATATTGCCGACATCGATATCGGGAAGAATATCGGCGCTGTTCTGCAAATGGATCAGGCTATGGCCGATAAAAACATCGCTCAGGCAAAGGCCGAAGAACGCAGAGCAATGGCTGTGGCAATGGAGCAGGAAATGAAGGCCAAAGCACAGGAGGCACGCGCCAACGTAATTCAGGCCGAAGCGCTTATTCCTCAGGCTATTGCCGAGGCCTTGCGCAATGGCAACATCGGCATCATGGACTTCTATAAGTTCCAGAACATTCAGGCCGACACCCGTATGCGCGAAAGTATATCGGAGGCTGGCATTCAGCCTGCATCGGGCACAAAAGATGATGCAAAGAAATAACACAGGCAATTTGACCTGAACAAAAAACGTTTGTATCTTCATGGTGCAAACGTTTTTTTTCAGGAATACTTTAAGGTAATGACGTTTACGGCTGAACATCCTGAATACTCTTACGAAAGCCTGCGAGGCAGTTTGGGCATTTATCATAAGCCCAACGAATTACTGCTGCTCGATAAGGCATACAAGGCAGCCTCAGTGGCTTACGAAGGAAAACAGCTTGCTACGGGTAGGCCCTCGCTTGAGCATAACATTCAGGTTTCATGCATAGCTGTTAACGAGCTCGGATTGCGACTTCCTACGGCCATTGCCGGGCTGCTCCACAGCATGCGTTTTGAGGGAGAAGACGATTTCAAAAAAATTGAAGAAGATTTTGGTCGGGATGTGGCTGTCATACTCAGGGGGTTCGTTCGTATTTCGCAATTGCCCACCGAACGACTGTCCTATCAATCTGAACAGTACCGCAAGCTCTACCTCTCGCTTATCGACGACATCCGCGTGATCATCCTGAAAATTGCCCACCGGATTTACGACCTAAGAAATCAGGGAGAGCTGTCGAAAGAAAAGCTTGAAAAGTATATCCTGGAGGTCAAGCATTTATATGTACCCATTACACACCGGCTTGGTCTTTACAAGGTGAAGGCAGAGTTCGAGGAAAGGGTAATGCGATTTGAGCATGCTGCGGAATTTGCATCAATCGAACAAATGATCAACGCAACCCGCGACCGCCAGGAGGCGTTCATGCAGGCTTTTATCAAGCCCATCGAAGAGCAGCTCCAGCAGAACAAGCTCCATTGTACCATCAAATGGAGGACAAAATCGATTCCCAGCATTTGGACCAAGATGAAATCGCAGCAGGTAAGCTTCGAGCAGGTTTACGATCTTTTTGCCATTCGCATCATCGCCAATAGTCCGCCAAAACGCGAAAAAGAAGATTGCTGGAGAATTTATTCAATTGTTACCGATCTCTATCCGCCAAACCCAAAGCGTCTGCGCGACTGGATTACAACGCCCAAGGCATCGGGCTACGAGTCGTTGCACACCACGGTGAAAGGGCCTGATGATAAGTGGGTTGAGGTGCAGATACGCACCGAACGCATGGATCAGAATGCCGAAAAGGGGCAGGCAGCCCACTGGCTTTACAAGGAAAAGTCGGGCAAGTTTGATATGGAAGACTGGCTGAATCAGGTGCGCGATGTACTGGAAAACCCCGATCAACTTCAGTTCGACGCTTACAAGCGCAGCGACAGCATGGCGCGCGACAAAATCTTTGTCTTCACTCCCAACGGTGATCTTAAGCAATTGCCCGGAGGTGCCACCGTGCTCGATTTTGCCTATGAGATTCATACGCAGGTTGGCAGCATGTGCAACGGCGCAAGGGTGAACAATAAAGTGGTGCCAATTCGCCATGTTTTGCAAAATGGCGACAAGGTGGAGATCATCACCAGCAAGAAACAATCGCCACGGCCCGATTGGCTGAATTTCGTGGTGAGCGAAAGAGCAAAGAGTAAAATTCGCAAGCATCTGAAAGATATCGAGTTGCGCGAGGCTGAAATTGGTAAGGAAATGTTGCTGCGTAAACTTAAAAACTGGAAAATCGTTTCTTCCGACGACATCATCAACACCCTTGTAAGGCATTACAAGGCCAATACGGCCATGCATCTTTACCATCAGGTGGCTACCGATCAGATCGACCTGATAGAACTGAAGAAGTTTCTGGTAAGCCAGATGGAAGAAAGCCGTCCGCCCTCGCAAAGGCAGTTTGAAAATGATCCCAAGGCATTTCAGGAAAAGCAGGGCGGTAAGGACGATTATCTGGTGATCGACGAAAGCATCAGCAATGTGAACTTTAAGCTTGCACGCTGCTGCAATCCGATTCCGGGCGATGAGGTAACCGGTTTTGTAACCATCAACACCGGCATTACCATTCACCGCAGGGGATGCCCCAATGCGGCCAGGATGTACGAGCGCTATCCCTACAGATTTCTTAATGTGCGATGGAAACAGCAGGCCGACAATCCGCAGTTTGTGGCCAGCATACGCGTTGCCGGTAAGGACACGCTAGGACTGGTAAATGAAATTACGCGGTTGATATCCAGTGATTTAAAAGTTAATATGCGTTCAATATCCTTTAATACGCGCGATGGTGCTTTTGAAGGCCGCATCAGCCTGCAGATCAGGGATACCGACCATCTGGAACAGCTGATGCACAAGCTTGGCAAGGTGAACGGTGTGGAAAAAGTGAGCAGGGCAGACTAATTTTAATACTATGATCATACAGCTATTAGTGCTTTCCGGCCTGTTTTTCGGACTTTCGGGCTGGTTTTTTTACAAAAAACGCAAGGTATTGGGCTGGCTTTTCAGCCTGATTGCACTGTTTGCCCTGTTGTTGTTCTTTATCGTAAGGGCGTTATACCCGCATAAGGTACCTTTTTAACTATAAGTTGAACCAGGGTTCGACAAGCGGGGTTTTATCTTTAGGCTCGGAGCGGTGACGAAACTCGTTGGTGTGTCGGTTATAAATATAATCCTCACTCCATTTTTTATAATTTGCCCTGATTTCTTTTACGCCCTCCACCAGCAAGTCCATTTCGGCCCAGGTCATGGTCGGGTGGAATGAGGCCCTGATCCAGCCCGGTTTTTCCGAGAGGTCGCCATGGTTGATGAGGTCAGTAATTCGTCTTGAACGTTCGTAGCTCACATCCAGCAGGTAATGACCATAGGTGCCGGCGCAGGCACAGCCGCCCCGCACCTGGATGCCATAGCGGTCGCTGAGCATTTTCACCACCAGATTGAAATGGATATTCTCGATGTAGAAAGAGAACGCACCGAGGCGGTCTTCTACATTATCGGCTAGGATGTGCACGCCATCGATTTTGCGGAACTCTTCGAAAGCTTTTTTCACCAGCTTGTGTTCAATTTCGGCCATCAGTCTGGTATTCATCTGATTTTTAACCTCTATGGCAAGCGCTGCTCGCATGGCCTGCAAAAAACCAGGTGTGCCTCCGTCTTCCCTGATTTCAATATCGTCGATGTATTTGTATTCGCCCCATGGATTTGTCCAGTCAACAGTGCCGCCGCCCGGATTATCCGGAGAGTCGCTTTTATAGAGTGAGCGGTCGAAAATCATCACGCCAGAGCTACCGGGGCCTCCAAGGAATTTGTGAGGACTGAAAAAGACAGCATCCAGCTTTTCAAGTTCATTTTCAGGATGCATATTAATATCTACATAGGGTGCTGAAGCAGCATAGTCCACAAAAACAACCCCCCCGTATTCGTGCATGATGCGGGCCATTTCGTGCACCGGGTTTTGAATGCCTGTAACGTTCGAACAGGCTGTGAATGAGCCTATTTTGAAAGACCGGTCTTTGTGCAGTTCGAGTTGATGCCGCAACTCGTCAAGGTCGACCAGCAAATCTTTGTTGGGTTTGAGCACCACCACATCCACATTGGCCTCAAACCAATTGGTGTGATTGGAATGGTGTTCCATATGGGTCAGGAAAACTACGGGCCGTTCCTTCTGTTTCTGGCAGTCCTGATGGCCTTTGTGGTTGAGCCATAGGCAGTTTTTCAGGCCCATGATGCGAAGCATTTTGTTGATTACCGTGGTCATGCCTGATCCTGCGGTGATGATGACATCGTCGGGGCCTGAATTGACATGCTCTTTGATGCGACGGTGTGCCAGATGGTAGGCGAGGGTCATCATCTGTCCCAACTCGCTCGTTTCTGTATGGGTGTTGGCAACAAACGGGCCAATCTCTTCCGAGAGACGTCTTTCGATGGGGGTGTAAAGCCTTCCGCTGGCTATCCAGTCGGCATAAACCAGTTTTTTTGGACCTAGTGGACTGTCAAAAACCAGATCATGTCCTAGGGTATTTTGCCTGAAAAAGTTGAAATGCGATGTCAAATCAGTCATAGCAGCTATGCGGTTTTGGTTCGTGCCGAAAGTTTACAAAAACGATTCAGACCGGCGGCAAAGGTAAAAAAATGCCTCCAGCATGATTCATGATCGAAAGATAAAGCGCTGATAGCCGGACTTTTTAGAGAGATTCTAAAAAAGCAGCTGCCTCATGGTAAGAGGTAATGAGGCTTATTGTCTGGAAATTCTGACCAGACTTATTTCGACATTGCCATTTTCGGGAATGAATTCGAGCCAGTTGTTGTCTTCGCTAAACCAGCGGTATTGTGCTCCGATGTGAACGATAAAGTCGTTGGTTTCTTCGTTGTCGGGGATGGGCAACACAAAACCTCCGTTGCGGGCGTTGTTGCTGCCAAACTGCACCAGCAGGGGGAAATTGCCTTTGCTCAGGTTACGGGCTTTGACGATCACATAGCTCGAGCGGCGGTCGGCCACATCGAGGGGCTCGAAAGTGATCCTGCGGCTGGTGTTGGCATTGAGGGTGAAGGCTGCTGTCACGATTTCGCGCACCTTGTTTTGCTCGAACAATTCGGCAATGCGCGAGATCATTTGCCGGGGATAGGTTTCGTCGGGTTTGGTGTTTTCAGCATTGAGATATAGCTCGATGGCCTTATCGTAGTTTTTGGTATTGAAGTTGCGGTCGGCCTCGGTGATGATGCGGTTGTATTCATTCCGTAGGTTCGCGAGTCGCTCGAGGATAATGGCTTCGGCCTGGTTGATGCGTTTTGTGGCATAATCGTCGCCTGCTTTAAAGCCTAAAGCGATTTTGTATGCGGCAATGGCATCCTGATAGTTGTTCAAACCCATCTGACGGTCGGCTTCGGCAATGCTCTGCTCATAACGCTGCTGCATCTCCCTGCGTTCGCGTTCTATCGACAGCTCCGCCTCAGCTTTGCGGGCTGGGGCAGCGGTGTTTGCCGGGTCGAGACGTATGGCTTGTTCGAAGCTTGCAATGGCTTCGCTCCATTTTTTGCTTTGCATCAGCTCGTTGCCCTGAGCCAGCAAGGTATTTACCCTTTGTTCGGTTTCCTGTTTCTTGGCTATTGCCTGACGGGCTTCATCAATGCTGGCTAACTGTGCTTTAGGATAATTTTCAGCGGGCCTGAGTGTTGAGGCTTGTGTGTAAAATTCAGCTGAACGCTCAAAATCCTGCTGTTTGTAGAGTTTGTCGGCCTCTTCGATCAGCGAGGCATAACGTTGGTTTGCAGCGCTTTCTGCTTCCAAATGGGCAAGGTTTTCCTGCGACATACGTGCACGCTGGCGGGGGTAGGCTTCCGAGGGCTTAAGCTCGGCAGCTTCGATGTAGGCCATTTCAGCAGTCTTGTAGTCCAATTTTGCAAAGGCATCGTCGGCATTACGGATGAGTTGCACGTAGCGGCTTTCCAGTTCATTTATTGCTTCGAGCTCACGCAGGAGGGTTTCGGCTTTTGTTTTTTCAGCTGCTGCTGCGGCATCACCGGGTTTAATTGTCAGTGCTTCAGCAAATTTTTCAATGGCGGGCCTTAGTTCATTGTTTTTAAGCAGGTTCTGAGCTTCGCTCATCAACTGTTGATAACGTTCAGCAATTGATTTTGCAGCGGCCAGTTCAGACATTTTCCGGTTGGCGGCTTCCAGTTTCGATTGGGCCGTGGCATCGCCTGGTTTGATTTCCAATGCTTTGGTGTAAGAAGCAACTGCTGCCCCAAAATCCTGTTTTTGCTCGTGGGCAGTGCCTTCGGCCATCAACTGCTCAAACTGGACCTGATCCTCGGCTAGCTTCTGCTGCTGCCTGAGTGCAAAAGTGAGCTCAGTGGCGCGCTGACCGGCAAGTACATGATCAGGGTTGATTTCCAGCACTTTGTTGTATTTGTCTAAAGCTAGTTTCAGGTTTTGTTTGTCGTAGGCTTCGTTAGCCTCTTTGAGCAAACTTGCCAGCAGCACTTCATTTTTGTAGGCGTCGCTGTTGAGTGTTTCGTCAATGCGGCGGATCATGTCAGCAGCAAAGCCCTGCTCAGGCCAGATTTTTTGTGCTTCGGCATAAAGTGCCCTTGCTTCGGTGAGTTGTTTGGCCTCATAAGCCTGATCGGCGCGGACGATGGCTGCCTCGTACCTTGTGCTGATGTCAATCATGCGGTTAATTTCCGAGAGCAGACTCAGTGCATCGCTGTTCTGCGGTAAAACCGCAAGCGCTTCTTCTGCACGTTTTTTGGCGTCATTGTAGTTGCGCCGGCCCAATTGGTTGCGTGCCTCGGCAATCAGGCGCTGAAAGTTGGATTCTTTTTCCCGCATCTGAGCCAGAGCCAGCTCTGCCTGTTGCAGCTTTGTCTTTGCCTCGGCACTTTCCGGGAAAATGTTTGTTGCCTGATTGAACTGAAGAATAGCTTCCTCGTAGCGACCACCATCAAAAAATTGCGTGCCCCGTTGCATGGCCTGATCGAAGTCTTTTTGTTTCTGAAGGCTTTCTTCCTGCCTGCGCGTGATTTTTTCAACCTGTCCGAGCACGTAGCGGTCGTTGGGGAAAATCTGCAAAGCTTTGCGGTAAGCTGTCAGCGCGGCATCTTCCTTGCCTGCGGCCAGCAGCTTGTCGCCTTCATCCATATGGCCGTAAAACTTTTCCTGTTCTTCCATCTGTTTCTGTATCAGGCTCATGGTTTCGGCAAGGCGGCGTGTGGCCACCTGATCGCCGGGCTTGAGCCTTAGTGCCAGTTCGTAATAAGTTTTGGCACTCATATAATCTTTTTCGGCAAAGCGCTCATTGGCCGACCTGATGGTTTGTTCATAGGTTTGGGGCTGCTGAGCAATAAGGCTTTGGGGACTATTCAAAACAATGAAAGCAAGGAAAAATCCGCTAAGTAGAATGCGCTTCATGCACATTGGGTGTTTATGATGTTTAACAAGGTTCAACGGAAGTGGTTGGGGTTTATTGCACTACTACGCGGCCATCAGCCAGACGTACTGTTCTGTCGGAAAGGGCGGCGAGGGCAGTGTTGTGGGTAACGATGATGAAGGTCTGACCAAAGGTCTTGCGCAGATCGAAGAAAAGCTGATGCAGACTGGTGGCATTCGCAGAATCAAGGTTGCCCGAAGGTTCGTCGGCCAACACCAGCGAGGGCTTGTTCATCAAAGCTCTGGCCACGGCGATGCGTTGCTGTTCGCCGCCCGAAAGCTCTGAGGGCTTGTGATGGGCGCGGTCGGAAAGCCCCAGGTATTCGAGTAATTCTGCTGCCCGACATTCGGCTTCTTTCTTTTTCATACCACCGATAAAGGCCGGAATCAGCATGTTTTCAAGGGCAGTAAACTCCGGCAGCAGATGATGAAACTGAAAAACGAATCCGATATATTTGTTGCGGAAGGCCGAGAGTGCTTTGTCGCTCATGCGATTAAGTTGTGCTCCCATGAGACTCAGGCTTCCCTGATCAGCCTGTTCGAGGGTGCCAAGAATTTGCAATAAGGTGGTTTTTCCTGCACCGGATGGTCCAACAATGGCCACCAATTCAGCCGGATAGGCTTCGAAATCAATGCCTTTGAGTACTTCAAGACTGCCGAAACGCTTAACAAGGCCTTTGGCTTGAACTATAGGAGTTTGCATGGCTGCAAAGCTAACAAAATTGCCTTGGTAGCAGGTCTTAATCAGCGTCACAAAGCCTGTTTTGTTTTTTCCGAAAGCGTTTGCAATTGCCCGAAAAAGCCTAATTTTGACCATCCAAATCAAAAGCAACCGTAACTTTATTATGAACCTACACGAATACCAGGGAAAGCAGATTTTAAGTGGCTACGGTGTTTCTGTGCCTGTGGGCATTGTGGCCGAATCGCCCGCCAAAGCCGTTGAAGCAGCCAAAGAAATTCAGAAGCTCACCGGCACCGATCGTTGGGCAGTGAAAGCACAGATTCACGCCGGAGGCCGCGGCAAGGGCGGCGGGGTGAAGATTGCCAAAACTTTGGAAGAGGTTGAGTTGTATGCTGACCAGATTATCGGCATGATGCTCGTAACGCCTCAGACCAGTGCACAAGGCAAACTGGTGCGCCGTGTGCTTATCGAGCAGAATATCTACTACCCTGGGCCGTCGGAGGTGAGCGAAATTTATATGAGTATCCTGCTCAACCGCGCCCGCAGCCGCAATATGATCATGTATTCGCCCCGTGGTGGTATGGATATTGAAAAAGTTGCCGAAGAAACTCCTGACCAGATTTTTACTGAAGAAATTGATCCGCGCGTTGGCCTGCAGCCTTTCCAGGCCCGTAAAATAGCTTTCAACCTCGGCTTGTCGGGCACTGCTTTCAAAGAAATGGTGAAGTTCGTTCATGCGCTTTACAAGGCTTACGAAGGCTCGGATGCCAGCCTGTTTGAAATAAACCCTGTGATCAAAGCAGCCGACGACCGCATCTTTGCAGCTGACTCCAAGGTGGTGATCGACAATAACGCCCTCTTCCGCCAGCCTGAAATTGCCAATATGCGCGACCTGATGGAAGAAGACCCCATTGAGGTGGAAGCCAGCCGTTTCGACCTCAACTACGTGAAACTCGACGGCAATGTGGGCTGCATGGTAAACGGTGCCGGCCTTGCCATGGCCACCATGGACATGATCAAAATGTCGGGCGGCGAACCGGCCAACTTCCTCGATGTAGGCGGCACTGCCAACGCCAAACGTGTGGAAGAAGGCTTCCGCATCATCCTAAAAGACCCCAACGTAAAAGCCATTCTGGTGAACATCTTCGGTGGTATCGTACGCTGCGACCGTGTGGCCCAGGGCATTGTGGATGCCTACAACAACATCGGCGAAATCGGCGTACCGATCATTGTCCGTTTGCAGGGCACCAACGCTAAGGAAGGCAAGGAACTGATCGACAACTCCGGCCTGAAAGTATATTCCGCCATACGTCTGCAGGATGCCGCCGCCCTTGTGAATGAGGTACTGAAGTAATTGGTTTGTTTGTAATAAATTCTGAAGCCTTCGTCCGTTGGGCGGAGGCTTTTTGTTTTGATGGCAATGGGTTTGAGTATGATATTGCGCTCCTCAACGTTGGGCTTTACCCGAACATTTTGTCTGAATAAACCTGTCACATCTTTCCTGTGAGGACATACCATGCAATGGCCGCGTATTCCCTTAGCACAATGATCTGGTACTGCAGGTAACTCCACATATTGTAGCGCAGGTCGAGGTTTTGCTCCGAAAGTTTGCGATCTTTCTTTTTGCTTCCAGGTTCAATGAGCAAGGCGTTGTCGAAAGCCGCCTCGAAAGTGGGCAGGCCATTGACATGCGAAAAACCTGCCTTGCGGAAGGTTTTAATGCTGCGGTACATGTGCTCGGGCGAGGTGATGAGCAAAAGCCGGCTGTCGGGATTGGTTATGATTTTTCGGATGTTTGTGGCCTGAGTAAAGGTGTTGCGGCCTTTTTTCTCAGAAATGATGCGTTCCGGAGCGATGCCGCGCAGCACCAGTTCTTCAATCATGCGGTCGTGGTCGGTTTCGGTGGTATTGCTGTCGGCGGGCAGGGCCACAATCAGCTGTGCTTCTGGTAGTTGTGCGGTAGCTTTGGCTGCATACCAGCAACGCAGCAAGGCATGGTGGCCAGGAACGGCACCTGCACCCATGACGATGATGTAGTCGGCTTCGATATTGCGGCTGATCTGGCTGGTACCCAGGTGGTAATAAGCATACCAGGGAAGGTCGGTAAAGCTCAGGGCAAACATCAGTAATGCAATGCTGCCAGCAACAACCGTAGTTCGCTTAAGAATAAGCATTAGGACCTTTATAGCCTTTTGCAATTTCATCTTCGATTGAACCATGCGAAGGTAGGAAAAAGTGTGGGGTGAAGGGTTGCTGGTAAATAGGGTAGGGCTTGTTATTAAATGATCTGCGGGGTAGAAGCACTTGGTGTTTGTGAATAGCTGATAAAATTCTTTGGTTGGCAATCATCGACTAATTAAAGTTAAGAACGCAATTAGACATTCAACCCCTTCTGGGGCAGGTCGAGCTCTGTATATCTTCAAATCCTTAAATCTTGAATTTTTGAATTTTGAATTCTCAACTCCCGGCACCAAGAACCCAGCTCCCCGTCCCCCTCCCCCAAAAAAAAAGCCACCCCCTCGCGGAGATGGCCGACAGTATTGAAAGCTAGTGTCTTACTTTGAAGTGATTTCGGTGAAAATGTTCATGGACATAGGCATTTTCATTCCGCTTTCTTCCACTTCCATGTCGATTTTCTGGTTCATCCCGGCTTTGATTACCCAGCCGTTGGTGGTGTTCACGTCCATGGTGCCGCTCAGTTCACCATTCACTTTGGCACTGGCACCGTTGATTTCGGTTCCGGTGATGGTGCCTGTGTAGCTGATCTTGGCTACGCTGCCTTTCACCGACTCCAGTTTGTAGGTTGAGTTGATGACAAAGTCGCTTGTTGGATCGGGTTTGAGCTGAATATCCCAACTTTCGCCCACCTTTAGACTTTTTTCGGGGTAAACCACCATCATACCCGACTCGAAGCCGGTTAGATTGTTATTGCCCACTACTTCTTTGGCGTTGTTGCTCACAGGCATGCCGCGGTTGTCGATCACGGCGGTTATGGTGTTTTCGAGCGATTTTTTGAAGGTCTCGGAGAGCTGGGCCACCATGGGATTGCTGTTGTCGGGGTTTTTGGAGTCGTATTGAAGCTCCATACCCATGGCATTTTGCTTGAACACGATCTGGTCGTATTTCAGCTCGAGGGTGTAGCCTTCAGCATTTTTGTCGGCCACGGTTACCAGCTGGGTGAGGTTAGCGTTCTGGGTAAGAGTCATGTTCTGACCCATCATGCTCATGCTGATGTTTTGCCTGTTGTTGATCTGCAGGGTGAATTTCTGGCCTTTTTCGAGTTTGTATGCCAGTTTGATGTCTTTTGCCGTAAGGCTGACAAATGGTAAAAGGAGAAGCAGAAGAAATAGGTTTCTTTTTTTCATTGTATTGATTTAGAAGGGGTTATCGTCATAAGTGGTATCCTGATCGAAATCATCATTCATGCGCGAGGGTTTGATGACTGTGCTGTTGCCGCCAAAATCGGCATTGGGTTTCAGGCCGGGAGGATTGTCGTAGGTAAAGGCGCTGTCGGGGTCTTCGAACCGTGCATACTGATTGACAAAACGCAGGTTTACGTCGCCCAGCTTACCGTTACGGTGCTTTGCAATATTGATGACGGCCAGCCCTTTTGTGTCCGGTGTTTCGTTGTCGCCAGCCAGGCCGTAGTATTCTGGGCGATAGATGAAGATAACAAGGTCGGCGTCCTGCTCAATGGAGCCCGACTCGCGAAGGTCGGATAGGATGGGTTTTTTCGATCCCGGACGGTTTTCAACACTGCGGCTGAGCTGCGAAAGGGCCAGCACTGGGATATCGAGCTCCTTGGCCAAACTCTTGAGCGAACGCGATATGTTGGCAATTTCCTGTTCGCGGTTGCCGCGATTTTCGCCTCCGGTGGTCATCAGCTGCAGATAGTCTATATAAACCATCTGAATATCAAACTGTTGCTTCATCCTCCTGCACTTGGCCCGAAGCTCAAAAATCGACATCTGGGGGGTATCGTCAATAATGATTTTGGCTTCGATGAGCGGGGATATTTTTGTTACCAGCTGCGTCCATTCGTGTTGTTCGAGCTTGCCGGAACGCAGTTTATCGGCGGGGATGGAGGCCTCGGTGGAGATGAGACGTGTGACCAGCTGCACCGACGACATTTCGAGCGAAAAAAAGGCTACAGGGCGTCGGTAGGTAACAGCGGCATTTCGTGCCAGGTTGAGGGCAAAGGCCGTTTTACCCATACTTGGGCGGGCGGCAAGGATAATGAGGTCGCTCTTTTGCCATCCCTGCGTGATACGGTCAAGGTCGGAATAGCCTGAGGGAACGCCCCTAAGGGTGGCGTCGTGTTTTCTTGCTGCTTCGATTTCCTTGATGGCAACCTGTACTAATTCGGGCATGGTAGTAGGTTGACGCCGGATGTTTAACTCGCTTACGCTGAAGAGATTTGATTCCGATTTGTCGAGCAGGTCGAAAACATCGGTGGTATCTTCGTAAGCGTCGTGGATGATTTCGCTGCTGATGCGAATGAGTTCCCTCTGGATGAATTTCTGGATGAGAATTCGTGCATGAAACTCTATGTTGGCAGCCGAAACGACCCTGTTTGTAAGCTGTGAGATAAAATATGGTCCGCCCACCATCTCAAGCTCGCCGCTCAATCGCAATTCATTGGTAACGGTGAGAATATCAATGGCTTCTGCTTTCCCGAACAAGCTCTTGATGGCTGCAAAGATGCGCTGATGAGCGTCTTTGTAAAACACCTCAGGGCGCAATATGTCGATAACAGTGTTTACGGCTTCTTTTTCGAGCATCATGGCGCCCAGCACCACTTCTTCGAGATCGGTAGCCTGGGGCGGAATGCGTCCGTGCGACATGAGCAATTCACGAACTTTGTCAGATTCATTTTGAGGAACGACAGGACGGGTGCGGCGCGTATTTTTCTCCATGCTCCAAAGTTAAGACGCTTTGTCCGAGCGGTGAACAGTTTGTTGATATCTTTTGAAATATATTGTAAATCAGTTGATTAGACTGGAAGTAGCAAGGATCTGATTTCCCCGGTGATAATGCTCAGAACCTCAGGATATTGCTCAAGTTTTGCCATTACCTTGTGCCTTTGGGCCTCTGTTTCGGCTGCCTGAAGGTCGTGCCTGAGCCAGTGCTCGCTGCTGATTGATTTACCTGTGAGGGCCCTGACTATATTTTCAAAGGCACAGTCACGACCGAAATCGGGGTGGTATAGCGGGGAAGATTGCACAATCTGGCGGATTCCAAGAATTAGTGATTGGTGATTGGTGATTGGTGATTGGTGAGAGGTGTCCGGGTTGGCAAAATAGAAAGATAAAAGTGTGTCCGCGTCGTCAGTTATGATAAGATTATTGTTTTCAAACAGCTCATTTAGCAGCGATCTGGCCTGTTCAACCCCAGTGGCGTCAGGCTCGAAAACCCGGCTACCTTTGGTTCCGTTGCTCCAGCTCAATGCAATCGGAACAGCTTGATATGGCCTGAAGCCTACGATAAAGGGAACTGCCGGTTGGAGTGATAATAGTTTGATAAATAATTGGTTATCGCTTCGATTTAGAGTTTTGCGCAAGGCTTCCGGCAGAGCGGCGGAGGTAGTAAGTCTGTGTTCTTTGAAAGCCTGCAATTCGCCTTGATCGATGCTATTGTAAATGGGCTCGTTAAGGATTTCTTCGGGCAGAAAGCGGCCATTTGCGAAAAAAGCGGAAGCGGCTTCGGGGTTTATACTTCTCATTTGGAGCAAGTTGCCGGTTGGAATGTTTTTCCAGCAGTGCCCCAGAAAGTCGCAGGGATAGGGCGTGAAGCAGTGCATGCCTGGAGGAATGTCAGGCGATTTGTCCAGGTCGAGTGTTTGCTTGGCTGTAGCAATTGAGGTGGCGGTCGAGGGAAGCATTTGCTCCAGTTTGGGCATTACCTCTACCAATGTGAATAGCTCCTCAAGCCGGAGTGTTCCGTCAAAAACGTAGTCTTCGTTGATATGAATAAGCTTAAAGCTATTGATGGTCAGATTATTGCCTTTTAAAACGTAGTACTGCAAAGCGGCATCATTGTAATACGTGGTGCTTAGTTTGCGCGAACTTTTCACTTCTATGGCTTTCCATCCATTGCCATCGCGGACAAGGATATCAAGCATGATCAACACCTCATCGTATTCGAAAACCGCTTCATATAAGACATTGATATTCTTAGTGTTAACTAACTTTAGCGTTTCGTCTTTTTTGGCTATGTAGGCCGATGGTGATTTGGGAGTCATATCAATGCCACCCGGAAATAATTCCCTTGCTAATACACCTACATCGGTGCCACGACGAAATTTGGCCAATTGCTCGGCGCTTATTTTATCACGCAGAAATGGTCTTTTGGTATGCAGGTAGAGCGACTTCTGACACTGCAAACTGCGGATATAGGTTGACTTCGAAAGCCGGTGTTTGGCCATAGTGAGATTAAAAGGATCTTGATTATTGAGGGCTTAGCCTATTTTTGCTTTATGCAGCCACCACAATCTGGTCTTCGCGCAAAAGGGGCATATTCATGTAGCGACGCAGCAACTGGGCTACAGCCACCACATCTTTCTGACAATAGTTGCGGATGCGTTCCAGATTTCCCTCCTGCCAGAAAATACTCCCTACCATGCTGCCGTCGATATCGTCCTTTGGAGTGGGAATGTTGAAAACGGCGGTGAGTAATTCGAGTGAGGTGTAGCTTTTATAATCGCCGAATTTCCAAAGCTCCATGGTGTCGAGATGCCGCACTTCCCAGGGTTTTCGGCCGGCAATACGCAGAATTTCAGGGATTTCAATGCCGTTGATGAGCATTCTCCGCGAGATATAGGGAAAGTCGAACTCCTTGCCGTTGTGTGCGCAAAGCAGATCGTCGGGCTCGTCGTAATGCCTGTTGAGCATGGCGGCGAAGTCTTCGAGCAGCAGTTTCTCGTCCTCTCCATAAAAGGATTTCACACGGAATTCGTTGCCATTGTGGAAGCCAACCGAGATGACGATGATTTTGCCGAATTCGGCGTAAATTCCGGCGCGCGGATAAAGGTCCTCCGGACTTTGCTCTTCTTTTTGCCGGATATGACCGGCTTTGCGATCCCAGAGCTTTTTCATCCGTTCGTCAAGCCTGCTGTATTCGGGCTGTGCCGGAACTGTTTCAACGTCGAGAAACAACACCTTGTTTATGTTCAAATCGAGCATTGCTGG
Organism: Bacteroidia bacterium; assembly: GCA_021287165.1. Classification (GTDB taxonomy): domain Bacteria; phylum Bacteroidota; class Bacteroidia; order Bacteroidales; family F082; genus JALNZU01. The sequence continues at coordinate 66,500 of JAJTAY010000018.1, read as the reverse complement.
TATGGGTTTGTTAGATTTGTAAAATTAACCAAAGCCGTCAAAGGTGCAGCTGAAATATTTTTTTCCCGTTTTGTTGCTGTTCGTTGTTTCGTGCAGCAAAACAGAGGATGTGCCTAAAATTCAGATTGATATACGGCAACCTGCGAATGGATTTCTCATCTCGGGCGATACCTTGGCTTTCGTTATCGGTTTGCGATCTGCCTCAGTCGGATTGCTGAAGGTAAGCTTTGTAAACGAAGACGGAGTGAGCATCCTCAATCCTAAGATTTTTAATGGAATTTCCGGGGACACCTCCATTATTGGTTATTTTCTTATTGATAATCTGGATTATGCCGGAAGTGCCAGCCTTGTAGCAATGTGGTTGGCAGACGGATTGCAAACGAAAAAATCAGTCAGGGGGCTACTTTCCTCGGCTACTACTTTTTCCGATGCTTTTGTGCTTTACAAACCTTTCCCATCCGATTTTCGACTTATTCATTTGTTGGCAAGCGGTATTGTAAGGCTTGATATTCAAAATTCTGCAATTTATGCTCAGGATGCCATTTGGTCTGCGCCGGCGCAGACGCTGGCCTTGTTAACCCCCGACCGACGCTCGGTCATTGGTTTGAAGCATCCGTTTATTGCGGCTGAGTATACCCTTCAGGCCTTATCGAGCCCGCACGAAATAGCATGGATAAGCGCCGATGGCAGTCGATTCTGGCTGGCTGAGAAAAGCGGCAATTTGAGGGTGGTGAGGGCCATCGATGGGCAAACACTTATCACCATAAACGGCAGCCCCGATAGCCTGCCCTATGCCATCAGTCACTGCAATCAGTACAGTTCGGTGGCATTTCTTTCAGGGGCTAACAAACATACTGTCAAGGTCTTTTATCGCCAAACTGGCAATTTGCATTCGGTTTGGCCATTGACCGGACGAGTGGTGGATGCTGCGTGGAAGAACGAACATCAGTTGAACATAGCCGTTAGGAAATCACCCGGCATTGATTTGTATGAAGTTTTAACAGACCCGCCTTCTCTGAAGTTTCTGAGAGGACTAAACGTTAACAAAAACGACAGCATGTTTTTCGTCCCCGGTGAAGCCTTTCTGTTACGAGCCGGAAATATGATAAGTAAGTACAGCCTAAGCGGTCAGATGCTTTGGCAGAAAGAGCTTTCCGGCTTTCCAGGTTTTTTAGCACTGAAATCAAATGTCTATTGGGTACAGGTAAACAATAATTTACTGGAAATCAACGCAAATGGCCAATCAGGCCGGGTGCTGGATTTGCCGGAAAACCTCTTTTCAGAAGATGCAGTCAAGGTCATTTTTGCTCCAATCAAGAGTCAGTGATGAGAAACATCGAAATTTATAAAACTGCCGATGGCAGCCATACAGTATGGGACGCCTTACATGGCGAGCATTTTCATTCCGCTTCGGGAGCCTACGGAGAATCGATGCATGTATTCATCGAAAACGGACTTAACCACGCCCGTCAGGAATTCGCTAATGCGATCAACCTACTGGAGATAGGATTTGGTACGGGACTCAACGCGCTCTTAACATATCTGCATCAGGATCAAATGATTGTCCGTTACACTGGAGTGGAAAAATATCCATTGCCCGAATCTGTCTGGAGTCATTTGGCTTATGAGACCTTTGAGCCTGAAGGGAGTAAAAATGTTTACAACTCGATAATGGCCTGCGAATGGGAAAGCGAGCAACAAATTAAGCCTAACTTCCGCCTGACCAAAATTGCATCTGATCTCCTTGATTTTGAGCCTGAAGCAGGGTATTATCATCTTATTTACTTTGATGCTTTCAGCCCTTCTGTGCAGCAGGAGCTGTGGTCGCAAGATGTGTTTGATAAGCTCTTCAGTGCTTTAAAACCAGGTGGCATACTGGTTACCTACAGCGCAAAAGGTATTGTGAAACAAGCCTTACGAAAATCGGGTTTTAAGGTGGAACGGCTAACTGGTTTTGCAGGAAAAAGACATATGCTTCGGGCTGTTAAATCATTGTAAAACGCTATAAGCGAATAAAATACACTTTTTTAACACATGGACAGAACCCTGCTGACAGTGCCTCTCCCTAATTTAAACCCATTCTAAATTCTTTCCCTTTGTTGCATGGTTCTGTTTTGCTTGTACTTTTGTTGTGAATCGATTAACAACAAACGCTAAGTAGTTCATTTTAACCAGCAAACACTACTCACTGCATGGAAAACATCGCGAAACTCATTGCGTGGAAGTTCGGTAACGACCGCACGCGCCTGATGGACATGCTGATCGAGATTCAGGAAACGGAGGGTTACATCAGCAAGGCCAACGCACGCGAACTGGCCGGGCTGCTGGGCACATCGCAGGCTGATATCGAGCAGACCATCAGTTTTTATCATTTCCTGAGCATGAAGCCACGAGGCAGGTATTCCATCTACCTGAACAACAGTGTGGTGGCTGAAATGTTTGGTCGTAAAGCAATACGCGAAACATTTGAAAAAGCCGCAGGGATCAGCTTCGGCGAAGTCACTCCTGATGGTCTGATTGGCCTTTTTGATACGGCCTGTATTGGTATGAGCGACCAGGAACCGGCTGCCATTATCAATAACAAGGTCTTCACAAGGCTTACACCTTTCAGGGCCAAGGAGATCATCCGCTACATCCGCGAAGGACGTTCGCTCAACGAGCTGGTGCACGAAGGCTTTGGCGATGGTAAAAACCAGGACCCGCGTTTGCGTGCCATGGTGTCGAGCAACATTCGCCGCAAGGGAATGGTGCTCTCGGACAACTATCACTACGGCAAGGTGTTGCGTGAAAAACTGCCAACCATGTCGCCTGAAGCGGTAATTGCCGAGGTAAAGCACAGTCATCTGCGGGGCAGAGGAGGCGCAGGTTTCCCCACAGGTTTTAAATGGGAGTTTTGCCGCCGTGCCAAAGGACCAAAGCATTTTGTGGTGTGCAATGCCGACGAGGGCGAACCGGGCACCTTTAAAGACAGAGTGATCCTCACCGAAAAGCCCGAACTTGTTTTTGAGGGCATGGTAGTGGCAGGCTACGCCATTGGATCGGATCAGGGCATTCTTTACCTCCGCTACGAGTACCGATATATGAAAGACTATCTCGAGGGCGTGCTGCAGAATATGCGCAACGAAGGTTTGCTGGGACGTAATATTTGCGGCATCGAAGGCTTCGATTTCGACATCCGGATACAGTATGGCGCAGGTGCTTATGTGTGCGGCGAAGAATCGGCCCTGCTCGAATCGCTCGAGGGCAAACGCGGCGAGCCACGCGATAAGCCGCCTTTCCCTGTTGAGAAAGGATATCTCGAATTGCCTACAATTATTAATAACGTGGAAACTTTCGCCACTGTTGTTCGCATCATTGAAAACGGAGGTGAATGGTTCACTCAGTTTGGTACAGAAGATTCCACAGGTACAAAAATCCTCAGCATTTCGGGCGATTGCATGTTCCCCGGTGTATATGAAGTAAACTGGGGCTTCAATGTGAACGATATGCTCGACATGGTTGGTGCTTACGATGTGCAGGCGGTGCAGGTGGGCGGTCCTTCGGGCACCCTGATCGGACCAGACGAGTTTTATCGAACATTGGGATACAGCGACCTTTCCACCGGCGGCTCGATGATTATCTTTGGCAAGCAGCGCGATCTGTTGCGCGAGGTAGTGCTCAATTTCATGGAATTCTTCATCGATGAGTCGTGTGGCTCATGTTCCACCTGCCGCAATATGCCTCAGGTGATGCGCAACAAATTGCATAAGATCCTGGACGGCAAAGGCGTGAAAAAAGATCTCGACGATTTGCGCGAATGGGGTAAGTTGCTTTTGGCCAGCCGCTGCGGCCTTGGTCAAACGGCTGGAAACCCTATCATTTCGAGCCTCAAGAACTTCCCTCACCTTTACGAAAGACTTCTGCAGCGCGATAAGACCTTCGACGAAGGCTTCGACCTCGAAGCATCGGTCAAGGCTGCCAATGCGTATGTGGGCCGCAAGGCTGTATTTCACCATCACGAACATTAACGACAAGACCCATGAGCGAACTTATCAAATTCAGGATCGACGGGACGGAATGCATGGCCGAAAGCGGAACCTACATTGTTGAAGCGGCCAGGCAAAACGGTATTTACATTCCCACCCTTTGTAATATGCCAGGCGTGAAGCCCAAAGGCGCCTGCCGCATCTGCACCGTGCGCATCAATGGCAGGATGATGACCTCGTGCACCACCCCTGTTACCCAGGGCATGGAAATAGAAAGCAATTCTGAGACAATCAACGAGCTGAGAAAGAGCATAGTAGAATTGCTTTTTGTGAGCGGCAATCACTTTTGCCCGGCATGCGAAAAAAGCGGCAATTGCGAGCTGCAGGCCCTCGGCTATTACTATCAGATGATGGTGCCGCGTTTTCCCTACGATTTCCCGCAAAAAGGCGTCGACGCTTCGTCGCCCTATCTCATCAAAGACCAGAACCGCTGCATCATGTGCAAGCGCTGCATCAAGGCAGTGCGCGACGATCAGGGCCGACCGCTGTTTGCTTTCCGCAACCGGGGTAATCACCTCGAAGTGGTGCTCGACGAAGAGTTAGGAAAGCAGATGACTCCCGAACTGGCCGAGGCCGCCATGGCAGCCTGTCCGGTGGGATCCATTCTGGTCAAGGAAAAAGGCTTTGCACAGCCCATTGGCAAGCGCAAATTCGACAACAAACCCATTGGCAGCGATGTTGCCGTTTAACCAAACCAACAGGAGGAACTGAAAATGAGTAAACCTGTAATAGCAACTACTTCACTGGCAGGATGTTTCGGATGTCATATGTCGATTCTCGACATTGACGAACGCATTCTGCAGCTCATCGAACTGGTGGAGTTCAACAAATCGCCTGTCGACGACATCAAGACCTTTACGAAACCTGTTGATATCGGCATTATCGAAGGCGGATGCTGCAACAGCGAAAATGTGGAAGTGCTGCGTTCGTTTCGCAAAAACTGCAAGATCCTCATTTCGTTGGGCGAATGCGCAATCATGGGCGGGCTGCCCGCCATGCGCAATGGCATACCGGTGGAAGAATGCATTGAGGAGGCCTATGTTAATGGACCTACCGTGCAGCTGAACAAGGAAAGAATTTTGCCGAACGACGACGAGTTGCCCATGCTGCTCGACAGGGTTTATCCCTGCCACGAAATCGTGAAGATCGATTATTTCCTGCCCGGTTGTCCGCCCCGCGCCGATCTTATCTGGGAGGCGCTGGTTGCTTTGATTACCGGCAACCCGCTCAAGCTGCCCTATGAAGTTGTAAAGTTTGACTAATAAAACATTCTGATACGTATGTCCAAGAAAATCACCATAGAACCGGTAACCCGCGTGGAAGGTCACGGCAAGGTTACCATCCTGATGGACGATAAGCTCAACGTCACACAAAGCCGCCTGCACATTGTGGAGTTTCGTGGCTTTGAGCGCTTTGTGCAGGGAAGGCCCTATTGGGAAGCTCCCGTATTGGTGCAGCGCCTTTGCGGCATCTGCCCTGTGAGTCACCATTTGGCGGCCGCCAAAGCACTCGACGTTATCGTAGGTGCCGGTACAGGAAAAGGCCTCACACCCACAGGCGAAAAGATGCGCCGACTGATGCACTACGGCCAGTTTTTCCAGTCGCATGCCCTGCACTTTTTCCATTTGAGTGCGCCTGACTTCCTTTTTGGCATCGACGGCGATCCGGCAATCCGCAACATCATCGGCATCGCCCTCACCAACCCTTCGCTTGCAGTGCAGGGTGTGATGATGCGCAAATTCGGGCAGGAAATTATCCGTGCCACGGCCGGTAAAAAAATTCACGGCACAGGCGCCATCCCCGGCGGTATAAACAAGAGCCTGAGCCAGGCCGAGGTGGACGAATTCCTCAAAGGCGCCGACCCGCTCAATGCCGACAAAATGGTGGCATGGGCACAGGAAGCCCTCGACTTCTTCAAAAGTTACTATCACGCCAACAAAGATTTCATCGATGGCTTTGCCCACTTCCCAAGCAACCACCTTAGCCTTGTACGCGACGACGGCGCCCTCGACCTGTATCACGGTCGTTTGCGTGCAGTGGATGCCGAAGGTAAGAGAATATTAAACGACATAGATTATCAGGAATATACCAACTACATCGAAGAAGAAGTGCGTCACTGGAGCTATATGAAGTTCCCATACCTGAAGCACCTTGGCAAAGAAAAAGGTTGGTACAGGGTAGGACCGCTGGCCCGACTCAATACTTGCGACTTCATCCCTTCGCCGCTGGCTCAGGCAGAGTTTGAGCAGTATAAGGCGCTAACCGGAGGAAAACCAAACAATTACTGCCTGCACATGCACTATGCAAGGCTTATCGAAACCCTGCACGCAGCAGAGGTAATCCGTGATCTGCTGAACGATCCCGATATCATGGGCGACAACCTTGTTACCAAAGGTACCAAACAGGCCGAGGGCGTAGGTCTTGTGGAAGCGCCCCGCGGCACGCTCTTCCATCATTACCGCATCAATGAGGACGATCAGATCGTAATGGCCAACCTCATTGTTTCGACCACCAACAACAACGAGCCCATGAACCGTTCGGTGAATCAGGTGGCCAACAAGATCATGACCGGTAAGGAGGTGATCACCGAGGGCATGATGAATGCCGTGGAGGTTGCCATCAGGGCCTACGACCCTTGCCTCAGCTGCGCAACTCATGCCTTGGGAAAAATGCCGCTCGAGATTACCCTTGTCAACGAGCGTAACGAAGTCATTGACCGCAAATTGAAGCACTAAGGCTGCATGGCTAAAATCCTGGTTTACGGCTACGGAAATCCCGGCAGACAGGACGACGGCCTTGGCGCCGCTCTTGTTCAGCAGCTGGAAAATTGGCTGTTGATGCATCCCGAAATTGAAGTTGACACCGATTGCAATTATCAGCTCAATATTGAAGATGCTGCAGCCATTGCCGACCGTGACCTTGTGATTTTTGTTGACGCAAGCACCGACGAAACTATCCCCGCATTTCGTATGACACCTGTCAATCCTTCGGATGCCAGGGTTGAATTTACGATGCACGCCGTTTCGCCGGCATTTGTGCTCGATTTATGCAGAAAAATCCAGGGGAGCTGCCCAAAAACCTGGTTATTGCAAATCAGGGGTTATACCTGGGATTTCGAAGAACGCCTCTCAGCGGAGGCACAAAATAATCTCGCGCTTGCGCTGGAGCATCTTAAAGAATTTCTGATCGCTGCAAGCCGCGAAAAAGCAGTCATTTGAGAATTAAACAACAGGAGAATATGGATCTTTCAACAACTTATCTGGGTCTGCCGCTGAAAAATCCCCTTGTGGTAAGCAGCAGCAAACTTACAGGCAACCTGCGCAATGTGAAGGAATGTCACAAAGCGGGGGCCGGTGCAGTGGTGCTTAAGTCGATTTTCGAAGAGCAGATTATTGCCCGCGTTGCGGAAAAAACCCGCAAACAGGATTTCTATTTCTGGTTTCCCGAAGCGGAGGAGTTTATCACCAACATCTCGAAAGGGCCGGTCCTTGATGATTATCTCAGGCTCATTGGCGATGCCCGAAAGGAAACTGACATTCCCATCATTGCCAGCGTGAATTGCATTAGCCACAGCGAGTGGGTGCATTTTGCCTCGAAAATTGAAGCCGCTGGAGCGCATGCCCTGGAGCTCAACATCGCACTTTTTCCTAACGACAGGCATCTTAGCAGCGAAGCTATTGAAGATGAGTATCTTGCTATTGTGAGTGAGGTTAAAAAACAGGTCAGCATACCGGTATCTGTCAAGATTGGCCCGTTTTTCACCAATATGATGTCGATGGCATGGCGTCTTCAGGAGGCCGGTGCCGACGGGCTGGTGCTGTTCAACCGCTTTTACAATCCCGATGTGGACATTTCGACCGCTAAGGTGGTGACGGATAATGTGTTTTCCAGTCCGGACGAAAAATCGCTCTCGATGCGTTGGATTGCTTTGCTTCGGTCAAGGCAGTTCCCCGCCGATCTTGCTGCTTCAACGGGAATTCACTATTCGATTGGCGTTGTAAAACAGCTTCTGGCTGGGGCTACGGTTACGCAGCTTTGTACCACGCTTTACCAGAACGGAATTCCATATCTTGCTGATATTAAACAAGGTGTGATGGACTGGATGAAGAAAAACGGCCATAAATCGGTGAACGATTTCCGTGGTATGGTAAGCCGTCATCAGGAAAATTCAGCCGGCTTTGAACGACTTCAATACATGAAGAAGAACTTCGATTAACCATCATTTGCCTTAAAGGCCCAACCAGATTAAGTGACCGTCTGCCCAAAAGCGGACGGTTTTTTTATTACCGGCAGGGCTTAACAGCCTTCAGTATTGCGTGCGATCTGGATTTTGCTGAATCATTGATTCATATTTCTGCTTACGATAATGGTTTCACCAGGAACGTTTTTGCGCAATTGACTCGTTAAAGGCTTCTTTTTGTGAAAATATTAACAGTTAAAGGGTGGTTTTTAAACAGTATGGCAGAACATTTCCTACCTTTGACGTGTTTTTACGAACAGGTTCCAAACAAACATTATAACACCGTAAAGCTTGCCCTATATGGCTCAAAATGAATTTCTTAGACGACACATTGGTCCCGACAGCAAGGAAGTGGACATGATGCTTTCCTCACTTGGAATGAACAGTATGGATCATTTCCTTTATGAGATTCTACCCGACAATATACGACTTAGCTCACCGCTCAACCTGCCACTAGGCATGAGCGAAAACGAATACCTCCGGCATCTGCGCGAGCTGGCTTCAAAGAACAAGTTGTTCCAGACCTATATCGGCATGGGATATTACAATACCATTACGCCATCGGTAATTCAGCGTAATGTGCTCGAAAATCCGGGATGGTACACGGCCTACACGCCCTATCAGGCCGAAATTTCGCAGGGCAGGCTGGAGGCTTTGCTCAACTTCCAGACCATGGTTTGCGACCTCACGGCCATGCCTATTGCCAATGCCTCGCTGCTTGACGAAGCCACTGCAGCTGCCGAAGCCATGATCATGTTTTACAATTCCCGTTCGCGGCAGCAGGTGAAAGCAGGAGCCAAACGCTTTTTTGTATCGGACGGCGTGTTCCCGCAAACCCTCGACGTTATTATGATGCGTGCTGAGCCGCTTGGAATAGAAGTTGTTGTCGGTAGCTTTGCCGATGCACAACCCGACGAACACTGGTTTGGCGCGCTTCTGCAATATCCAGATCAGTATGGGCAGATTCACGACAACAAAGCTTTGGTGCAGAGCCTCAAGCAGGCTGGGGTTCAGGTGGCTGTGGCAGCAGATCTGCTTAGCCTGGTACTGATAACCCCTCCCGGCGAATGGGGCGCCGATGTGGCTGTTGGTACAACCCAGCGCTTTGGTATTCCGCTCGGTTATGGCGGGCCTCACGCAGCCTACTTCGCCACCACAGAAGCATACAAGCGTAATATTCCCGGACGTATAATCGGGGTTTCGAAAGATAGCAAAGGTCGCCCTGCACTGCGAATGGCGCTCCAAACCCGCGAGCAGCACATCAAACGCGAAAGGGCTACTTCGAACATTTGTACCGCTCAGGCATTGCTGGCTACCATGGCAGGATTTTACGCTGCTTACCACGGCCCGGAAGGACTGCGCAATATTGCCGGCCGCATCAACGAACTGACCCACGAACTGGCTTTATCGATCGGAAAAGCCGGCTATCGTCAGCTCAATACGCACTATTTCGATACATTGAAGGTTGCCATGCCCGAAGGCTTCAGCACATCAACGCTTCGTGTTGCCGCCGAAGGTGCACGCATCAACTTCCGCTATATCGACGAAAAGCATTTCGGTATCAGCCTCGATGAAACAACGACCCGTGAGGACCTGACAAGAATTATTCATGTGCTGAGCAGCATAACTGGACGTGCCATCACAGCCACAGTAAAAACGCAAACCGAAGGCAGGCCATCGCTGAAAGGATTTGAGCGGCAATCAGATATCCTGACCCATCCGATCTTCAATTCGTATCATTCCGAAACGGATATGATGCGCTATATGAAACGTCTGGAAAATCGCGATCTGGCACTCAACCGTTCCATGATACCCCTCGGATCGTGCACCATGAAGCTCAATGCTGCTTCTGAACTGTTTTCGCTCACCTGGCCGGAGTTTGCTCAGCTTCACCCCTTTGTGCCTGCCCAACAGGCCGAAGGATATGCTATTCTTATTGATGAACTTGCCAAGGCCCTTTGTGAGATCACAGGATTCAGCGCCATGTCGTTTATGCCTAATAGCGGCGCCAGCGGCGAATACACCGGTCTTTTGGTCATCAGGGCTTACCATCAGTCGCGTGGTGAGGGCCACCGCAATGTCTGCCTCATCCCGAGTTCTGCCCATGGCACCAATCCGGCCAGCGCTGTTATGGCTGGTATGGAAGTGGTCGTGGTTAAATGCGACGATCAGGGCAATGTTGATCTGAACGATTTGCGTGCCAAGGCCGAGCTCCACGCCGAAAAGCTGGCCGCAGTGATGGTTACCTATCCCTCGACCCACGGCGTTTTTGAAAAAGGCATCACCGAGCTCATCGATATCGTTCACAGTTATGGTGGTCAGGTTTATATGGATGGTGCTAATATGAATGCCCAGGTTGGCCTAACAAGCCCTGGCTTTATTGGTGCCGATGTTTGCCACCTCAACCTTCACAAAACTTTCGCTATCCCTCATGGCGGCGGAGGTCCTGGCGTTGGTCCCATTGGCGTAGCCGCTCATCTGGTGCCTTTCCTGCCGGGACATCCTATCGTAAAAACCGGTGGAGATATGGCAATAAAGGCTGTTTCGGCGGCGCCTTTCGGCAGTGCGCTGATCTTGCCCATCTCCTATGGCTATATTAAAATGCTTGGTGGTGAAGGACTTACCTGGGCTACCAAAATAGCTATCCTGAACGCCAACTACATGAAAGAACGCCTGAAGTATTATTATCCAATCCTATATACCGGCAACAAAGGCACCGTGGCACACGAGATGATCCTCGACTGCAATCAGTTTAGCCGCACGGCCGACATCACGGTGGTAGATATCGCCAAACGTTTGATGGACTATGGTTTTCACGCACCCACGGTGGCATTCCCTGTTCATGGTACATTGATGGTTGAGCCTACTGAGAGCGAGCCTCTGCGCGAGATGAACCGCTTCATCGATGCCATGATAGCCATTAGGGCCGAAATTGCCGAAGTGGAAGAAGGCAAGGCCGAAAAACACAATAATGTGGTGAGCAATGCTCCCCATACACTTGATGTCGTCCTGGATGCCAATTACAACCTGCCTTATAGCCGCGAAAAGGCGGTAGCTCCTTTGGCCGACATGACCGTCGATAAGTACTTTGTGCCCGTCAGCCGCATTGACGATGCCTATGGCGACCGCAACTTAGTGTGTACATGCCTGCCAATGGAAGCCTACGAGAACCCGGCGCCCATTGAGGTATAGGCAATCTATCACGGTCTGCACAAACGAACAACGGCTTCCCCCAGGGAGGCCGTTGTTCGTTTATTGGCGGATATAACTAGAATTTGTCCGCCGAAAGATCCAAATCAATTGCGCTTAATCAGCAGATTATCAATGTGTATGGTCGGATGTATTAGCCTTTCCTCCCAATTTCTGGAATTTCGAATCCCGAATCCCAAATCTACGAAACTTGAATCTTTGAATACTCTCAACCCGCCAGCGCTTTCAACACCTCATAAACCAAAAACGCCGGCCAAACCAGGGCTTTCAGGAATCCAAGGACGCCTCCCCAAAAAGAGGTTGCGATGCTGATGTAGTAAACGGCGGCACCAATCAGGCCAAGACCGTAAACCGCGTCGGAGCTGTGGGTTTTGTTGCAGTTCCTGTTTTTCTTTTCATTGTCGAATTCGCTCATGATGGTTTTGGTATAAATTGATTTATAATGGATTGTATCATCAATTTTTAAACAGGAGGCCCTCTTCCTTACAAATGTACTGCACCGCCCACTTGCCTGTTTGAGCCGATGGTGGCAATCCGCCGCCGGGGAAGAGCCACTGGCCGGCCATGTAAAACTTTTTCAGTCGTGGCAGGGTCATATCGAGCGACTTCATCATGTTTTGGCTTGTTGGAAGGAAACCTTCGTAAGCGCCTTTGCGCACACCTGTATAACGTACTGTTGTCCTCGGCGTTGCTACGTCAGTAACCTCAACATCGGCCGAGATACCCGGGTAGTGTTCTTCGAGCAGAGCCAATGCATCTGCAAGCGTTTTCTCTTTAGCGTCCTTGTATTGTTGTTCGTCAAGCGATTCCCACAGTTCCCAAGGGCTTTCGAAACGAATAACAAGTGTAGTTTTTCCTTCGGGAGCCATACTGGGGTCGAAGCCGTAGTTCATGATTCCGTAGCCATTGCTGAGCTTAGTGATTCCCAGCTGTTTGCCGGGGCTCATCACATTGATGATCGGGGTACTGTCGATTATTTTACGATTTACGCCAAACGACACCTGAACCAGTGCTGTAAATAATGGCCATTTGTCGTATGCTTTCCGCACTTTTGATGAAACATACTTTCCGCCGAGCATTTTGAAAATAGTGGAATATCCGTCGCAGGCTGCAATAACATAATCGGCTTCAGTTTTCGTGCCGTCCGAAAGCACTACTCCCTTAACCGTATCGTCTTGAACTATAATGCTTTCAACCTTTTTCCCGAAACACATTCGGCCACCTTCCTTTATGTAGGTATTCAGCATGCGTTGGGCAAGAGGGTAGGAGCCTCCGATAATGTAACCGGCATTTTTCTGATTAAACCATCCAAGCATGAAAATGAACACCAGAGCCGAAAAATCTCTTTCTCCATAGCTGAGATATAGTGCATCTCTCAGCAGTGGGTTTTTAAAGTTTAAGCTATCAAAATACTCCTTGCATGTTTTGCGTCCGAATTTTTGAATGGTACGAACAACAGGCAAAATTTTGAACAGGCTGCTTATATAGGTGCCTGCCGAACGCAAGCCCGGTGGATCGTTGAATGGCTCCAGATAGGCACTTTTTCGCATATCGTTGCACATTCTTGTAATTGATCTGGCATCTTCAGGGGCAAGCTCATGCAAATATTTTTCCCAGCGATCGATGTTGGAATAAATCACGAATTTTCTTCCATCGGGCAGTATGGTCTCGGAGTGAATTTCGTGGTCAATTACAATCGTGCTTTCATCAATTACGCCTGTTTCTTTCCAGATATTGTTGAAAGCGCCCTTTGAGGTGCCAACCAACCAGTGAAGGCAATAGTCGAAACGGTAACCCTTGCGTGTCCAGGCTGTGCACTGCCCACCGGCCACTGAATGCATTTCCAGGATTTCGGTATCAAAACAATTGCGTGCAGCATATATTCCTGCCGATAAACCTGCCACGCCCCCGCCGATAATGATGATTTTCTTTTTCATCCGATTTTTGGTTAAATATCTTGTTTTAAAGACAATAAGATAATTAAGAGGTCACTTGTTAACAAAAAATTAAAATAGCCCTTTTAAGGGATTTTCTTGACAATTCTTAATTCCTGGGATAGCCCATATCCGGCTTATTGGTTTTGTCTTATTGCCAAATGTAAGCCCGAAAACCGCTCTTGATGGTAAACAATGGTAAAGCTTCTGACTGGGGAAGCAGTAGTTTCAATCAGGCTATGAGCATTTCCAATGCCTCTTATTAAGAGAAATAAAAAAAGCAGGAGTCTTTATTCTCCTGCTTTGGTTAGATTACTTCTTAAGCGTCAGATGCCCTGAAACTTAAACGGCGTGGCCTTGATGAACTTGTCCGAAACCTCGCCCATGAACCGCTGACCTTTTATCAAAGGCAGCATCCTGACGCCTGACTTGGGACTGAAATCCAGTTTCTTCAGATCTACCCAGACGGTGTTGGGGTAAAGCACATCTTCGTAGTAATAAACCAGATCGGTTTGATTGGCAACAACACGCCAGCGCGTAGTGCTCAGGTCGAGGGCCTCGCCCGACTGAATGCCATAGGGCACACTCAGGTTGCGGATGAGACTGAAAACAGTGGCGACAGCCTGGTGAGTGCTATCAACCTCCGGCAGGTATTTCAGGTAAAAGTTGGCCCGTACAAAACGGTCGGCAGCCTTGTTTGTTCCTGGCAGAAATTCAAAGCCGTTTATGTCGTTCCAATAACTGTTTATGGACAATTGCTTATCGAATGAGGGTGAATTGGTCAAGACATTGTAATCCTTTGAATGATAGATGTATAGCTTTCCATTAATGTATTCAAGTATGGCATTATCACCGGTGGCATCCGAAAGCGAGAGGTGGATGGTTGTCTTTTTATTAGTTCCTGGAATGTTGTCTGTTACCACTACAAATTGCTCGTTTCGAAAGTCTTCCACAGCTTCGGCTACAGTGGCAAAATTGTCGAGGGCGTATTGCGCCCAGAGCGAGATGGCCAGGCCCTTTTTATACCCGTTTTTTACAAAATCGGGGTAAACCGATTCGTTCAGAAACAGCATATTGGCCATAAGTCCTTTCTCGTTCATGCCATCCGGAACCCCTATGTCCCACGAGCTGATCACAACACTGCCATATTTTGATGTCCACGTTACGGACGATTTTTCTCCGGTTTCGCCGGTGCGCTGCATTCCGCGCGGGAATACCCACATATTGCCGGGTATGGGAATCGAGAAATCCATACTGCGGCCGGTGATGATTTTACCTTTTTGCTTTTTGTAAACAAAACGGGTACAGGCATCGGCATTCTGCCAAGGCACGATGCTGAAGAGGGCGAGCAACAGAATGGCTGTTACTCTAAAGGAATTCTTATTGAACATATCAATTGGATTTATGGTTCAGGTTTCAAAATTAATAAAAGCAGCCAATGCTTGATTGCTGACTGCTTTTTCTAAACGTTAAGAACAGGAAAATGTTCGAACAAAAACGATTCTAATCAATAGGTAAAAAGGCTATCTACTTTAATGCATCATGCAAACGAACCGCTTGGTAAGAGCTGGGTTTCCTTGAGACACTGATAAATGCGTTTCCAGGTATTTTCGATATCAAAATCGAGGCCGACACTGAAGCGGATCAGGCCTTCAGACATACCCATTTGCCGTTGAAGTTCTTCGGGCACTTCGGAGGACGTGCTTTTACCGCTGTTGCTGAACAAGGTTTTGAAATAACCCAGACTTACAGCCAGATA
The DNA here is from genome assembly GCA_021287165.1 of Bacteroidia bacterium. Lineage (GTDB taxonomy): Bacteria > Bacteroidota > Bacteroidia > Bacteroidales > F082 > JALNZU01. The sequence goes on along the minus strand of JAJTAY010000018.1, from coordinate 51,332 downwards.
ACCTACATCGGCCAGCTCCATGCTTTCCATTAAACGTGATGCATTTTCGGCAGTTTCCATGTCGATGGCTATCATGCCTCCGAAACCAAAGGCCGGGTGCATCATCCGACGGAGCGTCAGGTGACCCGGATCGTCTTCGAAGCCTGGGTATCGCACTTTAATTCCAGCATCGCGAAACTTCTCTGCCAGAAAAGCGGCGTTGCGGCTGTGTTGCTGCATACGGATATGCAGTGTGTGCATGTTTTTGAGGATTGATGCGCTGCGGAAAGGATCGAGTACGGGACCGAGCAGCATGGCTGTGCCGGCATTGACGTCGATGAGTTCGTTAATAAACTCCTGTTTTGCACAAATGGCACCTGCAACACAATCGTTTTTGCCGTTGACGAATTTGGTCAGGCTATACACCACCACATCTGCGCCCAGCAGGGCGGGGGCCACGATGAGTGGTGTAAACGTATTGTCCACAACCAGTTTAATGCCTTTTTCGCGGGCTATTTCGGACAGTGACGGAATGTCGCTGATTTGCAGCAGGGGATTGGTCATCGTTTCAGTGTAAATGACCTTCGTATTTGGCCTGATAGCCGCCCTCACCGCATCGAGGTTGGTTATATCGACAAAACTTACCGAAATGTTGTAGCGTGGGAGCCAGTTTTGCATGAAGGCAAAGGTGCCGCCATAAGTGGTAAGGCTCGAAACGATGTGGTCGCCACTTTTGCACAGCTGAAGCAAGGCTGAGGTAATGGCCCCCATTCCGCTGGCTGTGATCCAGGCTCCTTCGGTGCCTTCCATGGCAGCCATGGCATCGGCGAGGTATTTGTTACTGGGGTTCCAGTGCCTCGAGTAAAGAAAGCAGCCTTCCGACTCACCATGAAAGGTGTCGGTCATGGTCTTGGCCTGCATAAAGGTGTAGGTAGCCGAATCGGTAACCGAAGGATTCACATCGCCAAACTCACCAAATTGTTTCAGCTCAAAAAGTGCTCTGACTGGATTGTGCTTCTTGGACATAGATTGTTAATTTTTTCTCAAAAATAGGAATAAATTGGCTTTTTTGCTTGTTTAAGCCTCAAGTAAAACCGTTATGATATAAATAAATAAAAACTGTTATTCAAAACTGCTATTTTTGTAAAATCTCGAACTAAAACTCCTAAAAAATGCATGATGACTTTCATCTTGATAGCCTCGACCGCCGGATTTTATCCCTGCTCATCGAGGATGCTCGAACGCCTTTTGTCGAAATAGCCCGTCGCTGCAATGTTTCGGGCGCTGCAATTCACCAGCGGGTGGCCAAGATGCAGGAGGCCGGATTGATCAGCGGGGCACATTTTAAATTGAGCCCAAAAGCAATGGGTTATCAAACCTGTGCCTTTATCGGTATTCAGGTTAATCTGGTTTCGAACAGTACGCACAATACTGTTTACCAGCAGATTATGGAAATTCCAGAAATCGTTGAATGCCACCATATCAGCGGTAAATATTCTTTGTTGGTTAAAATCTACACGCACAACAACGAACATCTCAAGCAAATTATCATTGAGAAAATTCAAAGCATACCAGAGATTACATTCACCGAAACGTTTATCTCGCTTGAAGCCGGCTTTGAACGCAGCCTTCCGGTTGAGACCTAATCTTCTAAAGGCAGTTTTGCACACATTTTTAATGCTTTTGGGGATTAAGCGAAGAATTGCTATGCGGCAAATGCTAATTTTGCTGCAATGAAGCGCTTTGGCAACCCGATAAGGCTTTTATCAGTATTTCTGCTGACGACAATGCTGCTGTTTACAGCCTCGGCTCAGCAGCACAGCAAGTCATCGGTATTCATCATTAATTCTAAAACCAATGCCAGTTTTGGCCTGTTGGGCAATCAAGCCATTTTAAATGCGCTTTCTGCTTCTGGCGAAAAGGCCGTTCAGGATATCAGCTTATACTATCAGGTAGCCGTTTTGGCTCAGATTAGTAATGCGGGCAACGACTTTGACGAATGGACATTGCTTGTTAAACCTGAGTTTGCACGCGGCGATGCAATGTACCGTTCTTTTTCTCTGGATGGAGTGCTCATTCCCGACCGCTGCAGATTACGGGTCGATAACGTAGTTTATTCTGCGACCTCCGGCTCAGGCGAAATAGCAGTTGGAAATCAGGTACTGCTTCGCTTGCCAAAAAGCAATTCATCTCCTGTTTTTACCATTGATTATTTGTCCTTCTCAAACACCAGACGCAATGAAGTGCTTCAGCTGATCGGGCTGGTGAATCAATACTGGGCGTCTGTAAAATTGCTTGATAGTCTTTTGGGTCAGGGCGAAAGAGGCGATGCCGAAAGCAGGGCGGGTTATGCAGGGCTTTTTGCAGCTCGCGACAAACTGCGCAAGGCTGGCCTAAATGCCGGAAATGTGTTGCAACAAACAGGCATTTTTGCACCGGCCGACCCTGCAGGTCTTGGTCAGCGTCTTGCGGCCACCGGAAGGCTGATGACCAGGTATCAGACATTGTTGCTTGATTACCGCGACCCCCGCGATAAGAATGCCCGTCAGATTGCTGGTGCCATCGGCCGGCAACAGCTTCAATATATAAGAGCCTCATTAAAAGGCGATTATAGAGACAATGAACTAATGCTCAACATGTCGCGTTTATGGCCCGATGATCAGCTGCTTGCGCAGTTTGAGCGCATGGGAAGCGACGAGAGTGATGTTTCAGGGGCTCAGGCGCTTTTTGCCGAGGAGGTAAGGCTGGCCGACTCCCTGCTGGCACGATCGGATTATGCTTTTGCCCTCAACTTTTACGAAGATGCTTTGGGATGGGCAAGGCTGAGCGGTCTGAATGTCCCATATACACAGGTGAACGACCGACTTGAAACCGCCAGATTGGGTTTGCTTCGTTCTCATCTGCACATTGCTGCCCGTGCTGTTGAAACAGGCAATATGCAGCTGGCAGAAACCTACCGCGATCGTGCCTCGCAATATGCAAGCGTAAGAAAATCGGAGCAGCTGGCTAAAAAACTACCGCAGCAAAGCGACGATCTGGTAAAGGCTTATATACGTCAGGCGCAGCAACTTGCCGACCAAAAGCGCTATCAAGAAGCCATCAGGATGTATGAACAGGCTGCTGCAGCTGCCCGCGACTTTTACAATATCGAGCACGAGCTGGCCATCACGGAGGGACTTTTCCGAACACATCGTCTAGTTTACATGGATCTGGTCAAGGAAGCCGAGGAGCTCCACAACGCAGGCCGCACCGAAGATGCCCGCCGCCGACTTCAGCAGGCGCTGGCCTACCGAGCCGATCACCCCGAGTATTTGCGCACCTCAATGGAAGCCGTTCAGCTTCAGCAGAAAATCGGGCAGGGAGGAGCCTTGCCACCTGTAAGTTCCGCTGAGCGGCGTAATACTGCAATGTCGGTAGGTCGTTCAGCTCAGGCCTCACAGGAAGTTAAACAGGAAATTTTACGACGCATACCCGACGTTCAGCTCAAGGCGTGGAGCAATGATCTTCCCGAAGCCTGGAGAATGTACGACGAATTGATACGACTGCAAAAGGAAAATTTTCTTGAAAATGATGCAGAACTTAAACGGGCTTTTGCAGCACTCGACGAGCGTCTTATCGAACGTATCTGCCTCAATCACAGGCTAAACATTCAGGATTGGACACAGAAGGCCCGCCAGGATTTACAACGGGGTATTGTCGAAGGCGTTGAAAAGATGCTACGCGATGCCGTTGAAACGGCCAACAGCAACCGCGGTTGTAATCTCGACGCCTCCGAAGCACAGCTGATGCTCGACCGGCTTGGGCCGGTATTTGCCTACAACAGGGAGTACCAGACCGTGCTAAAGGCAATTTCTGAACAGGGAATTAAAAAGGCAGCGTCGCTATATATGGCATTCGATCGCGATGTAGCGAGATTCGAACCAGAGCGTTATGGCATTAAGCACCAAAGTTTTGATGATTTTGTGCGCAGCCAGAACAGTTTGCCTGTACTCCTTCAGGCCGCTGATTTTTATCTAGAGCAAATGAATGACGAGGCCTTGATGGGCCTCATCAGATTGTTGCCTGATTTTCAGTTTAGACGCGATGAGGTGTCCGAGCTTCTTCAAAAATCGGCGGCACTTTTTGCTGTAGCTGATAAGGCCCGCGGTATAGGTCGTCATGGGATGGTAATCAACGACCTTATCAAAACCGATAGCAGGCTTGCCCCCTTGCAGAAAGCATACAAGTCCGCGCTTAGACAGCTTAAGTAAAAATGGCTTTTTGCAAGTAAAGAATTTGTTCGACCACAAAATTTCTTCTGTTGCGAGCAGGCGCTAGAATTCATGTCAGACTCCACATCGTCTACGTTTGGACGATGTAAATCATGGTAAAAATCAGAGCATACTGCTCAAGTCTTCTCGCTCAGGGCTGCAAAAACAGGGTTGTTTACGATCATCCAATGGTAAAAAGGATAGATCTCGTTGAAAGCTTCCTGGGTCAGATTTGTTTTGAGTGCGTCCACCCAGATGTCGAGTTGTGCGGGCCAATAAGTTAGATTGAAACCATGGCTACGGTAAGCACTGAAAACCCAGATCACGGTATCAACAAGCACTTCAGGAAAATAGTGGTCGAACAATGAACTGAAAAAGCGCGCATGATTCCTGTGGTTGTCGAGCATCATCTCCAGATTTTCTGATCCGCCAATGAGCTTCTCGAGATCAGGTCGTGCCAGCATTCGTTGGCTGACCTCGGAGGCAAGCTTTTCTGAAGCATTGGTGTAGGCTTCTCTGGCATAAAATCCAGGTTGCTTCAGTGCTGCAGCAGTTTCGATCAAATAAGCTCTGTTCATTTTCTGTAACTATTGTGATTTAGTTGGTAAACTAAACGTAAAAGTGCTGCCTGCCTGTGGTTCGCTTGCAACCCAAATTCGACCTCCATGGGCTTCAATAATCTTTTTTGTAATGCTCAGTCCAAGACCTGTACTACGCTCTCCTGCCGTAGGCCTAACCGAGAGCTTCGAAAATGGCTTAAACAGCTTATCGATTTCGTTTGCCGGGATGCCCTGTCCCTGATCGGAAACGCTTACCTCCACAAAGGAAGAAGTGTATTTAGTGCTGATTTCAATTGATGATCCGGGATAAGAAAATTTTATGGCATTGCTGATCAGATTGTTTAATACTTGCTGCATTTTTTGGACATCAATCAAAATTTCAACATTATCGCCGGCCAGACTGGTTTTCGCAGTAATATTTTTTTTCTGTGCCATTATGCAATTCAAATGCACTGTTTCACTGATAAACTCATTTATTTTGACCAGTTCTTTGTTTAAAACTATAAATCCGGAATCCAGCTCAGCCATTTCGAGAAAATCTTCTATGATTCCGAGCATGTGGTACGAAGACTTCGTGATGTTTTCGAGAATAGTCTTTGTTTCCGTATTAAAATTTTCAGCTTCAAATTCCTTTAGAAACTCACAATACATTAGTATGTTATTCAAAGGGTTGCGTAGGTCATGTGCAGCCATTCCGAGCAGCAAATTTTTACTTTTATTGGCTTGCTCCAACTCGACTTTTTGCTTGCCAAGGCTGCGAAGCATATTATTTAGCTCAGCGTTGAGCGACAACATGCCGGTTCTAAGCATTTCGTTTTCGCCTGAATCGATCTCGCCGATAATAAGGATGCCCTCATCGGATAATATTGAAGTAAAATAAAACGATTCGGGCATGCCACCAGCAGTATTCAAATTTGCTAGCTGTCTCAAGGTATTTCCTGAAACCCAATTCTCGAAGTAAATGCCCTCATTGATATTGGCAAAGAAATTTCGGAAGTGCTCGCCCACCGGCGACCTTCCCACCTTTTTCTGCGTAAAGGTGTTTGATTTTAAAACGATGCCATCTTCACTTATAACGAAAAGTATAAGCTGTGCATGATGATAAAGGTATTCTTCGAAAGTGACTGTAGCCGGGTTAGTCATATGCTATAGTTTTCGATAAATTCTTTCAGTGTTATCACTGATTCAATGTGGCGAATATTTCCATAGCCGGACATCAGGCTTGAACCTCCCCACCTGAAGGCCTGACCCCCGTATATGATAGGCAGATCGGGAAACGCTTCTCTTAACTGAGTTAACATCCTGAGAAAATGGTGATGATTGAAATATATACTGAGTGACAACCCGAGCAGATCGGGTTGTTTGTCTTGAATGAGGTTAATTAAATCTTTCGATGGGGTGTTTGATCCAAGAAACCATGTATCCCATCCGTGCATCTCGAAGGTATCGGCCACCATTCGGGCGCCAACCTGATGGTATTCATTTGCGGTGCAGGCAATTACAGCTCTTTTACCAACACGCTGAGTGGAAAATAATTCCTGTTGGCATAAAATCATCAGATATTCTGTGATGGCTGTTGCCATATGTTCGGTAGCAACAGTGATTTTGTTTAGTTCCCAAAGTTTACCTACATCATAAAGAGCTCGTTGAAATAGGTGGAAATAAATATTTTCAACGCTCTCCCCATTGCCTATCAAAATTTGAACAAAACTTTGGCATCTGTTCCTGTTCCCTGAAAGCAATGCTTCGCGGTAGTTTTCGTAAAGGGAATCTGGCAGAATCATAAAAAAAACAGCATATTGTTGCAAAACGGCTGACAGCGTGCTAAATTTACAATCAAATATCGGGATATCAAAATAATTTGACCAACTATGCGAAACAAGATTTTATCGGGTACTCCGGGACTTGATGAGGTTCTCTACGGAGGATTTGTTGAAAACAGCACAGTGCTATTGAGAGGCGGTCCTGGTTCGGGTAAAACAACCATCGGGATGCAATTTTTGTCCAATAGTGCCAGGAGTAATAAATCACCATTGTTTATCACTCTGGGTGAACCAGTGGAACATATTAAGCGAAATGCTCAAATAATTGGAATATCATTCGACCATATTCATTTTCTTGATCTTAGTCCCGATCCCGATTTCTTTTCACGGTCCGAGTCTTACGATATCTTTACCATAGCTGACGTTGAACGTGAGCCCACCACAAACAAAATTGTGGAAACTGTAAGAGCGATTAAGCCGTCGTTGGTTTTTATTGATGCAATGACCCAGCTGCGCTATTTATCCAACGATGAATATCAGTTTCGCAGGCAGGTGCTGTCGTTTCTTAATTTTCTTCAGGAAATGGGTGCAACGGTCTTGTTTACTTCTGAGAACAGTGAACAGCAACCTGACGATGATCTCAAATTTATGGCCGATTGCGTTATTTCTCTTGAAAACAATATTGGCAACAGGTATTTAACAGTGGAAAAGATGCGCGGGTCTGACTTTCTGAAAGGAAAGCATTCTTACAAGATCAGCAATAACGGATTAATAATCTTTCCAAATATTATTCCGCCAGGAAAACCTGCAGAATTTGGAGATGAGAAGTACTCATTTGGCCTCGAAGCTATTGATTTACTGACGGGAGGTGGAATAGAATCGGCCACAATTACAATTTTCTCCGGGCCCTCAGGAGTAGGTAAGTCAACCTTAGCCCTTCAACTTTCGTCCAGCATGGCTTCAACAGGCTATGGAGTTGATTTCTATTCGTTTGAGGAGGAAATCAATATGCTTCTGAAAAGAGCGGAGAAGATCGGGCAGTTAAAAAAAGACAATGCTGTAAAAGAAAAAATTCGTTTTGAGAAAGTTGAGCCACTAATTTTTTCGGCTGATGAGTTTACAAGAATGGTTGTCTCAAATGCACAAAACAGAAAGTCTCGCTTAGTTGTCATCGACAGCATTTCGGGCTTCAAGCTTTCTCTGAACGGTCAGGATATTGTTTCAAGGATGCACGCTTTGTGTAAAACACTGCAGGGCATGGGAATAGCTGTTCTACTCATTCACGAAGTGGAACACATTGCCGGCTATTTCAAAATATCGGAGGAGCGGCTCAGCTATCTTGCCGATAATATCATTTTCCTTCATTTTCTTGAGTTGCAGGGTAGCCTGCACAAGAGCATAGGCGTTTTAAAGAAGCGCTTGAGCAATTTTGAGAAAACCCTCAGAAAATTCGATATAACTGAGAATGGAATTGTTGTTGGTGAGCCGATGAATAATTTACAAGGAATCATCACCGGTATTCCGCAAGTGATAAATAATGCATCATCATGATTGAAGAAAATCGCCTGAGCAATCCAGGAGTATTGATTGTTGACCGAAATCCGGTAATCATTAAATTGTTCGGGGATTTACTAAAAAAACATGCGATGACGTGTTATGGGGCAACGGATTACGAAACATTTGATGCTATTCTTTTTTCGAAGCATGAATTTGTTCTTGTTTTAATTGACCTTGCCGGATTCGATGAAGCTATCTGGGAGCGATGCCGGACAATTCACAAAAGATCAATACCGCTATTAATTATGTCGGGCAGGAGCGATACCGGTTTTCAGGCAGATATTGTTCAGTCCGGAGCCTCAGGTTTTCTTCAAAAACCCATTAACATCAGTAGTTTGTTAAAAATAATCAACTCGTTAGTCAATCATGAAAGCCCCGGCCCGAATACTCCTGTTGCTGGAACAAAACAGTGACAGGCAACTCCTAGGAGCTTATCTGCAGAATAAATTTCAGGTAGATTTTGAGTGTGAAAGCAAAGACCTGATCAATTACTCATTAATCATCCTCGACGGCTTGCTGTTCAACAAGCTGCGCGAAAGCATTCAGCTGGCGAAAAATCAATGCGATCCGGTTTTTCTGCCGGTAATGATGGTTACAACTCGAAAGGAACTCGAATATACGGTATCCCATCTCTGGAAAACAATTGATGAGCTGTTGGTTACGCCTGTGCGCAAACCTGAGCTGATGGCCAGGGTTACGATATTGATAAGAGCCCGCGAACAATCTGTTGCACTAAAAAATACCAGTGATAAGCTGCTCTGGCTTGAAAGAAACCGACTCGCACTTGCAGTAAAATCGACAAAACTTGCCTTTTGGGAGTGGAACCCGCTTACCTCCGAAGTTTTCGTTTCGGACGAATGGAAAAAGCAGCTAGGTGTGGAGGATGGGGTAGATGCTGGAATCAGACATAACGTTTACGATTTTATTCATCCCGCTGATCGCGATACTTTTATCAGCACTATACTGGAAAACTATAATAAACAAATTGAAAGCTTTCAGTTACAGTACCGGCAAATTTTGTCAAACGGATTGTTGCAGTACTTTCTGACACAGGCCGCCACTGCAATTGACCCCGAAACGGGTGATAAGGTAGTTTTTGGTGCGAATGTAAATATTACAGAACTCCTAAATCTTCATGAGCAGCTCAGGTTACTAAGGAGAGCGGTTGACCAAAGCCTGATTTCGGTGCTAATCACTACAGCCAATGGAAGTATCATTTATTGCAATCCAGCGTTTTCGAATGTAACAGGTTATTCTCAAAAGGAAGCCGAGGGTCGCAATCCTCGTATTCTTAAGTCGGGTTTCCATTCAGAGGAATTTTACAGGCAAATGTGGGCTACCCTGACGGACGGCAGAACATGGGAAGGCGAATTGGTTAACCGTAAAAAGAACGGAGAACTCTATTGGGAAAAAGCTGTAATAACCCCTGTTTATGACGAAGGCGGCTCGAAAATAACGCATTACATTGCCATTAAGGAAGATATTACACAACTCAAACAGGCCATACGCGAGCTGCTCATTGCAAGAGAAAAAGCTGTCGAATCGGATAAATTGAAAACAGTTTTTCTTCAGAACCTCTCGCACGAAATCAGAACACCAATGAACAGCATTCTCGGTTTTCTCGAGCTAATTCAGACCGCCGAACCGGATGATTACAGCAGAAATTCCTTCATCGAAAGGGTTGTTCACAGTGGAAACCGCATGCTCAAAACTATGAGCGAATTGATCGAGATGGCTAAAATTGCCGCCGGTTCCGTTGAAGTGTATGAGAGTAAATTTAATCCATCCGATATGCTGCACGAGCTTGCCGAAGCCTTTGAGATACAGGCCAGGCAAAAAGACTTGGTACTGACAGCAAGCTGTGAACCATCCGCAGAAAACATCGAAATCCGGGCCGATAAATTCAAGTTGATGTCGGCACTTGTCAAACTCCTTGATAATGCGGTTAAGTTTACGTCTTCAGGAAGTGTTTGCCTCACCTGCAATAAGTTGGGAAACGATCTGATGTTCGTGGTAAGTGATACCGGTGCTGGAATACACCCCGACCGTCAGAAAGCAGTCTTTGAAAGCTTTGTGCAGGCTGATCTGGAGATTACCCGATCCCATGAAGGAGCGGGGATAGGTCTCAGCATTGCAAGGGCATATGCCGAAATGATGGGCGGAAAACTATGGCTCGAGTCGGAAGTGGGAAAGGGAACAAAGGTATATCTCACCATTACTTATCAGGTTGCCGATTAGGCTTTCTCATCCAATCGATTTTTTATTCTGACTATACAAGCAAAATGCCATTTATGGCACAAATGAATTTAGCACGACCTATTTGCCGTATTCCTCTTTCAAAGGTTTTGTCAAAAATCTGGAAGCTATTTTGCCACATACGGTAAACAACGTATTTCGCAGGCCTGATGCGCGGCATAGATTTGCAATGTGTAAATCATTTGTTTAACCCGGTAAAGAAATTCAACCAACGTCTTTACCAAAAAAAACTCACTTTTATGAAAAAACAGATTGCTTTAATTTTTGCATTTTTTGTAGTATTTACGTACGCAAATGCGCAGGAAAACCTTTTCCAGAAAGGCGACAAAGTGGTTAATGTCGGTCTCGGACTCGGCACAACCCTCTACAGCGGAACAGGCTATTCATCGACAATTCCACCTGTGTCGGTTTCGGCCGAATTTGGCGTTAAGGACGACCTTTTCGGAAAAGCCAATCTTGGTGTTGGAGGGTATCTGGGTATTGCCGGCTCAGAATACAAGTTTAGCATGCTAGGAAGCGAATACGGCTGGAAGTATACATACATTATTGTAGGAGCCCGCGGTGTTTTGCACTATCCTTTGGTAGATAAGCTTGATACTTATGGTGGTCTCCTGCTTGGCTACAATGTGGTGTCAGCAAGCGAATTCGGTAATGTTCCGATGGGATTTTCGGCTTCCGCGGGAGGCATTGCCTACGCTGGTTTCATTGGGGCGAGATACTACTTCACAGAGAAAATCGGCGCTATGGCCGAACTGGGTTATGGCATTTCTTATCTGAACATTGGTCTGGCAATAAAACTTTGATCTATAACTAATTCCAATCATACTAATCATGAAACGCTTTATCATTTTATCAATTTCGGCAGCATTAGGAATTTTTGCGCTGCTATCGTGTCAGAAAGAAGACGATGTCAATCCGGGCGACAATCAATCCGGGCATAGCTATAAATTTTCCGACGGGCTTGGCGTGCTCGCTGCCGTGCAAACTGTTTCCTATGTAGAAGTGATGGGTCAATTGATTCCCACTTATGTTAACACTGCATCGGCTGCATTTTTGCAGTCGGCAGGTTCAGCCACATTTGTTGATGCGGGTGCAGTCAAAGTCACCGGCAAATCGCTCAAGCAATATGCCAATAAGGCTTACGCTTACGAAAACCTTATGGACCCGCTGAGCTTCGATGGCGGCATTCAATGGCAGGTGGGTGGAGCAGGACAAGTGCCGGCTTTCACACATACAGTTACGAGGCCAATGCCGTCCTTTTCTGGCTATCAAAACCTGCCAGCAACCATAAGCCGCTCATCAGATTTCACTGTTCAGCTTCAGGGTAGAGTCACAAATGCCGACTCGGTGCTGGTGCAGGTGATTTCGACCAATGGCAATGCTATGGTGATTGTTGCGGGCAACAGTGCCAACGCCACTCTTTCTTCTTCTAAGCTCGGCAGTCTGAGCGCCTCCAACAATGCCATGGTTATGGTGGCGCCGATGAACTTCAGCAGTCAGACTTTCGACGGCAAAAAGATGTATTTCGTAAACGAATTTGCAGCAACCAAAACGGCTGTAAAACTGGAGTAGGTTTTTGTTCGTTGAATCGTTGTGCCAATATCAAAGCGTTGATGCAGAGACTTGTACAACGATTCTCGAGCGCATCCGCTGCCGGAGGTTCTTCCGGCGGCGGTTTTTAGTTTCAATGAGCCATTTATTCACCTGACAGCCTGATAAGCCCTGCTATGAGAAGATTTACCTCCTCCGGCGCTTCGAGCGGACTCACGTGGCTCCCGTTCACCACACGCACATCGGGAAGCGGAGGCAAACCCACATAGTCCGATTTGTCAACAAGGGCTTTCGCGGGAATTTTCAGATTGCGTATAAGGTCAGTTGTATCCTCAGCGTCAATCCGCACGGCTTTATCCGTATAAATAATCTGACTGTTGCGCAATATACTCATCGGTCGAATTAGCTTTTGGATGAGGGCGGGATTATCCTTCAGGCTATCATTTCCCATCAGCGCTTTTGCCGCCTGATTCATGTATAAATTCCTGAAAATGATTGCAGAATGCTGTAATCGTATAGTGAGCTTTTCCCTGGACAAAGGGGCTTTGAAAGGCATGTTGCACAAACCGATAGCGGCAAAACGTTCGGGTTTTTGGCCGCTGCCCGCGAAATGTTATACATGTTTGTCCTTATAGCGAAGGCCTTGATTATCACTTTCGCGCTGGTCACGTATAAAACGTTTTTTACCTATTGAGCCATTCCCTGAAGGCATTAGCGCGGTCGATGCTGACAATGGTTTCCATTGCGTCGTCGCATTTGGGATGCAGCTCCAATTTTACGCGACCTCGCGGGTAAGCGTGCATGTTCCGGATGGATTTTAAGCTTACAATGTATTTTCTGTTGATGCGGAAAAAAGAATCCGGATCGAGCATTTCGTCCAGTTTATCGAGGGTTTGATCAATGCTGTATGTTGCGCCTTCGAACAGCCTGATGTAAACAGCGTTTTCCATGGCGAAGCAATAGGCTATTTCGCTCACTTCCACTACACGAATTTTAGTGCCGACTGTAACCGAAAACCTGTCGCGGTATTTCTTTTCCTCTGCTGTTAGCAGATGCCTGATGGTCTGCAGGTCGAGGCTGTTGCGATGCAAACCGCTGAAGTGTTCATACTTTTTCAATGCGGTTGCAAGTTCTTCATGCACAATGGGTTTGAGCAGATAGTCGATGCTCTTTAGCTTAAATGCCTTTATGGCATACTCATCAAATGCGGTGGTGAATATGATAGGGCAGTTGATGTTGATCTGCTCGAATATGGCGAAACTGAGATCGTCCTCGAGGTGAATGTCGAGAAAAATAAGGTCTGGCTCGGGATTCGACCTGAACCAGCGCACCGATTCGCTAACCGATTCGAGTTCGGCCACAACCTTTATTTCGGGATTGAAGTCGCGGATCATGTTTTTCAGGCGCAGCGCAGCAAAAGCTTCATCTTCAATTATTACGACTTTCATGGCATGGGTTTTTCAAATGATACTTTATCGGGTTTTAGCAGCGGGAGGCGGGCCACAAAATGCCCTTCGGTTTTTTCGAATACAGGTTTGTCGTCGGAAATGAGCGCATACCTGCGGCTGATATTATCTAAGCCCACTCCGGTAGATATGGGCCTGGTTTCGCGCAGGTTAAGGTTGTTGACGATGTTCAGGCGCTGGTCTTTATCAACAAAGATTCTGATGCGCAAAGGCTGCGATCTTGAGAAGGTATTGTGTTTGATGGCATTCTCAATTATCAGCTGAATGGCCAGTGGCAAAATCAAATGATCGTGCCATGATTGCTCAACCTTGATATCGATGACGATTTTATTCATGAACCTGATCCCGAGGAGGAAGAGGTAGGCCTGCAGGAACTCCATTTCTGTGCTCAGGTTTACGAGGTCTTTCTCCTTGTTTTCAAGTACATAGCGGTAAACTTTCGACAGTCGCTCGGTGAAAGATTCGGCCAGATCGGGATCTACCTTGATAAGCGAAGTGAGCACATTGAGGCTGTTGAACAGGAAATGTGGGTTCACCTGTTGTTTGAGCACTTCGAACTGCGATTGCAGGTTTTCTTTCTGAAGCCGGAGCAGTTGGGTGTTGGCTTCGGTAAGCTCGCGGGTGCGTTCGGCCACGCTTTGTTCGAGGGTGTTATTGATGCGTTCGAGTTCTTCCTTGGCGCGCAGAAGGTTCAATTCCTGACGTTTGCGTTCAGAGATGTCGACTATGATGCCTCGTCGGCCGACAATTTTTCCGTTTTTTATTATGGGTGTGCCAAAAACGAGAACGGGGCATAGCGAACCGTCGTGTTTGATGGCGGTGTATTCCGAAGGCTCGGTGAGCAGTCCTTCGTTCGAGCGTCGCAGGCTTTCTACAATGCGGGGAATGTCATCCTTGACGAAGCAATCGAGTGCCGAAAGCAGTTTACCCGGGCCTGAAGGCTGACCAAAAAAGGCATATCCTGCTTTGTTGCCAAAAACTACATTGCCGCTCATATCGAGCTCAAAAACGGGTTGGGGTAAAAAATCCATCAACTCTTTAAAGTTCTGTTCGCTTTCGCGTGCTGCCTGTTCTGCCTCTTTTCTCCGGCTGATATCCGTGATGATGCCATCGAGGAAAATGAGATTTCCATCGCTGGAGTGGATGCCTTTTCCGTTCTCGTGAACCCAAACGACCGAACCGTTATAATGAATCAGACGATATTCAAGGTCGAATTGTTGACCGGATTGTAAAGCCTGCGAAATGGCGTCTCGGCAGTACTCCCTGTCGTCGGGATGAATGATAGAGTTAAAGCTAACCGTTTTGTTTTCAAAAAAATCAGATGCGCGATAGCCGCAGATATCATTTATTTTGTCGCTTACGTAAAGCATACTGTAATCTTCATCGAAACGACAGCGGTATGCTGCTCCTGAGAGGTTGCTCATGATACTGTTGAGCTGCTCGCGGCTTTCGTTGAGCTGGTTTGTCAGGAGCTCACGCTTTCTGATTTCTTCCTGCAACTGATGGTTCAATTGCTTTTCCTGCTCCATCAGCAAGTGTGCATATGCTGCTTTTTCCCGTTCAATTTTAACATTGGCTTCCATGATTGCCCTGTTCTCTGCTTCTTTCACCAATTCCTCCTGTAGTCTTTCGGCAGCGAGCTCCGCCTTTGCACTGTCTTCGGAGTAGATAAGCGCTTCCAGAACAAGCATCAGAAAGATGTTCAGGATAATCAGGTAATAGAGGTTGTTTTGCAGGGTTATGGCGTCGCTGTCGAGCCCGAAAAACCAGATGGCCGGCATTACGATCATCGGAGTAATAACGAAGCCGCCGACCAGGGCGACCGGGAATTGTGCCGCAAAACGTTTGAGCGGTTTGTTCTTCCATGGGAAGCGGCTGTTGAGCCACCTGATGATCCTTATGTTGGGATAAACCAGTATAGCACCGGCCATGAAGCTGAACAAAATGCCCCGAAGCAATCGCACGCTAATGAGAAGCGGGTTCGCAAAAAGGGCTGGATTACCAAAGTAAATCTGAGAAGTTACGATGAGTTGCATTCCCAGTGACAGAAAGATCAGTGAGGCAATGATTTTTCCGGGCGTTATTTGGGGCTTTGGTAACATCTTGTTTTCGGAGGTGTGAATCACAAACTTAGCAATCAAATGGTTGCTGCGGTTGCAAAAGGCAAAATATCGTTTTTGATTATTTGGCGAAATTTATCCCGCTCCTCGAAAAGCGGTGCGTGGGCTGAGTGTTCGAATAGGTAGAACCTTTTGAAAGGGGCCTTCAGTTGCTGATAATAATTTTTGGTCAGATCCGCGTTGACGGTGAGGTCGTATTTGCCACACACAAAAAATACCGGGATTTGAAGCTCGGGATAAGCCTTAGCAAAGTTTATTTCCAGCGTTTGGGTTTTTAGTGTAGTACCAGGCAGAAAAACGATTTTAGCCTTCCAGAGCTTATATTTTTCCATCAGGGTATAGGCTCTGCATGCCCACACTGGCAGGAAAATTCCTTTGATGACGGAACGCATTTGGCGCATTGTACCTATACCAAGCTTGTGCATCAGATGGTCCCTGATTCCAGAATTGTAGAATTCGATCAGGCTTTTCTGATCGCTCAGATTATTGAATTTCTCAAGTTGCTTAAGTCCTTTTCGGTCGCCCGACGCCTCGAGCTGCTTGGTAATATATTCGAAGGCAATTCGTTCGGATGCCGGCTGGTTGGTAAGCTGTCCCATGGCGATGTAGGCATGAAATAATTCGGGAGCGGTTTTAATCGCAGGTATAGCAAAGCTTGTGCCTCCTGACCATGCCATAAGAAAAATTTTATCCTTACCGAATCGCTTGCGCAGATAATTCGTGACCTCTATGGCATCCGATTCCAGTTGACTGAGGTTCATGCTTTCGGGACTTACGCTTTTACTGTACGACAGGCCTCCGCCGCGCTGTTCCCAATAGCATACGGTAAAGAAATCCTCGAGCCCAGGCCTATATTTATCGAAAAGGAAATAATTGGGAAAGCCCGGACCTCCATGAAGGAAAAGCAAGACAGGATTGCTGGTGTCCGCCGACCGGATAAACATACCCTGCCTTACACCGCCAATCTGAATAAATGTCTTTTCCGACAGGCTGTTTGGTAAGGTATTCCCTTCAACATCTTTGAATTTCTCAGGTTTGCCGGGACTTATGATTAATAGATAGGTGAAAAATCCGGACAAGAGAATTACAATTAACAATGAAACAGTCATAATTGGTCCTGTTTTCGATTTCATAAATGTCAGGTTCTTAGTCTTTTACCGTCTAAACTACAAGCTTATAATAAGGCAACCTGAACGTAGGTTCGAACCCAAGCTTTTGTGCAAGATGCATTGAGGCGGTATTTTCGAGCCTGCAGGCCCAGACAGGTTCAAGCCCGTTGCGCAGGCTGTAATCGATAAGGCTGGCACAGCAGTGCCATGCCATGCCACGGCCGCGGTGCGATGCCCTGGTTTCGATGCCCAGTTCGAGAAATCCGTCGAGCAGAAAAGCGGAAAATGCCGTGGCAACAGCACGATCTCCCTCCATCACGCAAAACCCTGCACCGCCTTTAAGAAACTCTTCACTGTTGTTCCAGAATCCCTTAGGCACCACAATGCCTTCAAAACTGTCGAATGTTGCCGCATTAACAGCTTCGATGTTGAACCCGGGAGGTAAAAGAGGACGATCGATATTATCGTACTTTTTTCTGCTGAACCGGAAATTCACCCTCGTCTGAAGCTCAACAAATGTGGTCAGATTTGTTTTCTCGGCCTCAGATGAAGGAATCATTTTTATGCCTGGTAAATCAGAAATTACCTGATTCCACTTTTCAGGGAACACCTGCAACCATTCGGTCTTTACCCGAAGTGCATCACGGTTCATCATTTTTTGTTCCAACCATTTATGAAAGTTTTGATTATCAGTATATCCGGCCAGTAACGACATGCCATAGGGATGTTGAATATAAGCCGCATTCGGGGCATGCTCATTATCAACATAAACCCATCCATCCACATAGCCCTTCAATACTGCGAGGGCAAAGAGGTTATTAAAGGGGACCTGCTCAAGCAGACCGATTATCTTATGGTGGTGTTTGCGCTGTATAAGGTTCATTGTATTTAGGCTTGTTTTGTGGAATGTGAAATTAATGAACCATTTGGTCAGGTTCTATTTTTGGCAAAAACATTTCCTGAGGGCGCAAACCGGCCCAAATTCCGATTGCCGGCGTGATGACCGCAAGGCCAAGATCGATAATTCCCGTAAACCAGAATGTGTTGGGAAAATCCTTATCGATCCACATAAAACAAAACAGGGTAATCACATAAAACAGCCGACCAAAAACTAAGCAACCGATGCTGAAAGCATAACGACGAATGTTTAACGACGAAAGTATCTGCATCCAGGCAAAACTGAGGAAGAAAGAACCAAGAAAAACGGCATAAAATGGATGCATTTCAGGATTATCGATGGCACGGCCAGTTCCAATTGCAAAAATGTAGATCAAACCTGCTATGGTATCCCAAACGCCGCCAAGAGCAAAAACTGCTGCAAGGGTTTTTGTTCTTTCGGTTTTCATAGATAACTGATTTACTGAATGATATTAAGGTGTAGTGAAATTCTTCCCATCCCTTCGGCACACTGATATCTCAATTTCCAATAGCCCGAGTAAGCAATTGTGCGTTCGAGCACCTCATAACTTCCTGCTGTTTCAAACTTTCGGCTGAAGGATCTGTCGCCCGAAGGGTCAATTAATTCTACGATCAGACTACCTTCTTTGAGACTGATGCTTCCGTTGAGCGAAAGCATTTTATTATTTCCGGCCACATGCAATAGCACCAGTCCCTGATCATTTCTATCGAAATCGGTATCGAAACCGTAGCGGATCATTGGCTCTTTATGACAGGCTGTAGCCAACATCAGCAGGACAAACGCGGTTTTATACAAGGTAACCATGATTTTATGTGTTTGAATTTATGGCTGTTACGTCAAGAATAAAGAACGGGTGACAGGCATGGTCTGCCACCCGTTTGAAAGCAACTCAGAATTTCTTGATGATTCCGACGCGGAGCGAAAGATAATTATGCTTCAGATTGGTGGTGGTGCCTTCAATTTCAACATCCCTGTCGAGGTAGTTAAATTTGAGGCCGGGAGCAATACTCCAGTTTTTACCCAAGGCATAGTTCACACCGGTTGCAGCCTGAAATCCGAAACCGTGTTTGGTGTCGCCGATGATGTCGCCGTCCTTGTTTTCAATTTCAATATGGTTGTAAAGTCCGGCTCCCCTTACATATACCGACCAGGGTGATTGCCCCAGCGGTTGTTTGAACTGCAGCCCGAGAACGTAGCCTGTTTCTTCGAACGACATTTCATTGCCTGCAAACGATTCGTCTGCGCCGAAACGATTGTAGCCCCAACCGCCATAGAGGCCGAATTGCGGAATGATATCGTAGCTGAGCAATCCTTCGAAGCCAAAACCCGGATTGAGGGTGGTATTGCCAGGCTTGCTGGTCGATACCGATACACCTGTGTTCAGTTCGATGCCGAAGCGTTTGTTGGTCTCCTGCGCTGCGATGGCGCCGCAAAGCATCATTGCGATGGTAAATGCGAAAATAGATTTTGTTTTCATTGCGTTAAAGTTTTAATAATGAATGATTTCGCAGCAAATGTATGAGCGCGCCGACGGCCACTTCAACTAAATGCCGGTGAAGGCGCTTTTAGGAAGGGTGAGAGTGCATTCCGGTAAGGCGAATGTGTTACGGGCAATCGAACATGGTCATCGAGGAAAAAGAAAGTTTCACCAATCCTTCGGCAGCCCTGTGGAGGATGTATTACACTAATATGAAGCTTTAATATTTTGAATCACAGGGTTTCACTGGTGAAACACAGTGTTTCACAGTGTGGTAGAATAGTCTTTTCTGGCTTCAGGAGTAGCCATATCGGGGTAAATAAGTCCGAAAGCATAAATAGCCTCAGAACTGCCCAAAACCCATCACAAAGGCCAGAATAAAATATGGTGCAGCTCCATCGGTGGCCAAGGTTTTTATGCGGTTCATTTTGTTGTATCCCGCTTCAAATTTCAGGCTTAGGTAGCCCATGGTGGGTACGCCGTAAATATTGCTACTGCTGTATTCGTGTAGTTTGACTTCGGAATGCAACCCGGCACCGTAGGTAAAAGTATTGAAGATATAGGCTTCGCGTTTGTTGTCGCGAGGGTCGTCATACACATTGCTTTGCAGGGAGCTACCCGAAACTGAGAGATAAGGGGCAAGATGAAATCGCTTGTTGCGGACTAAAAAATATCCTCCTTTAAGACCAGCGTCTAAGTAAGTAAATCTGTCGCCCTTTTCAAAAAAGAGGGTGTCGTAAGGCGTTATCGCAATCAGAGGTAGTTTGGATGGCAACCCCGAAACCTGAAGGTATAAAGAGCTGAAAATTCTGTCCACATTTACATCCATTCCCATGTTAAATGTGGCATTTGAAGAGAAGTAATTGGAAAAGTCGCCCATAGGAATGACCACGCCTGAACCTAAGGATACGTTGAAGGCGCTTTTGTAAAGTCTTCCGGGTACGAAATGCCTGACGAATTCGGGATATGACGACGGCCTGTAGGTTTTACGATAAGTGCTGAGTTTTTTGTTGTATTCCTGATCATTACGATCATTAGATGAATAGTACAGCAAAAGATCCAGCAATTGCCAGGCTTCGGCCTCCATTCCTGCATCCCGACTACTTGCAAGAATCATTGATTTCCGGTCCTGTACCATTGTAAACAAAATGGAAGCCATTTCCGGCGATTTCGGAAACAACTGCTGTCTCGCTTTATGATCGCGTGCTTTAAATAGCTTTTCCGTGGCAGGCCAGTCAGCCGTCAGCAAATTGATGTATAAATCCTCCACATAATAAAACGCATCGTAGGCTGAGTTTTTTGTAGCCTTTTTCAGGTGTTCGTAAATCTCTTTTGCCTTCTCGGAATTATTGTTGTTCAATTCGTTGATTATCATTCGTCTGCCCTGATGAACAAGCATTTCGGTGCTGTCGACGAACGATAGGATCTCGCTCCTGATTTGTGATCTGAGCGCCCCGGAAACCAATAGTCCCAGCAGCAACAAAAACCAAGCCTTTTTCATTTTGGTAAAATTTACACGAAGTTACGATGCAATGAGGGTGAATTTCGCGCAAGCCCTCAAAAATGATGAAGGAATCAGGGTAATTTATCCGGGAGGCAAAGGCAGTTGTAGCTGAATTCGCCCGGGCACTGATCTGCGGAATTGCGTATGTTTGCAGCCTGCTGACAAAAGGCTGCTCATGAATCTGCTATCGGTACACCAGCTAAGCAAAGGCTTTGGCGACGAACCCTTATTTACGGGCTTGAGTTTCGGACTCAGCAGGGGCGATAAAGCTGCCATTATTGCGGTGAACGGGGCAGGCAAAACCACCCTCATGCGCATACTGGCCGGAAAGGAAGAGTCCGACAGGGGAGAGGTAGCTTTTGCAGAAGGCATACGCGTTGGCTATCTGGAGCAATATCCTTCATTCAATCAGGAGATTACCATTGCAGATCTGGCTTTTGGGCCTGAAAACCCAGTGAGCAGACTAAAACACACTTACGAGGAACACCTGAATGCCGGCGCCACAAGCACCAATGTGGATGCTTACAATAAACGGCTGAACGAGCTTACATCGCAGATGGATGCTGTGGGAGCCTGGGACTACGAACGACGGCTCAGCGAATTGCTCACTCGTTTCGGTCTGGCTGAAACCTCCCGCACAATCGGCTCGTTATCAGGAGGGCAATTGAAAAGGCTTTCGCTGGCCATGGTCATTATTGATAAACCTGATCTATTGCTGCTCGACGAACCTACCAATCACCTTGACATCGAAACCATCGAATGGCTGGAAAAATACCTCAGCCAGGTGAATATCACCTTTTTGATGGTAACCCACGACCGCTATTTTCTCGACCGGGTATGCAATCACATCTACGAGCTTTTCGACGGAAAGTTTTATGTTCACAAAGGCAATTTTGCCTACTACCTCGAAAAGAGTGCCCAGCGCGAGGAGGCAATGAGGATTGAAGCCGAGAAAGCCGGTCAGCTGCTCAGGCAGGAAACCGAATGGATGCGTCGCATGCCACAGGCGCGAACCACCAAATCGAAAAGCCGCATTGCGGCTTACTACGAATTGAAGGACAAGGTGGCTTCGGTAAAACGCCAGCAGGAGATAAAGCTCGACATCACCATGCAACGCATGGGTAGCAAAATCCTCGAAATGCGTAATGTGTCGAAACGTTTCGGCGAAGTGGTCATCCTCGATCATTTCGATTATATGTTTACCAAAGGCGAGCGCATTGGCGTTGTCGGCCCCAATGGCGTTGGGAAAACTACTTTTCTTAACCTACTCACCGGTATCATCCCGCCCGATGGTGGTCGTGTTTTGGCCGGCGATACCATGGTATTTGGATATTATACCCAGAACGGACTTCAGTTCGATGATACCAAACGCATCATCGACGTGGTTAAAGAAATCGCCGATGTAATAGACCTTGGCAACGGTCAAACACTGAGCGCTCAGCAAATGCTCACCCGCTTCCTGTTTCCGCCGCGCAAGCAAAACCAATTGGTGGCCAGCCTCAGCGGTGGCGAAAAACGTCGCCTGCATCTGCTCACTGTACTCATGCGTAATCCCAACTTCCTGATTCTTGACGAACCTACCAACGATCTTGATCTTGTTACCCTTCAGGCACTTGAAGAATTTATCCGGCAATACCAGGGCTGCCTGATCATGGTAACGCACGACCGTTATTTCATGGATCAGGTGGTGGATCAGTTGTTTGTTTTCGAAGGGCAGGGCAGGGTACGCGGCTTTGTTGGCACCTACAGCGAATACCGTGAAATGAGTGCATCCCGCGATACGGAAGAACGTAAAACCGAACAGCCCAAACCAGATTCCGGTCCAAAGCCTGAAAAGCCTGCCAAAGCGCAGAAAAGAACCTTTCGCGAGCAGAAAGAGTTTGAAGCACTCGATCAGGAAATATCAATGCTTGAAAAGGAAAAGTCGGAGTGTATGGCCATGATTAATAATAGTGATCTTCCTTATGAGGAACTAAGACGAATATCGGAGCGAATTACTTTTATAGAAACTGAGCTCGACATAAAAACCATGCGCTGGCTCGAACTTGACGAAATCGGCAAATAACCAACAATACAAATTAATATGGATCAGCAACTTATTGAGAGCTTCTTTAAGCAAAGCATCACTGAAGGTCAGGTTTGGCTGCTGCAGGCCGACGATGGTATGTTTGCACTTGTTGAGGATGCTGAAGGCATCAGCATTCTGCCAATCTACGCATCACAAGCTATGGCGCTTGAATCGGCGGTTGACGATTGGGCTGGCTATAAGCCTGAACCCATGCCGCTTCGAGAGCTCATTCAGTGGCTCACCGAAATGGCCGACGATGAGATGTATGTGGGCATTGCGGCTGGCGGAAATAAAGTGATACCTTATCCGGCTTCCGTCATGCAGCAGGAGCTGATCAACCGTAAACAACAAAGATAGACCTATTGCCTTTGCATGTTTTTTAGGCGGTTGCTTTCGTCTTTTAACTTGTCTTCCTGAAGCCTGATGCGTTTTTCAGTATCAGTTTGCTTAAGCTTCAGATCGTTGATCTTACGTTCGTTTTTTCTGATGCGCTGATCGGCCTTTACGATAGATTTTTGTACTCTCTTTACATCCGACGAAGCACTGCGAAGCGCTTTCTCATGCTCTTTTAACATAGCCTTCACGCCTTGATAGTCGGCAGAGGCCGGACTCAGGTTATTGAGCGTGAACTGCGTGCGTGCAATTTGCCTGACAGCGGTATCCTGTGCAGCCTTGTGCAATTCAAGTTCTTTCTCGGTTCTCAGACGGTCCGATTGTGTACGCGAAATGTCTTTTTCCAGCGACTGTTGCCGACGCTGAAGCTTCGACAATTCTTTTTTCATATTGCGCAGGTTGCGCTGTTCAGCTCTTACCATCTGGCTCTGCACACTCATGGCCTGCTGATGGCCAAATCGCTCGACAAACGCTTGTGCTGCACCAAGCAGTTCAGGGTTGGTTTCCGGACCAAAGTGTTTGCCTTCGGCCTGAAACCATGCCGTCAGTCGGACGCCTTCGCGCGATTCGTAAATGTTGGCAATAATGTTAATCTGGCCGTTGGTAATGGATGGGATCAGGTAGTTTTGAGCAACGTATTCGTTGGTGAATACCTGATAGCTTGGTTTCGGGGCATCCTTTGCCGGCCGTTTCGACTCGCGCTGCAGGTATGTTTTCCAGGCTTTTTCAATTTCCTTTTTGCTAGTACCTTCGATAAGCAGCGAATAGCCGCGGGCCTCAGTTCCGTCGGTTTGCTTACTTACCTCGGCCGAACGGGGTGTTTGCTGAGCATTCAAATTGAATGCAAGCGCCAAAAAAATAAGGGTATTGATGATTCTCATGGTTGTTATTTTGGTTGCTTTGATCCAACAAAAATAACAACAACTGATCCGGACGAAAAGTTTATTTCGCCTTTTTTATCCCAAATTTTTCGGGAACAAGCAGGATGAGTATTCCAGCGATTGTAAAGGGAATGCTCAGCCATTGCCCCATATTAAGGGTCATGGTACTTTCGAAAGCTACCTGGGGTTCTTTTAAAAATTCAACAAAAAAGCGCGTGCCGAAGATTAGGATCAAAAACCAACCGAAAAGAAATCCAGGGCGTTTTTCACCAATTCCATTACGAAAGTAGCTGAACATGAGAAAGATAAAACTGCCAAGATAGAATAGCCCCTCGTATATTTGCGTGGGATGTCTTGGGTCGGCCCTTAGCTCGGGTTCGGCTGCACGGATAAACTGAAAGCCCCAGGGCATGGATGTGGCGTGTCCGAAAATCTCTGAATTGAACAAATTGCCCATGCGTATGAAAAACCCGGCCAGAGCCACCACCACCACAATACGGTCGAGTATCCAGATGAAGGGTTTTTTATGCTTTTTACTGAAGAAATACAATGCTATGATGATGGCTATGGCGGCGCCGTGACTGGCCAGACCACCTTCCCAGACTTTTAGGATTTCGATAGGGTTAGCCAGATAATAGGCTGGTTCGTAGAAAAAGCAATGTCCCAATCGGGCACCTACTACCGTGGCAATCAGCATCCAGGTGCTCAGTTCGTCGAGCACCTCCTGTTTGATGCCTTCACGGTGAAACATGCGTTGGACAATAAAATAGCCCACCACAAACGAGGCGGCAAACAACATGCCGTACCAGCGAACCTCTCGTCCGCCCAACAATGGCATCCAATCAGGAAAGTGAAACATGGCCGGACTAACGTCCCAAACGATACTCAGCAACATATGGCGCGTTTTTGCAAAAGTAGAAAGATTAGCAAGTGAAGCGCAGAAGTCTTGTCAGGCTTTACAAAAACTATATAATTAGGTTGTCGACTTTAGGAATGCAACTAAAGCTTCTGAAACTCGAAAGTGGGATAGCCTTTTTCGCCCTGGTTGTTGTAGAAACCGATAAAGCGCATCTTGTAATAGAATCCCCGGCTGTCGCGAACAAAATATACCTTTTCAGGCAGTGGTTCGTAATAAACATTTCCGCTCGAGACATCACCATGCACCTTTTTCCAGTCGAAACCGATCACATCGCTCTTTTTCAGGTAGTTGGCCGATACCACCTGTTGGAAATCAATGCCGTCGAAATCAGGTTCAATAATTGCGGCGGCCTCGGTTTGGTGGTAATTGAGCAACACACCTGTAACCAGATACGGATATTGTTCTCCGGTATTGGTGAACAACATGGTGGTATATTGGGTAAACAACAGATCATACGATTCTTTCGGTGGTTCGGGAAACACCTGCTGATGCTGAGCCAGAGAGTAGTAGGCAAAATTTCGCCCTTGCTGCTTTTGAACCACAGCCTGACGCAGTCCGCTGCCATTGAGGTTGGCATAAGTGAAATAGTAGCGGTTGCCAACCAGGCTGTCAAAAGTTATTTTGACACGACCAATCGGATTGCCTTCCACATTGATGCCACGATCAAAAACGTACACTTCACGCGAATACGTGGTATCTCCTGCATTGATGCTGAACCAGTTGCGCAGAACAGTACTGTCGGGATTGCCGCTCGAAGGGTCGAATTGCATATTCAAACCCGTGGCGCTCGTTACCTGAGAAAGCTGAAATTTTCCGGTTGGGGCGGCCATTGCAAAGTTGGCTGTGTTGGGCCTGATCAGCATACCACCTGGATGCGACTCAAACATCAGATCAAATTCGCTGCGCTCGTTGGTGGCAACAACACTTTGTGTATTGAGGCTGTAGTAAACCTGATACTTATAGTTCTGCGTCATGGTAATGGTAGCCGTGATCTTATCACCCCTGTCGTGAGGCGTGATTCGCTCATCCTCTTTAAAACAACTGGTCAGTAATAAAACAGAACTGACTACCAGAACGATATTTCTAATGATATTCAACATCTTAGAATTTGTCAAAGTTTACATTCATCCTCACGAAGAAGGTACGACCCCAGCCAACGGGCGAGCTGCCGCCTCCGCCTCCACTGTGAATCCCGCCTCCTCCGCTGTCGCCCAATACGGCGATATTGGTGTTGTTGAAAAGGTTTTTCGCTCCAACCTGAAGCTGTAGCTTACGCTCGAAAAACTCGCGTGAAACGTTCATGTCGAGGGTGTGATAGCCCTGCATGATGGTGCGGAAGATTGTACCGTCCTGTGCAACAAACACTTCCGGATAATCGCCGTTGTATTTGTAATACGTACCAAACCTCAATCCGGTTTTACGCCAGGTATAGCCAGCCTGTGCAATCACATCGGTGCTGTAAATCATGTCCACTCTTGGTTTGTTGTTCTGCAACTGTTGCCTGCCGGTTTGTCCGACCCCGAACTTTAGTTCCAGCCAGGGGTAAATGCGGTTGTTGAACTGCAGCTGATAACCTTGCGAGATCATGCGATCGAGGTTGACATAAGTGTACAGCTGATCGGCGGTATTGAGTGCGGCAAGGGTGATACTGTTGGTTATGGCGTTGTGAAACAGGCTCATTTCGAAGCCATAATCGTAAGAAGGCTTTTCGTGGTGATATCGCAAAGCAAGATTGTAGTTTTGCGAGCTTTCGGCTTTAAGGTTTTCGTTTCCTCTGATGTTGTGATTTACATCAACAAACTCAAGGTAAAGTTCCTTGAGTGATGGCGCTCTGAAACCCTTGGCTGCCGAAGCCCTCAGGCTCAGGCTCTCGCGCAGGTCGTACTTCATATTGAGCGAATAAACCAAAGGTGCCTTGTAGCGGGTGTTGTAGCTGTAACGTGCACCTGGCTGCAGCATCAGGCGGGAGGTTGGCTGGAGTTTTAAACTTAAAAAAGCTGCATAATCGCCAATTTGCTGGTATTTATCCAGAATACGCCTTCCGTAGCCTTGTTCCATGTTCAGGTCAATACCCAGCTGATAGTTGAAAGGGCTGCTCATATCGCTTTTGCTGAATTCGCTTCGCAAAAGCCACTGGTCGAATCGCGAGGTATCCTGGTCGTAAATGTTGTTGGTCAAAACCTTGTCAAGTGTGGTCAGGTCTTTGAACCAGGTGTTTTTCCTTCTGTCGTAATAAGCATACGAAGCCAATACGTTCAGATTTCGGTTGCTGAGTACCTTTTGGCTCAGGTCGAAGCGGGTTGTGAGACGATTGGTGGTGAAATCGCTGTCGAATGCCGTTTCATAATAGGGTTTGAGCAGATTGCCCTTGTCGCGCAGCAGTTCATTGAAATATGAAACGTTGAGTCTGGCTCTGGTGCCTGAATAAGCATAGCCAGCCGAGAAGTCGGCATTGTATTGCCTTTTGGGCTTCCACCGCTTTGAGCGCGTGGTGTCAACGGCACTATAACCTTCAAAGAAATTGCCTGCACCGGCGGTGGATATGGTCCATCTGTTGCGGCTTGCCGTGGCGCTGGCATTAAAGTTGTAAACGCCCACGCTTTCATAATATCCCTCAGCCCGGCTGTTGATGCGCGCGATGGTCTGGTCTTTGGTCAGAATATTGATTACGCCGGCAAGGGCATTACTGCCGTAGATGACCGACATCGGGCCTTCGATGATCTCGATTTGCTTCACATTGTAAAGGTTCAGCTGGCTCAGGTCAATATTGCCGTTCATGCGTCCGATGACTGGTACCCCATCAATCAAAAACTTGATATGCTCACCGCCAAGTCCCTGAAGGGTAATCCGTGATCCAAGAGCCCCGTCAACCATTCCCCGGATATTTAGTTCGCCGGTCATCAGCTCGTTCAGGTTGTTGGATGCCCTCTGCTCAATGTGCCTCGCACCGATAACTTTTACGCGAAAAATTGACTTATCCACGGGTTGGGGCGAGTATTGCCCGGTAACTACCACCTCGTCCATATTAAACACCTGTGGCTGCAGGCTCAGCTGCTTCTGCTGCCCGGGCTTCAGGGTATCTGAAACCACATTGTAGCCTAGGGCAGAAACTTGAACAATGCCTGCCGAACGTATGCCGAGCACGACTTTACCGTCGATATCGGCAACGGCGGAGAGCGTTTGCCGGTTGTCAAACGATTTGAAAAGAATATGGGCAAAGGCAACAGCTTCGCGCGAGCGTGCATCGCGCAGGTTCAGGCGGGCCTCCTGACCGGAAACAGTGTTTCTGGTCAGGAGTACACCCAAGAAAACAACAATTAAATGCCTTCTAAACTTCATTTAATTAGCGGTTAATAAGCAATTTCTGACGGCTTAAGCCTTCGCTTCCCCTCAGTTCCACCACATACATCCCGGGTTTAAATCCATTAAGATCGATGGTGATGTTTGCAGTTGTAATCTCAGTTTTCGATTGGTAAACGATTTTTCCCGTTGCGTCAAATATTCTGATCAATCCGGCATCTCCCTGTTTCATGCCTATGTTCAACCTGTCGGTGGCCGGGTTGGGGTAAACGGTAAAATTGCTTTCCGTATTCTGCTCAGGCTGCCCGACCAATGAAAGTACTTTCTTCGTGAGACCTGTTTTTCCTGTGCCGGTACCGCTGAAATAGTTGAGAGTCAACTTGTGAATGTTGCCTGAACGATCTTTTACAAAATATACGAGGGAATCGGTGATTTGCCATTGAAACAATGCCATATTAAAGTTCTTCCAGTCGTGTCCGATGGTAGTTCTGTTTTCTGAAAAGGGTTTTGAAGTCCAGTTTTCGAAGCCGGGGGCTACCGGGTGATGTTTTGAAACCCCGACCCCAAGGTTGCTGGTAACCCCAACCACCATATACGGCGAGGGTGCTCCGGTGTTGTCGTAAACCGTGGCTATATATCGACTCCACTGCAAATCCCAGCTATTGATATCGGGCTCACGATCCACGATGGTGTTGTTTGCCAGGGAGTAATAAACGAACATTCTATTAGCCTGATAGGGTGTAGCGTCTATTGTAACGGAGGTTAAGCCTGATCCGTCAATATTAGCGAACTTGAAGAACCATGTGTTCTGTATCGAACGCTTGCGCTGTATCCAAAGCTTCTTAAGGGTACCGTTGGTAAGTTTAATAACGAAGATCGAATCGCCAACCACATCATGCGATATCATATTGTAAACGCCCCAACCATAGTCTGGATGTCCAAGGGTATTGCGGTTGAAGGCTCCTTCTTCCCAAATGGTATCGGAGTTGTACATTTTTTTCCAGTCGCTCATGCCCGATATGTCCACATTATTCCATGCCGAAGTATCTCCGAGAGGATATGTGTACAATTCGGCGCCCGCACCTTCGTTGAGCAATATGCCCGCACTCCAGCGCACGGTATAAAAAGCAATGTCCCAGTTGTTGCGTGGCTCGGTTTTAACAACACCTGTTTGCATACTGTAGAAAACATCATTGGCATAGCCTGCACCCATCGTTACGGTATCGTTAACAGGATTGGCATTCAGATTGGTAATGCTGATGGTGATAAGAGTCACCAATGTGAGTAAAATTTTTTTCATTGTTTCTAAATAATTGAAAATAAAGCTAATGGAATGAATTAATTAGTCGCTGCCCAAATGCTGCATATAGACAGGCATTAAGGGTAAGAAAAAGATAAACGCTTGAAGAAATAAGCTATGAGCAGGGAGGCGCCCTTAAACCCGAACCATGCATAAAGTGTCGGGTGCTAACATATTCATTTGTCGTGGGGAAAACGATAAAAGCGCCTTCGACAGGAACAAGCCCATCAACCGAAAATCCGGAAGTGATTGCAGACACCTGACCATCGTCGCCTTTATCACTGGCTTTGTGGTATTTCTGAAAAGTTTTACCGTCGTCGGATTTTCCGGGCTTATTGAGGGGCTGATGATGCTGGCCGAAATAATCGTGGCCAAAAATGCGGCTTTGGTGAAGAATAATCAGGTCGCCAATAAAGAGCCAGAACATGGCAAGAGCCATAATCAGCTTTACGAGCTTAAGTTTGGCAACCAGATTCATATCGAACTGCTAATCCGGTACAAAAATAGATGAATTAACATTGGAGCAATAGACCTAAGCCATCACTATCATTGGGTATTTTCGTAAAGATTGTTAAAGACTTGTTAAAACCGTCTGATCGTGCTCTAAGCAGTTGGAGAAGTGTGTTTCAGCGAATGCGTATTTCAGCCTGAGAAACCTCTTTTATGAGCCTTTGCACTTCTTCAAGATTTGTCTGGCCGTAATGATAAGGGTAAACAATCGCCGGTTTAACTTTTCTCACAGCATCGGCAAGCATCTCGGGACTCATAGTAAATGGCAGGTTAACAGGAAGAAATGCAATGTCAATCTTCCCCAGCTTTTCCATTTCGGGTATATTCTCCGTGTCGCCGGCCACGTAAATGCGTTTTTCGCCAATGTTTATAATGTAGCCATTGCCTTCGCCTTTTGGATGATATGGCTGGCCATTAGGCCTCATATGCGCGATATTGTATGCCGCAACTGATTCAATTTCAATATCATGCCACCTTGTTTTCTGATTGTTTGAGATAAGCTCGAAAGGCGTCGCGGGTTTGAAGTGTTCAAGGCATACGGGCGCCATGATCATATAGGTTTCCGATTTCGTTATTGCGTTCAGGGCAATGGTATCGAGATGGTCGCGGTGCTGATGGGTGAGCAGAATCAGATCGGCATCAGGTAGTGTGTCGTAGTTGGCCACCCTGCTCCAGGGATCGATATGAATGACTCTGCCCTTGTGTTCGAGGTATAAGGATGCATGACCTACAAACCGAATAAGTACGTCGCCGGTGCTCGTTGCGAGTTTGTCCTGGGCTTTTGCTGGGGTTAACAGGAAAAGTAAGACGGAAAATACTATTGATATTCTTTTCATTGCGTTTTTCTTTTGAAACAAATATAAAAGCCACAATGTTCGCTTGCGGCAATCATTGTGGCTTTTTTGAACATGGGACATCAAATCCACTTTACGAGGGGGAAGTCCTGACGGTGCGGCAACATGGGGTTGTTTGGGTAAATACGGAAGGTGTAGTCATATACCCCGGCCCTGTAGATGGGTACATTGATGTGGTACTGCACCCAATCGTCGCCTTCGGCTACAAGATTCATCTTTTCAATGAAAATAATCTCGTCAATCTTGTCGTGCAGTTTTCGGCCGAAAAGCAGTTCAATGCCTACTTCGCCGGGCTGCAGACCGGGGGTTTTGAGCGTTACCTCGGCCACAAAGTTCTCACCAAAATTGAGCGGACGCAGGGTAGGATCAGGTATTTTTATCGAACTGATCTCAATATTGTTCCATGCCTCGCTCACTTTTTTCTTCCATGAAGCCAGGTTGGCAGCCATTGCAAAATTGTCC
Organism: Bacteroidia bacterium; assembly: GCA_021287165.1. GTDB lineage: Bacteria > Bacteroidota > Bacteroidia > Bacteroidales > F082 > JALNZU01. Next base: position 20,134 of record JAJTAY010000018.1, on the reverse strand, counting down.
GCATTCATGGCGTTTGCCCTGGAAATGAGTTTATTGTAGTATTTGTTGTAATAATCTTCGAGCATTCGCTTCATGGTGTAGTGGGGAGCAATCATGGCCAGATTGTTCTGGATATATTTTACCCATTTTTCCGGAACCCCATTGCTGTTTCTCTCGAAATAGGACGGTATGATCTCGGTTTCGAGCAGGTTGTAAATCGTTTCGGCATCGAGCTCGTCCTGGAATTGCTGATTCTCGTAGGTTCGGCTTTCCTGAATGGCCCATCCGGCATTGGGTTTGTAGCCTTCGGCCCACCAGCCGTCGAGCACCGAAAAGTTGAGCACGCCATTCATTACAGCTTTTTCGCCGCTGGTGCCCGATGCTTCCATGGGTCGGGTGGGCGTGTTGAGCCAGATATCGCAGCTGCTGGTGAGCTTTTTGCCCAATTCCATATCATAGTTTTCCACAAAAAGCACTTTGCCGGCAAACTCAGGTTTTCGCGCAACTTCTATGATACGTTTTATCAGGTCCTGACCGGCTCCATCGCGTGGATGCGCCTTTCCGGCATAAACGAAAATCACTGGTCTGTCGGTGCGATTTACGATAGCTGCGAGGCGCTCGAGGTTGTGAAATAGCAGCTGGGCACGCTTATAGGTAGCAAAACGTCGGGCAAAGCCGATAATCAGCGCTTTTTCGTTAATGGTCTCAAGGATTTTGATAATGAGCTTGGGGCTTTCCTGTCGTCTCGTCAGCTCTTGTTTTAGCCTGAATTTCAGATAGGTAACAAGCTCTTTCTTCAACTGTTGTCTTATATCCCAAATCTCTTCGGCAGGCACCTTATAAATGTTCTGCCACAATTCTGCATCATGCTGATGCTTTTCGAAGTCTTGAGGGAAATTTTGTTTGTAAAGCTTTTGGAAAGTTGCGTCGGCCCAGGTGAAATAATGTACGCCATTGGTAACGTGTCCAATATGCAGCTCATTGGCAAAATGGCCGGGATAAAGCTCCTGAAACATTTCGCGTGATACCCTGCCGTGAATCTGACTTACCCCGTTTACTTCCTGACTAAGATTAGTGGCCAGCACACTCATCGAAAACTTCTGCCCGGCTTCGTTGGGCCTGAATTTACCAAGGTTGACAAAGTCGTCCCAGCTGATGCTCAAACGCTCCGGATAGTGTGTCATATAGGTGCGGAGCAGATCTTCCTCAAAAGCATCGTGACCAGCCGGAACAGGTGTATGCGTTGTGAACAGGGTGGAAGAACGAACGATTTCTCTGGCCACATCAAAACTCACCTGATGATCTTTCATGATCATGCGCAGCCTTTCGAGTCCAATAAACGCCGAATGTCCTTCATTACTGTGAAATACCAACGGCTCAATACCAATTTTGCGTAACAGCCTGATGCCGCCGATGCCCAAAAGCATCTCCTGCTTGAATCGCATCTCGCTGTCGCCACCGTAGAGCTGGTGCGTGATGGTACGGTCGTCGGCACTGTTTTCTTCAATGTCTGTATCAAGCAGATAGAGCGAAACCCTGCCCACAGGTACACGCCATGCCTTGGCCGTGAGATTGCGTCCGGGCAGGGCTATGGTGACCATAACCCAGTTTCCATGCTCGTCGCGAACTGGTTCGAGGGGCAGGTGCGTAAATTTCTGTGGAATATATTGAGCTACCTGATCGCCAACGGGCGCAATTTCCTGCTGAAAATAGCCGTAGCGGTAAAGCAGCCCCACACCGGTGATGTTAACTCCCGAATCGCTGGCTTCTTTCAGGTAGTCGCCGGCCAAAACGCCTAATCCTCCTGAATAGATTTTCAGGCTTTTGTGCAAGCCATACTCCATGCTGAAATAGGCGATAGGTTCTGGTCTTGTGTGGGCTTGTTCCATATAATTGCGGAACTGCGTATATACCTTGTTGAGCCTTTCCACGAACCCGGCATCGTTTTCCAGTGCCTCCATCTGTTTGGCACTGAGGCTCTCCATAAGTGGGATGGGGTTGTGATCGAAGTCTTCCCATTTTTGTGGATTGATCGACTCAAAAAGGGCGGAGGCTTCATAATTCCACGACCACCAGAGATTTTGTGCTATTTCCTGAAGCTTTTGCAGTTCCCTTGTGTAAACGGGCTGTATGAGTACTTTTTTCCAGGTAGGTTGATCTTGTTTCTCCAAAGTGAAAGGTCTAAGGGTTTCTAAAAATTGTCTTGATTCAAACACGGCTGAGCGCTTTTCGAGCTTGCTCAGGGCCAGATGCCATGCCTTTTCGTAATTGGCCAACAATTCGTTCCAGAGCAAATGTCCGGCAATGGCCATAGCCTCGCTGCTTGGAGCCTCAGTGGCATTGCCCTGCCTGTCGGCCTGACGGCGAATTAGTGCTGCGATTTGTTCATAAACGTCGATGGCATTATCTTCCTTACGTTCGATAACATGCACAGCCCTGCCGTCCATACCCGACTCGCGCACCCACAAGCCAAATCCGGCAAGGCTGGTAGTGATGGTAGGCACACCAAAGCTAATACTCTCGAGCGGAGTATAGCCCCAGGGTTCGTAGTAAGAAGGAAAGACCGTGAGGTCCATACCGGCAAGGAAGTCATAATAACTGAGGTTAAAAATCTTATCGTCGCCGTTCAGATATACCGGAACGAAAATCAGGTGCACCCTGTTGGCATTGTGCTGCTGCATACCCAGCTGTTGTAGGCTTTGCAGCACCGGATCGTGGGCCTGATCGGGAATAAAGTGGGTCACAAACTGATTGCCTTCGAGCCCGGTACATCCTGGATTTTCAAGGCAGTCGCGAAGTTCGCGCACGGGGCCGTTGTTATTAGCAGGAACAGCGATGATGCCTACCACGGGCCTGTTGAGACCTCCATGCACCTGAAGGCTGTTGATGGCATTGATAAACAGGTCGATACCTTTGTTTTTGAATTCATAGCGACCGCTGTTGAGCACGAGCAGCGTGTCGTCGGGAAGGGTAGTTCCAGCCAACAAGGAGGCCACCTGGAGGATTCGTTTACGGCTATTGGCACGGCGGGCGACAAGTTTGGCCGGCTCACCAGCTATCTTCTCATCGAAACCGTTGATGGTAATCACATCGGGCTTGCGGCCATGAAATTGTTCGCATTCGCGGGCGGTAATTTCGCTCACTGTGGTGAAAGCATCTGCGTGCCGGGCTGCCAGGCTTTCGAGCGATTGCTGGGCAGTTACCCCAAATCGGGTTGCAGTGGCAGCAGGTTGATATTCGTTCAACTGACCATAGAGTGCAAGCCCGTTCGACGAGATGCAACGTCCTAAAAAGGTGGCATGTGTGGTGAATGTGGTTGCCACCTGGGGTAGTTCCTGTTTCAGGTACAGAACGCCGGTGCCGGTCATCCATTCGTGGAAATGGGCCACAACTTTGTCGTTGCCCGGCATGAAATTGAGGTAAAAACTCTCAATCACCTTGCCTGCAGCATAGCCAAACATGGCGGGCTCTACATAGTCCCACTGCCCGTGCAGCGAGTCGAGCTGGTATGTTTCCCAAAGCTTGGCAAAAATTTCATTCTTACTGCCAAACAGCGTTGTAAAATCGATCAGAATGGCGACGGGGCGACTGGGGATATTCCAACGTCCTACGCGAAACTTAAGACCTTCGGCAGCCGATTTCTTTCGCCACTCGGCAAAAAGGGCTTGATCTTCAATAAATAGCGGATTTTTTTTAGTGCGTTTCCAAACGTCGGGACCAATGGTAATGTAGTGGTCGCCAAACATTTGTCGGGTCATGCGGGCTTTGCTCGATAGGACGGTGTAGATGCCGCCGACCATATTGCATACTTCCCAGCTGACCTCAAAGAGGTATTCGGGTCTTTTCATTGAGTGAATTGTGTTTCCTGAATTAATCGGATGCATGAATCCCTGAAAGGTCTGAGACAGTTAATTTGTCTCAGCCGAAGAATTCCTTCATTTTTTCTTCCACTTTTTTGCGGGCCTCACGGGTTTTCGTTTTGCTTATTCTGCCTGCTTCTGCGCGCGCTTTTTCGAAAGCTTCGCGTGTTTTTTTCGACATATTCGGCAGCACCTTATTCACCAACTCATCTCCCGCTTCGTTGAGCGCAGCCAGAAGGTCTTCGGCTTCGAGCTCTTTGACCAGCTTTTTTACCTTAGCATCCGATAGTTTTACCAGATCGTCAAAAGCGGGTCTTAGTTCCTGTTCCTTCCGACGTACCGTATCTTCGAGCTGACGAGCGGCCTTTTTCACCTGGGAAAGGGCGGTTTTTCCAATGCTTGCACCAAGATTGAGCAAGGCTTCTCCGGTTTGCCGCAAATCGGACTCAGGGGAATGCTCACCCGGAATAGCTTCGTTCACCCTGATGGTAAAGTCGGCCAGCACATTCATGTAGTTGATGTAAGCCTCGTAGGGCGAAGGGTAGTGGTTGAAATATTTGTGCACAACACCGTCGGAAAACCATTTGGTACACATGTAATAAAAATGGTCGGAGGCCTGCAGATACTGCCAGTCGCGCAGCAGTGCGGCATCGTCAACCGAGCGCACTTTTGGCGTCAATTCGTAAAGGCGGGCAAAGGCTTCATCCTGCATATTGTTGCCCAGCCAGGCAGTGATATCGCGCTCTTCATCGGCCCATGATATAGGGTAGGGTACATGAATGGCTGATACCGGCTGCAGTCTTTCGGCAAGTTCTGTTGGCGTTGCAAACTGATATTGGTTTCCGGCAAGAATGGCTGCCGGCATTTTTTTCATAAAATCAAAAATCCCTGTGGCGGCCCATTGATGTTCGCCGAAGGTTTCGTAATCCATAAAGACGTTAACAACTTCCTCTTTAGGATTCAGGTTATTGAGCCATCCGGCAAACTTTTCGGCGGTCAGTGGCCAGTCGGCCCAGCTCTGCATACCAAAACGGAAGGCAATGTCGTCGCTCAGCCGGAAGTTGCGCAAGAGTACTTTCAACTTCGGATTGATGGAGTTGGCATACATAAAATTGGGGCTTTTCCATCCCAATACGTGCTTTGCGCCTTCGGTGAGCATTACCCTGTAGCCCATCTCGGCTACATCGGCACCGATCTGGTCGCTGTAAATGAGCTCAGTATTGCGGAAAGCAGTAGGCGTTATGCCAAAAGTGTCCTGAATTTTGCGGGTATGCATGGCTACCTGCTCACGGAATTCATCCTTGTTGCGCAGCGAACTAAGCGAGTGCGCATAGGTTTCGGCCAATATTTCCACCTGCCCTGTTGCCACCAGCTTCCGAAAACTGTCGAGCACTTCGGGAGCGTAAAGCTCCATCTGCTCAATGGCCAGCCCCGACATGGAAAAGCTGATCTTAAACTTACTGCCAAGGGTTTGTATTTGTTCGAGCAAGATGGCGTTCATCGGCAGATAGCATTTCTCGGCAATCCGTCGCATGATCATCCTGTTGAAATACTCGTCGTAGTAATAATGGTTCTTTCCGATGTCGAAAAACCTGTAGGTCCTCAGCCGGAAAGGCTGGTGCACCTGAAAATAGAAACAAACTGATTTCATAGTGTTTGTTTGGTTTCGTTAATGGCTTGTAGCCGATATTATTTGGTTTCCAAACCTTTCAATACTTTTTCGTAAACCGCTTTTACATGCTTGGCGGCATTGCTCCACTTCAAATTATCGACCTCTTCCTTGCCTTCCTTGATGAAGGTTTCGGCCAAAGCGTTGTAGTGGCAAAGGCCGTAGATGGCGTCGGCCATTCCGTCCACATCCCAGAAGTCAACCTTAAGTGCGTGACGCAATACCTCGGCCACACCCGACTGCTTCGAAATCACCACGGGCACATTGCTTCGCATGGCTTCCAAAGGTACGATGCCAAAAGGTTCTGATATTGAAGGCATTACAAAGACGTCGGTCATGGCAAACAGCCGATCCACATCGTCGCCTTTCAAAAATCCCGTAAAGTGAAACTTATGCCCGATGCGCAGCTGGGCCACACGTTGAACCATTTTATTGAGCAGGTCGCCGGTGCCGGCCATCACAAAGCGTACGTTTTTATCGCGCTGCAGAATTTTGTGTGCGGCCTCCACAAAATATTCAGGGCCTTTTTGGAAGGTGATCCTTCCCAAAAAAGTAACCACCTTTTCCTTAACCTGTTTTTCCGGCAGTTCGAGGCCCGACTTGTCAACAGGTTCAACGGCGTTGTGCACGGTTATCACTTTTTTGGGATCAATGCCATAGCGCTCAACCACAATACGTTTGGTGAGGTTGCTTACAGTAATCACCATGTCGGCGGCTTCCATTCCGCGCCGCTCGATGGCATACACTTCAGTATTCACGTTTTCACCCGTGCGATCGAACTCCGTGGCGTGCATATGCACTACCAGTGGTTTGCCGGTCGTCTCTTTGGCAGCAACTCCTGCCGGATAGGTAAGCCAGTCGTGGGCATGGATAATGTCGAAATCGTGTCTGGTGGCAAGGGCCGATCCTATGAGTGCGTAGCGCGACACTTCTTCCATCAGGTTAGTGCCGTATTTACCCGAAAACTCATACTTCTGCGAAAAAACCGGGCTGCGGAAAGTCTCAGTTACCTTACGTTGTTCTTCGGTGATAAGCTCAAATTGTTCCGGGCCTACGTAAGGGATGATGTTCGACCCAATCTCCATGTATTGAACACGTTCCCAATAATCGCGGGTTTCCTCCTTGTCGATGTCTATGGTCACCTCGCTGGCGTTGAGTAGCCTAACTGCTTCTTCACTTTCGTCGCCGTATGCTTTAGGCACCACAAACAAGATCTCAACTTCGTGACGGGCAAGGCCCTTGGTAAGGCCAAAACATGCTGTTCCCAGTCCGCCGGTGATGTGCGGGGGAAACTCCCAACCAAACATCAGCACCTTCATGGTTTCCTGTTTTGAAGTTTGTAATCGTCAATGAGTTCCTTTATCTGTATAAGCGCCGCCACGCTCCAGGCCTGCGAAATGCCTCCGCGGGCATCGTGTGGCGGGTCGCCGTCGTAAACCTCCGAAATGCTCCCGAGGCCGGCTTCGACCATTACCGGCTCGAAGTGATGGTAAATCTCTTCGGCAAGCCCAATCCCTGACTGCCCATGCAGGCTTAGCCAGCCACCAACGAACATCAGCGACAACCATGGGAAAACCGTGCCATTGTGGTAAGCCAGGTCGCGGTCGTTGGGGCTCCCTGTCAGCGTTCCTTTATAACGTGGGTGATCAGGACTCAGCGTACGAAGGCCGCGTGGGGTAAGCAATTCGTTTTTTGCCTTACGCAAAACGGCGTTCTTAATCTCTTCTTCTACAGGGCAATATGGCAACGACACTGCAATTACCATGTTAGGGCGAACGGTCCAGTCGGCTTGTCCCTCCCAAATGTGGTCGGCAAGGTAATTTCTTCCGCGATCCCAAAACATTTCGGTGAAAGCCGCAGGTATTCCTTCGCCAATGGCTTTCCAGTGATCGGTAAAGTCAGCATCGCCTGCGGCTTCGGCAAGTTCCAAAGCATACCGTATGGCATTGTACCACAATCCGTTGATCTCTACGGCATATCCGGGACGAGGGGTAACAGGCTTGCCGCCTGCATAAACGTCCATCCAGCTGACGGCCATGGCCGGGCTTCCTGCGGTAATCAGCCCCCTTTCGTCCATGCGCACAAGGTAATCGGTGCCTTGCCGGTAGGCTTCGAGGATAGTTTTCATTACCGCACCGTATTTTTTCCAGATTTGCTTCTGTTGTCCGGAGCGGGAAGTGAACTGTTGCAAAGCCCAGAAAAACCACAGCGGGGTGTCGGCAGCTTCGAAGTCAGGCTGGTTATTGCGGTTCACATTCGGAAAAAATGGCCCTTTCATGCTCTCAACCATACTGTCCATCACCTCGTTAAAAGTCTTGACATCCCCACGGGACAGGGTTAGACCGGGCAAAGCAATGAAGGTGTCGCGACCCCAGCTGCCAAACCAGGGGAAGCCGGCCAGTAGGGTGGTCTTTCCTTCGGCCTTTACAATAAACTGCTCCGAGGCGTTGAGCAAACAGTTTTCATAACTGTCGCGGGGAGTACGCTTTTTAACTTCCGCATTAAAACGCCGCTTCATCTCGGCAGGCGGCATGGGCTCCAGGCCGGCGGAAACTATAATGGATTCGCCCTTTTTGATCGGTAATTCAAAAAATCCCGGCGAGAAAAGGTCTTCGTTGTGCGGAAAGCCAAGCTCGGCGTCTTTCACATAATCGACGTTGTAATACCAGTCCGGAACGTGGATGTATTCGTTATCCGTTGAAAGCTGAATGTAAAGTCTTGAATATCCGTGGTATAGCTGCCAGGAGGCACCGTTGGTGCAGGGCTGAGCCGAAGTATTGGCGTCGAGATTGGCACGGGTGAGCTGGTGTATGTTGCGAAAAGCCAGAAAAGGCTTAAGCCTTAGTGTGGTTGAAGAATGCGCTTCGAGCAGGGTGTAGCGGATGAGTAGTCGTGCCTCGTTGTGGGCAAACAACATTTCTTTGCTCAGCATCACTCCACCCACACGATAGATGATCTGCGGAATGGGCTCGCCGATAAACTCGCGCAGGTATTTGTGTCCCTTGGGTTCGTGTACGCCGTTGGGATACATGCGAAGGCCGAAGTTGAATGCTTCGTCATGTTGTATCACCGTTTCGTCGATCGAGGCGAGCAGAAGATGATTGTTGTGGTCTAATTGAGGCTGTGGCACCACGAGCAATCCGTGGTATTTACGCGTGTTGCATCCTGCAATCGTCGTGGCCGAATAAGCCCCCGAACGGTTAGAACGAAGCAATTCGCGGCTGAGGGCAAACTCCAGATTGATCAGCTGCTGCTTGTTAAACGCGATGTAAGTCATAATACTGTGTTGGCTTTTTGCGCTGTATGGCATACAAAAGTAAGTACTAAAGCCCAATCAGGCAAAAGAAAAGCAAGGGCCAAAACGATAGCTTGGCATCAAAATCCGTTAACTGTCCGGGGCTTCGGGCAGTGATGGGTTTTTATACATTTGTGCAAACCCCGAACTCAAACGTTTGCGATGAAAAAATTCCACCTGAATCTCCTACTCCTGTTGACTCTTACGACAACCTATTCGACCAGCGCCCAGCAATGTCGAAGCTATTCCCTTGCCGACTACGACCGATGGCATGAAATAAGTTCCGTGAAAATCAGCAATGATGGCGGTCTTGTCAGTTGGGAATGGAACCCCCAGAAAGGCGACGGCAAGCTTATTGTTTACAACACCAGATCAAGGCGTTACGACACTATTCAGCGGGCCTATGATGCCGTTTTCCTGAACGGCATTGAAGGAATAGTTGCTAAAGTGAAACCCTATCGGCAACTCATACGCAAGCAAACCCTCGATGGGGTGAAAAAAGACAAGTTGACCAAAGATTCGCTCATTGTTAGGCTTTATTCGCCCGATACCACCATACTCTGGCAAGGCTTACGCTCTTTCAGGACGCCTGAAAAATCTGGTAAGCTTGTGGCCTGGATGTTCGACGAAAACTACGGCCCCAAGGCCGATACCGCCAAAGCCGACAGCACGCAAAAACCAGCAAAAAAACCTGCAAGGATGAAACAGGCGGGCAAGGTTTTCACCTTAAGCGTTCTGGATGTCAAAACGCTGGATGTCAAATACTTTTTTAATGTTAGTGACTATGCTTTCAGCGCCGAAGGCATGTTGAGCTACATCACCCAAAATGCCAAAGGCGACAGCAGTTTTGTATGGCTGATCGACAAAGTCAACTCAGCTCCGGTGTCTATTGGCGCTCATGCCGGCTGGGTAAGCAATCTGGCTGCCGACCCCAAAGGCCAGCAATGGGCCTATCTCCACACTTCCGATACCAGCAGCCGAAAGATCTACAGCCTCTGGTATCATCAAGCCAAAACACAACGCACCCGCATGCTGGCCGACAGCCTGCACAAAGCCATTCCTGCGCACCTCAGCATCAGTGGCGATTACAACCCGCGTTTTTCGGAGGATGGAACAGCACTTTATTTTGGATTGGGCCGTAAACCCGATCCCCTGACCAAAGATACCCTCACGGCCGAAGAAAAAGTGAGCCTCGACATCTGGCACTGGAAAGACGGTCAATTGCAAAGTCAACAGCTGAAAAACCTTGAACGCGAGCAAAAACGCTCCTGGCTCGCCGTTTACTATCCTGCCAAAGACCTTCTGCTTCCGCTTGGCGCTGAACCCCAGCTTGAGATGAGTCCCAGGCTCAAAAACCACCTGCCCGTGATTATTGCCACAGATGGCAAACCCTACGAAATGCTATCGAGCTGGGAACAAACACGTTATGTTGATTTATGGCTTGTCAACCGCCTGACGGGCGAGAAGCGTTTGCTCTTGCAAAAGCACAATGGTTTTTACAGCCTTTCGCCTGATGGCAATTACCTGGTCTATTACAATCAGGCCGACAGCGCCTGGTACGGCATGGAGCTCAAACGCCTTGAAAAGACCAGACTAACACGAAACGAGGATGTGTTCTACGACAACCAGAACGACATACCCCGACCTGCTGGTATGGCCGGCTTTGTTGGCTGGCGCGACAACAATACCGTTCTGGTGAACAGTGCTGCCAAAATCTGGCTGCTCGACCTGAGCGGTAAAAAAGCCCCCGTTTCGTTTTCAACACCGTCGAATAGCATTGTTAGAGCAGTAATCACCGAACGTGATGAACCTACTTTACCTTCCGTGTTGCCCCTGACAATTTTTTACACGAAAACCAAAAACATGGCTATGGGTAAGCTCGATCTCAGAACACTTGATGCCAGCTTCAACAATCCTGAGTCATTGAATTTCAGTCGTTTCGTTAAAGCCAAAGATACTGAGGTCTATGTATTTACTTCCGAAAACTACCAGCAATACCCCGAATTGCAGTTTACCACCGATCTGACCCAGGCCGGCCTGAGGCTCTCTGACGCCAACCCCTGGAAAAACGAATACTGCCGTGGAACGGTAGAGCTCGAAAGCTGGCTATCGTTCAATGGCGACAGCCTCGAGGGTTTGCTCTACTTTCCGGCCAATTACGACCCCGGACAGCGCTATCCCATGATCGTTTACTTCTACGAGCAGCACAGCGACGGCCTGCACCGCTACCTCGCACCACGTCCTTCGCGCTCCACCGTGAATATACCCGAATATACCTCCCGTGGCTATTTCGTCTTTACCCCCGATATCCGCTACCGTGATGGTTTGCCGGGCAAAAGTGCCTACGATGCCGTAATCAGCGGTACGCAGGCCATGCTTGAACGCTATGCTTCAATCAATCCGCAAAGTCTTGGCATTCAGGGCCAGAGCTGGGGCGGCTATCAGACGGCTTACCTCGTGACGCAAACCAATATGTTTCGGGCAGCCATGGCCGGTGCTCCGGTGAGCAACATGACCAGTGCTTACGGCGGAATACGCTGGGAATCGGGTGTGGTAAGGCAGTTTCAGTACGAAGAAGGCCAGAGCCGCATCGGCGCCAGCCTTTGGGAAAGTTTGCCGCTCTACATCGAAAACTCACCGCTGTTCTTTGCCGACCGCGTGAACACACCTTTGCTCATCATGTCCAATGACAACGACGGTGCCGTGCCATGGACACAGGGCATTGAGCTTTTTACGGCCCTGCGAAGACTGGGCAAACCTGCATGGATGCTCAACTACAACAATGGCCCTCACAACCTCAGCCGTCGTGCCGACACCGAAGACTTTACCCTCAGACTGCAGCAGTTTTTCGACCACTACCTCAAGGATGCCCCTATGCCCGAATGGATGGAAAAAGGGGTGCCGGCCATCGAAAAAGGGAAGGGTAGATGAGAGGACGAGGGTGGTAATTTGGTCTTCTTTTCGGGCTTCAAAAGGTTTTCAAATTTGGATCGCTGTAATCCATGCCAATACCTATAGGTCCTCTTTCAGCGGAAGAATTACATTTTCGGTTGTCCAATCTTGATACAAGCTATTTACGGAAGCGGAATGTAATTTTTGCAAAGGATGGATTCGTAATCAAAATTTATGATTTTGAATACAACATTGTCATTTTTGGTGATGATATTTGCGACTTTATTTGACGCTGACCCCCGATAAAAGTGCAGTAGGATATTTTCGACAGAACAGTTATTTTGTTTGTCTTCACTCAACAATTTCAGAACACTCTCGAGATTCTTTGCAAGCAGGCTGTCTTTGGGAGCCATTGGTTTATTGAACTTTGTTACGGAACTCGTCTGCATTTTTTGAAAAAAATCATCCCAGCCATTGTTTGGTCGGTTTTCAATCCAATTTGTGTACAACCAGGCAAATATCTCATGTCTCAAAACTTGATTGGGTCCCAAATGGATTGTGGTACGGTTATTTTTATCAAGATTATCCCATTTGCTCTCAATGAGATAATTTTTTTTCTTAGTTGACAAAATCGCATCAAATTCTCCAAAAGGTGCGCTGTTGTTTCCACCGTTACGTCCGAAACTCGGACGAAATAAAACAAGACAATCCTCAGTTTTGGTGTCGTCTTTTAATTCTTTCAAGATAATACTCAACCTGGAATTCATCGCCCAGAGGGTGAGGGCATCTTCGCCGTATCCTAAAATCCTTGCCATAACATGAAGTTTTTGGGGGATGATTTTTTTGATTAAATGCTTAGTATTCTTCTGAATATGGGTTGTTTTACACAAAATTACATGGAAAATGTTTTTTGCTAGTTTTTATTTCCTTACAAGATTCTTTGTGAAATAATATTTGTTGTCAAAGACAACCGTAACGATCACCTTATCAGCCGATTTTTCTGCTACAATGTTGGTTTTCAGCTGATGCGTGCCCGCTTCAAACCGCTTGTTCGGGGTTTTTTCGATAATCTGGCCCAGACTGTTGGTAATGATATAGGCAAGCTCGGTGGATTTGTCAAGCGTAAATTTCATGTTAATTGTTCGCTCAAAAGGATTTGGAAAAAATTCCACGTCGAAAGGATTTTTTCCGTTCACCGGAAATTCTGTTGCGCCTACCATCGTTTTTGATAACCACACTTCGTAAATTGAAGGGTCAGCCTGGGTTGCAGTGGTTTGGTTATTGGAGAAAGGATTCATTGTGGTTCTTAGCCGTTTTATGTGGGTAGCCCCAAATCGAGTTCACCGAGGTGGAAGTAAATCATCAGTATAAAGTTTCTTGGATTTCGATATCCTTTGGCAACACGCTTTATTTCTTGGATTTTGAGGTTAACTCTTTCCGGGTATGCATTTGTTACACGGAACTTGAAGTATGTTTTGATGCCATACCAATGTGTATGAAGGGTTCTTACGAATGCTCTTACCTGATCGATTTTTGATTTCCAGGCCAGCTTTATCCAATCGTTAATGGGCTTGAGTTTCGAACTTATGCTGGCATCATTGAGTACCTGCTTAAACAACTCCTTTAGTCGATAAACTTCACCTAATGTGGGGTATGCCTGACTGAGAAAGTCGATGTCTTTACGTTGTTTTTGCCCAAGGCTATTATTATTTCTGAGCCACAGATATCTGCTCTTTTTCAACTGCTTATACTTCTTGGCCTCAGTTCTCCTTACCTGGTCAACCACCTTGTTCATGCCTTGTTCCAGATGAAAACGATCAAATACTATCGCCGCATCTGGCATATGTCTGTCAACAGCAGCGATGTAAGCAGGCGACATATCCAGTGTAACCACCTTTACCTTGTTTTTGTCTGCTCCTCGAACCTCTAAATCCAGCATTGCATCGTCAAAACCTGACTGATCTTTTCCAATGCCAACGCCTACCACCTTACGCCTTTTTACATCCGTAAGGACAGTAAAATACTGGTGCCCTTTCTTGCTGCTGGTTTCATCAACCCCAAGATGCTCCACTTCTTCCAAGGGCTGTGATGACAGGGCACTACTTGTCATGTTGCGAATTATCGTCCAAACTCGTTTTCCATGAATTCCAACGTATGTGCCTGCTTTGCTTACCGACATGCCACCTTTTATCAGCAAGGCTGTGTAAGCCTCAAACAATAAGGTAAATGAGCTGCCAGGCTTTGCCCATGGAACATCCACCTGTAATACCTGACCCTTCTCTGTTTTTACTCTTGGAACCTTTGCATGCAAATAACACCTGTGCTCAAAAAAATTCAAATGGCGCCAGACACGCTCCTGATGGTCATACACGGAATAATGCTTACCATTTATCTGAAACTGAGCCCCTCTCTCATGTCTTAGGTAAATATGCAATTCCTTGTTATCTTCTTCATGCGTCAGTTCGATCCGATCAATCAGCCATGGATGCTGAAGGCCTAAAGCAATCTTGAATAAATCTTCCATCTTCATGTCACAAAGTTAACCGACCCACAATAATCGGCCAAGAGCCTTCATTGTAGTACTTGAAATGCCGCCGTATATGTGTCCGATCATAAACGAAGTTTGATCTATTTCATTCAATTTCAACACCTTGTTTTCATAATGAGGCAAGGCCAGGTTAGGGATAAATTCGGCGCTGGCTCCCTTTAACGAAGGCATTTCAACAGGCATACGGTATTCGTTGAGCTGGCCCTGAGCGTTTCGGCTTACCCGGCTAATAGTTTTCACAAATGGCACCTGATCGTCCTGAACGAGCGTATTATTTTGGTAATAATATTGGCTCATGCCACCGAAAAAGATGGTGTGCATATTGTTATTGGCTGAGTCGTAGAGCGTTGCAACAGGGCTATGATAATTGCTTAAGTATTGGTTAAAGGTTGTAACGGGTATGTGGCCGCTTTCATTTATATCGACAGGGTATAAAAATGGCAAGTCGGCATTGAGTTGAAAAACACCTGAAAAGATGGTCATCCCGAGTTCACCGTCTGGAAATACCTGTGCAGCAAGGTTATAGTCGCGTCTTCGCAGATGTACTGGGTCGGTAACTGTCGTATAGTTTGAGTAACTTAATTGATTTCCGGAATTATTGATCGAGAATTTTCTGATTTGATTGGTGTATGATTGTGTATAAGTTGGATTTCCCATCGAGTTATACCTTCCATCAAACCTGTGACCCCCAACTAAATAAAATCTATCGTTCAATTTTTTCAGGTGCCCGCCGGTTACGGCAAAGTTTGCGTCTTGTATTTGTTTGAAATATGGATTAATCGGTTGAGCGTTTTGGATGGCATTGATCAAACCACTTACGTTGACAGCTGTCAGGTACGGAAAGGTGATGTGATTGTTGGCGGTAGGCGAAAATCCATAACCTCCTATGATATAAAGTGTATCGTTGTCCTGATAAAAGTTCATATTCGTTGACTGGAGCTGCTCTTTTAGCGTTGCAGGCAGCGTATTGACCGAGGCCGTCCAATACTGATTTCCGGCAATATCGACCACGTAAATATCAGTATTGTTTTGTAAAGCCGGGAAAGCATTGAAAGGCTGTCTGGCGTGCAAGCCGTCTTTTCGGCCTCCAATGATGAGCCATTTGCCGTTGCTCTGGGCGTGAGCATAGGAGTGCAAACCCGGTAGGCTCGGGATTGTTACGGGAACTAAGGATAATTGGTAATTGAAAGAATCCTGACTGATAACATTACCATATATCGTAAAAAGGATTATTAGTAGAACAGAAGATTTGTTTATGATGAATTTCATCTGCGCTGTAAATTTTTGATTAAGGCATTTTTTAAAACATAGCAATGTAACGCTAATTTATAACATCAATCCATAAAAACTGAATGTCCTGTAAAATTTATAATCTTTTGTTATTCAATGATTTATAATTCTGAGGCTTTTATGTTCAATCCCGTCTCAATATTTTGGGTCAGATCACTTACAAACCTTGCCATAGGAGCGCCATCGATGACATCATGATCTATCAGCACCGTCATTTTGAGTATATCTCTGATATCGATTTTGTTATCAACTACGCAAGCAGCTTTCGTTATTGAGCTTACACCGAAACAAACAGGATGAACCGAAATCGGAATAAACCATCCATTTGCTTTCCCCGAAGCGCCTAAAGAAGTAAATGCAACATTACCCATTTTTTTAAAGGCAAGTTTTGGATGCTTCATTATATAACGCCAAAAATATCTCCTTAAAAAATTTGGTAAAGAATAGTATAGCTTTTCTAATCGTTGGGTTTTCCTGTGAAAAACAATTTCATTTTCGGTCAATTCTGCATTTCTCGCATCTTCTATACGCTTTGTTATCAGATCTATAGATGCTTCATTTGCTTTTTCTATAACCAGCGGAATAGGAACTTTAGTGCCGTTTATGTTTTTCTCAACGACAACAGAAATGTTTATATCATTAAAAATAATCTGCCTGTTTCTTCCGATCAGATATGAGCTGATTGTTTCGTGTTTCTTTAATGTGTGGCCAATTACACTGATCATCCATGCATTAAACGAGATTTTATTACTATGACTCTTATTATATTCTCTGATTTTCTTCCGGCTGTCCGTTACATCAAATTCGATCAAACCGGCTACATGATGCTTTTGTTTTCCGATTTCGCAAATGTCAATACTTGCAATCCTTGAATCCGGAAACCTGCTTATTTTGTAATTCAACATTTGTTTTCTAGGATATTGCTATTTCATTTAAAAACACCAAGCCATGCAATGCCGACGCTCTACTCTATTTCCTGGTGCCTTATCTGGCCCTCCTGATGAGATAGCCAATTTTCTGCAGTTTGGTGTTGAGGTCAAAATTTTCTACCACCACATGAGCAGGCACCTGCAAGGCCACCGGTGTGAAGTTGAGAATGCCCACAATGCCGGCATTCACCATGAGCGTGGTGATCTCGCGTGCATACTCGCGGCTCACGGCAAGCACCGCTATTCGGATATTTTCTTCTCGGATCACTCGTGGCATTTCAGTGATATTGTAGGCCGGTACGTTGGAAAGGCTGTGCTCGTTGCGGCCCAGGAAAAACTGGGCTTTCAGCACAAGTCCCGTGCCGGGCTCGAGAAACGACTCATAAAGGGCCAGTCCGGGTTCGCCCATGCCAACAAAGCACATGTTTTGCTGCTGAACGAGGTCGAGTACCTCATCGATGCGCTGCAACAAATGTTGAATGGGATAGCCTTTGTGCACATCGCCTTCGGCGCCGAGCAGCATCAGGTCGCGGCGTACATTGGCGGCGCTGGTGCGGGCTAAGCGTGCCAGGTTGTGCGAAAAAATAAAACCGTAATGAAGGTACTGGTATTGAAGCAATACCCTGCGGTAGCCCAATAGCCGTTCAACCGTTTTTTCCGGCATGGACTGCTGCTTCATCGCTGATAAATTTTTCTGAGCAGCCCAAACCGAAATACATAGCCTTTATAGTTCACCACAGGCATGTTGGGGTTCTCATATATCCCTGCAAAGCCTATTTGCGTGCGGCCTCCCAGCATCAGCTCTGTTTTTTCGGATATGGCATACGACAGTCCAACGCCCAGAAGAAAACCGGCATCGTAGGTGTTGATGACGTTGGTGCTCAATCCGCTGAAAACTGTGCGGTAAAGGCCGGGCTCCATATAGGGGTTGGTGATGCTGGACATCCCAGCCGGGTCGAGGTAAAGTTCCTCGAAACCATCGAGGTAGTTGGCCATGAGCAAAGCGTAAAACAAACCCGCCTGAGCATGCACCACAAAGCGTTTGCGTCGCATCTCATAATTGCCTGAAAATGGCAAAAGAATGAAATCTGATTTGTATGCTACATTGCTGCGAAAATAGCAGTCCCAGCAAACCTGCCTGAAATCGGTGCCGGGGCGCAGTCCCATAAGATTGGTATTGGTAGCGAAATTGCGTTGCTCGTACAGCAGTTCCAGTTGTATCGAAAACTCATCGCTCAGGCCGTACCGCACCAAAGCTCCGGACTGAAAGCCCGGCTTGTCAACAAAATCCGACAAAAGGCTGGAGTTGGCGATGTCGCCGTTCAGGTAACCGCCGGTAAGACCGGCCCAGACCGTTCCCCGCTGCGCTTGTACTAAATGTGTGGTCAGCAGAAAAAGAACAGCAACCAGCGGTATTCTTTTCATAACCACATCATTCCCAGCCAGAAAAATCCAACCACAACCGAAAGTAATGCGCCTGCAATCTGAATGCCTTTGAATACGGATGGTTTAAACCGTTCGTTGCTGTGATGCGAAACATAGCCCAGAAGGAAGCTAAAGGTGACCATGGCGATGATGGTGCCTAACCCAAAGGCAATCAGATAGTAAGCTGAGTCGGTATTGCTGGGGAAGGCCAGTGTGGGCAACACGCCCAGCAGATGCGAGATGCCGGCAAAGCCGTGTACAGTGCCTATCATGAAAGCAGGAAAGAAGGAATGTTCCTGCCTTACAGTATGGGTGTGTGCATGGACATTGATGCCTTCATGAGCGTGATCGTGCACATGGGTAAACACCTTGCCCTCATCGTCGGTATGGCTGTGCGGGTGACTGTGCACATGGGGCTTGCTGCCAAAAATTCTCCTGAAAGCCCATAGACCAATACCGATAAGCATAAAGCCTACGATGGCTTCACTGTAGTTCGAAATTGTTTCGACAGGAATGTACGACCTGAATAGGTAGAAAAGCAAGCCAATGAGCAGCATCCCTGCCGTATGACCCAGACCCCAGCCAAGACCGGTGATCCAGGCTTTCATTTTATTGGCGATGGCCAGAGGCGTAACGGCAGCCAGATGATCAGGCCCGGATACTACATGCAATATGCTGGCAATCAAACCGATGACAAATGGATGAACGTGTAGTTGGGTGCCATGATGACCGGCATGCAACAGAATGGCGAGCAGATGATCCATGCTGAGAATTTTGCGTTAAAGGTACTGAATTGGCATAAAATGACCAGACATAAACGCCATTATTCACAACGATTCCCCAACTCTAAACAACAAACCCCAAACGCTAAAACCTATCTTTGCAACAAAATCATCAATTTGCCTCGCTATTTTGTACATCTGGCCTACGACGGTACTGCTTATCACGGCTGGCAGAGTCAGGACAACGCCCGCAGTGTTCAGACTGAGGTTGAAAAATGCCTGAGTCTGAAGCTTTCTGCTCCCATCAAACTCACCGGTTGCGGGCGCACCGATACCGGTGTACATGCGAGGAACTATTACGCCCATTTCGACCTTGAAAAAGCTGTCCAGCCCGAAGAAAAGCCCGAACTCCTCAATGCCCTGAACCACTTTCTGCCGGCCGACATCGTGCTTTTCGACCTGTTTGAAGTCAAGCCCGATGCCAATGCCCGTTTTGATGCTATCAGCAGGACTTACAGGTATTACATCAACACCCAAAAGCTGCCTTTCGGCAGGCAATATGCCTGGTATGTATACGGCCATCTCGATCTGCACCTGATGCAGCAATGTGCAGATTACCTTTTGGAAGTGGAGGATTTTACGAGTTTCAGCAAACTGCATTCAGCGGCCAAAACCAATATCTGCAGGCTCACCCATGCACATTGGCAGCAAACAAACCATGGCCTTGTTTTCTCCATAACGGCCGACCGTTTCCTGCGCAATATGGTGCGGGCCATTGTGGGTACGCTTATCGAAGCAGGGCGGTGCCGCCACACTTTTAAGCAATTCAAAGACATCGTCGAGGCCCGCGACCGCGGCAGGGCAGGCCTCTCAGCACCTGCAAACGGATTGTTTCTGGAGGAGGTGGTATATCCGGTGGAGGTATTTGCCAGAGGTTGATAAAGAGTTTGTTAAGGGTATCGGATAACGGGAGTAGTTGGTGGAAGGATGGCTAAGAGCTAAGTAAGAAGGAAAAAGAGCCAAGTTGTTTGGGGTTGGTGAGTGGTGAATGGTGAATGGTGAGTGGTGAGTGGGGTTGGGAGGGGAGCGACATGTTTTGTCGTGGGGTAAGGGGTAATTTAGCGGGCTTTGTTTTTGGACTGGGGATTTAATGTATTGAATGGTCGTATATTAAAAGTTTGTGAAAAATTTTTGCGATTTTGTCATTTTTGGGCGTAAATCTTATTTTTAGACTTTTTAACTTTAGTCAGGAATTAGATGTCAACTAATTGGGGGTAATCTGGATGGAACAAAACCGAGAAACTCAACTCGATGGTTTGATTTTCGTCAGACCTATACACTAACATTGGATGTATAGGTCTGAAAAAGTTAGATCTATAAACGAGTTACCAGCAATGTTAGACGACAGCACAATCACGACACATTGTAAAATCATCGGTGGACTGTCCACTACTCGACTTCGAGCAGACTTTGACTTAAACCTTAAGTGCAGTGCTTCTATCAACTTTCTGCCGGTGGACAGTCC
>JAJTAY010000014.1 GCA_021287165.1 Bacteroidia bacterium | reverse complement strand
GGAATCTCCTTGTCCTTCATTTTTTGCCAGATCGACGAGGCCGATTTCTCAGCCATGAAAATGCGGCTTTTCATGCCCATGGCTAAAAGCGTCTCCCTGAGGGGAGCAACAAACTCTTCAACCATAGCCTGCCGTTGCGGCCTGGAAGCTTCGAGGTTGTAGGTGATATTCTCGTATATAGTTGGCTCAGTGTACTTTAAGGCAAGATCTTCGAGCTCGCTCTTAATGGCATACAAGCCCAGCCTGTAGGCCAGCGGAGCAAACAAATAGGTTGTTTCGCTGGCGATCTTCCATTGTTTGACCGAGGGCATCGAATCGAGCGTCCGCATATTGTGCAGGCGGTCGGCCAGTTTTATGAGAATAACCCGAACATCGTACGATAGCGTCAGCAGTACTTTTCTGAAGTTTTCGGCCTGAAGGCTTTCCACATTTGTGCCCTCAACCATGGTATCGATTTTTGTCAGGCCGTCGATAATGCGGGCAATCTGCTCGCCAAACATCGACTGGATGTCGGTAAGCTTGTATTCGGTGTCTTCCACCACATCGTGCAAAAGGGCGCAAATGATGGAAGTTCGGCCTAGGCCGATTTCGCCTGCAGCAATGGTTGCCACCTCAATAGGGTGATAGATGTAAGGCTCGCCCGACTTGCGCCGCATATCGCGGTGCGCAGCAGCAGCCAGCCTGAAAGCCTTACGCACCATCCAACGGTCGCTGGTATTTTTTCGGGTGTGCCAAACGTCGATGAGTTGCCTGTAGCGGTGCAAAATCTCTTTGCGCTCGTCGGGCGTGTACCACTCAAGGGCGTTTTCGATGCTCACCGGGATGTTCGACATGGCTTTAGGGTTAATGCAAAAATAACGCTTTTAGCTCCGCGCCATGCTCAGGACTGCCAATTAAAAACAGTGCCGGTCTCAAAAACAAAGGCAGCAGGTATTGTACCCGCTGCCTTGACAATTTTATTGTTGTAATTGAGCTATTTTCGAGTATGCAGATTGTTACCTGCGTTTTTTACGGGACATCATGGCGGCCGAGCCCTCGGTTACTTCGGCCCTGCGGAAGCGCATATGCTCCAGAATGTATTCATCCTCAGGGGTCATCGACCGGAAGTTTCTGTACAAGGCAGGATAGGATGTAACCGTGACGAAGGTTTTTCCTCCTTTGCGGGTGAGTTCGTACTGCGGCTCAACCAAAACGTCCGACTTGGTGTCTTTGAGCACTTGTGCAACTGCCATCATTTTAGCCTCATCGGGTGTCTTTGCCTTTTTAACCTGAATGGTTTGAGTGTATTTGGTGGCACTCACTTCAAGCTCAGCAAGTACCGGCGTTTGAATGACACCCGTCTCGCCAATGCCCATGGTTTTTACGGGTATCGACTGAATCATCTGGCAACTGCTCAGGCCCAGGGCAATTGCAATAAGTGGAATAAATGTTCTGAAGCGCATAAACTTTGATGTTTTTGTTGGTTATGGCGCCAAAATTATCAAGGCCGGATGCTAAAATCAATACGTAATTTTACGTATTCAGGTCTTTATGAAAACTTTAACAGAATTGAGAAGCCTTAACCTATCAAGGCAGCTTGATTTCTGCAAATCAGATAAATCCGATATTTATCGCGCACAAACAAAATAACTTCTGTCGTCAGAGGCTTAGGTACCAGTTGGCGACTGAAAAATAGATAATCACTCCTGTAATATCGGCAATTGAGGTAATAAGCGGAGCACTGGCGGCAGCCGGGTCAATTTTGAAACGAGTAAAAATGAACGGCAAAAGCATACCAATGATGCTGCCGCTCATCACCACCAGAACCATTGTAATGGCAACAACGGCAATAATTTCAGGGGAACGGAAGCTTGCAACCGCGGCTACGCCCAGAGCCATCGTTAGGCCGAGGAAGAATGAAACAAATACTTCCTTGCCGATGAGCTTGTACCAGTCGGAAAGCTTAACATCACCAACAGCCAGCGAACGAATCATAAGGGTGGCCGACTGCGAACCGGCATTACCCCCGCTGTCGATAAGGAGCGGCAAAAAGAATACCAACGACACCATAGTCTGGATGACGCCTTCGAAACTGGCTATGGCCGCTCCACTGAACACGTTCATAAACACGAGCGCAATGAGCCATGTGATGCGTTTTTTGTAGAGGAATGCTACCGTTTGCCTGAGTGGATTGCCAATGGTGTCGCCCACCGAACCAAATTTGTGGAAGTCCTCGGTGGTCTCCTCTTCGGCCACGTCCATGATGTCGTCAACCGTAACAATTCCTACGAGTACGCCCTCATTGTTTACCACCGGAAGCGCCACCCTGTCGTAATCCCGGAATGCCCTTACCGCTTTTTCCTGATCATCAAATACCTTGAGCGCAACGAATTTACGATCCATCAACTCGCTCACCAGCTGCTCGGGCCGCGCAAAGATGAGATCGCGAATTTTAATGTCATCGATGAGCCGCCATTGTTCATCCACAACGTAAACCACGTTGAGCGTTTCCGAATCACGCCCGTATTGACGAATATGCGCAAAAGCCCGTTCGATGGTCCACTCGGGGCGAATGGCCACGTACTCGGGCGTCATGAGTCGGCCTACACTATCCTCGGGATATCCAAGAAGCTGAACGGCAGTTTTGCGCTCTTCGGGCGAGAGCAACTGTATCAGTGGCTGAAGCACATTGCCCGGCAATTCCTCAAAAAACGCCGTTCGGTCGTCGGGCTCAATATCGTTGAGGAGCTCCGAAAGTTTGTAATTTTTATGGGCAAGTCCGTCGATGAGTTCCTCCTGCTTCTCGTGCGAAAGCAGTTGAAACACCTCTTTTGCCTGGTTGCGGTTGAGCAGCCTGAAAACGACAATTTCTTCCTCTTCGTCGAGATATTCGATGAGGTTTGCTATGTCGACGGCATCCATGTGTTCGATGCTCATCTTCAATGCTTTCCAGTCTTTGCGACGGATAAGCTCGGTAAAATTTCCTGCAACAGTTACCATGAAAAGGCCTCCTTGCTTTGTGGCTGCAAGGAAGCCGCAGCACCCTATACAGCCTGGTTAAACATACTTACTCGCGGGATAAGGGTCGCTGTCCATATTTCGTGATTTTGAAACGACGCGCAAAATTAGGGCAATTAATCCTAAAACAGACAATAAAAATTGTACGGTAATATTAATTTTTTAAAAGGAGCTTATAAGGATGGAAGCCCCTCAATATCAGGCATTCAGAAGAAGTTTTATTGTCAAATATTCCTCTCTTTCCCAGGCAATCTACTTTAAGGGAAGCATTCAGCGAAAGCATTTGATGGGCAAAGGAAAGTGGACCATTTTTTTGGCCGCTGAACAGTTGTCCTGCTTTTGCGCGACGCAGCACCACCACAGGACTTTCGTCCTCAATGTCCTTTGCAAAAAAGTAGCTGCCGTACAGAGTTTCCGCCTGGTCATCAGCGGAGGATTGGCACACCAAAACAAAACTGCCGTTGCGAAAAGTTAGTCTGGCACAAGTATCATTATTCCTGAATTCAAAAGTATTGCAGTTGATCAGCTGATCCATTACCCGATACACCTCAGGATCGAGCCCTCCAGGCTCTGAAAATTCGATAGCCGGATTGATTGCGATGCTGTCGGATGCCGGCCCGGTAAGCCTTAGTGCCAACAGCATTGAAATGGCAAGCAGTATTCCGGTCAGCGCTTTCATAATCTAAACTTAAAACAACGCTGTTTAGATTGAACTGATGCACCATATCGTTGCATTACAGAACGTTAAGGATTTTTTAAAAACAGTGAAGGCAAGCTGTCCTCTTTTAGGAGTCCGGAATTAATACTTCTTGAGGTTTTACCAAATCGCTGATCCTTTCGTAACCATCGAAAAATCAATAAAAGTCATTTTATTAAACGTTTGGATGTTAAGCCACGGATGTTTTACATTTGCACGTCTGCCGGAAACGGATGTGAGCGGCAGAGCGGGCAATGTTTTAATGTTCTTGTTATTACAAATTATGCGGGCTCATCACAAAGCCAACACTATACCGTTAAAATTTCTCTCGCTTACTTTGCTGCTGATATTGGCCTCATTGCACAATGCCAATATTTTGTTCGGGCAGACACCTTCGGTGGTGGTAAATAGCTACAGAGATTCCAATTTTGACAATGATGAGTGGACCGAATTAATTGTAACACAGGATAATGTTGATTTAAGGGGCTTCACCATCAGGGACAACAGCAGCGGAGGCAACTGGCAACCCTTTGTGAAGTTTAAAAATCACGACCTGTGGAACCACCTAAGAAGAGGGACGATTATTATTCTTTTTCACCGAACTCCGACCAACACCACTTTTTCCAATCAGTTAAATACGAATAAGAACGATGGTCATATAGCTGTTTCGCTCGAAAACACCACTTATTTTGAATATGAATCCGGCGGATCAATAGGGATGACTTCGATGAGCCTGTCTGCAGCATCGGATATGGTGCAGATTCGGAATGTTTCTGGGGCTCATGTTCATGCACTGGGCCACCGTCAGGACACATTAACCAATTTCGCTTATTGGGCCGAATTGCCGCGACCAAAACTTAACCACCGCCAACCGCTTTCACAAGGCGAAGCACTCATGGTAAATCAGATCGAACCTCCAAACATCAATCAGTTTGGATTCACAGGTTTGATCAATGGTAATATTCAAACTTCAAAAGGACTAAAAAATCTTCCTGGGTTTCCCAATGGAGGGAATAGCAGCGCGAATGGTACATTTTGGCGTGCACTACGTGAACCTGATTGGGTAAGCCCATCACTCACAGCCATCTACAATCCGCAAAACAATCAGGTAAGCCTCAGCTGGAATGCCATGGTGGATGCTTATCCTTTGGATAATGTGCAGGGCTATATGGTGCTGCGCAGCACGACCAATGCCTTCCAGTCGCCTCAGGATGGTGTAGTATATGGGATTGGCAATATGCTTGGAAATGCAATTGTTATAGGACTCATTAACGGAACAAACAACATCACGTTTACGGACAATCTGACAGGTGTGCCCGCAATACCCTGCGGAGGCCAATATTATTACCGGGTTTATGCTTTCCGTTACGGACCTGACGAAATTGACCAGGGAAGCGGAGTTGCAAGGGGCAGGGCCTACAACGAAAGCTCCTATGCCGCAGCATCGGCT
>JAJTAY010000011.1 GCA_021287165.1 Bacteroidia bacterium | reverse complement strand
CGTCCAGAAGGTGACGGTAGCACCGTTTTGCAGCTCAAGCACGGGGGTGATGAGCCAGTTGCTGATGGTGCCCACGCTTCCGGTATTGTTGTAGTTGGCGCCGATGTAGGAGGTCTCAGGACCTGCATGGGCGGGGAATACCGTGGGATTGCCCTGGAACCAGCCGGTGGTGCCCAAAGGCGAGCTGTTGTTGGTGAGTGCCCATCCCAGACCCGGCAGCAGGGTGATGTCTTCGAAGCCCTGGGTCATATTGCGGTAAATGGGCGTATCCAGTGGCTTGATTACCGGCTCGGCGGGTGTGGCAGCGTCGGTGGGGTTCATACGGTCGGAGCCCATGGGCAGGCTGTAGCCTTCGCGCGGGGTCTCCACGGCGCTGGTGCCACGGGCAGTGGTGGTAACAGTGATGCTGTATTCCAGTGGTGCTGCGCCGCTGTTGCTGATAGTCAGCGCCTGTGTTCCCGTCTGGCCTGGCTGCAAAGTCTTGCTGATGGAGGTGGGATTGACGGCAATCTGTGCGCCCGATGGTCCCTGAACGGTTACGCTAACGGTCACAGGGCTGCTCTCGCCCGGATTGGGTGCGCCATATACTGCCGTTACACCGTAAGTGTATGTGCCTGCCGGTACAGGAGCATTGGTATAGGTGGTGGTGCCTGCGGCTACGTTGCCAATCAGGGTGCCATCGCGGTAGATGTTGTATCCGGTCAGGTTGTTGCCTCCGCCGCCTCCGGCAGTGCCCTCAACAAGGAAGCTCAGGCCATACCCGGTGTTGGTGCCTCCCATCACGAGCGGAACAAAGCCTCCGCTGGTGGTAGTCTGCTGCAGGGCATCGCCCGTGGTGGTTTGGTCGTTGATGGTCACGGGAACACCCCATGGACCGCTGGCAATAGATCCGGTAGCTGCCCACTCAACCCAATACTGGCCGGGCTGCAAAGTGAGACCAGGTGTGGAGCAAACAACCTTCATGATCGGACGCTGGTTGTTTACAGTGGTCGAACTAACGCGGTAGGCATTGGTCCATGAAGTGCTGGTCATCACGTTGGTAGTCATATCGCCCCAGATCACCTGACTGGCCGGATTGGCTGGCGAACCGTTCCAGATGCGCAGGTGGCCGCTGGTAATGGTCGAAACAGGGGGTGTGGGGTGTGTGGCCGAGGTCTGATATGCATAGAAAGTGATGCTTTCCACATTCCACGGGTCGCCGCTGACGGTGAAGTCGTCGGCAACACTGATGGAACCGGCCTGATTGATGCTGGGACCAAAGGTGGTCATGCCCGAGTGAAGCTGGCTCAAATCGCTGCCGCCAGGGCCTGCTCCGGGATTGTTCACAAACGGCCCGTTGTCGAAGAGAATGCCGCGCGTGCCGCTGCCGCTGTTCATCTTCATGCCCTCAGGCTCAGTGGCAGGTGTGCCCTGCTCGTTGCCAACAAGCTCCGAAACACCAACAACACCGCCCTCAACATTCACCACATCCTTCCAGGGCTGTGCCATAGCCGTGGCTGGTGCCTGCCAGTTCAATGTCACACTGTTGGGCGCCGTGGTAGCTGTTAAATTCTGTGGCGGGGGGAAGGTGGGACCGGTGGCGGGAACAACCGCTACATTGGTAAAGAATAAGTCAACGTCTCCACCTGACACAGTTGCTTCGCCGTAGAATCCAAGCATGATGCGACCACTGTATCCACTAAGGCTGAGAACTATGTGATCACCCGTATTGGAAATGGGAGTCGACTCATTCCACCATTGCAATACGTTGTCGGTCGACCAGGTAAGTCCTCCGTCAGTCGAAACTACAACAGCAAATTTATGGCTTGGGCCAAGGGTTGCAGGAGTGGTCTGGTTCCACTGTGTGAGTGCCAGGTCAAACTCCAGCTGATAGGCTGTGCCTGTTCCGAGGTTAATCGGAGGCGACATCAGCCAGTGACGACGTGTGGTGCTGTAAAGATTGATATTTGCACTGTTGTTGGCAGGCAAACTGGCGTTGTTGCCAAATTTCTTGTGTACCCAGATGTTATCGGTCGTCGGTGTAATGGGCTGAGTCCCGAACAAACCGACAAATTTGCGCCAATCGAGCGGTGGCCAGGTGCCCACAAAGTCGAAGTTGAATCCAGGTTGGATAGTGGCATCATAGCCAGCTCCAAGCAGCGGAATGGTATGCGTTCCGGCGGTCGTATTGGCCTGAATTACAAGGTTAGCACTATATGCCCTGGCCTGTACTGGCGTAAATGCAAGATTGAATGTAAAGGTCTGGCCTGTTGTTAGGGCAATAGGCCAGGTCATTCCCTGAGGATAATTGATGACAAATGAAGCAGCATCCGGACCGGTAATACTAACTCCACCCTGATTAATTGTGAGGGTTCCCGCACCAGTATTGGAAATGGTCAGGGTATTATTGGCCGTTTCGTTAATGAAAACATTGGCGCCAAAGTTAACCTGCTCTTTATCAGCATGAAAAACAGGTTGGGTAGGTACAAACTCATAAACGATATCGTCAATATAGAGCGTGCGGCTGGCCACTTCGGGAACAAAACGGAATGCGATATAGGCATTGTCAGGGAAAGTTCCTCCAACAAAGGAAACCGAATAGTTAGCATATGTTCCGGTTACGGCAACTGTTTGAACAGAAACAAAAGCTGCGGGGTTTGTCCTGCTTGTGGTATAACCAACCTGTACATTACCAGTGTGTGTGCTAACTGCCATTTTTGCGGCAAATCTTACCCATGACTGAGCCAGATTTGTTGCAACAGGTGATATAAGCAGAACATTGGCACTGAGATCGGTAGCGAAAAACAGACGAACGTGGTTTGGAGGCGATAATGGTGTACCAACATTTCTGACATCAACAACTGCAGTTGCTGCTGTGGATTGAACCAGGCCACTCCATCCGTCGGGCATCCAATTCGCAGGAATCGGATTAACGGCGTCAAAGTTCTGTGTGAAGCCGGTCATTGCATTATAACCGGTTCCCTGTACAGCAACAGACAGGGGACTTGTAGATCCATTATAAGGAATGTTTAGTGTAGCATTTGCATTGCCAACTGCGGCCGGGTTGAAAGTAACCTTCACGTTCTTGCTCTGTCCGAATGGGATGACGAGCGGCTGAACATTGGTAAACTTCTGAACAATAAAACCGTTACCGGCGCTGTAAGCCATGAATACCGGATTGCCCTGTGCGTCGGGAACGTTATCCAAACCAACGCTGGCATTACCGTTGGCGATACTGCCAAGGTTCACTTCATGAACAACCTTATCAGCAAACACACCGGCAGCCAAATTCTGGAAAGCGGTTACGAGATCGGCACCACTCAGGTTGAGAACGTAAAATTTATTTTGCGTTCCACCTGCACCAGTCTGTACATGATGATAGGCGAGATAGCGCTCTCCACTGCTGTAGAATACCATCGGATACATGCTCCAATACGGGAACCATGCAGCAGGAATTTCAGCAAGTATATTCATTTGAGGATCGAGAAGCAGCACTCCAAATCCAGAGCCTGAAGCAATGAAATTGGTGGAGCCAGGGATGCCAATTATGCGACCAAAGTTGGCATTGGTTATCGTGGGGAAGTTATAAACCACTGGGGTAGTGTTAGGAATCTGTCCGTTCACAATTTCCCATACATAAAAGTCCTTGGTTCCATGTCCGCTGGCAACAAGAAAAGCATTTGTTGCAGGATCACCAATGATACTGATGGCATCGCCAAGGCGTGCTGGAGCAGCAGGATAGCTCAACAATACTGAAGGCTGAGCGCTCAAACCGTTCCAATAATAAACTTTGAACTCACCACCTACAAATACCATGTTGGAGACGAAAACGTGGTTTCCAACAACGGCGAGGTCCGACAATGTGAAAGTTCCGCCAGCGATCCCTGAAAGGTCAAGCTCCTGAGGTGGTGCAGCCGGGCTGTTTACATCCCAATAGTAAACATGGTTACCATTCTGACGGGAAGCAACAAAAACATATTGTCCGTTGAATCCGGCTCCGCGGTTATTACCGGCATTGTCGATAATGGCAGGAAGGTTGCCCGAAGCCTGTGTCATGTCCATCAGCGTAGTAACGGGAGTAATGGAGGCAGGTGCTGTATAGGAAGGCCACTCAACCGAGAATTGGCCGGCGTTGGCACCGGTAAAGTTAACCGCAGCCGGGTTGATCAGTGCATCAGCCAGACCCTGGTTCGTAACCGTAAAGGATTTACTTTGTGTGTCGAAACCAGGAACAGCCCAGCCAACATCAAGACTCGAAACATTGGAAACCAACACAGCTCCTGAAGGAATTGGGGTGGCAGAAAAGTTTATGGTCATGTCCGTGAAATCCGGAGCAGGCCATGTGCCTGCAATCATGAAGTAGGTGCCGGATTCCAGCGAAAACTGGGGCACTGTAGCACCTGTCGAACCTCCAGCAAAAGCAAGCCTCGGAGCCGGATTGGCCAAACTCGGGCACTGACCAACAAAAATCAGCCCGGTCCAGGCACCCTGAATTGAGGCATTGATAAAGCTGGGGGATGACAAAGTAAATTGAAATACAATGTCATACCCATTCAAATAACTGGTGCTTGGATTGACCATCGCAGAGGTGTAATCATTGCCATAAGCCTCCGAATTGATTTGAAAACCAACAAGAGGCGCAGCTACAGGATCTACCACAAGCGGATTATCACAAGTGGAGCCCGGAGGCTGCTGGGCAAGTACAACCACATTGCTTCCTAAAAGCAGCATCACAAAGAGCATTGCCGGAAGCATACGCAGAAACGTAAACTTGTTCGTCATAGGATTGAGATTTGGTTTATAAAAGAATACTTGGTTAAGAATCGTAAATCAGCGGTAACAAATATAACTTTTCAATTCGAAAAAAAAGTTATCGTTAAAGAAATTAAAGTTTTCGGAAAGTTTTTTTTCAAACTTTCACGAATTCCCATTGCTTGGCAGACTGAATCAAGGTATAGGCAATCAGTAAAAAACTCTGTAAGACAAGAAATTACTTGCGACAAACTTCATGAAAAGTATATTTTACCACCCGCATTTCTGATAAAATGGTCATTTTACTACAGCGCTAAAGGCAGGCTTGTTGCAGAACATTTTGAAATATTGTTTTAACGATATGTCAAAAAAAGTGGCCAAAAAAGAAGGCCGCCCCGTTAAGGACAGCCTTGCGCTGACAATCTGTTAAAGATTCTATTAATTAGCGGTTTACTAGCGGCATAGCCGATTGGCGTTCGGCTGCCTTTTTATCCCACTCTGGCAGTATCTGCTCCTGAAAAACCTTTTTCTCTTCTCTTAGCTTATCCATATCCAGACCAATAAATGCCTGTGCTTTGGCTTTGGTACTAATGTCGGGATAGGGTATCTCGTTTGTTACACCTTTGGTAGCCAATAGTCTGGCAAGCTTTACCCGTGCCGACTGAGCATAATCAATAGCTTTGCCCATAACCCGGGCGCTTTCTACAGGGGCATGAAACGAACCACCGTGAGAAGCTGCCACATGATCCCAAAACCACTGTCCGGCTCTGATGTCATACAGAATTTCTTTCATCTCGCCCTCCGTGGCACCGGCCTCCCAGGCTGCTTTGGCCTCAACATGTGCATGAACCAAAAGCTTTTCGGCCTTATGCCTCAGTTCAGCCACCTTATTCTGTCGGTCATAAACATTTTTCATGAGTGTGGTCTCGCTCTCCCTGTGACACGTCTGGCAAGCCTGCGATACATATTTTAAAGGAGAAGTAACGTGATGATTGGAATACTTCAAACCTCCCTGACTTACATAAGGCATATGGCAGTCGGCGCAAGAAACGCCGCGCTCAGCATGAATTCCGGTGGTGTACACTTCATAATCAGGATGTTGCGCCTTCAACATAGGTGCCTTGCTCAACGGATGTGTCCAATCGCTGAACCCAATTTCATCGTAATAGGCCAGCATCTCTTCCGGACTCATGCCTTTCTTCCAGGGGAATGTTAGATAAAAAGCGCCCTCTGCGCCCGGGCGTTTGCGGTCGAAGTAATACTCAACATGGCATTGTGCGCAAACCAGGGAGCGCATTTCCTGATGTGTGGCTTTCGTAATATCCTTGCCCATTGCCTGATAGGCTTCAACAAGTGCCGGTCGGGTGATGGTAAGGTTCATCGTCTTGGGGTCGTGGCAATCGGCACAACCAATCGAATTCGTATGCTCGTGCCCCAACGCAGCCCAGGTAGTATTGTAAAATTCCTTAACGCCCATTTGATTCATCATGCGAGGAACATCCGGACTTTTACATGTCCAACATGTACTGGGCATTCCCTTATCGGGTGCTAACGGTCCGCCAGTGCGGAGTGTATTACGGGTATCAAGAACCGCATAAGAGTGGCCCCGGCCCTGATTATAATCTTTCGAGAAAGCATATCCGGCCCACATCACCACCAACTCAGGGGCTTCCTCAAGCATATCCCGCATGGCATTGCCGCCATGAGGCGTGCGGAAATCGCCTTCCTGCGTCTTGCGGTACGATTCGTATTGCCAGGGAAAGTTTTGCCCCCAAACTTCGTTGCGCGGCTCAAAATCAGCAAGCTCAACCTTAGGACTGTAGGCAAAGATAGCTTCAGCCCTCCGTTCGGTAATGGAAGCCACGAGCAATCCAAGCAAAAACACAACAACCAGACTACCACCAAAAAGTAGCCAATAAAGCCCGGTCCGATTTCCTTGTTTAGGTAATTGATTCATATTGAAATGGTTTTGGTTAATGGCAATTTATTTAATAAGGTTTTTCATCCATCCCGGAACCGGCGAACCCGGAACAGGGACTCTTGCATATGGAGTGCTCGAAAGACTTTTCACCCTGCCGTGTGGCACCTCCCTATGACAGTCCCAACATAATCTTTCGCTGTATTTGTCATGATAAGCAGAGGTGTAATCGAAAAGTTTCGCATCCGTAATTAAAGTGCTGTGGCAACGGATGCAATTGTTGTGCACTACCCTTATCCCTGCTTCCTTGATGAAAATATTCTGCGGCTCGGCCCTCATCGTGAATATGGTGGCATGGCGCATGCCATCCATTGCCTTAAAGTAATAGGTGTTGAAAATGTTGTCGTGCGGCACATGGCAGTCGTTGCAAGTGGCCACTTCGCGGTGCGAGCTGTGCTGCCAGGTAGCGTATTGGGGCGCCATAATGTGACAATTCACACAAGTCTGCGGGTTGTCGGACAGATAGGAATGTGCCCTGCTGGCAAAAAATCCGTAAGCCGCCAAACCGGTGGCCACACCAGCCAAAACAACAAACCCAAGTTTGAACCCCGTCGGCACCTTTTTCCATCTCGTTTTGATTTCCATGGCGCTTAATTTATTAAGATATTAGGTATTACAATGCTTGTTTTCTTAAACAAAAATATACAGTTTTGCAAACCAACACAAGAAAATGTTAAAATAGTACACTATTTAGAATGTTTCTTAATTAGAATTCGCCTCAAAAAAATCACCAAACCGCTCATTAATATGAGTAATGCAACCACCCCAATCACGGGCACCAGAAGAATATAAAATGGCCCGATCCATTGCTGAAAAATACGTCCGGTATGCATCTCAAGTGCGAGATTCCATAACGGAAAAGGTTGGCGGGCAATTAATTCCGGCATCGGCAAGTCTTGATTAATCAAACCCCGGTTGTAATCAAAAATCAAGGGGACTTCGCCATCTGGTATGAAGCCTGCTACCATATTGTTGCTAATAGGCGAAGACACATTAGACCGACTGGTAAAGCTTTCGCCGGTAATATAATCGGTGATGCTGCCTGCAGGCGGGTTCCACATGAACAGACCATTAAAGCTTCCAATAAGCCAGGCGCCAGTTTTTGTTTGTTCAAGCACATTAACGCCCATGACCGAAAGCGGTGGTTGCGGGTGAAATGGTCGTGCAGGCTCTGCAACGAGATTGTTTGTATAGTAAAGACCATCGTTGGTAACGATGAGGAAATAATCTCCTTCCTTGCTGTACCTCACCGCTCTGAGTCGGTCGTGCCAGGTATTGGGATGATTGAGCAAGGTTCCTTTTAATTTTGGCACCCTGCTTTGAGCAATGGCAATAAGCAAAGGCGGGCGTAAAAACATGCCAGTCAACGCTGTGAAAACCAAAAATCCACCCAGCCAGAGCCCAAGCTTGTTATGCCATTTTATGCTAAAACGATTTGTTTTCGCCAGTGCTTCGGCATTTCGGCCTCCCCTCTTCCGTCTTCGGATCAATTTTGGGAAAAAAAAGTAGATATAACCAGTGACCACAAAAAAGATTAGCAGAAGGCCGAGCAGGTCAACAACCAGTTTTCCTGCCAGACCCAGGACCTCTCCACTATGCAGCACCCAAAGGGTCCTGAAAAGACTGATCTTTCCGTCATCACCGTGGGCAGGGGGCAAAGTAATCTGCTCAAATTTTGTTTCCTCATCTTCAATTGATGAAACAAAAACCTCCGACCGGCTTACTACATAAAGTTTTCCTTCGGCTTCGCTCAAGTCCATGATGCGCTCATCGTGCAACGGCAGTGCAATTTTTGTCCAGCCCTCTCCCCTATTGCTCTTGTAAAGACCTGATTGTGTCGCTGCATAAAAGGCCCCGTTTGACAATTGTATTACCCGCATTGTTCGCCGGTTGTCCATACCCTCCGGTATGCCATACATAAAAGACCTCCAGTTTCCGAAAGCAGAATCGCAACGCCAGATGCCAATGTTTCCCCACGCAAGCCATCCATCCTCATCACGTAAAGCTGAGCGAACCGTGGCCAGATTCCAGTTGTCAGGGGTATAATTGGCCGGCAACCACTGTCGCGGGACATCTATGCCGCTAACAATATTTCGGTGGTTGAGAACGATACCCGATGCAGCCCACATCAATAGCACCAAACCAAACACCACCGAAAACCAACGGTGTATCCATTTCCACTTTTTCATTCCCGGAAAACTTGGCCCCGACAAAAGAAATCAGTAACCAACCCCAGCCGCCATAATGTTTGCCGGATCGTAAGAATGACATGGCGTTACGCCGTAAACCATTCCGCAAACCGGGCAGCTGCTCTCGAAACGCTCCATCAGAAATATATTTCCACAATGAACACAGCTGATTTCGAAAGCCACAGGCATAAACTGAATATTAAACCCCATTTGCCTGATTTTGTTAACTACCATCTTTCCATCAACAAAGGAACCACTACAACCGTCGTGCATAATCTTATATGTATTTGATTTTTAGCTTTCTTTCAATTCATGCAGAAGTCCGCCAATGCGCAGTTGATTGCGGAATGCCATCATTTTTCTGTCGTAATGCTCTAATTCGGACAGCATAAGCTTTTCTTCGGGGGTGGTGACGATCAGCTTTGCGATGCCCCCGTTGCTGATAACGATGCGCTGGTCGGCCATCAGGGCAAGAATGGGATCGTGAGTGGCCATCAGCACAATTTTCTCCTCGCGAATCAGCAATTCCAGGGCCTTACGCCTGTCGATGCCGGCATTCTCAATTTCGTCGATCAGTACCACAGGACTTGAACTTAATATGGCCGTGTCGGCTATCATCAAAGCCCGCGACTGCCCGCCACTGAGTGCCGTAATTGGCGTTTGAGGACCAAACTTCTCGCCGGCGAGCTCGTTGGCCTTGGCAATGATGCGCTGTACAAGCGTTTCTGCATCGTTTACCATGCGGCTTCGTGCATGCAGCATTAAAAACTCTTCAACCTCAAGATCCATCACAAAATTCATGTTTTGCGATAGCTGTGCAACCAACTTTCTACCAGAGGCAAAACGCCAATCGGTGTCGGGAGGGCGGTTATTTACCAAAATACTTCGACCTGTTGGCGTATCACCCTGCGCTACCCATTCAATATCGGCAAGCAGTCGGCTTTTGCCCGAACCAGTTGGGCCAACAATGCTCGTTACGGTACCTTTAAGCAGTTCAACACTCTCGTAGGCCTCGGGGTTGCCGTGCTTATCGCGGCCTGGCAAAACGGTAATTACCTCTACATTACCCTCATTCTGACCTAGAAATTCCTGCATCTGAACGATAAACTCGCGCATCTGGTTGAGGAAGCTTTGCGCATCGAAAGCCAGATCTTCGTCCTGCGATTCCAGTTCGAGCAGTATTCGGGCAAGCGGTTGATCATGAGGCTGCCGGCTCAGAAAAGGATAGGCCTCCAAAAACTGATTAATGTAGGGATATTCCTTGTGAAGTGTTGCAATGCTGGCGCTTAAAAGGCTTTCGTTGCTGATCATGGCTGTTCCTCCATATTCATTTTTTTCACATTGCCCATCTGATAAGAAGCACCGATGCGTGTTTCACCAAGGCAATAGGAGCAAAGGGCCGATGGCATGGAAAACCTTAGTTTACTGCCTTTGAGCGAAGTGATTTCCCTGCGGCCGGTCATGAGCAAGCTGGCAAGCTCAAAAGCCCCCTGCCCTGTTAGCCCGTTGATGTGCATGACCATTGCGGCAGGATTAACTGCATGCACCCTGGCGGCAAACACTTCGCGCTCGGCCTGCGACACGATATCGCCTTTCGTAATCACCACAATATCAGCCATACGAAGCATCGGCCCGATCTTTTTTGGAGTATTGATGCCACTTAGGTTATCGATAACGCATACGGCCATGATCTCTTTGATGTAGGGTGAACAACGATTGCAAAGACCGGCGCTCTCGGAAACCAGCACATCGAACTGGTTCTGAAGCCCCCAATCCACAACCGCCTCGATATTGGAAACAAAATAATGGTCGGGGCAAAGAGCTCCTGAAAGGCCTTTTTTAACAGGAATGCCTGCCCGCTCGTATGCAATATCGTCGTCGGTATGCAGGCAATCGAACTTAACAGCAGCTACTTTAAGGCCTTTCTGCATGAGCTGTGCCGCAGTCTTGATGATAACGCTGGTTTTGCCCGATGAGGGCGGCCCTGAAATGGTGATGAGGTTCATAGCATTAAAGCTTGGAGGCGGCGTTGAAACGCTCGTTGCAGATTCTAAACTCGCTATTAAGGTTGTGGTTATTGATGTAATCCCAACCAAGCCACATAAATTTTGTATCTGAAGGAAGCCTGTTGTCCACCTCCGGATTTACACTGGGAAACAAGCCAAGGTGGGCTAAAATTTCACCGGTATCCTTTGATGCCAGCATAGCCGAGACATCGCGCAAGTGACTGCCAGGATTGGTTTTGGCAAGCATGAAAACAGGGCTTAGCACCGCTCCGTCGGCCGGCCAGATGGCCTGCATTGGCCCTCCCGCCTTTGCCATTTTGGTAAAGAAATTAGGCATTATAGTGATTGCTGGCTTC
Organism: Bacteroidia bacterium; assembly: GCA_021287165.1. Lineage (GTDB taxonomy): Bacteria > Bacteroidota > Bacteroidia > Bacteroidales > F082 > JALNZU01. The sequence continues at coordinate 174,661 of JAJTAY010000011.1, read as the reverse complement.
CGGGTTTTCAGCCTGTCCGACTTCACCATCTGTGCCGGGTGAAGGCTTTGCTGCATATTCCGCCCCAAAGCATCGAGGGCGCCCATGCCGTATTGATTGCGAATGGTAAGCAAAATGGCATTAAAGAGGTCGAAATCCGAAACCGGCAGACTTACCGAAGATTCCCATTCAGGGCCCAGCAAATCTTCCCAGCTCTTTGGAGCAGACCTTCCGTTGAGCTCAGAGGTATTGACAAGAAACACCGCCGGCACAACAGCAATGACGCCATAGCGCCGCCGGGGATCAAGAATTTCGCATCCGGCCTCCGTAAAAACCGCGTTGGGTCTGTCCCAGCCGGTAGGATCGGCAAAAGAGCCTTCATCAACAAAACGCCCGAAATACTTTTGCTCGAAAAACAAATCGAATCCTGCAGAAAGATAAATATCATCTAACTCCCCGGCTCCTGAGGCCAGCTCCACTTCATCCTTCATCCAATCCAATCCCATAGAAGCCGCTTTCAGTTCGGCTAATATATCTACGCCCTGTTTTGACTTCGAGGCAATCAGCTCATCCAGTTTTTCCTGCAATGGAAGCCTCACCGGACAAGGAAGCAAGCCCTTGATTCTGATCGTATTGGCGCCATGAATTATCCGTCTCCCTCCGTTTTCGATGGCCACAAGCAAATCGCTTACAAATGCATCCAGGTCAATTTGTCGCATACTCAATGCAACATCCAGGCTCAATTTGCTGCCAAACGTTCTTCGCTTTTCAGGATCAGCCATCATCGAAAAACCGTTGCGAACAAAAACCGGTATAGTCTCAGGAAAAGCTTCCGCAATGCTGTTAAGGTCAGCATTTCTGTCGATAAGCTCTCTTTTTTGCTCCAGCTTCATGACATCATCTTTGATGAAGCAAAATTAAACACTTATTTGGTATTTATTTACCTATTTTCTTATTTTATCGCGTTCTAAATTATATTAATTGACTTTCAATGGTTTGCCCAATAATTTAGAATACTTATCCCGAGATGGGGCGCTTTGATCAGATCTTATGCTTGACAAAGACTTAAAAAAGGCAGTACCTTTGCACCGAAACTCAATAGGGGTGCCTTTCCCGAAGTTTCGGGATGAAAAACAGGCTGAGATCATACCCTTGGAACCTGATCCGGGTAATGCCGGCGAAGGGAAAAAGAAAAGCCATTCCCTATTGGTTTATTGGTTCGTTGTTAAACCTTTAAATCAATTGTCATGTTGAAAAGTTATTTCTTTCTGGTTTGGGTCCTGCTGCTCACAGCAGGACTTCATGCGCAGCATACCCTGCGTGGCAGGGTGGTCGATGCTGCCGACCAACAGCCCCTTCCCGGAGCACATTTGCGGCTGTTGGGACAAAACTACCAGCAGGTGAGTGCTGCTGATGGCACGTTCAGGTTCAGCAGGTTAAAGCCGGGAACATACCAGATATTGGTTAGTTATGTTGGCTACCAGACCCTTGAGAGGCAAATTGTGCTTGACCAAGACCTCGATATCACATTTTCGCTTAGCGAAACCAGCCAGATGCAGGAGGAGGTTGTGGTGATGTCGACCAGACTTGGGCGAAGTAGTGCAGCCACCTTTACGACCCTCGACAGGCAGGCCATACGCCAACAAAACTCGGGAGTCGATTTGCCCTATTTACTTACGATGACCCCTTCGCTGGTTGTTAACTCCGATGCAGGAGCAGGCATCGGCTACACAGGCATTCGCATACGCGGCTCAGAAATTACCCGAATCAATGTTACGCTCAACGGTGTTCCGGTAAACGATCCCGAGTCGCATGGCGTTTGGTTCGTTAACCTGCCCGACCTGAGCAGTTCGGTCGAAAGCATGCAAATTCAACGCGGTGTGGGAACGTCCACCAATGGTAGTGCGGCTTTTGGCGCAAGTATCAACATTAGTACGCTATCGCGTTCGGAGCGCCCCTTTGCCGAAATCACATCAGGTATGGGATCATTCAACAGCTTCCGCAATACGCTCAATTTCAGCACCGGGACCAACGAAAAAGGCCTTACGCTGGAAGGAAGGCTCAGTAAAATTTCATCTGATGGCTATATCGAGCGCGGATGGTCGGACCTTAAGTCGTTTTATCTCGCCGGAAGCTGGACCAGTGCTCGTAGTCTGGTCAAATTGATGGCAACAAGCGGCGCCGAAAAAACCTATCAGGCATGGAACGGCATTTCCAGAGAAATGCTAAAAACAAACAGGCGTTATAATCCTGCCGGTGAAATCATTGATAACCAGGGAAACATCATTGGCCATTACGATAATGAGACTGACAACTACCAGCAGGACTATTATCAGTTGCATACGGCACACCAAATCGACCCATCGAATACACTTACGGCCACAGCTTTCCTTACGATCGGGCGCGGCTACTATGAAAACTGGAAAAACAACGAACGATTCAGTAAATATGGCCTTAGCAACCCTATTGTTGGCGGCGTTGAAGTGAAACGCTCCGACCTCATCCGTCAGAAATGGCTCGACAACAGCTTCTACGGTTTGCAGCTGGGTCATATCTTCGAAAAGCATAGCGTAACGGTTCGATCAGGGGCCGGCATTAATCAATACATCGGCGATCATTTTGGATATATCATCTGGTCGCGCGTGGCCGCTGTTGACAACAAAACCCCATGGTACTTCAACACAGGATCTAAGACTGATGTAAGCCTTTTCAGCAAGGTCGATCTGAAATCTGGCAGGAATTGGGAAATTTATGGAGACCTTCAACTGAGAGCAATAGATTATAAAATAGAAGGCACCCATGACGACCTTCGCAACCTCAGCCAACAGCACAGTTTCGTTTTCTTCAATCCGAAAGCCGGCATTACCCGGCATCTTGGCAATAATGACCACCTTTACGTGCAACTGGCCATCGCCAACCGCGAACCTAACCGCACAGCCTACCGCGATCTCGATCCGGGACAGCAGGTAAAACCCGAACGACTTTATAATCTTGAAAGCGGTTACAGGCACCAGCGCAATACATGGCAGCTGGAAACCAATGTATTTCTTATGTTTTACAAGGATCAGCTTGTGCTCACCGGAAAAATCAATAATGTAGGTTCACCAATAATGACCAACGTACCAAAAAGTTATCGTCTGGGCTGGGAAAACCTGCTCAGATGGCAGCCTCTGCCCGAAATAAGTCTTGCTGGCCATTTCAGCCTGAGCACAAACCGCATTATTGGATTTGTGGAGTATGTTGATAATTGGAACTACTGGGACGACCCTGATCATCAACCTTTTCAATTTGAGATTAAGCACGGTAACACCAACATCTCGTTTTCGCCTGCGGCCACTGCAGGCATGAGCGCTGAATGGAAACCTACGGAAAAGATCGGGATGGCTTTTCAATCGAATTTTGTAAGCAGGCAATTTCTCGACAATACCTCATCAAAGGAGCGCAGCATCGAGCCCTACAGCGTTTCCAACCTAAAACTCTGGTATGAGCCAAATCTGCCCATTGCACGTCGTACTAACCTGATTTTGAACATCTTTAATATCTTCAACGCAAAGTATGTGGCCAACGGATGGGTCTATCGCTACTACCTCGATGGCCAGCCAAATACCATTGAAGGGCTTTATCCTCAGGCGGGTTTGCACTTGATGTTGCAGCTCAATATGCTATTCTGACAGAAGTTTCCGGTGATAGGCCAATAGATCCGGGAAAGGAGAGCTTAGCACGCGACGAACCTTGAAACCACTTGTTTCCGCGGTCTTGATAAATTGTGCCGAAAAATTTGCCGCCACCGAACCCGTTGCGGATATTTCGGGCAGGGCTACCTCGGGGAGCATTGGCTTTAAGAAACTGAAGAAGCTAGTAAATGATTCAATAACAAGCCTTTCGCAAAATTCTTCCGTTTTGTACTTCGAAAGAAATGGTGCGAATGAAGCCAGTAAGTTTCCGGGTTCCGGGTGACTGTAAATCGCTCTTACAATATCATCGTAGCTTAGGCCTGTAAAGTACATAAAATCGTCAGCGATAGCATCAGGCATCCTTCGGGTCACGAAAGCTTTCACAAGCAGCTTTCCCAAATGCGAGCCACTGCCTTCGTCGCCCATGATATAGCCCAGGGACGGGATTGTCCTGACGATTTCGTTTCCGTTGTACACCCCTGCGTTTGAACCTGTTCCAAGGATTACAGCCAAACCCGCCTGAGTTCCAAATAAACCACGGGCAGCAGCCAGCAGATCGCCGTGAACCTGGACATTAGTTTTTGGAAAAAGCCTTGCCAGCATTTGGCCAACATCGGCTGCACGCTGTTTTCCGGCACACCCTGAGCCATAAAAAACGATCTCGCTAACCTTCGTCGACTCTGGCAAAGCCTTGATCAGCTCGATGATAAGGTCGGGAAAAGCGCTGTGCTGGTGATAATTGGGATTGAATCCTCTGAGCGTGACGACCTCCGAAGACCAGTTGCTGGAAACCAGGGCCCAGTGCGATCGGGTGGCCCCACTTTCGGCAAGGAGGATCATAATAGCCTCAGTGGGTTTTGGTCATATTCGAAGGAACAAGCAGCACAAAGTCGGCTACGCCTTTTTTATCCGATGGGAGTCGAAGGGGCTGCTCCGATTCAAGCGTCGAAATGACCATAATTTTCAGTTCAGGCCTTAGCCGGCGCAAATACCAGACAATACCTTCGAAACTATCGGAATGGTAAGCGCCGTTGAAGTGGATCATTTTCTGGCCGGATTGCAGGTTCTGATGGATAAACCAGGCCATAGTAGCATCTTTAATGGCCTGAGCTTTGGGAAAATTTTCGTTGGCAGGGCCTTTTCCATGGCCGGCCATCATTTCGAGCATAGCCTTGTAGGAAGGCAGTTCGGCGTCATATTCTATGGGCAAGGGTGGCAGGAAACGCTTCTCGTCATCGGAAAGCGACCCAAGCACATCGAAACCCTGTCTGAAAACCATAGAGGCATACCTGCGCGGTACATTGGTGGCAATAAATGGGATTGTCCGATCGCGGGCCAGGACAACAAGGGGTTCGATATCGGTTTTGTAATTGGGCCACAGGCGGGCAGCCTTTGAAAGGCTGTCGCGATTGATCGTACCCGCGAGGAAGTCGCTCAATGCCTGTTGGTTGTCGGTTTCAAACATCTCCGCTCCTAAGACTAATTTTCCTGGATATTGGTCAGCCATTGCGGTGCTCAGCTCAAGCTGCATCCAATGCGCTATGGGATTATTGTGCAGCTCGCCAAAAAATATGACATCGGCATTCGTGGCTGCTTTCAACATTTTCCCGTAAGTGGTTTTCTTGCCTTTTGCGTCAACCAACCTGTAAGCAAGCGGATCGGAGGCCTGAGCTGCTATACTGACAAAGACGAGTATGGCGACAATAAGTTGTTTCATGGCTTGCGTTTGTGATTAAAGAGGAAATCGTTTACAAAAGTGAATGGCAGAAGGCTTGAAACCGAATCAACCACCATAACAGGTCCAGTTTGACCCTGCATGATAATTCGCATGGGAATACCTGAATTTTTTTCATATTCGGCCATAACCTGCCGGCAAGCCCCGCAAGGGGTGACAGGCTGTTCTATAATACCATCGCTGTTGATTGCAGTAACCGCAAGTGCTTTTACCTTCATCCCGGGATGCACAGCGGAAGCATAGAAAAGCGCGACCCGCTCGGCACAAAGGCCTGAGGGATAGGCCGCATTCTCCTGATTGTTCCCGGTTACAATCGTCCCATCTTCGAGCATGATTGCCGCTCCAACCCTGAAATTGCTGTAGGGCGCATAAGCTTTTAACGCTGCTCCTTTGGCCTCTTCAAGCAAGCGCTGTTCTCCGGCACTTAATTCGTCCGGCCCGGACAGCATAAGATATTCAAGCATTAGTTTTTCTGCTGGCATGCCTGTGTTATTGTTAGGGCAAATTTAGTCAAAAGCCGCTATTTACGGCTAATCAGCGCGTTTTGCCCCAATAAAGCAGATGTAAAAAGAAAAAATGCATTGAAAAACGCAAACAAAGTCACCCCGGGCTGGCTCTCCAAGGTATCTTCGGTAAGCATCGACATAAGCATTAGTACAAAAAACAGGAAATAAATCAAATCGTTGAATCGTCGTTGCCTGATCGGCGGATAAAACAGCGCGACAAGAAACCAGATCAGCCCGAATAAGCCGAAAGCCACAGCCACCGACAAAAACTGGTTGTGCGAACGCCACCGGAATTTCTGCTGAAGCGGTGAATCAAGTTCTTCATAGGCCTGCCTGAAAGCGCTGACAACATCGCCCGTTCCAACGCCTATCAGCCAATTCGACTTTAGAATATGCCAGGACGCCCTGACATATTCCAACCTTTGAAAATCGCTGCTGCGATTGGGGTCGCCAAAGAATTTGAGGTTTTGATAGCCCATAAAAGCCTTTGATATTCTTGTTCGTAATCCAGGCTTAAGATAGCTTGCATTGGCAATTCCGTGCTCTATGTTTCTCAGGTCCTGTTCGCTTAGGGCAGCCACGCCATCGGCATCCTTTCTCAAATCTTTGGAGGTCATATACCTGATGATTGTGTACATGATCAACTGGCCGGCATCGTCGTTGCCGTAGAAATCGTAACTGCTGCGACGGTTCCAGGCATCGGCCAGCTCAGCTTCTGCAAAATACAGCCCAATATATTTGCCGTCTTCCACCCCAAAATGAATGGTGTCGTGTCGGTAGGGATATCCTCTTGGGGTGAATGGCTCAAGGTTTTCAAGATCAATTTTCGACTTTGCTGAGATATCTCTGGCCGTGTCGGCAACAAAAATGAGCGCCGAAAGCGGAATCGCAACCGCTGTAAACAACAGTGCCCAGCGCAGCCAGTTTTTCCGGATGAGAAAAATTAGTCTCAATGCCAGTAGTGAGAGCAACAACACAAGCCCCAAAAATCCTGTGGCCGACTCAAGCAGGGTAATCATATAGAAAAACCATACCGCAAAGCCAATGCCCACCAAATAAATGTACCATGCAAGCCGGCGGTAGCGTATCATTAATACCAGCAGGATAACCACGGAGATCACCATTGTGAGGCTGAAACGCACCGGACTGATAAAGAGCGATATCTCACGTATGTCAGTGAATTTTCCCTTTGCAAACGCATAAAAACTAAACAGACTTCCCGCAAATACTGCAGCAACGAAAAACAACAGGAGCGTAATGGTTTTTCGCTCCGAAAGGCGCGGCATTGAACTGAGAACCAGTGGCAAAATCAGCAACGGCAATTTAATTCGCAGGTCTTTGAGGGCGTAAGGCAGATCGGATGTGTAGATTAGTCCGACGAGATGCAGTAAATAGACCGAAACAGCGACGACCGCTGCAGGATTATTTATGAATAAACTTATCCGTCTTTTAATATTTCCAGCTACTGAGCCAAAGAAACCCATTCCGGCGAATCCTGCGGGACGGTCATAAAAGATCCACACAAGTAAAAGCAGGATTTGCGAGACCGACATGCCGAATTCCGACAGCGGTATGCTGCAGGCCAAAAGGATAAGGGTGATGAAATACCAGTCGGTGCCTCGGCGAGCCATTGTTCAGCTAATTATGGCTATCAAATTCTGCCTTTTTCGAATACCGCACGGTATGCTGCCGGATTGCTGAGCACCTCAATGGCTCTTTTCACTTCAGGATCGTCTTTTAAGGCACTGATAATCTTGCCTTTCTGATAATAATAGCGCGAAACTATCTCCACCCTGAGCAATTGTTCAATCTCCTTTCGATGCAGTTGAAAGTCGTTTTGTTTAATCTGTTCAAATTCTTTGCGCAGCTGTTCGATATGGTTTTCAATAGCGGTTAAATAGGCCTCTTCTTCGGCAATCCTTTTAAGTTCGCCGAGGAGCTTTTCGCTGCGGGTGGTATAGGTAAAGTTTTTGCCTTGAGTAAAATTGATAAAATCGCTGAAAATATCGTCGGTGATATCGAACTCGTAGGCAGAAGGTATCTCGGGGTGCTTACGGGCATACTCGTTGGCAAACCGGAAGATATAGTTTCCGGCAAACAGGCTCGAACTGATGGGGCTAAAATCGACGGGTTCCATCGGAATATCCGGCATGATTCCGCCATAGTCGAACACCACCCTGCCCTTTCGGGTCTTATAGGTCGAGCGCAACGAATCGGGTACAATACCGCCGTTTTCATCCTTGTGCGCATAATCGATTTCCTGAATACAACGTCCGCTGGGGATATAATATTTGGCGATGGTGAGCTTGAGCTGGGTATTGTAAACCAGCGGCACCACGTTCTGCACCAGACCTTTGCCAAATGTCCGTTGGCCAATCACCAGCCCACGATCGAGGTCCTGTATGGCACCTGCCACAATTTCGCTGGCTGAGGCACTTCCTTCGTTAACAAGGATAACTAAAGGGAGTTCAGGCTCCAGCGGAGCAGTGCGCGTGCGGTGCACGGTGGTTTGTTCGGGCGATTTTCCTTTGGTGCTTACGATGAGTTCGCCCTTCTCCACAAACAGACCAGCGATATCAACGGCTTCGTTAAGTAGTCCACCACCATTGCCGCGCAGGTCGATGATGAGTCCTTTCAGTGGCTGTTGTTTCTTAAGGTTGAGAATAGTTTCCCTTACCTCAGCTGATGCTTTTTGAGTAAATCCTGAAAGCCTAAGATAGCCAATGCCTCCAGGGAAGACCGTTGAATAGGGGATGTTATCAATTTTTATTTTCTCACGCTGTAGCTCAAATTCCATAGGTGTTTCCACGCCTTCGCGGCTTATGCGCAGCCGGAGCCTGGAGCCCGGAGCTCCCTTTAGCAGCTCGCTCACCTCAGCAGATGGACGTCCCTTCATGTCAACACCATTCACTTCCAAAATCTTATCCCCGGGAATGAGACCAGCCTTTTGAGCCGGAAAGCCTTCGTAAGGCTCTGAAATGATCACATAATCGCCGCTTTGCTGAATAAGCGAGCCAATACCGCCGTACTCGCCGGTGGTCATCAGCCGGAGGTCCTCAATCTGCGATTCGGGAACAAATACTGTGTAAGGATCAAGCTCCTGCAGCATGGCGTTGATGGCTGCCTCATTGAGCTTTGAAGGATTGATCTCATCAACGTAGTTGATATTCAACTCCTTGAGTATGCTGTTGTAAATCTCAAGACTTTTAGAAATTTCGAAATTGTTGCGGCTCTGTGCCGAAACAGTATAAGTGCCGATGAACGGCATCATTAGGAGCGCGAAAAAGTAGAAAACGTGTTTCATGTGTTGGCAGTTTGCAAAATTTACGGAACAGGATCATAGCCGCTCCCTCCCCAGGGATGGCAAGACGAAATGCGTTTAACCGAAAGCCATCCACCCTTAATAAATCCGTGTTTTTTAAGGGCTTCGATGCTATAGTTGGAACAAGTTGGGTAGTACCTGCAGGAACGTCCGATGAAAGGCGATAAGGTATATTGGTATACCCGAATGAGGAGAATAGCAAGGAGAGCAGGTATGTTAAGCAACTGTTTCATCCAATGACGTCAAACGATGTATGAGCTGAATTATTTTGTTTTCGATGGAAGCAAAGTCGGGCATTTCGCGCCGCAAAAACACCAAAGCGATATGGATTGTTTTCTGTTTATGAGCAGATAGTTCCCAAATCGGCTTTTGATGTCGACGCCAGGCCTCGCGCATGAGTCTGCGGATGCGGTTGCGATGGACAGCACGGCGGAAGTTGCGCTTTGAAACCGAAAAAAGTACCTTCACGGGTACCTCCTCAGGCTCAGTCCAATAGTACATTACCCTGAACGGCGAATAAGAAAGCGTCCTGCCCTCGGCGAACAATCTGACGATAGATGTGCGACTTCTCAGTATGTGCGATCTGGGAAGGCCGTTGTTATGAGGCCCGTGCGAGTTTTCTGACATTTTGCAAAGATAGAACTATGGTACGGACAAGCTCAAGGATCTAGCCTTTTAGCCGTTTTAATATCCGTCGGCTGCGCCAAAGCAAAAAAATTTCTTCTTAAAATACGGTATTCAATCAAAAAACATTAAAATTGCAACGATTTCATTTTAATCTTGCACAGAAACATCAGTCAAACAACACGTTAACAACCCTGAGCAAATAAAAGTCCAACGAATCCCTTAACGAGCGCAACCCAAGGCGCCCCTGACCCGAAATCGACCCCAATAATCTTAATATCAACCCATTAAAATCCAGACAACAATCACGTAACCTTCTGTGAAATGAAACCGGTAAAGAAAAAAACGCGTCGTCACGACCAGCCCGAGAATGACGAGTTACTTCGCAAACCCGTGAAGAAGATGATCGCGAAACGCGACAGAAAACCAACCGTTTACGACGCCTACAGCGAAGATGAAGACGGCGAAGATTTTGACCTGTTCAGGTTTGATGACGACGAAAGCGATGAAGAATATGAGGAAGATGAATAATTGATTCACGTCATACAAAAATAAAAAGCCGGCCTTTAGGCCGGCTTTTTATTTTGATTATCAGATGATTCCACGTTTTTTAAGCAAGGCTTTTCTGTCAGGTTGTTTCCCCCTGAAAGCCACATAAAGCTCCATAGGATCAACCGTTCCTCCTTTCTCGAGAACAAAAGTGCGGAACTTACCGGCAGTTGTCTGGTCGAACAAGCCGTTCTCCTTAAAAGCTTCAAAGGCATCAGCGTCGAGCACCTCGGCCCATAGGTAGCTGTAGTAGCCTGCTGAATAGCCTCCTGAGAAAATATGGCTGAAGTAAGTGCTTCTGTAGCGGGGCACGATTTCGGGAATCAGACCGGATTTTTTCACTGATACCGCTTCGAAAGCGTCAACATCCTGAGGAATGTCACTTTCGAGCACGTGCCAGTCCATATCAAGCTGGGAAGCGGCCAGATATTCGGCCATGGCAAAGCCCTGGTTGAACTTTCCGCTGCGCTGCATTTTTTCGACAAGCTCATTCGGGATGAGCTCGCCTGTTTGGTAATGGAAAGCATACAATGCAAGCATTTCAGGCTCCGAAGCCCAGTTTTCCATGATTTGCGAGGGTAGCTCCACAAAATCGCGGGGCACATTGGTACCGCTGAGCGAAGTGTAAGTAGTGTTGGCCAGTAAGCCATGCAGGGCATGACCCATTTCATGAAATAAGGTTTCCACTTCGTCCCAGCTAAGCAGTGCCGGCATGCCTGCGGATGGCGCAGTAAAGTTGTAGTTTGTTGTTACGATTGGGTGAATAAACTGACCATCGCGTATGCTCTGCTCGCGGAAATTGCTCATCCATGCACCACCCGATTTCGAAGGCCTGGGGAAGTAGTCCATGTATAAAATACCAACGTGGCTGCCATCAGATTCCGTAACCTCATACACTTCAACATCCGGGTGGTATTTAGGCAGATCGTTGCGCGGATTAAACTTAAGGCCGTATAGTTTACCTGCCAGAGCAAACACTCCATCGCGAACATTTTCCAATTTGAAATACGGTCTCAGGGCATTCTCGTCCAGGTCATATTTTTCTTTGCGCACCATTTCGGCATAATACCACCAATCCCAGGGCTCAAGCTTAAAGTTGCCTCCGGTTTTGTTGATCATTTTTTGCAGTTCCTCGGCTTCTTTGCGGGCCATGGGCATGGCATCGCGCGAAAGATCGGCAACAAAATTCAGCACGGCATCGGGGGTCTTAGCCATGGTTTGGTCGAGAACAAATGCAGCATGGTTTGGATATCCCAGCAGTTTTGCCTTTTGCAGGCGCAGATCGGCAGTACGCAAAACAAGCTTTTTATTATCCAATTCGTCGTTGTTGTCGCCGCGCATGATGTAACCTTTATACATCTTTTCGCGCAATGCGCGGTTGTGCGCAAATTGCAGCACAGGAATTAAGCTGGGCTTGTGCAGGGTTAAAAGCCATTGTCCTTGCTTGCCTTCAGCGGCAGCAGCTTCAGCGGCGTTATTCAAAAACGTCTCGGGCAATCCTGCAAGATCGTCTTTGTTTTCAATGAATACTTTAAACTTATTGTTCTCAGCCAGCACATTGTCGCCAAACTGCAGCGAAAGCAGCGACAATTCCTCATTGATCTTTCTCAGTTGGTCCTTTTGCTCGTCATTGAGCAAAGCCCCGCCGCGCACAAAACGTTTATACAACTTATCGAGCAACATTTTCTGCTCCTGATTCAGCTCAAGCGTTTCCATCTGGTCGTGCAGGGCTTTTACCCTTTCGAACAGCTTCTGATTGAGCATAATATCGTCGTTGTGAGCCGATAGTTTGGGCGACACCGCTTTGGCGAGGGCCTGCATACTGTCGCTTGTCAGCGACGAGTTGAGGTTGAAGAAAACATCGCTGACGCGGGTTAGCAAAGCACCGCTGCGCTCCAGGGCTTCAACGGTATTGGCAAAGGTTGGAGCATCGGGATTGGAACTAATAGCCTCCACCTCAGCTTTTTGCTCGGCCATCCCAGCCTCAAAGGCGGGCATATAATCAGCGAGCGTTATTTTTTCGAAAGGTGGGATGCCAAAGGGGGCATCGTAAGGCTGCATGAAAGGGTTCATTCTTGCCTCTTTTTGGTTTGTTTTACAGGCTGTTGCGAAAGCAACAATGGTTAGTGCAATAACGAGGTTTCTTAACATTTTGGTTAACGTTTTGATTCGTCCGCCAAAGTTAAGTCAGCATACTGATAAGTTAGTGGTGTCACGGCAAGCGGACACAACAAAAAAGCAAACGGAATCACCGTTTGCTTTTTTGTTATGCCCTTTATTGTATCAGGACTTTCTCACTTTAATGGTACATCCGATGGCCCTTGTGAAGTCGGGATCGGGGTTTTCGCCGCGTTCAATAGCATTGATAGCTTCTTTCACATACTTTTTGTCGGCCTTGGCAGCGTCTTCATGGTTGTTGTCGATGGCTCCGATGTAGCGCACAATGTAATCAGCGCCCTGTTTCTGAAGCAGGAATACATGCGGGGTTCTGGTTGCACCGTATTCTTTATAAACAGTTTGATCAGCATCGAGCACGTAAGGGAACGGGAATCCCTTTTCCTTGGCTCTGATCTGCATCTTCGAAAAACTGTCCTGGGGCTGGGCAATGCTGTCGTTGGGGTTGATGGCAATAACCGGGTAACCCATGGGTGCAAAGTTGTTGTGCAGCTCAATCTTACGGTCTTCGTAAGCTACCGAATACGGACAGTGATTGCATGTGAAGATAATGATAAAGCCCTTGGCATCAGGATAATCCGCCATGGAAATCATGCGGCCGTCCACATTGCGCAAACGGAAGTCGGCGGCTTTGTCGCCCACCTTGTAGCCCTGAGCCATCAGCGAGGCCGACAGGGCAAGCAGGGTAAGAAGCATAGTGAAATGTTTCATGGTGTTATTTATTTGGTGAAAAGTTGCTTTACAATAGCATCCAGCTCGTTAAAGGTATAACTGCCTTCGCGGAATATCTTGCGATCACCACGATAAATTAGTGTGGCCGGTATTGCCCCCGACCAGTCGGGATTCACTTTTGCGATCCATGCATTGGCATCAGGGGCATTGAGGTGAACCACTTCGGCCTTAAGTTTATGTTGCTGAACGAAGGGAATAAGCCGCGATTCCTTTTGTCGGTTGAAGTCGAGGCTCACGAGGATCATCCTGAATTTCTGTTTACTGTACTTCTGATTGAGTTTTTCAAAATCGGGAAGTTCTTTGACGCAAGGCGCACACCACGTTGCCCAGAAATTGATGACATAAACAGTATCGTTTCGTTTTGCCAGCATAGGCTCAAATGCCTCGAATGTGAGGGTAGGCACAGGCCTTGCCGCCTTTTCACCTGCACCTGAAAACAGCCATGCAGACAAAACGAGTAGCGTCAATACAACGATTAATCTGTTCATAATCAATGTAAACAGCCTAACGGCATGTTTGTTCAACAAGGCATTATTCCTTACGCTCCGGCAAATACCTGAATCGGCGTTCGTTTAGATATGCTGTTACCGAAACGATGGTTACCACCGCAATGGTGTAGTAAACAAACGATGGAATCGGAACCGGATCGCCAGCTGCGTAGCTGTGCAATCCTGACAGATAGTAATTAACGCCAAAATAGGTCATAATCACCGAACTAAGCGCTACAAGCGCAGCAAAGCTGAAACTGTAATCTGTTTTCAGCCCCGGCACATAGCCCATATGGGCAATAAAGGCGTACACAAGCACCGTGACTAGCGCCCAGGTTTCTTTTGGGTCCCATCCCCAGTAGCGTCCCCACGACTCGTTGGCCCAGATTCCTCCGAGGAAGGTGCCAATGGTGAGCAGATACAGACCGATGATAATTGTGCGCTCGTTGATGTAGTTGAGTTCCTTGATTTTCTGTGCAAGTCGGCCAAAATTGTTTTCGGTTTTCATGATCATGATAATCAGATTGATGAAACCGAGCAGAGCACCAAGGGCAAAGAAACCATAGCTTGCCGTGATAACCGATACGTGTATGGTGAGCCAGTAAGATTTGAGTACCGGGACAAGATTGGTAATCTCGGGATCAAGCCAGGCCAGATGCGCTACCATCAGGATTATGGCTGCCATGATGGAAGTTGCCGCGATGGTCATCTGCGACTTACGGGCAAACAAGAGTCCGGCAAGAACCGTCACCCAACCGATGTAAATCATCGATTCGTAGCCATTGCTCCAGGGAGCACGACCGGCAATATACCATCGCATGGCCAGGCCAAGGGTTTGCAGGGCAAAGAAGGCAACCATGATCCAGAAAAACACATTAAGCGTGCTGTTGATCCATTTGCGTTCCCTGAAAATGTTCATAAACACCAGAACCAGCATCACCACACCAGCCAGTGCATAAAGATTGCCTAACCTGTCGAAAATCATCATTCTGTTGTATATGATTTCGGAGCGCACCTTGGCATGGGACGGAACAATGTCGGCGCCATATTTCTGCTGATAGGACTTTATGCCCTCGAGGATCATTTTGGCCTGCTCCATATTGTCGGAAGCAAGCGAATTGAAATACACATTAAAGGCGCTTGAAACAAAGGCAGAATCGTCTGCTTTAAGCCCTTCTGGCCTTGAACCCAGTGTAAACCAGGGAGCATGCGAATCGCGCGGATCGGGAAATACCTTGAGCAGTTCACCGGTGTAAACGTAGTAAGCGATATTAACCCTTTCGTCAACAGCTATGACATCGTTGTCGAATTTCGACCGCTCGGCAGGTTTGCGTGCATAGGCCTGACTCACCAGATCGCGCAGCTTGTAACCACCACCCTGATTGAAGTCGAGCATATCGACGAAGGCGGCATGACTACCGGTGATGTTTAAAAACTTTTTAAGCTCGGGATGCGAAACCTTTATCATGCGAACCAACTGCCACTTTTCGGGCTCCATTTGCATGCCGATAAGCACCTGCTCAGGGTTCATTCCGGCGAAACTCGTTTTGCGCGACACCTTACGAAGCATTTCGCTGGCAAGAGTATTGAGTGGTTTGAGGCGTCCGTCATGGTCCTGAACAAGCAATTCGCCAAACTCGGCCGCGTGTTTTTTGTCAACGGCTTTAAGCTGACCCATGTCAGCACCGTGGTTGTGCGTCTGTGCATGAAGTGCCGGCGTAAGCATCAACAGCAATGCCACAACAGTGGATTTCTTTTTCATCAACTTGCCCAACAAAGCAAATCGGGTGTTTGGCACCACCAATGCCAGCATCATACCTAGGGTCATCAGAAAATATCCCAGATAGGTCACGAAAGTTCCTGCCGCATCTTTATTTACCGAGAGAACGGTGCCAAGCTCATCCTTGTCGTATGACGACTGGAAGAAACGGTACCCACCGTAGTTAAGCACATTGTTCATGAAGATTCTGTAGGGCTTTTCTATGCCATTACGCTCGTCGATGAGGATAACTTCGCTGGCATAGGAAGACGGGCTATTGGAACCCGGATAACGATCAAGCTGAAAATCAACAAGTTTCAGCGCAAAAGGCAATTGAATATCTTTTGCACCATACACCATTCTTATTTCTGCGCCATTAAGCTCAGTCATAGCCGGCTCACCTTTATATCCCTTTCCACCACGCAAGGCGATGGTTGTGGCTTTGCCTCCCGATTCTGCCTCAACAATCATGGCATTCATGAAGCGCATGTCCTTGCCCTTGTAGGTGGTAAAATCGACCTTGCCATATTCATAGATGTCAGTGAGTACAATGCGTATATCGCCCATTCCGTAGAGCTTTCGCGTTTCAAACGGATGCCATTGACCGGGCGAAAGCGAATCGGTGGTTCCTCCCATCATAGCCATAGCTGTAACAAGCTCCGGTGCGTTAAACTCGACCGTGGAACCGGTCATGCGAAGGTTGAAGGCTCCTTCCTCGAAAGGTTGATTAAAAATGTAACGAACTCCCATAAAGTTTCTTTGGTCGCCCGTTTTGATAATCAGGTTATTGCGGCCGGCCGAGCCCGACGAAACCACCATTACCAGATAAGGCTCACCATCGCCGGGGTTTCCTCTTACCAGTATCTCCTGTGCATTTGGGATATAGCGTACCGATTTGAAACGAAAATCTTTGCCGTTTACAGAGACCTTTTCGCTGTATGCCCTTTCCGAAAGAGGCGACATCAGCACCTCATGCTTGGTCTGCACGAGCTTGTCGCCATCTTTAATTTCGAGGATTACATAAGATTTTTCCGAAATCATGGTAGATTCTGTCTCGCCTTCCCGAATGCTCATAATACCTTCGTAGCCAATGTAGCGTGTGATGGCAGCCCCTGCAAGAATGACGATAAAGGAAAGGTGGAAAACAAAAATCACCAGCTTCTCCTTTCTCCACATTTTGTAGCGGAAGATATTGGCAACCAGGTTTATACCCAGCAAAACAAGCAGCACCTCAAACCATGTGGCGTTATAAACCACCGCTTTGGCCGCTTCGGTGCCAAAATCGTTTTCTATAAAGGTGGCTGTGCCGATGGCAATGGCAAATGCAATCAGCATCAGACTCATCAGTTCCATCGAGAATAGAATGTCTAAAAATCGCTTCATATTGGTTAAACAAATTGTTTTTGAATGGGTTAAATCGATTTCAAAACTATAGGAAAAATGCTATCCTGATCGCTCCCGAACAGGAAACGGACCTCGGTTTGCTGTTAAAAAAACTTAACAGGAAAGCAAGGATTTAATTACCAAAACGTTATCAATGCACACTTCGGGCTTTACCGGTCACGAATGAGCACCTCAATGGCGCCAACGCCAAACTTGCTCATCGAAGCCATTCGATTGCCCACACCCTCGAAATTTTCCAGTGCCTCAACAATGGCGTTCTTCAACACACCATTACCAACACCATGAATAAAAGTAACCTTACTATAATCTTCTGTAATAGCGCTGCTCAGCGCTTTGTGAAAATAATCGATCTGTATGTTAAACATATCATGACTGCTCAATCCACTGATATTTGTGACCAGTTCGCCGATGTGAAGGTCAACCACGGCTTCGCCTGCCGCGGTTCGATGCTTATCGATAAGCGCTTTTTCCTTTGCTGGTGTTTTTGGCTGAACCGGGGCATCTGCGGATTTCTCGCCAATTTGTTCTCCGCTCTCCGATAAAGCTGCAAACGGCTCAAGCTGAACGAATAACGCCTTTTCGCCGAGTACTGCCAATGGCACATAACTCCCCTCTTTATAAAACCTCGAAGGTTTGATATTGAAATGTGTATAGAGCGGCTTTAGTGGTTGCTCTACCCTGTCGAAAACAGGAAGTCCCTGTACCACTCCTTTGCTCCAGTGGTTGAGGTCGTCGCGCGAAATTGTCTCAACCACTGCCTTGCTGTAAGGCTCCAGTTGACCATAGTCGGCATTGAGCCATTCATTATCTGCCTTGATGTGAACAGTGTAAAGCATTTCTACAGGAGAATGATTCACCAGCACCACATCAAGCGGTCCGGTGAGCAGCCACTGCTGCTCGTGTGGCACAAAGGCAAGATAAAAACCTTCCTGCTCCGTATTGCGCGCAAAACGCCGGAGTTGCGACTTTCTGGCCTGGTCACGTTCCTCGGCTTCAGCCTGCTGCTGCGCTGCCAGCTCTTTCTGAAGCGCCTCGGTGGCGGCCTGCCGGGCTGGAGCGGGCGATTGCTGCACGACCACAAGTTCCGACAACAAAACCGGAATCTCGAAACCATCCTCAATGGCTACCAGTGCCATCCGACTATCGATAATCCTGACAATTCGTCCACCACCAGTGGCATTTAAAAAACGCACCTCATCGCCAGGTCTGAAATTGCTCATTCTTTTGGTTTTTTAGGACTGCAAAGATAGCCGCGGGCTATAAGTTGGAAGCCATTCCAGGCGCCCAACTAATGAATTGGTATTATTTTTGTATTTATTTAACAATTAAAATTTTAAGGCCAAAACAATGTCAAAATTGATTATCAGATACTTAGCCTTTTCCGTCATCACCTTCTTCATATTGCTCTCATGCAATAAATCATCACAAACCCCTTCGGGGATTGTACGCTTCGATGTGCAACACAAAGCGAATGGCAGCACACTCGAGCTGAATAAACTAATCTACACCAACGCAGCCGGAAACCAATATATGGTTACGGAAGTGCAGTGGTTTGTTTCGAAAGTGAAACTGCAAAAGTCTGATGGATCAACATTCGTTCTGAAAAATGGGGAACCGATATATTTCGACACAGGTATTCCGGCTACCCTCTCCCAGAGCTTCGACAAAGTGCCTGCAGGAAGCTACACCGGAATCAGCTTCATCTTCGGCCTTGATGAAACACAAAATAAAAGCCTTCGTTTTACCAACCCGCCCGAATCATTTATGTTTTGGCCTGATTACCTTGGAGGAGGCTATCACTATATGAAACTTAACGGCAAGTGGCTCAATGTAAATGGTCTGATTGAACCATTCAACTTTCACCTCGGGATAGGTCAGATTTATGACACTATAGCACCGAAATCAGCCTGGGTGAATATGAACGATTGCTGCAAGTCGGCCCGGCATTGCGAAGGGTATCAACCTCCGCAGAAGACCATGCCAATCACCGGTTTTGTGCAGAACTACTTCGAAGTTTCATTGCCATTGGCTTTTACAATCGAGGAAAACAAAACGCAAAGCCTTAACCTACAGATGAATATTGAGCAATGGTTTAAAGAACCCCATATTTACGATCACAACCATTGGGGAGGAAGCATTATGCAACAGCAGGCCGCAATGAAGGCAGGTTGCGACAACGGACACAATGTGTTTACTCTATCAATACCCCGCTGAGGTGAAGCTGTTTCAGGTTGCGGCACTTTCGCTCATCATTCTTTTCTCTGGCTGTAAGGACAATCCAACAGACTATTGGAAACCAACTCCTTATCAGCTAAGCATTCCTTTTGGCTTTCCTACAAAACTCAATATTCCCGACGACAACCCGCTCACCGTTGAGGGCATCGAACTTGGCCGTTACCTGTTTTATGACGGGAGACTTACTGGCCGCACACATCCCGATTCGTTGATGAGCTGCGCCACCTGCCACATTCAGGCCAACGGCTTCGAGGCCGGCATTAATCACCCGCGCTTTCAGGGCGGATTTGTGCACGGCATCACAGGCATTCCTACCAGGCACATAATGCTGCCTTTGGTTAATCTTGTCTGGAATCACAGCGGATATGGATGGAATGGTTTTATTTGGCCCGATAACCCCAATATCAATCTCCGAAATATTGAAGATTTCGTTCGCGTAGCCGTGATGGCCGAAGATGAGATGAGTGCCGATACCACCAGGGTAAAACAAATTTTTCAGCAGCTCAAAGGCTATCCTGAACTTTTTTACAAAGCCTTTGGCTCGGATAAGATTACATTCCGCAACATCGAGCGTGCCATCGCGCAGTTTGTACGAACCCTGATATCGGCCAACTCGCGCTTCGATAAATACCTAAGGGGTGAAGTTCAGCTTAATCCCTCAGAACTGCGTGGCTTTGTTTTGTTTACAACTGAGGAGGGCGCCGACTGTTTCCATTGCCATGGTGGCGGCGGAAATCCATTGTTTACAACCCATCTTTTCTACAACAACGGAAAAGATACGGTTTTTGACAACCTTCACGACAGGTATTACATTACCGGAAATCCTTTACACACCGGAGCTTTCAAGGCGCCAAGCCTGCGCAATATTGCCGTTACTGCCCCTTATATGCACGATGGCAGGTTTTCGAGCCTCGACGAGGTAATTGATTTTTATTCAACCGGCGTAAAATACTCTTCCTACATCGACCCACTGATGCACCATGTGTTGCGTGGCGGCGTAAGGCTTACGCCCAGCCAAAAAAACGACCTGAAAGCCTTTCTGAACACCCTCACCGATCTGGACTTTCTTATCAATCCTGCATTTGCGCGACCTGAAAAATTTCCCGACCAGCAATAAGTTTAAACCTTTCGGGCTCAATCCCTATCTTTGCTTTGCCAACCTGATAAGTGCATGCAAGAGCAACAAAGCAAAACCTCAATTAAACATTGGTCGGACGCTGACAAACCCCGCGAAAAAATGCTGCTGAAAGGCAAGGATAGCCTGAGCGATGCCGAACTGATTGCCATACTGATTGGTTCGGGCAATCGTAAAGAATCGGCCGTGGAGCTTTCGCGCAGAATATTGCGCAGTGCCAGCGACAATCTGGCCGAGCTCTCGCGGCTTAGCGTGAACGATCTGATGAAGTTTCAGGGCATTGGCGATGCAAAGGCCATCACCATCGTAGCCGCGCTCGAATTGGGCAAACGCAGGCGAAGTGCCGAAATAATCCAACGCAAAAGCATCCGGAGCAGCAAGGAAGCCTTCGAAAGCGTGTATGCGCTGGCAAGTGATCTCAGCTACGAAAAATTCTGGATTATTCTGCTCGATCAGGCCCAACAAATATTGCGCATTGTAGAAATCAGCGAAGGCGGCATTACCGGCACCGTGGCCGATCCGAAAAAAATTTTTCGCCTGGCTCTCGAAACCGGAGCCACCAACCTTATCCTTTGCCACAACCATCCTTCGGGCCAACTTAAGCCAAGTCAGGCCGACACCCACTTGACCCAGAAAATATTTTCCGCAGGCAAGCTTCTTGACATCAATGTTTTAGATCATATCATCGTAGGGCGCGACGACTATTTCAGCTTTGCCGATAATGGTATTATGCCCTCCAAATAGCTTCCATGAAACCACTGAAAATTCTTACCGTTGTAGGGGCAAGACCCCAGATAATCAAGGCAGCCGCCCTGAGCCGCGCCATTCGTGACCACTTCGCCGGCAGCATTCTTGAGACCATTTTGCATACCGGCCAACATTACGACGAAAATATGTCGGCCGTTTTCTTCGACGAGCTGAACATTCCCCGTCCCGATATCAATCTGCAGGTGGGTTCGGGCAGTCACGGCGTTCAGACGGCGCGCATGACCGAAGGCATCGAGAAAGCCCTGATGGAACTTCAGCCTGATATGCTGGTACTGTATGGCGACACAAATTCAACCCTTGCAGGAGCAATTGCAGCGGCCAAGCTCAATATTCGCATCGCCCACATCGAAGCCGGCCTTCGATCGTTCAACAAAACCATGCCTGAGGAAATCAACCGCATTGTTTGCGATCATTGTTCAACATTTTTGTTCAGCCCCACACGTACAGGCTACGAAAACCTCCTGCGCGAAGGTTTCAGGGAAGGTAATGTGGCGCCTTTTAACGCCGATAATCCGGCCATCTTTCATTGCGGCGATGTGATGTACGACAACAGTCTGCATTTTGCCTCCATTGCAGAAGCAAAGTCGGCCGCACCCGCGGATCTGGCCCGGATAAATGATAAGCCATTTATATTATGCACCATCCACCGAAACAACAACACCGACGATAGCAACCGACTGAATCAGATCTTCAGATCGCTCCTTGAAATAGCCACTCAAGCCCGTCATGCGATCTATCTTCCCATGCATCCGCGGACAAGATTGGTGCTTGAGAAGAATCTTGAACCATTGCTCTATCGTGCAGTGCTCGAAAATCACAAATTTTTCATTGCGCCTCCAGCCTCATTTTTGGAGATGACATGGCTTGAGAGCAGGGCAGATATGGTGATAACCGACTCGGGCGGGGTGCAAAAAGAAGCCTACTTTTTTGGTAAGCCCTGCATCATTCTGCGCGACGAAACCGAATGGAAGGAGATTGTAGAGGTGGGTGCCGCGAAACTCTCAGGCGCAAACAACGAAGCTATCCTATTGGCATACAATAGTTTTATTGAAAAGCGACCAAACGATTTTCCTGAGATTTTTGGCGATGGTAAAGCTGCAGCATTCATCTGCAGCACCTTGCTGAAGTATGCCTGAGACCCAAGGAAGGGCTCAATCCTTAATTATTTTTATATCAGACGTTCCGAAATTCGGAAACAATCCGTACCTTTGCACTCCATTTTCGAAACACAATTCAATTATTACAAAATCCTAATTATGAACCAGTACGAAACCGTTTTCATTGTAACTCCCGTTTTGTCTGAAGAACAGATGAAGGAAGCGGTAAAGAAGTTTCAGGATTTTTTGAAGGAACAGGGTGCCGAAATCGTTCACGAAGAGCACTGGGGCATGCGCAGGCTTGCCTATCCGATCCAGAAAAAATCGACCGGCTTTTACCATCTGATCGAGTACAGGGCCTCCGGCGAACTGATTGCCGAATTCGAAACACAGCTAAAGCGCGACGAGCGTGTTATCCGCTTCCTTTCGGTGAAGCTCGACAAACATGCAGTAGCCTACAACGAGAAAAAGCGCAGGAAAGCACTCGAAGCAGCTGAACCTAAAGCTTAATCAATCCTCAAAAAATCTGAATCATGGCACAACAAGGAAGCACCGAGATCAAATATTTGACTCCCATTGCGGTAGACACCAAGAAAAAGAAATACTGCCGCTTCAAGAAAAACCGCATCAAGTATATCGACTATAAAGATGCCGATTTTCTGCTCAAATTCGTGAACGAGCAAGGCAAGCTGTTGCCCCGCCGTATCACCGGAACATCCACCAAGTATCAAAAAAAGGTAGCTCAGGCTGTTAAGCGCGCCCGTCATCTGGCCCTCATGCCCTACGTAGCTGACTTACTTAAATAAAAGCCGGAGGAACAAGACATGGAAGTAATTCTCAAACAGGACGTCGAAAACCTGGGATTCACCCACGATATCGTAACAGTAAAAGATGGTTACGCTCGCAACTACCTAATTCCCAGAGGTCTGGCTGTAATCGCCAACGAAACTAACCGAAAGGTTCTTGCTGAACTCAAGCGTCAGCAGGCCTTTAAAGCCGAAAAAATCAAGAACGAAGCCCTCGTGGTAGCCAAAGCGCTTGAAGGTTTGTCGCTCCGCATTGCTGCCAAGGCCGGCACATCGGGCAAAATCTTCGGATCGGTTAACACCGTTCAGATTGCCAACGCCATCAAGGAAGCTACCAATATCGAAATCGATCGTAAAAAGATTCACATCAACGAAGAGTCGGTAAAGGAACTTGGTAACTACAAAGCAAAGATCAAACTGCACAAAGAGGTTCAGTTTGAAATTGACTTTGAAGTATTTGCCGAGTAACCGCTTATAAACCTTATTTTTGGCCTGGTCTGAACCATCGGACCAGGTTTTTTTATGCTTACACGAGCCCAGATAACGCACCTTCGCAAGCTCGGCGATGGACAATACCGGCAGGCGACCGGTTTATTTGTCGCCGAAGGCCTGAAAACAGTTCAGGAACTGCTGCACAGCCCCATCGAAACCAATGCAGTATATTGCAACGAAGAACAAGCCTCGCACCGCTGGTTAGCCATTTTTGGCAACAAGGTACACATCGTCCGCGAACGCGATATGCAGCAGATAAGCCAGCTGCGCACACCTCCGGGCATACTCGCCGAATGTAAAATACCACATTCACAGCCGGAATTTATTCCCAACGAAGAAGAATTTGCCCTCGTACTTGATGGTATTTCCGATCCTGGAAATATGGGTACTATCATCCGCACTGCAGAATGGTTTGGAGTAAAACAAATATTTTGTTCCAACGACAGCGCCGACCCCTGGCAACCCAAAGTGGTGCAGAGCGCAATGGGCTCGCTGTTCAGAATCAGAATATTACGCACAGACCTTTTTTCGTTACTGAGCCAAATAAAGTCGCGAAATGGGATGATATACGGAGCTGTTATGGAAGGTAAACCACTTTATGAGGTGCCGCTGAAAGCTGCAGGCTCCGTTTTGGTTATTGGGAGCGAATCGCATGGTATCAGACCGGGTCTGTCGGAAATGATCAACATCCCAGTGACCATTCCACGAGCTTCCGGAAGCTATACCGAATCGCTCAACGCCGGTGTTGCTGCTGCTATTTTGCTATCAGAATTCAAAAGGCCAAAACAAAAGAATGCCTGAAACGTTTTATTGGCGTACCTTTGCAAAAATTAAACTAATATGTTTCTCAAGATACTTTTACTCAGCGTAGTACTCGTAGGGCTGGGCATGGCTGGCATCGCCATCAAAATGTTTGTGCAGAAAAACGGGGAATTTAAAAAGCAATGCAGCAGTGTGGATGCACATGGTCAAAAAATCGGCTGTAGTTGCGGCGGAGGAGAAAACAGCTGCGAAAACAAGACTGTGACCGGGCACTAAGTCCCCGCAAAAAACTTATTTTTCCATCAGCGATTCCATTCCCGGGGTCGCTTTTGTTTTATATTGGCCATCTTCATAGTAAATAAAAAAGGCTTCAATTCCTCCAAGATAGTCCATAATCTCGAGCGACTTTTCGAGACCCATCACCATAAAAGCGGTGGAATAAGCATCGGCTATAGCCGCATTTTCGGCCAGCACGGTAACGCTCATAAGGCTGTGCTGAACCGGATAGCCTGTCTTTGGGTCAATGCTGTGCGAAAAGCGCTTTCCGTCCTGCTCGAAGTACTTGCGGTAACTGCCGGAAGTACTTAAGCCTTTATTTTCGAGCGTTATTACCGTTTCCACTTTTCGCTCATTATCTTTGGTCTCGGAGGGTGTTTCAATTCCAACACGCCAGGGGCTGCCATCGGGCTTCCTGTTGCGGGCCACAATTTCGCCTCCAATATCCACAATAAAATGCTCGATACCCAGGTTGTCGAGTAATTCAGCAATAAGATCAACACTGTATCCTTGGGCTATAGCGTTGAAATCGAAGCTGATACGAGGGTCTTCCTTTACGATTCGTTTCTTTTCGATGCGCACCCGTCGGTAGTCAACCAGAGCTTTCAGGCTATCGACCAATTTTGGCGTCATCTCGAGCCTGTTTTTCCGATGAAATCCCCAGGCACTGACCAGCGGGCCAATGGTAAAATCGAAGTAGCCGTCGGTGGCGGCGCTAACCTCTTTGGCAAGAAGAAAGTTGTAAATAAAATGATCGTCGGGCAATGCAGTGGTATCACCCCGGTTGATGCGGCTAATCAGAGAGCTATCGACCCAGAGCGACATGGAAAGATCGATGACATGGAGCACCGAGTCAATTTTAGGTCTTAAATCCTGACCCTGGTCATCAAAATAAGTTATTGCATAATATGTTCCCTGTGTTTCGCCCTGAAGCACAATTTTCTCCATTTTGGGTGTGCGCTGGCATGATGCTGCCATGAGTATAAAAAGAAGGATAATACTGAAACGTAATCTGGACATTCGGGATGGACTTAAGGAGATCAAAATTAACAAAAGGTCTGCATAAAAAAACCAGCCCGCAGGCTGGCTTTGTCGTTTATCCTCCGAAATCGTCGAAGGCAATCATTTCCTTGGGTACACCCAGTTCGTCGAGCATTTTAAACACGGCCGCATTCATCATCGGCGGTCCGCAGAGGTAATATTCAATTTCTTCCGGCTCAGGGTGCTGCTTGAGATAGTTGTCCATTATCACCTGGTGGATGAAACCGGTATAACCGGTCCAATTGTCCTCGGGCTTTGGCTCCGACAAGGCTACATGGAATTTAAAGTTCGGGAAATTTTGTTCAATATTCCTGAAATCATCAATATAAAATAGCTCGCGCAGCGAACGACCACCGTACCAGAAAGTAGCTTTGCGCCCGGTTTTCTCGGTATGGAAAAGGTGGAAAATGTGCGAGCGCATAGGCGCCATACCTGCTCCACCACCAATGAACATCATCTCGCGGTTGGTTTTCTTGATATGGAATTCACCGTAGGGTCCCGAAACCATTACCTTATCGCCAGGTTTTCGCGAGAAAATGTATGAAGAACATACACCCGGATTTACCTTCATGAAGCTGTTCGTTTTGCGATCCCATGGTGGGGTGGCAATACGGATATTCAACATGACGATATTGTCTTCGGCCGGATGGTTAGCCATAGAATAGGCACGGAACTGCTCTTCGGTATTCTTCATCTTGAGGTCCCACATCTTGAATTTATCCCATTCATCGCGGTATTCCTCTTCAACATAGATATCCTTGCTGAAATCTACCTCTATTTTGGGAACATCAATTTGGATATAACCTCCCGAAAGGAAGTCAAGACGCTCTCCTTCGGGCAGTTTTACGACAAACTCCTTAATAAAGGTGGCAACGTTGCGGTTCGATATTACCTCGCATTCCCATTTCTTGATGCCGAACACTTCTGGCGGCACGGCAATTTTCATGTCCTCCCGAACCTTAACCTGACATCCCAGACGCCAGTTGTTTTGTTGCTCCTTGCGCGAGAAAAAGCCAGTTTCGGTAGGAAGAATGCTTCCTCCGCCTTCAAAAACCTGGCATTTGCACATGGCACAGGTGCCACCGCCGCCGCAGGCCGAAGGCAGGAAAATCTTGTTGGCCGAGAGCGTCGAAAGAAGCGTGGAGCCCGGGTCTACCTCCAGCTCTTTTTCATCGTTGATGATGATCTTAACCTTTCCCTGCGGTGTAAGCTTTTTTCGTGCGTAGAGCAGCAGACCCACCAGCAGCAATATCACCGTCAAGAAGAAAATGATGCTGACGATGACTACGGTTCCGGTTCCGGTAACTAAGAGTGTCATGTTATCCAACTTAGGG
The DNA here is from genome assembly GCA_021287165.1 of Bacteroidia bacterium. Taxonomy (GTDB): domain Bacteria; phylum Bacteroidota; class Bacteroidia; order Bacteroidales; family F082; genus JALNZU01. Next base: position 147,768 of record JAJTAY010000011.1, on the reverse strand, counting down.
TTACAATTACAATTTAATGCCGAGGAAGCTCATGAAAGCGATGCCCATGAGTCCGGTAATGATAAAGGTGATGCCCAATCCGCGGAGCGGAGCAGGAATGTGCGAATAACGAATCTTTTCGCGGATGGCGGCAATGCCGACAATCGCGAGGAACCAGCCAATACCCGAACCGAGTCCGAAAGCTGTGGCCTGTTCGAGACTTTGATATTCACGTTCCTGCATGAAGAGCGAACCGCCGAGGATAGCGCAGTTAACGGCGATGAGCGGAAGAAAGATACCGAGCGAGGAGTAAAGGGCAGGGCTGAACTTTTCGACCACCATCTCTACCAGCTGAACCATCGACGCGATAACCGCGATAAAGACAATGAAGCTCAGGAAGCTGAGATCGACGTCGGCGAAATCTTTGCTAAGCCAGGCGAGGGCGCCGGGCTTTAGCACAAACTCATTAAGCAGGTAATCGACCGGAACAGTGATGCCCAGTACAAAGACGACTGCGATACCCAAACCTACAGAGGTGTTGACGGTCTTCGATACTGCCAGGTATGAACACATACCCAGAAAGTAGGCGAAGATCATATTGTCAACAAATATCGACTTTACGAAAATGCTGAATATTTCTTGCATGGTTGTTGGTTTTTCCGGTTAGCGATTATTTTTCCTCAACAAGTTCGGGATTGCGCGAACGCTGAATCCAGATGATTATGCCAACAATGATCAGTGCCATTGGAGGCAAGATCATAAATCCGTTGTTGCGATAGCCCAGGTCGTAAAATGACTGCGGAATAACGTGGTAGCCCCATATTGTTCCTGATCCGAACAGCTCGCGGACAAATCCGACCATTATAAGAATCAAGCTGTAGCCAAGCCCGTTTCCTATTCCATCCAGCAATGAAGGCCATGGTTTATTGCCCATGGCAAATGCTTCCAAACGACCCATAACGATACAGTTGGTGATGATCAAACCAACAAATACCGATAGCTGCCTGCTCACGTCGTAAACAAAAGCCTTGAGCAGCTGGTCGACAAGAATAACGAGGCTTGCGATAACCACCAGCTGAACAATGATACGGATTCGCGGAGGGATGCCATTGCGAAGCAGGGATATAATCAAGTTGGCAAAGGCAGTTACCACGATAACCGAAACCGCCATTACGAATGCAGGCTTAAGTTTTGCCGTCACTGCCAGCGCAGAGCAGATTCCGAGCACCTGAACGGTGATAGGGTTGTTCAGGTTGATCGGGTTGGTGAGCAGTTTGCGATTTTTAGCCGAAAATAGTGGCTCTTTTTCTTTTGTAGCAGCGCTCATGGTTATCCGATTTTTTTGATGTAGGGTTCATAACTCTCCAAAACATTGCGAATCATATCGCTCACACCATTACTGGTGATTGTACCACCTGAAATGGCATCAACTGCATGATTGCGCATCGAGGCATCCAGGTTAGCCGCACCACCTTTGACAACTTTAATGGATACAAATTTTCCATTGTCATCAAAAAGGGTTTTTCCGGGAAACTGATCAGTGAAAATTGGTGTGGTGATTTCGGCACCAAGGCCGGGGGTTTCCGATTTGTGGTCAAAAGTTACCCCGATTACGGTATTGAAATCATCACGAAGGGCAATATTACCCCAAACAGGTCCCCAAAGGCCAACCCCTCTCATCGGGATTATATAAATCGTTTCTCCATTTTTGTTTGCCTTAAATATGGGCAACTCGAACGGACGCTTCATCGACTTGTTGTAAAGCTGCTCTTTCAGGTTGAGGCCAAAAGCCTTCGATTTTTCTTTTCCAGCACCAGTGAAATCATCTACCACTTCGCCATCCTGATTAATTACAATCATATTGGTGATGGTGCTGTTGAACAGGTCAATCGCGTTTTTTGCATTGACGTCTTCAAAGCCGGCGGCTTTTAATATACTCGTCATTTTATCAACAGCCTCGTTGCGTTCCTGCATGGGCTTAAGCAGCATGGCCGCAGCCGAAAGTACGGCAGCCACGAGGATAACCATAATGCCGGCGTAGCGGAATATATAAGCGTTACTATACATTGCTTGACGTTTTTAATGGTTTATAATCAGGCTGCAACGGCTGCTTTGGCGCGTTTCAGACGCTTCTTGATGTTCGACTGGATAACGTAATGATCGATGAGCGGGGCAAATACGTTCATCAACAAGATGGCAAGCATCATTCCCTCGGGATATGCCGGATTGAATACCCTGATTAGAACGGCGATAGCCCCGATGAAGAATCCATACCAGATTTTTCCAACACCCGTTTGGGCTGCCGACACCGGATCGGTGGCCATAAATACCGTTCCGAATGCAAATCCACCCATAACCAGATGGTAGTAAGCGGGCAATTGCATATAGGCATTGGCACCAATGAGGTTGAAGATTCCACCCATAACCAAACCTCCGGCTACAACAGAAAGCATAATGCGCAGGCTGCCAACTCCGGCAGCAACCAGGATCACCGCACCAATAAGTATAGCAAGCGTGGAGGTTTCGCCAATACTTCCAGGTATGAAACCTAAAAACATATCTGAGAACGAAGGAATTTTGTCAGCTTCACCAACTAAAAGATGTCCCAAAGCCGTAGCACCCGAATAGGCGTCGGCTTTTTCGGCAATCCAAACCTTATCGCCCGACATTTCGGCCGGGTGGGCAAAAAACAGGAATGCACGGGCAGTTAGAGCGGGGTTGAGGATGTTCATACCAGTTCCGCCAAAAACTTCTTTACCGATAACTACGGCAAAAGCGGTGGCAACGGCAACCATCCAGAGCGGAACATCCGGTGGCATAACGAGCGGGATGAGCAAACCGGAAACCAGGAAGCCCTCGTTGACTTCGTGGTGACGCACCTGGGCAAAGGCAAACTCAATGGCCAGCCCTGTAACGTAAGAGACCACGATAACTGGCAGTACCTTCAAAAGTCCGAAACCAACGATTTCCCAGAAACCAGCATTAATTCCATGCGACAGAAAATGCTGATATCCAACGTTCCAAATACCGAAAAGCAGTGCCGGAACCATGGCCAGCACCACTACGATCATGGTACGTTTCATGTCGATGGCATCGCGGATGTGTGCACCGCTCACCGTGACCTTGTTGGGTACGAACAAAAAGGTTTCAAAAGCGTCGAAAGTAGAGTGTAGTTTTTCGAAACGCCCTCCCTTAGAAAAGTGGGGTTTCTGTTTGTCGAGGAAGTCGCGTAAAAATTTCATGTTTCAGAGAATTTATGGTATGAAACAAATTCTTGTTTAGCTCATTTCCTTGCGCATGAGGTCGAGACCCTTGCGAACAATTTCCTGAATATTGGTCTTTGAAGTGTCGATAACTTCGCACAAAGCAAAGTCTTCTTCGTCCACCTCGTATATGCCCAGGTTCTCCATCAGGTCGATATCTTCCACCAAAATTGCCTTAATTAGCTGAAGCGGATAAATATCCATAGGAAATACCTTTTCGAACTCGCCGGTCATCACATAAGCGCGTTCGCCTCCGTGCAGATTGGTGTCGAGTTTGTATTTTTTTGAAGGGAAAAGGAAGCTTGGGAAGGTGCGCGATACGCTGAACTTATCGAAACCGGGCAAGGCCCAACCCAGAAACTCATAATAATCGCCTTCAGGTATAACGGTTACGTGGGTGTGCTGGAAACTGACAAAGCCATCAAGTTCAATCTTCTTGCCGGTTAGAACATTACCGCTGATGTATCGCTTGTTTCCTTCAGCTACATTTCCTTTTACGAGGCTTTCGATGCTCACCCCGATATGCGTTTTGTAATATGCCGGTTTAAGCACCTCCGAACCGGTGAGCGCAATGATTCTCGTGGAATCGTATTGACCGGTGAGAAACAACTTGCCAATATTGATTACATCCTGAGGATAAAGATACCAGACAATGTCGCCTTTGTTAATGGGATCGAGCCTATTAATCTGAACGCTCACATTCCCGGCGGGATGAGGACCGGCGAACTGGTTTATCTGTACACGCTTCGAATTGGTAAACACCTTTGAATGTGTTGCGTTGGCGTCGATGTTGAGGTGCACCTTGCCAGGTGTAAGCAGGCTCAGGGCATCGAGTCCGGCCTGAAACGCCTCACCCTGACCATGAACGATAAAATCGTTGTCGGGCGCAAGTGGCGCAGTGTCGAATGTGGAAATAACGATTGCCTTTGGCTTATCCTTTGGGTTGGCTACCACCGAATAGGGCCGCTGACGAATCATTGTCCAAAGTCCGCTCTTGAGCAGTTTTTCAATGACGCCTTCGCGACCGAGTGCCAGAGGGTCAGCCGCTCCAAACTCAAGCGATTCGAACTTGCCGTCACTCTCAATTTTTACCTCAAGCAGTGCACGTTTGGCACCCCTTTTGATCTCTTTTACCTTGCCGCTGACAGGCGAAGTGAATATGATATCCTCGCGGTATTTATCAAGAAATAAAGGCATTCCGGCTTTAACCTCGTCGCCTTCTTTGACCAGCATACGCGGAAATGCTCCAATAAAATCGGCAGGCTTTAGCGCATAAATATCCGCATTGTGGTTCTTGATAACTTTTTCAGCTTCCCCTATAAGGTTGATATTCAGACCTTTGGTAATCTTTATAACATTCGACATATCTACCTTGGTATATGTTTTGAAAACATTTGCAAAGAAAAGGAATATTGCTGTCTTGTTTGCAAATTAACGACAACAAAAATGAGTCAAATCAATACCGAATTACGCAAGAATTATCTTGATATAGATCAAAAGATGTTTCTGGACAGCCATTTCGGCGCCTATTTTCGCTCACTGCTTTCCAATTATACCGATATCTTTGCCTAACAAAATAATTTTTTCTCGCGTGAAACAAATAACGCTCAAAGGACTTTTCATTTTTATATTTCTTGCGCTTTTAGCTTTTATTAACAATTACCCGCTAATGGCGCAACAGTGCGATCTAGAGTTCGATGATATTAACTATTTGCCTGATATACAATCTGTTGAATTTTATCAGGGAGACAATACCCTTGCTGATCCTGTGCTCAGGCTCAGCGAGGCCGGGCAATTGACCCTCACTTTTGACATGCTGGGCGATATGGCTTATACTTTTGATTACACGATTATTCATTGCAATAGCAACTGGACGCCCTCGCAGCTCAGACCGCAGGAATATATCGATGGTTTTCCCGACGACAGGATAACCGACTACGCTTTTTCGCTCAATACACTCACTCCTTATGTTCATTACAGGCTGGTATTTCCCGGAAATCAGCTTAAGCCAAAACTTTCGGGCAATTACCTTCTGGTGGTTTACCGCGGCAATCTCGAACGGTCCAATTTGGTGCTCAGCAGAAAATTCATGGTAGTAAACCCATTGTTTTCAATCCAGGCATCAGTGGCACAAAATACACGTCAGCCCGGACTTTCGCGTACACATCAGATGCTCGACATCAGTTTTGGTGTGCCGGCCAGATTTTCAGGGATACCACGTGATGCATTCAGCATCAGCATTTTACAAAACAATCGTACAGATAATGCTGTAAGCGGGCTAATGCCTTCGCATGTGCTGCCGGGTAGAATGTCGTTCGAATACGTTAGCGAAACAACCTTTGAAGGCGCTAATCAATGGCGCAATTTCGACATGAAGAATTTCCGCTACCAGTCGGAACGAATACAACGCATCATACAACAGCCCGACGGCTACCTTGTCAGGCTGTGGCCTGACGCACGTCGCAACCGACAAGTTTACAAGTCGGAGCCCGACCTCAACGGCCGAAGGCTGATAAAGGCGCGGCCGGACCAAAACACAGCCACCGAAGGCGACTACGCATGGGTGGAGTTTTTTCTACCCTGGGATTCACCGCTCACGCACGATGAAATCTTTGTAACTGGCCAGCTGAACGACTGGAGACTGAACGAAACCAATAAAATGCAGTACAACTACGCACTCAGGGGCTACGAGCTGAGCTTATTTTTAAAACAGGGCTATTACAACTATTTGTATGTGCTGCGCGACAAAACTACCGGTAAAACCAGTGTGGCAGAGGCAGAAGGGAGTTTCTGGGATACGCAGAACACCTATACAATATTAATCTATTTCAGGCAACCGGGCACAGCTTACGATCAGCTGGCGGGATACAGTGTGATCAACGCCCATTGATAAAACAGCGGGGAGAATATCTAATTTTACTTTTTCAACAGTTTGCCCCAGCATGGACGAAAGTTTTGTTCGATTTGCCGATGTCATGGTACCGCTACCCGTGCCGGGACTGTTTACCTACCGTATTCCACGCGAACTTGAGGAAGCTGTGAAACCAGGATGCCGTGTGGTGGTTCAGTTTGGAAAACGAAAGATTCTGGCTGCTTTAGTAAAGGAAGTGCACAACCGGATACCTCAACTGATCGCCCCAAAATACATCATGGGAATTCTCGATGAACAAGCAGTGGTGAATCCCGCTCAGTTCGAATTTTGGGACTGGATTGCTGCTTATTATGTGTGTCACCCCGGTGAAATTATGGCTGCCGCCCTGCCCTCGGCTTTGAGGTTAAACAGCGAAGCCAGAATAATGCTACATCCCGAATTTGTTGATGACAAAGACTCATTAAGCGATAACGAGTATTTGATTACAGAAGCGCTTCATGCACAGCCGAGGCTCACTGTGGACGAGGTGAGCAAAATAGTGGGATTTAAAAAGGTGATGCCTTTGCTCAAGACCATGATCGAAAAACGTCAACTGATTATGGAAGAAGAGCTTGAGCAGCGCGAAATCCCAAAAAAGAAAGCATTCGTGCGATTGAGCCAGGAGTTTCAGGACGAGGAAAAGCTCAGACCACTGATGGATCAGTTGGCAAAAAGGGCCTACAAGCAACTGGAAGCCCTGATGGTGTATCTGCGCGAAACACGTTTTCCGGCTGGAGAAGCCTCTGAAGTGGAACTGTCCAAAATTACCGAAGCAAGCGGAGCCAGCATAGCGCAGGTAAAGGCACTGGCTGATAAAGGCGTTTTTGTGCTTGGACAAAAGATAGTGAGCCGGCTTGAACAGTTTCAGTCCACTTCAGCTGCTTCCAATGTGATACTTTCCGAAGCTCAACAAATTGCCTTTGAAAAGATTAAGCAGCACTTTCAAGCTAAAGAGGTAACGCTCCTTCACGGTGTCACTTCGAGCGGCAAGACAGAGATATACATAAAGCTTATCGACGAGGTACTGAGTCAGGGAAGACAGGTACTCTATCTTTTGCCTGAAATTGCCCTTACCACTCAGATCATACAGCGACTGCGCCAGTACTTTGGTGATCGCATGGGGGTTTACCATTCCAGATACAGCACGGGTGAGCGTGCCGAGCTATGGCGCGAAGTGCTCAAAACCGACGGGAAAAGACAACTGATTATTGGTCCGAGGTCGGCAATGTTTCTTCCTTACGTAAATCTGGGGCTCATCATCGTTGATGAGGAGCACGATGCTTCTTACAAACAACAGGAACCCGCACCACGCTACCACGCACGCGACGCCGCAGTGATACTGGCCAAATTATACAATGCCAAGGTATTGTTGGGGTCGGCCACACCATCACTCGAAAGCTGGTACAATGCCGGAAGCGGTCGCTACGGGCTTGTTCAACTCAGCGAGCGCTATGGCGGCTTTAATCTGCCGCAAACCATCATAGTGAACATGCGCGAGGAGCAAAGGCGAAAAACGCTCCGCTCGCATTTCAGCTCTGTGCTCATGGAAAAGCTGCAGCAAACACTCAGTGGCAAGCAGCAGGCCATTCTCTTTCAAAACCGGCGTGGCTTTTCGTTGCGCATCGAATGCAGCCAGTGCAACTGGATACCCGAATGCCGCAATTGCGATGTGAGCCTGGTTTATCACAAAAAACAAAACATGCTCCGCTGCCATTATTGCGGCTATGCCCGCGAGGTGCCGGAGCAATGCCCCGAATGCAACAGCACTGGGCTCCAAATGCAGGGCTTTGGTACGGAAAAGGTTGAGGAGGAGCTTGGACTGATGCTTCCGGGCCTGCGCATTGCCCGGCTCGACCTTGATACTACTCGCACCCGCCAGGCTTTTCAGCAGATTCTTGACGATTTTGGTCAAGGCAAGACCGATGTTCTCACCGGAACACAGATGGTTACCAAAGGTCTCGACTTCGACAGGGTAAATCTGGTTGGCATACTTAGTGCAGATAATCTTTTAAGCTATCCCGATTTCAGGGCATTCGAGCGCAGCTTTCAGCTGATGGCACAGGTCAGCGGCCGGGCCGGCCGCAAAAACAGCGAAGGCTGGGTTGTTATCCAAACCTTCCGGCCCAAACACGAGATTTTCAGGTATGTGGTGTACAATGCTTATGAGGAATTTGCCGACCAGCAGCTGGCTCAGCGCAAACAACACAATTATCCTCCCTATTTCAGACTTATCGAGTTGCGCCTGCTGCACCGAGATGCCAACACCCTGAACGAAGCCGCTTACGCGCTGAATGATGAACTCAGAAAAAAAGTAAAGTATCAGGTGCTCGGACCGGAATACCCTGTGGTATCGCGAATTAGAAACTTGTATATCAAGCAGTTTCTGATTAAAATTCCCCGAAATGTCAGTCCCAAGGAGACTAAACAGGGCATCACGTCTGCGGTGTCAGTCATCATGAAATTGCCAAACTTCAAACAGATCAGAATCCAGATTGACGTTGACCCATACTAGAGCAACGTTAAAAAAATCTAACATCATCGTTTTTGGGAATAATGGGCTTTGGGCTGATGTTTATTGCCCGTGAACAAAACTTTATCCAGTTTGTAATAAAGCACTAAAAACTCAGCTGATGTATAGATCAATCCTGACTCTTCTTTTTTCGTTTGTCACATTTTCCCTTTTCGCCAGCATACCAGAACCTGCCGACAGTGGCCTCAGAGGAAAGGTTGTTGACCGTTCAACAAGCAAAGGCCTTGAATACGCTACTGTGATGGTTTACAACCAGTCCGACTCGAGTTTTGTTGCCGGCTCTATCACGGGACCAAATGGCGAATTCGACATCAAAGTTAAGCCCGGCACCTATTATATTAAGGTGCAATTTTTGGCTTATGGCACAATCACCCTGAGCGATCTTCAAATTCAGCGCACTACCCAACTGCGCGATCTGGGAAGCCTGATATTATCGCCCGATGAGGCATTACTAAAAGAAGTTGAAGTTGTGGCCGAACGTTCAACCGTTGAAATGAGCCTTGACAAGCGCGTATTCAATATCGGCCGCGACATCAACACCAAGGCCTCAAACGCTGTGGAAGTGCTTGAGAACATTCCATCGGTTACTGTGGATATTGACGGCAATGTTAGCCTGAGGGGCGACGAAGGCGTACGCATTTTGATCGACGGCAAAATGTCGGGTATGGCAGGCATCAGCAATCGCAATGCTCTCAGGGCAATATCGGCCGATATGATTGAGCGCATCGAGGTAATCACCAACCCTTCGGTGCGCTATGAAGCCGAAGGCAGTTCAGGCATTATCAACATTGTTTTGAAAAAAGACCGCCGCAGGGGCTACAACGGCTCAATCGACCTCAATGCGGGTTATCCCTGGCAAGCCGGACTTGGCCTTAATGCCAACTATCGTATGAACAAGATGAACCTGTTTGCGAATTACAATATTGGCAGGAACGAAAACCGCGGAGGTGGCACGGTTTACAGGGAAATCTTCAGCAGCGGACTGATCACGGATCAGGAAGCTGAACGCATAAGGCGCTCCTTCAACAACACCCTGCGGCTTGGCGCTGAATATGCTTTTAATCCGAAAACAAGCCTCTCAGGAAGTATCATGTATCGTCACTCAACGGGCAATAACCCTTCGACCGTGACTTACAACGATTTCCGCGACGGAAGCCTTTTTCAGACAAGCCAGCGTCGCGAAGAACAATCGGAAAAAGACCCTACCATTGAATATGCTCTCGATCTGAGAAGGCAGTTTAACCGTAAAGATCAGCTGCTTACTGCAAGCTTCCGCTATACCGATAATACTGAAGAAGAGAATTCATCCATCCTCGAAAGCGTATTATTCAGCACTTTGCTCCCCTACCCCGATGACATTCTTCAGAGGATGCGGACCAACCAGACCAACAACAGCGCTCAGGCACAGGTAGATTATTTTCAGCCGCTTCGCGACAAAGAAAAGCTTGAAACAGGTTTTAGGTATCAGAACCGGAATATCACCAATGACTATAAAGTGGAACAGCGGGATGATACCGGCTTATTTACAGAGCTGTCGGAGTTTTCCAACATTTTCAAATACAACGAGGATATTCTTGCTGCGTATGTCCTATATGCAAGGGACAAGGGCAAGTACACGTATCAGCTGGGCACCCGCTCCGAATGGTCGAAAATCGACACTAAGCTCCTCGAAACCAATGAGGAAAACAATCAATCGTATCTTGACTTTTTCCCCAGCGGTCACTTCACCTATAAGTTTGACCCAAAAAACAATCTGCAATTCAGTTACAGCCGTCGTATCCGCAGGCCCGGTTTCTGGCAGCTTAATCCCTTTAGAACCATTACCGACAACCGCTTTATTATGTCGGGAAATCCGGGACTTAGGCCTGTTTACACCAATTCGTTTGAAGTGGGCTACCTTCGGTTTTTCAAGCAGGGCAATATGAACTTCAACACCTACTACCGACAGAGCAATGATGTTTTCATGCGTGTTGAGCGTATCGACAGCACTGGTATTGCCTATGCCCGCCCCGAAAATTTTGCCAGCCGCGACGACCTTGGCGTCGAAATCATCGGCATGGCCAATCCTTATAAATGGCTGAACCTCAATGGAAGTCTTAATTTCTTCAGATCGGTAACGCAAGGCGAACTTTACAACAAAAGTTATAATGTCGAAGATTTCTCGTGGACAGGAAGGTTGATGGCAAGAGCCAATCTGAAGAAAGGCCTTGATGCACAATTAGCCCTGAATTATCAAGGAAAATCGAAGACTCCTCAAGGTAGTCGCCTGCCCAATTTTGGCGCCGATGCAGGCATCAGCAAAGATGTACTGAAAAACAAAGGAACCATAACCCTGAATGTGCGCGACATCTTCGGCACCCGCAAATGGGCTTTCGAAACACTTGAGGACAACTTCTATTCGAAAACCGAATTTCAGTGGAGCCGCACAATGGTTACGGTCAACTTCAACTACCGGATCAATCAGCAAAAACGTCGTGCCCCTGAGCGTCGTATGGAAAATGACGAGGGAATGATGGAGTTTTAGTTTATGACTGGGTAAAGATCTCGGCTGTGAAGATCCAACTTCAACCAATGTCACGCCAGGCATTGGAACTACAAAGACATTCCTTAGATTTGGTGTTTACATGATCAGACTTCTGCTCTCAGTATGCCTCATATTATTTGTAATTAGCCTTGACGCTCAGGATAAAGGCATTGCGAACGATGCAGATACGCTTTCAAACAGGCAGCTTGAGGAAGTGATTATCAGAGCCTACGGGGGTCGCCACCGCTTGCTTACCATCCCGGCCTCGGTCGGAGTGATAAATACCTCCGAGATCAGGAATCAAGCTTCCCAGGGACTTCCGGTGCTGCTTAATCTGGTTCCCGGCGTTTATGCCCATCAGGGAACGCTCAACACCAATCGCATAACTATCAGGGGAATTGGCGCAAGAGTGCCATACGCAACAGGACGTATTCGGTCGGCTATAGACGATGTACCCCTGACTAATGGCTCTGGCTACAGCATAGCCGAATATGTCGACCCTTCGTTTGCCGACCATATCGAAATCGCCAAAAGCCCTAATATTCCTGCGCATGGTGCAAGTTTAGGCGGTCTGGTGCTTCTGAGCACGCTGCCCAATGAAGGGATTCAGAATACATACAGTTATAAGCTTACGGCAGGAAGTTTCGGATTTCAGCAACACCAGGCAATGATTACCCACAATCATACGGATAAAGCCGTGGGGAAATTATTGCTTAGTATGGGCACTTCCGACGGATGGCGCGAAAACAACAGTCATAGCCGCTATTTTGGAGGCTATTCCGGCCGATTCCGGCCAAATACCAAAACTGAAATTTCCACGCTGGTCCTACTGCAGCAAATGAAAGCCTACATCCCTAGCTCTATTGACAGTGCAGCTTTTTATAACAATCCACGTTCTGCGGCAACCAATTGGAAAAAGACCAGAGGATATGAAGACGGCCGTCGACTTGTTGCCGGAATCACCTTAGAACAACAACTAGCAAAAGAATTTCGGCTCAAAGCAAGCGTTTACGGGCACGGTGTTAAGGAAGAGGAACTTCGCCCGTTCGACCGTTTCAACGAAAACCGGCAACTCGCGGGGTTTCGCATGCAGGCAGGACGGACGTTCCGCATGGAGGAGAAACAGATTGGTTTGTGGGCTGGCACTGAATCGTTCGTTGAAGAAGTGATGTTTGGGAATAGGGCAAATGCCGATGGCGCAGGCAGTTTGGGCGACAGCATTAGCCATAACAGGGAACTGATTCGCTCAGCAGCCTATTATGCACATGCAGAATACAAGACTCATGCAAGCTACATTACCACTGGGCTATACGCGCAAAAACTAAATGACAGATTTACCAATCGCGCTATTAGGCAAAACCGTTTGGTAAACGACACTTATCGCACTGCCTGGAACTTTTCGCCGCGAATTGCCATCAACCAAAGGATAGGTAAAGCAATTTATGCCTACGCATCCCTGAGTCATGGGTTTGCGCCACCGCCGCTCCAGGAAACGCTTGATAGTGAAGGACTATTAAATCCGGAAATCAAACCGGAAACAAGTCGAACCTATGATGCAGGATTACGAGTCCTATCAGAAAAAGCAGGTCTTTTTGCGGATTTAACCTTGTTTTACCTGGATATCCGCAACCTGTTGGTAGCAGAGCGTATTGATGCCGACCGATGGGTAGGACGCAACGCAGGACGAGCAGCCCATAAAGGCGTGGAGGCACTCTTAACCTGGAATGTAACGGAAACCCCGTGGCCGCAGCTATCGCATTTGAAAATGAAAGCGAACCTCACTGCGGGCGATTACCGTTTCGTCGATTTCATCGATCGGGGTACTGACCATTCAGGAAAACAGGTGCCAGGTATTCCCCGACTTTCGGGTGGTGTTAGTGTAGAAGCACGGCACAACAGCGGAGTCAACGGTAAAGCTGTTCTTGAATATGCTGGTAAAATGGCAATGAACGACAGCAACACAAAATCGAGCAAACCATACGCGCTGGTACATTTTACGGGAGGTTGGTCAGGCCAGATGAAAAAGTTCAATATTGCATTCAATGCGCATTTGCTTAATGCCACCAATGCCCATTACGCCTCAATGATACTGGTTAATGCTCCGGGACAGCGTAATCAGCGTTGGTATTATCCGGGCTTGCCAAGGCATTTACAGCTCAGTCTCCGGATAGGATTCAACAGCTAAATGGATTAATGTAAGGAACAGCAATTATTTCAGGGCAAAACAAAAGCCCTCAAACCGCAAAGGCATGAGGGCTTTAGCATATTCCGGACTTCTCGTTACGCCATCCTGGCAAGCTGCCTGGTCGTCTTCGACTTTAGGTTGCCTGCTTTGTTTTTGTGGATGATGTTGCGTTTGGCCAACTTGTCAATCATCGCATGCAATTTGGGCAATAAAGCTTCGGCTTCGGTTTTTTCGGTCAGGCCTCTGAACCTTTTAAGGGCATTGCGCATGGTTTTGGCGTAATACCTGTTGTGAAGCCTTCTTGCATTGCTCTGGCGGATGCGTTTGATTGATGATTTGTGGTTTGCCATTTGATTAGAGCTTATTGTTCTGAAATCGTTTTGGGCTGCAAAGGTAAACAAATATTCTTTACGCAATTGAGCCGTCTGAAAATTTTAATTATCAACCATTAATCAATCGATGATCGTTGCAATAACTTCAGGTTCCTCGGCCATATAAATGCTTTCAAGCCTTACGTTGACAAACTGATTTCGGCTAAGGTGGGCAGCATTCTCTATCCTGATCGGGATGTAATGCTCACCATAACCGCGGGCCGTATGCGAATCAGTAATTCTTTCGACAAGCATGCGCTGAGTGCTGCCAAGCATACTGTTGAAATAGGCAATTTTACTCTCGATGGCAATTTTACGGATGATCTCGCTGCGCTGATTCTTAATCTTTTCGCTCACTTGTGCAGGCATCCGCTCGGCACGCGTGCCGCTGCGAACCGAATACTTAAAAGTGTGTATATGACTGAATCGCAGTTCTTTGGCCATTTGAACCGTTTGCGCAAATTCGTCGTCCGACTCACCGGGAAAACCAACGATAATGTCGGTAGTCAGATTGAAGTTGGGATAGCGTGAACGAAGCGTTTCAGCGATCTGGCGGAATTCGCGGGCCGTGTACATTCGTCTCATGCGAAGCAAAACGGCCTCAGATCCGCTTTGCAGACAAAGGTGCAGATGAGGCGTGAGCTTTGGATGGTCGAAAAGCTCCAAAAACCGATTGCTGAAGCCGTCGGGCTCGATGGAACTGATGCGCAGCCTGAAATCGCCCGGCAATTCAAGAATACTTTCTACAAGCTGCTCAAAATTGGTTCCTTCGCTATCGTAACGTCCAATATTGACGCCGGTAAGCACCACCTCGCGAAATCCGTGGCCAAGCACCTGCCGGATATTATCGAGTATCTCATTTTTAGGACGGCTTACGGCTCTTCCACGCACCTTGGGAATGATGCAGAATGTACAAAAGTTGTCGCAGCCATCCTGAATCTTGATCATGCTGCGCGTATGGAAGGTTTTGGTAGCCGTTTCGTAGCTGAAAACATCAGCGTCAAAACCCTCAGGATCAGGAACCTGTCCCCGATAATGCTCCTCGATAATGGAATAAATGGCCGATTTACGCTCGTTGTCCACAACATAATTGATCGACTTCGATTCGAGCAGCGACTCCTTGTAATTGTTGGCCATACATCCGGTTACCACAACCAGCGCATCATTGTTTCTACGTCGTGCCTGATGTATGGTTTGCCGCGATTTCTGGTCGCTTTGGTTTGTTACTGTGCAGGTGTTCACCACATAAACATCGGCCTGCTCGTCGAAATCTACCACCTCGTAGCTTCCTGCATGAAAACGGGAGGCCAAGGCGTCGGTCTCATACTGATTGAGTCTGCAGCCCAATGTTTTGAACGCTATTTTCTTCATGCAACAAGACTCTTTTCAACAGGTTCGCTAACTAATTTCCCTTCGAGAGAGAGCGGCGCAACCGAATCAATCTGAACCTCAACAAAGCGACCAATCAAGGATTCGTCGTTGGAGCGGAAACGAATCACCAGTTTTCCCTCGGTATAGCCCGACAGAAAACCCGGCTTCCGGTCGCGACCCCGGACAAGCACCTTCATAGATTGGCCTATCAAGGTTTTATTGTATTCGTGGGAGTGTTTCATCAAAACCTCGGTGAGCCGGTGATAGCGCTCCTTCTTCACTTCCTTGGGGATGTCGTCCTCCCAGCGTGAGCTGGCAGCTCCGGGCCGAACCGAGTATTGCGCAATATAAGCCATGTTGTAGCGAAACTCGTCGAAGGCCATGATGGTATTCTGAAACTGTTCTTCCGTTTCGCCGGTAAACCCGACAATGATATCCGTGAACAGTGTAGCCTGAGGGATCAATCGTCTGATTGTCTGCACAATGTGACGATATCGTTCGATGCCGTGTTTACGGTTCATACGCAGCAGAACGGCATCATCGCCCGATTGGAGCGGCAGGTGGATTTGCTTTGCCAACACCGGGTAGTTTGCAATAACCTCAATTACCTCGTCGGTCATATCGCGTGGGTGCGGCGAAGTGAAATAGACCCAGAAATCCTTGCCTGATGCAATTCCCATTTCGCCTATGCGACGAAGCAGTTCCGGAAAGCCAATTTCGTGGCCCTCTTTATCAAGACCATAAGAGTTCACGTTCTGACCAAGCAGGGTAATGGTTTTAAAATCCCTGTCAATCAAACTTTTCACTTCAGCAAGGATTTCCTCCGAAGGCCGCGACACTTCTCGTCCGCGTGTGTAGGGCACTGCACAAAATGTGCAGAATTTGTCGCAACCATTTTGTATTGGAACAAACGCCTCGAAGGGCGAAGTATAGGTAGGCTCAACATGCCAGAAATCGTCGATACCGATCGCCGGATTAAGGTTTACTCCCTTGAGATTTAAAGGGTTTTTTGTCTTCTGGTTTAAAACTGATTCCGTTTGTCTGTCCAGGTTAGTTTCCACAACAGGCTGCCGGTCCAGATCCTGCTGCATAAGTCCGGCCGGAGTTACAATACCATATTGGCTAATCATTGCAGGGAGCTCGGGCAGTTCGCTCATGGTGAAGACCAGATCGAAAAGCTTGAGAAACCGGTCGCGATCGGCGGGTAAGATGCAACCCGAGACAAAAGTGAGCAGGCTTTTGCGGTTTTTCATCCTGTTCCACTTGTCGATGCGGGTATAAACTTTATCGATGGCCTTTTGACGCACCGAGCAGGCGATAATACCAAGTATGGAGGCTTCAGACTCGTTCTCTGTTTCGGCGAAACCCATTCCGCCAAGCACTGTGCGGACACGCTCGGTATCGGATTGGTTCATCTGGCAGCCCAACGATAAAAGGTGGTATTTCATAGGTGAGTGGTGAATGGTGAGTGGTGAGTGGTGAATGGTGAGTGGGTTTAGGGTTTTGAGTTTTTCGTTTGTGGTTTGAGACTAATGAGAAGATTGACTATGATAAATACGCTTTGCATTCCGATTAAAAATAAACCTCGGCGTGGACATTTGACGGCGGCACTCCTTTCTTTTCCAATATTTCAAAGGCTTCGTGAATCATATTGAAATTTCCACAAAGGTAGCAGTGGGTGTCAGGACTTACTTCGTTCTCCTTCAGCCACTTCGTTACCCTGCCATGGTAATTTCCGGTTTTGTCGCCACTCGTGCAGAGGATATGCCTTTTGGCATCGTAATCCATTTTGTCGTAGGCTTCGTTGCCAAAACGCACACCGTGCAGCAAGCGGTAGTCAATCTGAGGGTAGCTTTTCACAAAACTGTGGAATGGGGCAATACCTGTTCCAGTGCCAATGAACAAAAACTTTGCGCTGTTGACAAGTTCAGCCGGTATAGTAAAAAAACCCAGCGGCCCTTCGATCTGTACCATTTCGCCAGGTTTAAGCTTTTTGAGTTGCTTGCTCACAAGACCTTCATCAACTTCCTTGATCAGCACTTCGAAAAAGTCGTCATTTTCGCCGCTGTAAACCGAATACTCGCGGTTGTGAATACTTCCGGCCTTACCGAGCAGGATGTGTTGCCCGGCCCTGAATTGCAGTCCGCGTCTTGACATTCGCACCACATATGCGCTGTCGGTTAGATTTCTGATTGAGATAACCTGATGAAGGTTGTCGGTTTTCATGAGTAAATTAGTTGTAAGAGGCTGATTTTGCGACTTTAGGGCTTAATTTTGTATCGGGCGGCAAAATTAATTAAAATATCGCCACCTTTTTATATGTTTGAGGCCTAAACGAGAACGCTACACGCTTAACGATAAAAGAGCATATGGAGAATCAGAATGACGAAATAGGACGGATCAGGCAAATTCTTTTCGGCCATAATGTGTCGGAAATCGAAAAGCGCATCGAAGGGTTTGAGCAGCAGATGCAAAATGCGCTCGACAATTTGGAGTCGCGCATTGCCAAAATTGTGGAAAGCATAGCGGCTGCACAAAAGCAGATCGATGAACTAAAGGCCGGTCTTGACGATTCCAATTACCAAATGGGACTCCAACATAAAGCACTGAATCAGAGCATTGCAGATGTTGGCGAAAGGCTTAACGAAGAAACAGGAAAAGTGCGCAAATCGATAAACGATACGGCAAACGACTTAAGATCGGAACATGCCAGATCGGTTGAAAGTCAGGTTGCAGCGCTCTCGCAGCTCAGGGAACAAATAAATGCCAGGTTGAGCCTTTTGCAGTCGTCGAAAGTTGACAGAACCGCGATGGCCTTGCTGCTTAACGAGCTGGCCCTGCAATTGGGCAGTCCGGATAAAGCTTCGTCGGACCAAATGACTTCCGATAATGACTGAGCAACAAGGTGAGGCCTATCAGGGCATGCTGAGTCAGGCGCAACTCAACGAGCTGCGGAACCTGCTGGTTGGATTGAGCAACGAGGAGCTAAAGCGCCTTCAGACCCTTTTGCGCGACCCACATGAATTTGCAGGAGAGATCAGCCCTATTTTGCCTGCCGCCATCCGCAAAATGGTTGAGCGCGGTCAGCTGAGCCTCAACAGCGTATTACCCATGATTGAGGAGGCGCTCCATCAGGGTATTCAGAAAAACCCGCAACGCCTTGCCGATATCCTGTTTCCGGTGATGGGGCCAGCCATCAGAAAGGCTGTATCGGAAGATCTTAAGCGACTGATTCAAACAGCCAATGCCGGACTGGAGCAGGGCTTTTCGCCCAAAAGACTCGGATGGAGGCTGCAGGCGCTCTTCACTGGCAAATCCTATACCGAGATTCTCCTCGCCAAGACTTACATCTTCCACGTAAGCCATGTGATGCTGATCCACCGTCAAACGGGATTGCTGCTTCATCAGGAAAAGGCCGACAAAGCCGTTGATCTTGAGGCCGATATGATCTCATCCATGCTTACAGCCATACGTGATTTTGTGAGCGATTCGTTCAACCAGATGGAGCATGCCTCACTCGACCAGATTCAGGTGGGCGATATGACCATCCTCATCGAGCAGGGACCTTTTGCCATCGTGGCGGCTGTTATTAAAGGAATGCCTCCAGCCGATTACAGGGTTTCTCTTATGGAAGCCATTGAAGCAGTGCACTTTAATCATGCCCTTGACCTCGAAAACTTCGATGGCAATGTGTTGGTTTATGAAAACACCGGGAAATTTCTGAAAACATGCCTTGTCAGTTACCGGAAACAGGGCGAAGGCAGTAAGCCATGGCCACTGATTATAATACTGATCATAATACTTCTTGCTATCGGTTGGTTTGGGTTTCAGCGCTACAGCCTCAATAAACGAATCAATCGGTTTACCGAACAGCTCGACGCCTTGCCTGGATATCATATCAATGATATCCAACGTTCGGGTAGGTTTTTTGTCATAAGAGGCTTCAAAGATTATGAAGCCCCTGAATACAAGCAGCTGGAATCCTGGAAAATACATGATACCGGCAGAATTCAGCTACGGTTAGATCCCATTATTTCTCTCGAGCCGGCCATGATATTATATCGGGCTGAAAAAATATTGCAGCCCCTGTCTTCAACAAGCCTTGATTATCAAAACGGTACATTAATACTTAAAGGAACGGCAAATAAAACATGGTTCGAAGAGAACCTTCCTGCCTGGACAAGCATACCGGGAGTTAATGATATTGATACGCGTGAGCTGAATGTAAAATCTCCGCCCGACCTGAGCTGGATAATACCAGCCATAGAAAGGCATCAATTTGCATTCGATGTGAACATTACTACGCTGGACAGTGTTCAACAGAGGCAATTCGACTCGCTTGTGGCTGCTGCCGTGCTTCTGACAGATTACAACGCGCAATACGGTAAGAAAATGGCTATTTTTGTGCAGGTTTACACCAACCGGTATGGCAACATAGAAGCTAATATCCGTAAAGCAACAGAAAGAGTTGATGCCTTTGTGAGTAAGCTTAAAGAAGCTGGTTTGCCGGATGATTTGTTGGAAGGAAGGGTGCTGTTCACCGATGAGCCTTCTTCATCCCGCGGACAGGTGCGAACAGTAACATTCAATGTTTTCAACAGCGCAGAAGATAGATGATTAAGAAGAAAGTGGTAATGCTTGGCGCTTTTGCCGTAGGAAAAACGAGTCTTGTACAGCGTTTTGTACACAGTATATTTAGCGATAAATATCTGACTACCATTGGCGTAAAAATTGACCAAAAGCAAATCAGCCTGAAAGATCATGATGTTACACTGATGCTTTGGGACTTGTATGGTGAAGACGATTTCATGAAAGTAAAATCGAATTATCTGATGGGTTCATCAGGATATTTTCTGGTTGCCGACGGAACCAGATCTGAAACGATCGAAGTAGCTGAGAAACTGCATGATATGGCCGCTGTTGTAACCAACAACGCACCGTTTATTTTACTGATTAATAAAAGCGACCTTACCGATCTTTGGGAAGTAAGTGAGGAGCGACTTAATGGATTGAGAAACAAGGGTTGGAATGTGATCGTGACAAGCGCACGCAACAACCAGAATGTCGATGACGCGTTTTATGCACTCACGGAACAAATGATTGGGCAACAAACCAGGCCACTATCATGAATACCAGACGAGACAATGAACTGCTTGGCGGTTTCACGCGCGAGGTAATCAACTACATTCTGAACAAAATACCTCCGTATCTTGGGCTATTTATCATCCGCACGGACTCGGAAGGCATGGTTAAATCATCGATTGGCCCCTGGGAAAAATACCTAAGCAATAAACCTGAACGGGGAGAAATCATCGATGATACCGTACCTATGCTTTATGGCATGGTACCTCCATTAGTGAATCCTATGGTTGTTTCGCACCTCAACGTTGACGAGAATAGGTATGCGGATGTCCATGTTTTTGCTGATACTCAGGGTGATATCTGGATTTTTTTCATTGATCAGACACGACAGGTAGAAATCATTCACCCTATAGTTCAGCTTTTTAATCAGGAAAGGCTCGATCAGCGTGTTGATAAAAAACGATCGGGAACCAAAGAAACCCTTGCAGCCTTATATCTACTCGATTTTCTGGGCTTTGAGCGAAGAGGAGAAAACTACCGGCAAATTGGCAAGGCACCCGGTTGGTTTACCAGGCTGAAAATCGATTACGCTCCAAAAGGCCCGGTTTTTCCGCTGAAGGAAGTATTTCCCTACCTTGAAGTTTTTGAAGCCGAAGCCGAACGCATCTGGAAGGGCACCGATGACGATAAATTGGTAAGCGACATTTGGCAGGAAGTTAACTACGATGGCGAAACGGTTTACCTTCAGGCACTTGCGCTTAAGCACGACAACCGGAGCTTTCTGCTGATTAAGCCGCTGGAAAAAGGCAAAGATTTAAATGACAATTTTCTTCAAAAAGCCCGCGAACAAAAGTTAACGCTTGATCAGCTTGCCTCCACGGAGAAGAAACTAAAGGAGTTGCTCGGTTTTAAGGACCAGTTTGTTTCCATCATTTCGCACGATCTTCGATCACCCATAGGTGCCGTCATTGGCTTAATTGACCTGCTGCTTACAGATCAACTTGTTCAGAAAAAACTTGAAACAGAGCAGATTGAGTTGATTGCGGATATTAAAAGTGAAATGTTCAGACTGCTCGATTATAACGACAAGCTCTATCAATGGTCGAACCTGGAGCTTGGAAATTTCAAGGTGCGCGCCAAGAGCTTCCCCTTGCAAAATCTGGCCAATTATGTGGAGAAAATGCAGAAGGCCAAATTCGAGCAAAAGCAAATTATTTTTGAAGCCAAAATCGAGAGTGGACTAACAATCAATGCTGATGAGACCCTCATGGGTCAGGCACTCAATAACTTAGTGGGAAACAGTGTCAAATTCACTCCACCCGGGGGTAAAATATGCTTGAGTGCCTCGCGCGACAGTGAACATATTAAGATTAGTATTTCTGATACAGGCGTTGGGATGGATCAGAAAACTGCCGACAAACTCTTTGAGAGCTTTACCCGCAAATCCACCATGGGAACCTACGGAGAACGTGGCACCGGATTGGGTCTGGGAATTGTCAAAAAAATCCTCGATGCCCACGATTACACAATAAGTGTAAAATCGGAGGTAGGAAAAGGCAGCACATTTACAATCTTCATACCGACCTTCCCGCATCCTTAACACTGCCATGTGAAGCTTCGGCAGGTGAATTTTTTCACAACAACATGTTTTTTTTGCGCAACTTTCGGACAAATCACTATCCACAGTAGTGAACACCTTTAAAAGCAAGTATAATTTTCTTAATAATTGTTTTTCAATTTATTAACAAATTGATGTAGTGATTTTGATGTATCAGGTCACCGCTCAGGTTGTAACCATGATGTAAGCAAATACTTGCCTCCCGTCATGTTTTGGTAGTAACATTGTCACTGGTTTCGCAACCGATTTCGGTACGGGCCACTTAATGCCTATCCAAACCAAAACTTATATGATAAAAAACTACCTTCTCACTTTTATGCTTGTTATGCTTGGTGCAGGCCTTATGGCGCAAACCATAACAGGCACGGTGCGCGACAAATCGACAGGCGAGGCTCTGCCCGGAGCGAGCGTCTATGTTCAGGGCACCACTTTAGGTACGGTTACAGACATCGACGGCAAATATAAGCTGGAGATTTCTGCCGGGACAGTCACCATATCAGCAAGCTTTGTTGGCTATAAAAACGCCTCTCAGCGCGTTGTTGCCGCCAAAGGGCAATCATTGTCAATAAATTGGCAGCTTGAACCCGAATCGCTTATGCTCGACGAGCTGGTGGTTATTGGTTATGGCGTCCAGCAAAAAAGTGTAGTGACAGGAGCAATTTCAGGCGTACGAGCCAAGGACATTCAAAACATGCCCGTCACACGACTTGAACAGGCGCTCCAGGGCCGTACATCGGGACTAACAATTGCTGCTTCTTCTGGTCAACCCGGAGCAGGGGCAACGGTGAGAGTGCGCGGAACGACAACGATCAACAACAGCGATCCGCTTTATATTGTAGATGGCGTCCCCGTTGATGTTGGCGGTCTTGACTATTTAAATGCTGCGGATATCGAATCGGTTGAGGTACTTAAAGATGCTGCTTCAGCTGCCATCTATGGAGCACGGGCAGCCAACGGCGTAATCATCGTTACTACAAGAAAGGGAAGTCCGGGGGATATGAAAATCGAATATCACTCTTACCTCGGCACACAATCTCCTGCCAAAAAACTTGATCTGCTCAATGCAACCGATTACGCCAAGCTGCGCAATGAATCGCTGCGCAATGCCGGCTTGCCCGAGATCTTTTCAAATCCGGAAAGCCTTGGCAAAGGCACAGATTGGCAGTCAGTTATTTTCAACAACAACGCCATGATTCAAAACCACGAGTTGAGCATCAGCGGTGGCACTGACCGGTCAACCTATTATTTCTCATTTGGTTACCTGGATCAGGAAGGTATCGTAGCCACGGATATTTCGCATTACAAACGATTGAATCTTCGTATTAATGCCACAAACAAGGTTAACAACTGGCTAAGATTTGGCAACAACTTTGGTTACTCCCATATCAAAAGTAAAGGTTCGCTCAACACCAACAGCGAATTTGGTGGTCCACTGAGCTCGGCCATCAACCTCGACCCTGTTACACCTTTGGTTATTACCGACCCGACGATAGCCAATGCCCCACCCTACAGTAATCAGCCCGTTGTGCGCGATGCCAATGGCAATCCTTACGGCATATCGCAGCATGTAGGTCAGGAGCTTACCAATCCCATGGCCTACATTGCAACAAGGCTCGGCAACTACGGCTGGTCGGACAACTTTGTAGGCAACCTCTATGCTGAAATTGAACCCGCAAAATACTTCAGGTTCCGTTCCGACCTGGGCACCAAGCTGGCTTTCTGGGGTGATGAGTCGTTTACTCCCGTGCATTACCTGAACGCCGCAACCGTCGTAACAAACAACTCCTACTACCGCGCACGCAATATGGGCTTCAGCTGGAACTTTGAAAATACCCTCACTTATGCCCGAAAGATTGGCCTACACGACTTCAGCGCCCTTGTTGGTACTTCAGCATATGTTTCCAATTCATCAGGGGTGAATGCCACCTATAAGAACTTGCCTGTCAACACTTTCGAAGATGCCTCGATGAACTACGGTGTAGCCGATGCCAATAAGATTGGTGGAGGATGGGAAAGTCCTGACCACCGCATCGCATCGATCTTTGCCCGCGGTACCTATAATTATGATGGAAAGTATTTGTTTACCGGCATCCTGCGTCGCGATGGCTCTTCGCGCTTTGGTACTAATAATAAGTTCGGGTACTTCCCCTCGGCCTCGCTGGGTTGGAATGTAACCAACGAGCCTTTCTGGCCTCAGAATAAAATTGTCAACTATCTAAAAATCAGGGGCTCATATGGCGTTACGGGTAATGACCAGATTGGCGACTTCCAATACCTGTCGACAGTGGGAAGCGGGCGTGATTACACTTTCAGCTATGATAACCTGATTATTGGCTACAGCCCGAATGCTCCATCGAACCCCGACCTTAAGTGGGAAGAAACGAGCCAGGCAAATATTGGCTTCGAAGCAACGCTGCTCGACGATTTCAGGTTGGTATTTGACCTATATGACAAACGTACAAAAGGCATGTTGCAGCCCATTATTCTGCCTGCCTATGTAGGTGCCAATGGTTCGCCCACCGGAAACGTGGCCTCCATGACCAACAAAGGATTTGAACTTGAATTGAGCTGGTTTAAGCGGATTTCGGACCTGAATCTGGAACTAAAAGGCAACACCTCATACCTAAAGAACGAGATTACGGATTTGGGCACTGTTGAGTTTCGCACTGGTGCCAATTTCCATAACAGCACTTACGAAATATCGCGTTTGATGGTAGGTTACCCGATCGGAGCTTTCTACGGATTTGAAGTACTGGGTGTGTTCCAGTCGCTTGGCGAGATTCAGAAATACAAGAATCCTGACGGAACACTCATTCAGCCCAATGCACGGCCAGGCGATTTCAAGTATGCCGACCTGAACAAAGACGGTAAGATTGACGCAGCCGACCGCAAAATTATAGGAGATCCTACTCCAACCTGGTCATTTGGTTTCACGGTAAATGCCAGCTATAAACAATTTGACCTGGTGATCTTTGGTCAGGGCGTAGCCGGAAATCAGATCTTCAATGGCTTGCGTCGCCTCGACGTACCTGGTGCCAACTGGACATCCGACGCTTTGAATCGCTGGACAGGAGTAGGTACTTCTAGCACTTACCCGCGTCTGGTGCTGGGCGACCCGAACAAAAACTTCGCCAACCCCAGCACCTTCCATCTCAGCAACGGCTCATATGTGCGCATAAAAACCGTTCAGGTCGGATATACTATTCCCCGGGAACTGAGCCGCAAGGCTGGTATACAGCGTATTAGAGTATATGCCGGATCGAACAACCTGCTCACATTCACAAAATACAGCGGCTTCGACCCCGAAATCGGTGGATCGAGCTATGGCATCGACCGTGGGTTCTATCCTCAGGCAAGATCGTTTATGGCTGGAATCAATGTAACACTCTAAATATCTGATAAACATGAAAAAGATAACATATATTCTGGCAATTCTGGTAGTTGTTATAACCGGTTGCTCAAAAGATTGGTTGGAAGTAAAACCGAAGGGCACGACCCTCGAAGCCAATTTCTATCGCAATGCCGATGAGGCTTTTGCGGGATTGGTGGCAGTTTACGACCCACTCGGCTGGGATGTAGTTAAAGACTACTCTTCAAAAGTCGGCTATCTGAATACTGCCTCTGACGATTGCTGGGCCGGAGGAGGAAATTATGCCGACCGCGCCACGTGGGAAGCATGGAATACCTATACCCTCGACCCTGCATTGGGGCCGCAGGACGATTTCTGGGGTCGTAATTATGCCGGTGTAGCCCGCGCCAATGTTTTGCTGTCGAAGATTGACAACGTGCCTATGGACGAGAACCTTAAGAAACGCTTCAAGGCAGAAGCCAAATTTTTGAGGGCTTATTATTATTTCGATCTCATCCGCTTGTTCAGAAGCATTCCGCTGATTGTGGAGCCCTTGTCGCCCGCACAATTTTACAATGTAACACAAGCTCCCCGCGAACAGGTGTGGCAGCAGATTGAGCGCGACCTGAACGATGCCATACCCGACCTGCCCATCAGCGTTCCGCTGCCTGAGCGCGGCAGAGTGACTAAAGGCGCTGGCATGTCGCTGCTTGGAAAGGTAATTCTCTATCAGAACAATCAAAGCCGCATGCTCGAAGCTGCCAACCTTTTCGAACAAGTTGACCTTTCTGGACAATACCAGCTGTTGCCCAATTTTGGCGATATCTTCAAACCCGACAACAAGTTCAATAAGGAGTCGGTTTTCGAGATTACTCATACATCGGCTGCGGTTGGCTATTGGGGACCATGGCCTCCTGCAGGTGAAGGCCATATATTCACCCAGATGTGCGGACCTCGCGGATATGTAGGACCGGTTTACGATGCAGGCTGGGGCTTCAATCCTATTCGGCCCGAGTTGGTGAATCTGCTCAAAAATACCAACCGCTACAAAGCCACAGTAGCCAACATCGACAGCCTTGAAAAGGCCGGTGTGGCCACATACGAAAAAGGCTATCAGAACACCGGTTATTTCTGCCAGAAATTCATTCCGCTCAAAGCCTTCAGGGCAACCGGCAACGGTGATCCTGTGCTCATGTGGCCCAACAACTATATCGAGATTCGTTTCGCCGATGTTCTGCTGATGGCTTCCGAAGCTTTTCTGCGCGGAGGCAATACAACCAAAGCTCAGGTTTACCTCGACAGGGTGAGAACACGTGCCGGCCTGCCCTCAGTGCCAGCCACACTCGACAATATTTATGAGGAGCGCCGTGTTGAACTGGCCACCGAAGGTCACCGCTGGTTCGATCTTGTGCGAACCGGGCGTGCTGCTCAGGCACTCGCTTTTAAAGGTTTTGTGGCTCCAAAGCACGAATTCCTTCCCATTCCGCTCACGGAAATCAACAATACCAAACTCATACAAGACCCGAACTACTAATACCTTTTCATAGCTCTTTTTTGCGGTTAGTGAGTAGGGCGCGCCGCTGCTGACCCCGGCGGCCGCTCTTTTTCAAATCGGATGATAATGATGAAGAAAGTATTCGCAATCTTTTTCCTGACTGTCAGTCTTGTCAGTTCGTGCCAGACCAGCCACTCTTCCAAATACCAGATTATACTGCCCGGGCCAGTGCAGGACCTTGATTGGCAATTCGAAACTACTCCTGCCTGGAGTGATGAGTTCAACTACAACGGCTTGCCCGACCCTGCCAAATGGGATTATGACATCGGCGGCCACGGCTGGGGCAACAATGAGTTGCAATATTATACCAACAGAATCGACAATGCCGTGGTTTCGGACGGCAGGCTGCAAATCGTTGCAAAAAAGGAAACTTTCGAAGGGAAGGAATTCACATCCGCAAGGCTTGTCTCGAGAAACAAAGGCGATTTTCTCTACGGTCGTATTGAAGTGAGTGCGAAACTGCCATCAGGACGAGGCACCTGGCCAGCCATCTGGATGCTTCCAACCGACTGGGAATACGGCGGCTGGCCAAAATCGGGCGAAATCGACATTATGGAACATGTTGGCTACAACCCTGATGTTGTACATATCAGCACACATACCGAGGCCTATTACTGGGTACTTGGAAACAACAAGACTGCCACCATGACCGTACCTACTGCAAGGACTGACTTTCATACATACAGAATTGATTGGACCCCCTTTGCAGTGAGGGGATTTATTGATGGCGTGCACATCTTCACACATATCAATGAAGGCACAGGATATCAGTCTTGGCCATTCGACAAGCGCTTCCATCTGCTTCTCAATATCGCCGTTGGGGGAAATTGGGGAGGTCAGCAAGGCGTTGACCCGGCCATCTTTCCTGCAACGATGGAGATTGATTGGGTTAGATATTACCGAATGATTCCAAAGAGCTAATGAACAGAACCATACTTACATATCTAATTTTTGTCCTGCTCCTCGGGTGCAAAAAAACTGAGGAGACAACACCAACTTTAAACTTTCCGGATCAGGTGGAGGTTTTGGAAGGAGCTGGCAGCGCTGAAATACTTATCAGCCTGAGCAACAGCAGCTCGAAAGAAATAACACTGACCGTTTCTACTGGCGATGGTACTGCAGTGGCTGGTTCCGATTATCTACCTATCGACAAGCAAACCATCGTTTTCTCTCCTGGCGAAACATCAAAGAAACTCAATGTAAATATTATTGATGACAATCAATACGAAACCGACGAGTACTTTTTCGTCATTGCCGGGGGATCGCGCAACGCAAAGCTTGGCAACGACCGCACCAAGGTCATCATTAAAAACGACGATCTCTTTGTGCCGGTTCTGCAAATGCCTGAGCGTGTGTTCTTCAACGAAGGAACTGCATCTCCCGTAATTGCAACCATTCAGCTTTTGCTTTCAGGTCCGGCCCAGGTGCCGGTAACACTCAAATGGTCAACTGTTCAGGGAACAGCAAGGGCCGGAGAGGATTATGAAGCCAGGCTCAATCAAACGCTCACCTTCGCGCCCGGGGAAACACAAAAGTCCATAGAGATTAACCTGGTCAATGATGCCATTTTCGAAATGGACGATCAGTTTACGGTGGTTGTCAGCGAACTCACCAATGCTACTGCTCCGAATACCGTTACCAAGGTCGTAATTCTCAACGACGACAATTATGTCCCTGAAATGACCCCTGATGGTCCCATAACACCATTGTCTTATCCGCAGATGTATCTGACATGGAGCGATGAGTTTGACGGAGCCACTATTAATGCCGAAAACTGGGGCTACAACATAGGTGGAGGCGGCTGGGGCAACAATGAGCTGCAGATCTACACCAACTCGTCAACCAACTCCTATCTGCAGGACGGCAAATTGCATATTACCGCTACTAAGCTCTATACATCCTACTACTCAGCACGTCTTATTACACAAGGCAAAAAGGAATTTAAATACGGCCGAATCGACATCAGGGCAAAGATGCCCATCGGCAAGGGAATATGGCCGGCATTGTGGATGCTTGGTGCCAACTTTAACACCGTTGGCTGGCCACGCTGCGGCGAAATTGACATCATGGAATACCTAGGACACGAGCCAAGAAGGGTGTATGGAAGCATCCACTATTTCGACGGAGGCCACAAGTACCGCACCCTGGGCTACGCACTCCCGCCTAATGAAGGCTTCAATGAAAAGTTTCACGTTTTCAGCATTGTATGGCAGGAAAATGCCATCCGTTGGTATGTAGATTATCAGCTTTATCACGAAATCAAAGACACCGATATCAAATACGAGGCATTCCGTTTGCCGCAGTTTTTCATTTTCAACGTTGCAGTTGGCGGAATCTGGCCGGGCAATCCGGATGCCAGCACTGTTTTTCCGCAAACCATGATCGTCGACTATGTGAGGGTGTTTCAGGTACCAGAGAACTAAAATGAAAAAGTAAGTAATATGAAGTGGAAAGCGACTTTACTCTGGGCAACGCTTCTGGCCGTTGCAGGCGGATGCTCAGCCCCAAAAACCAAATCTCATTTGCGGCATTCAACACCTGAGATTGAAGCCAAAGTGGAAAAAATGGTCAAATCGATGACCCTTGAAGAAAAAGTCGGGCAGATGACTCAGGTAACACTTGACATTTTGCTGGAAGGCGAAAAACCCGAAACTAGTTTCGAACCTCCCCGTCTTGACAAGAACGCGATGCGTGAGGCTTTTGAAAAATACTACATCGGTTCGGTGCTCAATACAACCAACAATCGTGCACGCAGCCCACAATGGTGGAATTTAATGGTAAAGGATATTCAGGATTATGCTATTAAAAACAACCGTTTGGGTATTCCAATCATCTATGGTGTGGACATGATTCACGGGGCCAGTTATGTGGCTGGTGCCACACTGTTTCCTCAGCAGATCGGTATGGCTGCAACATGGAATCCGGAGCTGATTCGTCAGGGTGCTGAAGTAACGGCATATGAAAGCCGTGCCAGTTCAATTGGTTGGACCTTTAGCCCCGTGCTTGACCTTGGTGTCGACCCCCGCTGGCCAAGACAATGGGAAACCTTTGGCGAAGATCCATACCTCGCATCGAGCATGGGAAAAGCGCTGATTCGAGGGCTGCAGGGCGATGATAATCAGGTATCCAACCCAAACAGGATGGCTGCCTGTTTGAAGCATTATCTCGGTTATTCGCACACCTTAAGCGGAAAAGATCGCAGTCCGGCATGGATTCCCGAAAATAAGCTCCGTGAATATCATCTTCCCGCTTTCAAGGCTGGTGTTGAAGCAGGGGCGCTGACCGTGATGGTCAATTCCGGTGAAATTAATGGCGTACCAGTACACATTAACAAATACCTGCTTAACGATGTCCTAAAAGAAGAGCTTGGCTTTGAAGGATTTATCGTTTCCGACTGGTCGGACATTGAATATCTGCATACCCGTCATAAAGTTGCAGCCACACAAAAAGAAGCTGTGAAATTGGCCATCAATGCCGGCCTCGACATGTCGATGGTGCCATACAATTTCCGCTTTGCCGACTATCTCATCGAGTTGGTTAACGAAGGTGAAGTGCCTATGAGCCGTATTGACGATGCCGTTACACGCATTTTAAGGGTGAAGTATCTCCTTGGACTATTCGAGAAACCCTATACCCAGCTGGAAGATTATCCCGACTTCGGCAGCACGGCCTTCGAAAATCTTGCGATAAGAACTGCCCAGGAATCGGTAACCTTGCTTAAAAATGATGGACTGCTACCCCTGTCGAACAATCTTCGTCTGCTGGTTGCAGGGCCAACAGCCAACAGTATGCGGCCGCTCAACGGCGGATGGAGCTACAGCTGGCAGGGCGAACTTGCCGACGAATTTGCCGGCGACTACAACACGGTTTATGAAGCCTTGCGTGCACGAGCCAAAAACCCCGAAATGGTTGAACTTTTTGAAGGAGTCAGCTTCAAATTCGACGGTAAATACGATGAAGAAATTGTTGGCAACCTCAGTGAATTCTCGCGTAGAGCTGCAAAAGCCAATGCCATAGTACTTTGTCTGGGCGAAAACTCCTACACTGAAAAACCTGGCGATCTGGAAGACCTGTACTTATCTGACAATCAGCAGCAACTAGCTAAGTTGGCTGCTGCATCGGGTAAACCAGTCATTTTTGTCATGGTTCAGGGACGACCCAGAGTCATCTCCAAAATTGAGCCATTGGCCAAAGCCGTGCTCAACGCTTATCTGCCTGGCAATTATGGCGGTGAAGCCATCGCACAAATAATTTACGGCGAAATCAATCCTTCAGGAAAACTCCCCTACACTTATCCAAGGTTCCCCAACAGCCTCGAGCCCTACTATATTAAGCATGCCGAGCAATTGGAGATTGCCGGTTCGCCTACCGGAACACAATACAATCCGCAGTATCACTTTGGCTATGGCCTGAGCTACAGCAACTTCGAATACAGTGAGCTGAGCACTGATAAAACTACATATGAGCCTGAGGACGTAATAAAGCTTAGTGTTCGTGTAACAAACACATCGGCATTGGCAGGCAAGGAAGTAGTGCAGGTGTTCAGCGCCGATCATTATGCCAGCCTTACACCCTCGGTGAAAAGGCTAAGGGCATTTGAAAAGGTGAGCCTCATGCCCGGCGAATCGAAACTGGTTCAGCTCGAAATCCCTGTTAAGGCGCTTGCATTTGCAGCTGAAGACAGGATGTGGACGCTCGAAAAAGGAAGTTTCAGCCTGATGTGCGGGAAGCTCTCAACTGATATTCAATTAAACACTGATAAAAAATTCAGCAATAAAATTCAATGAAAACAATTCACAAATCAATTACTCATTTATTAACCCCAAAAATTTCAGCCATGAAAGAAAACCTGAAATTCTCGCTGCTGCTACTCTTTGTAGCAATGGTGATTCCATTCACTTCCTGCAAAAAGGAAGAACCTGAACCTGATGTGATTCCCAGCTTTACTTTCGCTGTGGATGCACAAAACTGGAAAAAAGTCAAGTTCACCAACGAGTCGCAAAACTACTCCGCACTTGAATGGAACTTTGGTGATGGTAGCCCGGTTTCGACAGAGACCGATCCCGAGCATACCTATGCCAATGCCGGACAGTACATCGTTTCGCTGAAGGCCACTTCGCTTAAGGGAACCTACACAGATGTTTTCCAGCAGACCATTACAATTTCCGACCCTAACGTTCTGCTTACCAAGCTTGCCGGTGAAGGCACCGATGGCAAAAAGTGGAAACTCATCCGCAATGTCAGCACAGGTCGTTATCCTCTGGAAGTTGGCCCTGAAAGCCGCACCGAAATTTGGTGGGCAATGGGTCGCAATAACGACGAAATGGCCAACCGTCCCTGCATGCTCAATGATGAATGGACATTCCACCGCGATGGACGCATGATTTTTGATGCCAAAGGCGACGTATGGGCCGAAGGCAACCTCTTCGAACCCGGCTGGACCTGCGTCCCAGAAACCAACATGGTAAGCACTACTGGCCAAAGTCTTGCAGCCTGGGGAAGTGGCAACCACAACTTCGAAATCATTCAGGGCGAACAACCAAAAGTTAAAGTCAACGGACTTGGCGCCTATATTGGTTTCTATAAACTGGGCAACAACACCGAGGTGAACACCCCACAACAAACCGTTACCTACAACATCGTGAAACTGCATGATGGACAGGTAGATACCCTTATTGTTGAAGGTATTTATCGCTGGAATCCGGCCGAACCGGGCGGATATTGGCGCTTTGTGCTCGTTCACTACGACAATCCCAACGAAGAACCGCCAATTCCTGGCAATATGCCCAACCCTGCATTCACCTTCACACAAAATGGACTGACGCTGGTGTTTAACAACACTTCGACCTTTGCCACAAGCTACCTCTGGGATTTTGGTGACGGAACTACATCCACTGCCGAGAACCCAACAAAAACCTATACCAGTGAAGGGTTGTATACTATTAAGCTCACTGCAACAAATGCACAGGGCACCCGCAGTGCCGAACAGGATGTGGTAGTTTCGGTAACCCCGCTCACTACTGAGTTGCTTGTCGGAGCACCCTGGAAAGTGCGCGTTGCAGAGCGTGCTGTTTATGTAGGCCCCGGACTTGGCAACCCATCATGGTGGATTTTGCCCAAATCGTTCCTCGACGGTACTGCAACCGGGGGCGACGACTGGTCATGTATGCCCGACGATGAATTCACATTCCATGCTGATGGCAAGTTTACTTACGACACCAAAGGATCGGCCCGCAACGACGGTTACTTTGGCTCGCCCAACGGCTGTATCTCGGATGCACAGATTGCCGCCAGCGGAAACGGTGCTGCCTTTGGCAGTGCACTCGGCGAAAACGCACACACCTTTACCTTCACACCAGCCACAGCCGACAGCCGCGCCATAATCACCCTTACCAATGGCCCGGGACGCGCTGCATTTATTGGCTTCTACAAAGGCTATTATGGAGGTGAAAACTCCAATGGTTCCAACCCACCAAACGGCGGCAATCCTACCAACCGCTACGAAGTAATCGGCTTTGCTCAGGGAGCAACCAAACAGTACCTCATCGTGTCGGTTGACATCTCGGGAGATCATAGCGGTGGCGCAGCCTGGACAATGGTTCTCGAACGTTAAAACTGCTTGTACTTATTTATAAAACAGGAGGGGAATGTCCCCTCCTGTTTTTAATGATTGCTGATCAACTCAATTAAAAGACCGGAACTAAACATGCGAAAATATCTGGCATTCATTTACTTATTTCTTCTGCCGTTAGTGACTTTCTCCCAGGAAATCACTGTCAGGGGTATTGTCAGCGATGCTCAAGGAAGCCCTCTCCCGGGTGTAACCATAATTATTGAAGGCACAGCCAAGGGCACAATTACAGCCATCGACGGGCAGTTCGAAATATCGGCACCGCGCAATGCGAGCCTGAGATTCAGCTATATAGGCTATATTGAACAGGTGATATCCGTGGGCGGGCGCACGCGCATCGACGTAACCATGCAGGAAGATATAGCGCAGCTGAGCGAAGTAGTGGTAATCGGCTACGGAACACAGAAAAAGAAAGACCTGACAACGGCAGTGGCCGTGGTTGACGATAAAGAAATGCGCAATCGCCCTCTTATATCGGCCGCCGAAGCACTTCAGGGCAAAGCCGCCGGAGTACAAGTGTATCAGCCTTCGGGTAAACCCGGTGCAGGACTTGCGGTGCGCGTGCGCGGCGCCACCTCCGTGCTGGCCGGCAACGAACCCCTCTATGTTGTGGATGGTGTGCCGACAACCGATATACGCAGCATCAATCCCGGTGATATTCAAAGCATGAGCGTGCTTAAGGACGCATCATCGGCAGCTATTTATGGCGCACGCGCAGCAAATGGCGTGGTAATCATCACAACTAAAAGAGGTCAGGCTGGCGAAAGCACAATTCGCTACAACACCTACCTCGGCTGGTCGCAGTTGCGCAAAGGCATTGACGTGCTTTCCACAAAATCTTACCGCGAGTTGATGAACGAGATCATGCCCGGAAGTATCGATCCAACCATGACGAAATACACCGATTGGCCCGGGCTTGTTTTTGGAACAGGAACAACTCAAACTCATCAGCTGTCGTATAGTGGAGGAACAGATAAATCCTCGCAATTTGTTTCAGCCACATGGCTCTCGGATCAGGGAATCGTGAAGCCGGCAAGGTTCGACCGCTACACTGTGCGCATGAATCTCGACAACGAACTAAAACCCTGGCTGAAGGTAAATACCAGCATCAACGTGATGCACCTCAATACCAAAGACACCCCTGATAACCTCAGTTCGGGCCGCGGAGGGGTAATCATGAGTGCACTCAATACACCTCCTTTCCTCTCGATCTACAAAAAGGACAACAGTGGGTGGTACGATCCCAATCCATTCCAGCCCTCATGGGAACACCCCATCGCTTACATGGAAGGTCCTGATCAACAGTCCATTGACAACCAGGTATTCGGCAATTTTAGCCTGACAGCAAAGCCAGTTAAGGATATTACCTTGACCTCAAAATTTGGCGCCGACCTCCTCACACATCAATGGGATTACTACCTCGACCCCGTGCGAACCAATTTTGGCCGTCAGAATAACGGTATTGGTCAGGCCGATAAAACAACCCACACTACCCTGCTTTGGGAAAACACAGTGGGATATGCCAAAAGCTTCGGAAAGCACAACATCAGTGCCTTGGCAGGCAATAGTATTCAGAAATACAAAGGCAACAACTCATACATTTATGGCACCGACTTTCCGTCCGATCAAAGCGTCCGTACGCTAAACGCTGCCAACAATATCACCGCCAGCACGAATATTCAGGAATGGGCGCTGGCATCCTTCTTCGGCAGGGCTGCCTACGACTGGTCGGGGCGCTACTACCTGACAATGAGTCTTAGGCGCGACGGATCGTCGAAGCTGGCGCATCACTGGGGCACCATGCCCTCTTTCTCGGCCGGATGGCGCGTTTCGTCGGAAAAATTTATGCAGGGCGTCACGCTTATTGACGATCTTAAACTCCGCGGAGGATGGGGAAAAAATGGTAACCAGGAAGGCATTCCCAATTATGCCCGCTATGGACTTGTAAACTACTACCGCCGCACGCCCACCACTCCCCTCTCGGGACCTTCGTCGGTGCAGGTAACCTACGGCAATCCCGACCTTCGCTGGGAAACCACAACCCAGTCGAATATTGGTATTGATCTGTCGATGTTCAACTACCGTATGAACTTTACTGCCGATGCATATATCAAACGTACCGACGACGTGCTACTTAACGTACAGCTTTCCAGCTCTTTGCCCATTACTACCATCCAAACTAATGCCGGTAGCATCGAAAACCGCGGTATCGAATTCAACCTCAATACCGTAAATATTGACAAAAAGATCCGCTGGACCTCCGATTTCAATATTTCGTTCAACCGCAATGAGGTGAAAAAACTGGAATACACTGACATCTATTATTTCGGCCGTATTTACAGCAACAACCAGGATGTAGCCATTGTTAAAGTAGGTCTTCCGCTTGGCTCATTCTTTGGATATGTGGCCGACGGCGTTGATCCGGCTACCGGCAAATTGAACTACAAAGACCTGAATAACAATAAGATCTTTGATACCGGCGACCGCACCATAATCGGCGATGCCAATCCGGACTTTATTTTTGGCTTCACCAACAACCTCAGCTGGAAACGCTTCGACCTCAATATGTTCATTCAGGGCAGCTACGGCAACGATATCTACAACGCCACCCGCATCGACCTTGAGGGCATGTTCGACAGCAAGAACCAAAGCACTGCTGTGTTGCGACGCTGGAAAAAACCAGGCGACATCACCGACATCCCAAAAGCAGGCAACATCAACAACGTTCGAAATTCAAGCCGATTTGTGGAAGATGGCTCCTACGTTCGCCTTAAATCGATTACACTGTCGTACAACCTGCTCACTGCTGCGGATAAGTTTAAAGGCATCAGGGGATTACAACTTTTCGTTACGGGACGTAACCTGATTACTTTGACCAACTACAGCGGATTTGACCCTGAAGTGAACGCATATGGCAACAGCGCTGTGGAATTGGGCATCGATTACGGCACCTATCCTCAATCGCGCTCGGTCGTTGTTGGATTAAATCTTGAACTCTAATACGTTGCACCTATGAAGAGATTAATTTATAGCATAATGGCAGCCGTTGCAATGCTAACATTTAATGGTTGCAACGATTTTCTCGACCTGAAACCGGTTTCACAGAGTATTGCGGTTTCGAATACCTCAGCCGACTCCATACTTTATAAAAGCCCGGCAGAGGTTGAAGCAGCACTGGCAGGGGTTTATGCCGATTTTCGCAATGAGTATTTCTCGCTCGACTATTATGTGAATGGCGATGCACAGTCGGATGATGCATACGCTGGTGCCGACAACCCCATGAACTTTCAGATAGACGAGTTCAACATTGACGCTACGAACACCAATGTAAGCCGCGACTGGGCCTACCTGTACGCCACTATAGGCAAAGCCAACTCGGTATATAACAACGTGGACAAGGTACCGGGTTTGGCAGATGCCCGTAAACTGGAAATCAAGGCTGAGGCTGCATGGATACGTGGATTCATGTATTTTCAAGCTGTTCAGCTTTGGGGTGCTGTTCCGCTTCAGCTCAAGGAAGTCAAAACCGTGAGTATTGAGATATTGCCGGAGATTTATCCCATTATGTTCCCTGCCCGTTCCTCAGTTGATACTGTATATGCACAGATCATCAAGGACTTTGAACTTGCCCGCGACCACGCCCGAGCTACAGCACCGCACAAAGGCTACGCCACGCGAGGCGCAGCCAATGCCATGCTGGCCAAAGTATATGCTAGCATGCAACCTCCGCAATGGGACAAAGTACTGCAATATTGCAATGCCGTCATTGCCGGGGGCTATAGCTTGCTTCCAGATTACGAAATGCTATGGAACAACCAGAACGAAAACTCAGCCGAATCGATTTTTGAGATCAACTACGAAGGCACACCTTCGAGCGGAAACTGGGGTACTACCATGTTTCGCGGCCTCGACTGGAAAAAATTCAATACGCCTTCCAACGACCTCGTGGCTGCTTTCGATGCCGAAAACGACCAGATCCGCAAAAACGCCAGCATCATATTCCTCGATGTTTCAGGCCGTTGGAGCGATCCTTACTGGCCACAGGTAAACTATCCATTCGTGAACAAATGGCGCAACTTTACCATGCCAAGCTCACAGAATTTCATCCTGCTTCGACTGGCCGACATCTTGCTCCTCAAGGCCGAGGCACTCAATGCCCAGGGAGATGTTGAAGGTGCTGCTGCGCTGGTGAACCAAATCAGAGCCAGAGTGAATCTGGCACCAACCACAGCAAATACGCAAGCCGCCATGAAACTGGCCATCGAAAAAGAACGCCGTCTCGAGCTCGCTTTCGAAGGACACCGGTGGTACGACCTCAAACGCACCGGACGCGCCATTGAAGTTATGAACAATGTGCGCGGACCCAATAATGCACCGCTCAACTATAATGTTACACAAAACAAACTGCTTTGGCCTATCCCACAGCGCGAGATTGACAACAACACTAAACTTACCCAAAACCCGGGTTACTAAACAATTTGCCTCCGGCAGCAGTCACTGCCGGAGGTATTTTTCTTTGAATACAATGCCGCAATGAAAATTCCAAATCAAATGTCGATTAGCTTGATTATCATGCTATTGCTGGCTTCACTACTGCCTCCGGCCTGCAATAAAACCACGCCGCCCGACGACCCAGAGCCACCCGGCCCGACTGGCCCTACAGCACAGGTATGGCTTACCCGGGGTGATCAGCTGAAACTGCTGAGCAAAGAGGCCGGTTTACCCATTATCAACCAGCACGATGGCACCTGGCCTCTGATTACCGTTGACACAACTGTTTTGATGCAAACCGTTGACGGTTACGGTGCCGCCATGACAGGCTCTTCGGCATATCTGATCAACCGTGTGCTCAACGCCTCCAATCGCCAGGCCCTGCTCGAAAAATTATTTGATCCCGAGAAAGGTATTGGGATGAGTTTTGTCAGACTTAGTATGGGCGCCAGCGATTTCTCGTTGTCCGACTTCACCTACAATGACCGTCCTACAGGCCAGACCGATTTTCAGCTGCAATACTTCAGTCTGAGTCAGGATACCCTTGATGTGGTGCCGATAATGCAGCAGGCAAAAAGCATTGCGCCGCAACTATTTATCATGGGTTCGCCATGGAGTCCGCCTGCCTGGATGAAGACCAACAATAGTCTTAAGGGTGGCAAGCTGCGACAGGATTGTTATAGTGTTTATGCTGATTATTTTGTCCGATACATTCAGGCCATGAACAGCAAGGGGATAACCGTTACCCACATTACCCCGCAAAATGAACCGCTTTATTTCACCGCCGGATATCCCTGCATGGAGATGCAATCGGGAGAACAGCTCATATTCATACGCGACCATCTCGGGCCTAAATTCGCTCAGGCTGGGCTAACCACTAAGATTATCAACTGGGATCATAACTGGGACAACACCGCTTATTCGATTAATATCCTCAACGATCCCCAGGCAAAAGCTTATACCGCCGGCAGCGCCTTTCATGGCTATGGCGGACAGGTTTCGGCCATGTCGGCTGTTCATAATGCCCATCCTGACCGGGAACTGCACTTTACAGAAATTTCCGGCGGAGCCTGGGCAACAGACTTTAGCGATAATCTGATGTGGTATATGCGGAATATTTTCATCGGAACGGCATTGAACTGGTCGCGCTCTTCCTTAATGTGGAATATCGCCCTCGATGAATACTACGGGCCACGCAACAATGGCTGCCCCAATTGTCGAGGGGTTGTTACCATCAACCAAAGCACCGGTCAAATCACCTACAACGAGGAGTATTACTCCATAGGCCATTTTTCGAAGTTCGTCAGGCCCGGCGCTCGTCGCGTTTCGGCACTTTGGGCGCAATCGCTTACAAATATGGAAGCCGTGGCGTTTGTAAACACTGACGGATCGAAGGCTATGGTAATTAGTAATTACGACAACACTTTCAAGACTTTTACTGTGAAACAGGGCAGCAGATTCTTCACCTATTCCATTCCATCAAAAGCCGTTGCTACATTGGTTTGGAATTAGATGCCTTCAGTTTAATACGCCTCTCTTAGGTTCAGCTAGAATATCTGGAACCCAAAATAGCTGAATGCACAAAAACATTCAGCTATTTTTTTACGAAACGTGCTTTCAGTGTCTTATCGCGCAAACCTAATTCCACAAAGTATAATCCAGCAGGGAAGTCGACAACATTTACAGAGGTTCCAGAATAGTCCTTATTAATTATCATTTGCTGTCCAAAAGCGTTGTAGAATGTAAGATTTGCCGCGTTTATTGGCTCTTTGCACTGAAAGTTTATGATATCAGTTCCTGGATTGGGATAAATGCTGAGTCCAGCCTTTTCAACAGTTATCTCCGGTGTAGAAGTAACCACAAACGGGGTAAGCGTGTTGCCAAGCACAGAGAACTTATAGCTTGTGTTCGAGAGTGTCCCGTTCTGCAACTGGCCGCCAATGAGGTATATGGTATCATTTCCACCAGTATGGCTACGGTAACTGGCAGTAAAATCAGCCAATGCGACCGGAAGATTAACAGGCACTTTCGTCCAAACATTGGTATTCAGATTGAATTTATAAATCCCATTGGAAAAAAACTCGCTGTTTGTGGTGTAATTGTATGTTCTGCCACCAAAAACATAGAAGAAGTTACCCAATGGGTCCTGTGTGTATGCCATTCTGTACAATTCGATTATTTCTCCGGTTGCAGGAACCATATCCCAGCCTGCTTTGGCTGTTGGGCTGTAGCGCCAAATGTTTTGTGAGTAGCTGGGCTGATTCCCAGGAGTATTTGGGTCCCAATCATGCCATAACCCTCCAAAAACAAGTGTTTTTCCATTCTTATGCAAAACAGCCGGTCCTGCAAGAGGCTCTGGTAATGCAGGAAGCGTTGTATAGCCTGCACCAGGATTTCCAAGATTCATCGAATAGAAGTGCGGTAACGATTCGCCAGCAGCATTTCTGCCTCCAACAAGGTACACCTTATTGTCGGTTGGGACCTTTACTGAGGCCATATAGGCCACACAAGGATCGCCCGTGAGCAGCAAAGCCCAGCACTTTGTAGTGGTATTGAATACCCAGGTATCGCCCATGCATCCGACAGTGGAATTAAAGCCTCCCCTAATGTACAGACTACCATTGTCGAACCAGGCAGTGGCCCCGGCCCTGGGTGTTGGTTGAGGGCAAGTTAGGTCCGGCTCAACAAACTGTAGCTGCCCTGTACCATCCAGTTTGTAAAGAACGTTTGTAAAGTTTGTTGGGCCTGACTGTCCTCCAAAGAAATACGTAACATTATTCTGCGGATTTGAAACATCAGTGGCTTGTGCCTGACCAGCCAAAGTAATTCGCTGCTGGGCATTTAATGATAATAAGCCCAGAAAAGAAATAAACAAAAGGTTGATTAAGGTTTTCATGGTTGATATGATTTGGTTTGGTTTTTAAAGCCAGGTAGAAATCAAAAACCTTTGACAAAGACCGAACTGCGTTCGCAACAAGACCAACCACAGAAAGCAGCTTCTGATTCAATGAAGTTTAATCAGAGCTCTCCCCTTCAACCTATAAAGGTACATCATTTAGAATCAAAAGGATAAACATCCATAATTATTTTTAACATTTTATTAACTATAATTGCTCTCCCCAAAAACCCATTAATCCATTAATCCAATGCTAAAGCGAGAAAAATCGTAGTTGTTCGATTCATTTGGGGGGCATCCTACGATTTGTTAAACAGGAATTATTCAGGGTTGCGGTTGCAAATCGGGAATACTTGTAAAGTTCTGTTTCAGGCCACATTAACTGCGTGATCACTATGTAATGCCTTATTTTATATCACTTCACATTGACCTGCATTTTCTAATTTTTAGCTATTTCGTAAATTGTTCAACTTTAAATGACAATCATATACATTATGCCACTCACAACTGACGAGCGCATTGCAATGCTCACCATCTCGGAAGTGTATCCGCTCTATTTGACGAAAGTGGAAAA
The DNA here is from genome assembly GCA_021287165.1 of Bacteroidia bacterium. GTDB lineage: Bacteria > Bacteroidota > Bacteroidia > Bacteroidales > F082 > JALNZU01. Next base: position 106,438 of record JAJTAY010000011.1, on the reverse strand, counting down.
GAAAGGCCGCACCGCCGCCGAACTCAACCAGGTCATCGAATGGCTGACAGGTATTGATGATAATCAGCTCAAAGAGATGATTGATTCAAAGGCCACGTTTAAAACCCTTTTCGAATATGCCAGTTTAAATCCCAAGGCAGGCTTTATCACCGGGGCAATTTGCGGGGTAAGGGTGGAAAGTATTGAAAATGAACTTACAAGAAAAGTCCGCTATCTCGATAAGCTAGTAGATGAATTGGCTAAAGGCCGTAAAATGGAGAAAATTCTCAGGCAGGATATCAAGTAAAACAAAAATCCGGCAGGCCAAAGGCCTGCCGGATTAAACATCAGGGAATCAACCCCTTTAATTCTTCGCAAATTTTGGCTTCATGCCTAATTCATACATAATGAAGCTATAGATGTCGGTGTTTTCCTCTATCAGCTTTGAGGTAGGTTTACCAGCACCGTGACCGGCCTGCCTCCCACCAACCTTGCCAGCCAAAGCTATTTCGGACAGGGTGCCGATGCCACCAATCCTGCCCTCGGGCGCTATTATCAGACCTCCAACAACTTGCCCTGGATGGTGAACCTGACCCGCACTTTCGAATATCCTATCGAACGAAACGACATCTCAAAAGCCTATCTGAAATTTGGCAACTGGGCCGAAACAGCAGGAAGCCAGTACACCGACTGGTACCAAAACAAAGCTGCAGGTTACCGTAATGAACACGCGATTTACAAGAAGAAATAATCGCTTGTTTTGATGGTATTTTTGAAACATGCATCGCCCACGAAAAGCGGTGCATGTTTTTTGTCCTGGTTTCGCCGCTGCGGTACCCATACGAAAATTTCAAAAGATTAGCGATACCCTCTCACCGGTCTATATACTTGCGGATCTAATAGGACGGGTTTTGTTGAATAAAAACAGGCCATTCCCTCCAGATTTACGAGAAAGCCTGGTCATAAACATTAACGTATGGATGTATGCAAGATATTCTCAGGTCTTTATTTTACAGTCTGGATAGCGAAAAAAGGGTCAAAACAAGATGCCTGAAAAGCTCCTCATCAATTTGATTAAAGTCAATCTCATTAAAAATTTTCCCTAACAACAAATCAGGTCCTCTTACAGAAATCGCCTCCAATCCCTGTAAAACAAACTCAGTCTGTTGACGATAATTCGTAAAATCAATCTCTAACAACCCCGCTTGCTTTTTATCCACTCTTTGCCAAGGCCAACCAGACGCTCTACCTCCTGAGCGTTACGGCTGCTACCTATGGTCTTAACAACTCTGTAGCGCCCTCCGCTCTTGTCAATCACTTGGACGCTGACAACACCGCTTTTGTTGTTCTTTTCCTGACAAACACCCAATAAAAATAACAAAAACACACCTGGGACACTCGAAATTCTAAAATTACAAAACTATAAGTTTGTATATCAGTTTATTATGAGAGAGGGATACCAAACATGTCGAAAACAGGAAAAGGCGACAGGCTTCGGAACAGCCTCAGCTTCTAAAACACAGCGAGTTAATGTTTTATTACTTTTTGTGCTTGGCTATGCTGACCGTCCTCAATCAGGAAAAAATAAATTCCATTGGGTAAATTCAGTTTAATGCGCTGTTCCTCATTGGTATCGATTAATCCATAGTTCAGCACAATCCCCCTTAAGTCAATCAATTTCCAGGTAAAAAAGGCACAATCTTTTAAAAATACTTCAACCGGACCATCCGCAGGGTTTGGAATGATTCGGATCAAATGGGTGGTTATCGCATCGTTTCCGGTGATTAATCCAAACACTGCCCTTATGAGGTGATTTGAGGTAACATTCGCAAACGTATAATTCGACATCGTCCCAACAAAGCTGTTATCCACCAAAACAGAATCTATCTTGTAACCGGGATGGGGGCTTATGAAAAAAGTTTGGCTCCCACCCCAGGGCACCGTGATCTGTCCCGAAGGCTGTATGCTTCCGCCAGGCCCTGCTGTGGCTATGATGCTGTAAGTGAGCTGGCTGAACTGCGCTTCGATGCTGTGCGGAGCCTGTACATTGCTGAAGGTGTAAGTGGCCACCGGCCCTACATTTTGACCGTCCACCAGCACCACGGCTATGGCATAGCCCTGGTCGGGCTGTATGCTGAAGGTCTGGCTCCCACCCCAGGGCACGGTGATCTGTCCCGAGGGCTGTATGCTTCCGCCCGCGCCTGCCGTGGCCGTGATGCTGTAGGTTAGCTGGCTGAACTGCGCTTCGATGCTGTGCGGAGCCTGCACATTGCTGAAGGTGTAAGTGGCCACCGGCCCCACATTCTGTCCGTCAACCAGCACCGCTGCTATGGCATAGCCCTGATCTGGCTGAATGCTGAAGGTCTGGCTCTCACCCCAGGGCACGTTGATCTGTCCCGAAGGCTGTATGCTTCCGCCAGGCCCGGCTGTGGCTGTGATGTTGTAAGTGAGCTGGCTAAACTGCGCTTCGATGCTCTGTGGGGCCTGGATATCTTCGATGGTGTATTGATTTACCTGACCAATATTCTGGCCATTAACCAAAACAGCTGCAACAGCAAACCCCGGGTCAGGATTTATAGAAAAAGTGATGTTGCTTCCCTGATAAACCTGATTTACTCCGCCTGGGTTGATGCTTCCACCCTGTCCTGCTGTGGCGGTGAGCGCATATGTTGGGTGAGGAAAAGGCGTAAGGGTTTGGCTGTTGACGGCATATTTATAGTTCATGCCCACGGGCTGTCCGTTGGCCTTTCGCCCTCCTACAATGATAATGGTGTCGTTTCCCCTGTCGTGGGGCTTATAACTCGACAAAAGGTCTGTACTTGGATCGGGCAGCGAGGTCATTGCGCTAATCCACTGATGATTGTTGACACTGTTGAAGTAGATACCCGAACTTGGGACAGGCGTATTGGTGTTGTAGTCCCACGAATTTCCCCCGATTACGAACATGGTATGACCATCCGGTGTTTGCGTGTAGGCCATGTTGTACAATTCAGGGATATTGCCCATAGTTGTAAGCGGATACCAGGCGTTAATGTTCTCGTAAAAAATAAACGACTTTTTCGACGCTGACACTTGATTGCCGGGCGTATTGGGATCAATGTCATAGTTTATCCCGCCGAAGGTTACAGGTATGTTGCCGTTAACCAAAAAAATCGCTGCACCGGTTTTGGCTTCAGGGTGGTTGTTTAAATTGACGTAAACTGGACCCTGAGATCCAGAAGCTATTTTGTAAAATGAAGCATGTGCCATCCCATCAGTAGATTCACCACCGTATGCAAAGTACCACGTACTTGCCTTCATGGGTCCGAAAGCAACATTTTTCTTGCATGGAATTTGATAGGATACGCCCTCGTAATCCCAACAACGCGTTGTCCAATTATACTTCCATTTATCTGATACACATTCGTTTGTTTCGTTGACCCCACCCTCTATGTAAATTTCGCCATTCACCGAGTAAAAATTTGCATATCCTCTGGGAGCTGGTCCTATCAAACAATCACCTCTGTTAACAACGTGCCATTGGTTATCATTATCCAGCACCCACATCACGTTATTCGCAATCACCTGACCATCCTCGATGCGCATACCTCCAAAATAATAAATTCCATCAGGCATAATCAGTTCTGACTGACCAAATAAGTTTTGAGGTGGACTCATCAAATTATTCTGGGCATGCGTAATGCAACTTACAAGCATCAACCCGATGATGTAAATCAAACTTCTCATGGCTGGTTTTTTTTGATCTGAAAGGACTCTTTTATGTGTTACAAATTTATTGCCGAATTGTTCGTGACAGAGTTGCCAAGTGCCCTTTAGAAAAAAATAGAGGAGCATAAATATAACACTTTATTTTTTATTTTTCAATTATTTAGCTTACTTTTTTTCAAGACCTTGATAAGAAAAGCCTGATTGTAAACACTGATCGTGATATGGTGTAAAATACCTGCATGTTACCGCTTTGAAATGCCCAAAGAATACGTCCTTATCGACCAAGAAGCACATAGCTTTGCCTACCAACTGGTAAGTTTACCAGCATCGTTTAAAATGCGGGTAAATTTAAGGCCGCATGGCTACCGAACTCAACCAGGTGATCGAATGGCTGACAAGTATTGATAATAATCAGCTTAAAGAGATGATTGATACAAAGGCCACGTTTAAAACCCTTTTCGAAAATGCCAGTTTAAATCCCAAGGCAGTCTTTATCACCAGGGCAATTTGCGGGGTAAGGGTGAAAAGTATTGAAAATGAACTTACAAGAAAAGTCCGCTATCTCGATAAGCTAGTAGATGAATTGGCTAAAGGCCGTAAAATGGAGAAAATTCTCAGGCAGGATATCAAGTAAAACAAAAATCCGGCAGGCCTTTGGCCTGCCGGATTAAACATCAGGAAATCAACACCTTTAATTCTTCGCAAATTTTGGCTTCATGCCTAATTCATACATAATGAAGCTATAGATGTCGGTGTTTTCCTCTATCAGCTTTGAGGTAGGTTTACCAGCACCGTGCCCGGCCTGCGTTTCTATTCGCACGATTACAGGGTTTTCACCACCATGTTTGCTTTGCAGCTCGGCCATAAATTTAAAAGTATGCGCAGGCACGACGCGGTCGTCATGATCGGCTGTTATGGCAAGTGTTGAAGGATATTTCACTCCTTGCTTCACATTGTGCAGTGGCGAATATTCGAGCAGATAACGGAACATCTCCTCGCTTTCGTCGCTGCGGCCATAATCGGCAGCCCATGCCCACCCAATAGTAAAATATTGATAACGAAGCATATCCAACACACCAACAATCGGAATAGCCACTTTGAACAACTCAGGGCGCTGGGTCATCGCTGCACCCACAAGCAATCCGCCGTTCGAGCCACCCATGATGGCAATTTTCGATGGTTCGGTGTATTTCTCAGCAATAAGGTATTCGGCAGCCGCGATAAAATCGTCGAACACATTTTGTTTGTTAAATTTTTGACCTGCCTCGTGCCATTTCTTGCCATATTCACCACCACCGCGCAAGTTCACCGACACATAAATTCCGCCCTGCTCGAGGAAAGGCAGCCTTGCCACCGAAAACGAGGGCATCACACTGATGTTGAAACCGCCGTAGCCATATAGCAACAAGGGATTTTTGCCATTACGCTGCATGCCCTTCTTGTAAACGATGAACATAGGAACCCGCGTGCCGTCCTTGCTGCTGAAGAAGACCTGCTCGGTCACATACTCTTCAGGATTAAACTGCACCTCACTGGCAAAATATTTTTCGGACTGGTGCGCACTAAGGTCGTAGCGATAAATTGTGGTAGGCATTGTAAATGAAGTGAAGGCGTAGAAAGCCTCGTTGTCGTCTTTGTCACCGCTGAATCCACCAGTAGTACCTAAAGTCGGAAACTCGAGCTCTTTCACCAGATTACCTTCGTAATCGAAGAAATAAGCCCTGTTGCTTGCATCCACCACATAATCGGCATAGATATATGGGCCGGCCAGACTAACCGCTCCAAGCACATTTTCACCTTCGGGTATGATAGTTTTCCAGTTTTCGGGTGCCGGTGCCGCCGGGTCAATTAGCACAAGCTTACGTTTGGGAGCGCCATAGTTCGTTTCTACCAGCAACTTACCGTTAAGCTCATCAATCACATCGTAATCGTAATCAAAACCTTCGGCAACCTTAACAAAAGGCGCTTTGAAATCGTTGGCCGGTCGCACATACAAGGCATTTCCGCTGGTGGACTGCGATTCGCGCACTACTAGGAAGCTGCCTCCATCGGTAATACCGCCATAATAATTGCGTTTGGGGAATTCCTTGTTTTGGAATATAATTTGGTCGGCCGATTGCGGGGTTCCCAATTTATGATAATACAGCTTGTGAAATTCGTTGCTTCCTGAAAGCGCCTGTCCCGGTGCCGGGGCATCGTAGGCACTGTAGAAAAAGCCATCTTCGTTGAGCCACGAAATTCCCGAGAACTTCACCCAGCGAATGGTGTCGGCAAGCATGGTGCGGCTATCGAGATCCATCACCACTATTTCATTCCAGTCGCTGCCACCACGGCTTATGGCATAGGCAAAGTATTTGCCACCGGGCGAAGGACTTACGCTGCCCAGTGAAATAGTGCCATCGGCACTAAAGGTGTTGGGGTCGAGGAGCACTTCGGGGGTCTCATTCAAAGCTTTCATTGTGTATAGAACACTTTGATTCTGAAGTCCGTCGTTGCGGAAAAAGAAATAGCGGCCAGCTTTCTTGAAAGGCGTGCCAACACGGGGATAATTCCAGATGGTTTCGAAGCGCTGTCTCAGCGACTCACGAAATGGAATGCGCGAAAGATAGCTCTGTGTTACAGCATTCTGCGCGGCCACCCACATGGCGGTTTCCTCCGAATTATCGTCTTCAAGCCAACGATAAGGATCAGCTATTTCGGTCCCAAAATAATTGTCCACCTGATCAACCTTCTTCGACTCAGGATAAACAATAGGTTCGTGCTTCGGTGCACAGGCATTTGCAAGCATAGCAATGATAATCAGCAAAATAAAATTCTTCATGGAATATAAGTTTGATGGTCAAAGGTAAGAAAATGGCTCTAAAAGCCTACCTGACCACCCGTTTCGTTTTCCAGCGTCCGGTGCGGTAGTAGAGGTAAGAAAAAAGCGCTCCCAATGCCCAGGCCACGGGAATTCCCCACCAGATGCCTACCGGGCCAAGGTGCTTGGCAAGGAAAAACGAAACAGGCACGCGCACCACCCAAAGCGAAAACAAGGTTACAAACATGGGAATGAGCGTATCGCCGGCTCCGCGCAGCATGCCGTTGAGCACAAACATAGCCGAGAAAAGCACATAAAAAATGCTCACAATATGCAGGTAATCGCGCCCTACGGCCACCACAGCCTCGTCGGCAGTAAACATGCGCATAATAGGGGCCGAAAAAAGCCATGCTACCACCGTAACTGCCAGCGAAAATATTGATGTCATCCGCAGGGTAGCCATCAGGCCCTTTTTGACACGATCGAACTGCCCGGCGCCGATATTCTGACCCACAAAGGAAGAAAGCGCAGCTGAAAAATTCATGGCCGGCAGGCTGGCAAATGAATCGATTCGCATGGCCACGGCATAGGCTGCAATCACGGTGGTACCGAACATATTTACAACCTTGTAAAGCGCCAGCATACCAAGCGCTACAAAAGTCTGCTGAAAGCCAGTGGGAAGCCCAATTTGCAAACTTCTTTTGAAAATTGAGCGATCGAAAGTCATCTGCATCGGCCTGAACCTAAGCAACTCATTGCGGTTATTCAGGTAAAGCACCAGCGTTACGAAAGCTCCGGCCTGAGCAATGATGGTTGCCACGGCAACGCCTTCGATACCCCAACCGAAAACGGCTACAAACAGCAGGTCGAGGATAATATTCATAATTGTGCTGACAATAAGAAAATATAGCGGAGTCTTTGAGTCGCCCAGACCCCTTAGAATAGCCGAAGTGCCTTGAAAACCAAAAAAGAAGAGATACCCGGCGGCGTAAACGTTAAAGTACTTAACGGCCTGAGGGATAACATCTTCCGGCAGGTCGATAAGCCGGAAAACAAAACTACCAAGTAACCAGCTCAGGACCATTAACAAAAGTGAGGCCCAGAAAAGAACGATATACACGGTATGGATGGCCTTTTCTACCATCTCGGGCCGACGAGCCCCAAAATATTGCGAAATAATGACCGTACCTCCGGTGGTAAGACCAATAACCAACGATATCAAAGTGAAAATGAGCGGAAAACTTGCACCCACAGCCGCAAGTGCTTCATTGCCTAAAAACCTGCCAATCACAATGCTGTCAACCACATTATAAAGCTGCTGGAAGACATTACCAATCAGCATAGGAATCGTAAACCTAAGAATAAGCTGGCCTTCCTTACCTTCGGTGAGGTCCTTCATATTTTAGCAATTAATCAGCATTTGCTGCTCAATAAATTAGGGTGGGCAAAGGTATACAGAAGTTGGCTTACAGAGATTAAAACAATAAATTTAAAGTCATGAAGCACCACATTGCTTAGATTTGCTAAAAAGTACGAAAACTGAATTTCCTTGCACATGCCCTGCTTTCGGGCGACAATCAGTTGGTGCTCACCGGCAATATGGTAGCTGATCATGTGAAGGGCCAGATGCTTGACAGCCTGCCTGAGGCTATGCGAGGCGGCGTGCAGCTGCACAGGCTGATCGATAGCTTTACCGACAGTCATCCTTTGGTCAAAGAAACTGCCCAAACGTTGACTGCGGATTTTGGTAAATATGCCCCTGTGGTGCTCGACATTTATTTTGATCATTTTCTTGCCATAGGCTGGGGTCGTCACGGCCATGGCGATCTCACCGAGTTCGCCCAATGGGTTTATCGGACTTTACTAAATAACTACGGATATCTTCCACCGCGTTCGCGTCGTATAGTGCCCTGGATGGTGGCACAGAACTGGTTGGCCGGCTATGCCAATCTGCGCGATCTTCAGCGGGTTTTCAACGGCATGAACCGCAGGGCAAGTTTTGTAAGCGGCATGGACAAAGCGGTGGATGTGTTACTTGAACATTACATCATGGTCGGAAATGCCTTCGAACAATTCTGGCCCGACCTCAGGTTACACGTTAATCAATCTGGTCATAACATTCTTTAAACGAAACTTTTTGGTCAAAATTTGACCAGTTAAAATGGTCGATTCGGCTTTTTAAAGCGGTTTGGCGTTATATAAAATAGTTCGGTGTTATTTAAAAAAAGTTCGGCGCAGTCTGCAGACTACGCCGAACATTATTTTTTTCATATAGCGCCTGTTCAAAACGTCATTCCATTGAAAGTAAAAACAAGGTTTGCTACAAAATTCCATATCATCACAACCGCTGTGGCAAACACTTTACTCACATAAAAATTCATTCTGACACGGCTAACCAAAATCCAAAGCATTAAGGTGTTGATTGCCAGTCCTAGAACGGCGATGAAAATAAATCCGGAATATTCAACAGCCACATTGGGGTTGGTGCTCTGAAATGTCCATAAGCGGTTTAGCATATAGTTGGAACTTGCCGCAGCGATGAATCCAATGGCGTTGCTCAGGTATTTCTGCCATCGGGCCACCTCCTTGAGCAGCCATGTGATGCCAAAATCCACAAAGAGGCCGCTGAACCCCACTACGCCAAAGCGCAAAAACTTGAGCACAAAACTATCGGCCAGTAATTGAAGATAGAGCGTTTGCAATGAATTGAATTATAATTCAACCACCAAGATCATCGGTTCGTTATTGCGAATCAGATCAACATTAACGCGCTCGCCTGGTTTGATGGTTTTGAGTCGGTTCATATAATCGTATATATCCTTTACAGGCAACCCGTTGATGCCAACGATGCGGTCGCCTTTTTTCATTCCCGCCTGATCGGCAGGGCCGCCCTTGGTCACACCGTCTACATTAAGCCCATTACCTCCGGTGTCGGCAAAGCCAGGCATAATGCCAAAAGTAACCCTGAAACCGCGTCGGCTGGCCACCCTTTCGCGTGGGCCGGCTTCACGAAAGTCGGGTCTTGTCTGACTTTGTAATATATCGAGGCTCACGGCACCCACAAGTGTGAGCACTTGTTGCATTCCGAAGTAGTTGATCTTGTCGGGGGTATCATTGGGGGTGTGATAGTCGCTGTGGGCTCCGGTAGTAAAGAAAAGCACCGGGATTCCTTCAGCATAAAACGATGCATGATCAGAAGCGCCAAAGCCTTCGGGCGAAAATGCGAGACTCAGGCCAGTACCCTCTGCCAAACGGTTGAGCATTGGCTCCCAAACTGACGAAGTACCAGTGCCTCCGGCCATCACTGACTGTTTTTCATTGAGACGGCCAATCATATCAAGATTAATCATGGCCACAACCTTTTCTTTAGGAACAGGCAGATTTCGCACAAAGTATCTGGAACCAATAAGACCCAATTCTTCGGCACCAAATGCCACGAAAATAACATTGCGCTTCAGTTTTCCGCGTTGAGCGTTAAGTTTTTTCGCCAACCAAAGCAAGCCGGCAACACCCGATGCATTGTCGTCGGCGCCGTAATGAACGGCCGGTGTTTCAGGCATACGCGACCCAGATCCGGGACCACCCATCCCAAGATGGTCATAGTGTGCACCAATAACAAGCCATTCATCCGACGCCTTAGGAGCGTGGATGGCTGCAACCACGTTTTGGGTGGTAACGGTATTCTTCTCAAGTTGGGTTGTGGCTGCAATGGTGCGCCCAATTGTAAGGGAGGCACTCTTTCCTTTTATTGCCTGCACTTCAAGGCTATCGGCAGTAAATCCCTCAGGAAGCAAAAAACTATCGGCTGCACTACGCTTCAAATCAATTACCGGTATACCAACATCCGATACCGATCGGTCGAAAATCAGCGGAGCGAGCTCATCCTGTGCATTGTTACGCTTTCCTGAAGTAATGATCAATCCGGCAGCTCCCCGGTCGCGGGCAAGCATGGCTTTGGTACGTGCATCGGAAAAAGGAATAAAAGGGCTGTCGTTGCGCTCGGGCATCGGATCACCGCGAAGTACAACAACCCATTTACCTTTTACATCGAGATTATCGTAGTCGTTTCGTGCAAGCGTGTCGTTTTGCATTACGATACCAAATCCCGCATACACCACATCTGCCTCAAGTTTGGTTGATGCACTGAATGCATAAAGACTATACTCGGAGCCATATTCCAGCGAATGCCCTCCAATAGAAAGCGTATTGCCTGGCCCTGTCTGAACCGAGGCCACAAGATTAAACGACTGTAAGCCTTTGTTAGCCAAGGGATTCAGCCCTGCCTTCTTCATTTGTTCAAGAATGTAGCGCGCAGCTGTCTGATCGGCATCGCCGCCAACAGGCCTCCCTTGCATTTCGTCGGATGCCAGCTTATAAACATGCTGTCTGAGCTGTTCAGTAGTTTGTGCAAAAATTGATAGCGAAGTAATATAAAGTACTGCTAACAAAGCAATTGCAAGAAAAAGGCTCCTTTTTAACATTGACATTTTTTTTGCAAAATTAGGAAAAAGCAGGGCACCGTGAGATCAATCAAGTGAAGACAGGCCTCATGATTCCGAAATTTGGAATTAATAACTTTAACAGGAATTTCATTATCTTACACTATTACAGCTGTAAAATAACAAGTTGCCCACATCCTGGCTTTGTTTAAAAGATTAGATTCTCAATTATGGAATTTTTTTCCATAATAAAGACTAAATATGCAAACTCATCGAAAAATTAATATTTGATTATGAATTGCTTAGCTACTACGGCACAAGATTTGATTCTATGAAAGTACACTTGTTTTGTTTGTTTTTCATAATTGGGCCACCCTCCCGGGTGGCTTTTTTATGATATGATTTTCCATTAAGAACAGAATATCCAAACCTTTGAAGATTAGTAAGCCGAGAAATCTATTATGTTGGCTGCAAGTGCTTGCAGGAAAAAACAAGCCGGACATAAAGTGCCCGGCTTGTCTGCAGAAAACAATAAAGTTACCGTACGACCAGTTTTTGCATCATGCGAATACCATCAACCTGTACCTGAACCACATACATTCCGGCATCAATTCCATTAAGCGGTATCTGTACCCGGTGAGGGCCGGCATAATTTAACTGAATTTGTTTGCTGTAAACCAACTGTCCGGCTGCACTAAACACATTCAACGAAGCATGTGTTGCAGCATGTGTTCTCACCACAATATTTGCCATGTTGTGTGCTGGATTGGGGAAGAGCTGATCAACCGAAATCAAAGCCGGCTTTTGTTCTTTCATCCCAACTGTCATGCGGTCAACCGTAAGATGCACAATATTGTTGTCGCGAACAGGGTGTTCTTCCGTAGCGCTCATACCGGGCGCGTCGTCTGATTGATAAATAAGATGTACCTTGTTGTCGACTGTGGGTGAGGCCGTTGGGAATACGCACTCGGTAAACAGGTGAAAAATATCGCCTGTTAGGTCGACCGGCGGGCTCCAGGTCTGACCATAATCTTCGGAATATCGCATCCAGATATGACGGTAGTTGTAGTCGTTGTTTACAAAACCCAGGGTTAGCGCGCTGTAAAAAGCATATAAAAACTTTGTCTGGTGATCGAAAACGAGTTGTGGCATGGAAGTCAGCGAGGCATAATAGGTCGGAATACCCACAATACTGTCAGTACCATTATTTTGCACCCTTGCTAAAAGGATACTTTCCGGAACACCATTGGGAGCATCGGTTCGTTTAAGGATAGTGGTGTCGAGTGGAGGCATGGTTTCGTTCCAATAAATCAGCCCGTCCGAAGGTCTCCTGTACAATCTTCCACCATTTCCATCGGTGCGATGGATGCGTCGACCCGAGCTAAGGTGCACACGGCCAAGGTCATCAAGAACAATACTGTGGTACGAATCGAGGCTTCCGTGCAGCGGATATTCGATCATGCCGTTCATAAAAGGGTCGATGCTGTTGTAATAATCAATGCGCTCCCAGGTGTTCCCATTATCCATAGACTTCATCACACAGACATCGGTATATCCCTCGCCGGTAACAAAGGCAAGCGTATCGCCAACAGGCTCGGCAAAAGCATAACGATCGGCGCCGTGACCCGGATAACGGGTTGCATCAATACCTTCTAAAACCTGATGTAATATGTCCCAGGTCTGACCGCCATTTTGCGAACGGCTGTACACAAGGGCTCCTGCGAGTCCCTGATAGGGCGTTGTGGATCTGACCTGCACAATCAAGTGGATAGTTTGACGGTTCGGGCCATTGGTTACGATGCGTGGATATAACAAATCAAGGCCGTCAGGGCCGGCTAATGTGAAACTGGTCCATGCGCCCGTTCCCTTGTTGGGACGCCAGTTGAACACCAAACCTGTTGCATTACCTGTGTGCGAAACAACTATTTCTCCATTTGGCCCGAATGGCGCATAAGCCGGCCATCCTGTTCTAACCGTTTCTATCCGGGAAGTAGGCCATTGGCCCCATGTCGAGCCATCATAATAATTGTAGGCTGTACCCCGGTCAGTATAGCCAGGATCGAGCATTGCCCTCATCCAGGTTGCGCCAATGGTGCCATCAGGAAAAACGTGCATACGGCGCTGCATCGAATAGTTCGACTGGCGATCGTAGCGACACTGACCGATTACGACATCCGGAGGCACGAGGGCGGAAACATAAGGATTATATTGCCCGAGGTAGGGCAATTCTTCTGCATCAGCTGAAAGCTCCATATCGGCTCTGCCAGCCCAGCGCTGCATCTGGAGATCGAGTGGTGTTTGAGCGAAAATGTAAGCTCCTGAAAGCAAAAGGAATAGTGAAAGTAGATTTTTTTTCATAATTCAGGTTTTGGTTAAGCGATTGCAAGGTAAAGCATTTTAGACTAACTGTGCCATAGGGAATAAATAATTCAACCCGATTCTGGTTCGGCAAATCTGGTCAGTTGATAAAAAAACGGGCATTGCTGCCCGTTTTGGTTGCGTATTGTTTAGTGAAGATTATTCAACTACTAGCTTGCGCACAGCTACATCGCTTCCAGCCTTTACCCTAACGAGGTAAACACCGGAACGAACACCGTTCAGGTCGAGCCTGAGATCGTGCGGGCCGGCATTGGGCAGATTGAGCACATGGCTCTGTACTTCCTGGCCAACCAAATTGATGAGGCTAACTTGAGCCAGGGCCGGACGGTCGACATGCATAACCAGACGAGTGGAACCATTGGCAGGGTTTGGCATGAGCTGATCGATGGCAAGAATATTAGCCGGGCGCTCGTTGATTCCTACAGCCAGGTTTACCGGCAGGTAAACGATATTGTTGTCATTGACTCCATGCCCAGAGAAACGCACTGCATTACCGGGCTGGTTATCCGATTGGTAGAGCACATGCACTTTGTCGGTCACGCTTTCTGAAGCTGAGGGGTAAACACAATCGCTAAAGATCTGAAAGATACTGCCTGTGAGGTCTTGTGGCGGGCTCCAGGTTTGTCCGTAGTCTTCCGAAAAGCGCATCCAAACGTGGCGATAATTGTAGTCGCCATTGCTGAAACCAAGTGTAAGCGCCGAATAGAAGGCATATAGGATCTTAGCGTTGTGATCAAAAACAAGTTGAGGCATTGAGGTTAACGAAGCCTGGAATGTGGCAACGCCAACAATGGAATCGGTACCATTATCCATCACTTCAGCAAGCAGATATTGGGCAGGAACGCCGCTGGGATCGAGGATATTCGCAGTCACTTTTGTGCTGTCGAGTGGTGGCAGGGTTTCGTTCCAGTAGAGCAGACCGTTGGAATATGGGAAGTAGCTGGTTGGTCCACCAGTGCCGTCGGCCGAGTGCATCATGCGGCCTACAGCCACGTGAACGCGGCCTAAATCATCAAGCACTACTGCCTGATAACCATCAATGCCGCCATGTCTTGGTAGAGGCACCTGATTGCCGAAAGCCGGAATTGGGGCCTCGTAGTATTTGAAGGAATCCCAGGTATCTCCGCCATCCGTTGATTTAAGTACAATACCGTCAGCAAGAAAATCACCAACGATGAAGGCAATGGTATCGCCTTTAGGTGCAGCCCATGCATAAACGTCGCCGCCGACACCCCATACCTCACCGGCACCAAGTCCAGGCAATATTACGTTCTGGGGGTTCCATGTAGCGCCACCATCTGATGATCTGCTATAAAGCAATGCGCCGTCGAGGCCCTGATAGCTGGCATCGAGCGCAGCAATCACATGGATCACGGTTCTGTCAGGTCCGCTGGTAATCATGCGCGGCCAGAGCAAATCCTGAAATCCTGCAGGACCTTGCAGATAAAAATTACTCCAGGCACCTGTGCCTTTGTTGGGACGATGCGAGAAAATCAGTCCTGCAGTTCCACCGGTGTGTGCAACAACAATTTCACCATTTGGTCCATAAGGCTGATAAGTTGGCCAGCCGGTTCTTACCGGTTCGATGCGCGCTGAGGGATTTGGCCCCCATGTAGTCCCGTTAAAGTAATTGTATCCCGTTCCACGCTCTGGGTATGAAGTTTCAGCGATACCTCTTGTCCAGGTTGCGGCAATCGTGCCATCCGGATAAGCGTGAATACGCCTGGCCATACTGGTGTTTGACTGCAGGTCGTAGCGGGTCGTACCAACAACAATATCCGGGTTTTTAGGGTTAGCCACATAAGGATTTACTTCGCCGCTGAGGTTTGCACCCACCTCAGTGATTGCTTTGGTACGCAGCTTGGTCACCTGACTTAAGCGATCGTTCTGCTTCAGCATCGGACTTTGCGCAATCAGCGCTAACGCCAAACCCGAAAAGACTACAGATAGTAAAGCTTTTTTCATTTCAATTGATTTAGTTAAACGTTTATGAATTGCGCTAAAATATAAAAAAAATACCCCGGAGATGCCCCCGGGGTATTTTTTTGCATGGAATATTGTTTAACGAACAATCATTTTGCGGGTTACTTTCTGGCTGTTGGCTTCAACAGTGTAAAAATAAACACCGGTAGGCAATTGTTCTGCATTCAGGCTGAGAGTATGCTGTCCGGTAGGTCTGTAGCCAAAGTTTTGGCTAAGAACTTTTTGGCCTGTGAGGTTGAAAACTTCCATCTTGACCTGGCTGCCTTTGTTCAACGTAATGTTGACATTTGTGCTGCTGGAGAAGGGGTTGGGGAAGTTTTGGCTCACCTGAAGTGCATCGATGGCTGCAATCTCGTTATTGCCAACAACGCAGAAGTCGTTGTCGGTGTAGAAGAAGTTGGTGATATATTTGAATTGCACCGGAAGTGCAGGGTCAACACTCGGATCGATGGGCTGATAAGCGATCGGGATAGTGTATTTGTTATCGGCAAACAAGCTCTTTGCTGAAACGGCATGGAAACTGGCCTGCCACATACCGGGCGAGAACAATGTAACATTGTTTGCAACCGGGTTTCCATTTTCGCAGGTCAGGTTGGCAGTACCCCACTGGTTCGGGCGAATACCACGGGCGAAAATATTCGGACGGGTGTTGTCTTCAGCAGCCTCGAGGTCGGTATCGAGCCAAAGTACAAAGATAGTGTTGCGGTCTGGTGAAGCACTGATCTGAATGCGGTTGTCTTCAGTAAAATCTGTTGGCCAGGTACCACGGAATTTGCGGATGTTACCAAGCTTCACAGCATGCCATGTGGTGCCTCCGTCGGTGGTATAGATGTCATAAGCAGCAAACAAATACTCTGCCGAAACGATGCTGTAATCGTTGCTACCTACAACGCCAACAACAACAGCAATATGCAGATTGCCGTTTGCATCAACTACGATATCATGGTCAAAAGCAGTGGTGTAAGGAATCTCGGTGCGGGCAGGTACAGGAGGATTGTAAAGGGTTGCAATTTGCTCGTCGCTAAGCAATTGGTTTACGATACCGGGCAATCCGTTGGGACCAGCAAGTTGAATACCAACGCCGTCGCTCCAGGTTTCTCCACCGTCAGTAGTCTTGTAAATAACTGGATAAAAACCGGGCGACTCACTGATTACTGTGGTGCTGTTGTTATCGGCAAGCATCGAAATGTAGCCGGTCATTCCATCTTCAGCAAATGCTACTTTTACGTCGGCAGGACGGGTAATGGCTGGATTAACGGGTGCATCGAGCAGCTCCTGAGTAAATACAAAATCATCAGTAGCATCGTCCCATGTGCCCTTGTTAATGATTAAGTTGCCCATGTAAACAACTGAGCCGCTGGTCCAGTTTAGATTTACGTCAACAACAAATGCATTTCCCTGGCGGGTGATTTCGTAAGCATCAGGAATGTACTGATAGATAGGTGGATTGCTGGCCTGATTATGCTTGGTTTTTACACTGGGATCAGATAACTTGCCAACACCGAAGCCGTAACCGCCCCAGTTGCTGTTCGATCCGTCGAGTGTTGGGGCGTGAAACTGGACCCAAGCATTGTTAATGTCGGTATTTCCAACAGGATTGAAAAGACCGTGATTGGGGTAACGGGGATTCTCAATCGCACTGGCAGCATTATAAACCTGAATCTGGTTTGTAAAAGTGAGACCACCATTGAAAGAGATATCATAACCCAGCTGGTTTCCGGTTCCACCGGCAGTTCCACCCAGACGGTGGAAATTTGTCACAACATTGAGCTCAGGAATAGCTGCAACAAGCGATTTCTGACCGCCACCGTAGCCATAGCCGAATGCATTGGCAGAGGTACCAAGGTCAATCACGTTAACTACATTCGTGCCCTTGTAGGGAGGAATGAAAGGTGTGAAATCCACAGGCTTTTGCTGGGTCATACTGGCGTCCTTGGCAGGTTCAATGCCCACCATCATTTTTTCAATTGCCTTATGTTCGGGGAAGGCTTGTTTAAAGGTGTATGCTTTCTGGGCAAGCAAAGCTCCGCCAGCAAGCAATACAAACACCGAAAGAAGTAGAGTTTTTCTCATCATTAAACGGGTTTTAGGTTAATAATTCGGGTTTAACAGAATCTTGTAGGGCAAAAGTACACGAAATAAACGAAAAGTAAAACCCGGTTAATGATCATTTTATCCAGATGAATGTTACTTTAATGTTTCGGTAAATGGAAGTGGGATTCGTATCAATTTGATTCTCAACATATTCTAAGGCAAGGTTCTGCGCCAACCCAATCTTTCGGATTGGAGCGCAACGGCATGAAGTTGTCCTGATTCGTATTCTTTTACCAGCTCTACATCATTGTCGGTGAGCATATTATAGATGCCAACACCTGCTGAGAGTACATTTTCAGGCACTAAACGCTCCTGACCGCGCTGCAACACATCGAGCGTTTTACCCAAACCGCCTACTGCCTGCCTGATCAGCCGACCGGAAGGCGTTTGTTGCTGTGCATGTCCCGATTCAAGCATCATCGCAATTAACAATCTGATTTCCAGATCATCATCTGCAAAGGCAAGACTACCGTAAGGACTTAGGATAATCCCATCAGATTCCTTTTTAGTCATCCCCGGCAGCGTTTCGTAGCGTTGTTGCGGGATTACGATGGTTTGGGCAGCGATTTGCTTTGCAGGCAATACACTTTTCCCGGGTAATGATTCAGCAGCGTAGGTCGTAGGCTGTTCTTCAATCGGTTTTGACGGCGTTATCTCTTTGTGGTCATTTGTTTCAGCAGCAGGATTTTCTATCAAAGCCTGCATGCCGGGTTCACTTTCAGGTATTTGCCTGAACCACCAGACACTTAAAGTGAACAGGAGAGCAACGGTCGCTGCCACGCGCATGGTCCGGCCCGTAAAGATCTGTATGACCGGGGCTTTTTTAATTAACTTCTCCTTATTCGAAAAAACAACATTTGTATCAGGACGGAAGTAAACCATTCCCGCAAGGCGGAACTCAGCTTCGAGCGATGGGTTTAATAATAAAAACTGCTCCAAGGCTGCCTTTTCTTCGGCATTTAGCGTTTCCTCGTGCCAGGCAATGAAAAAATCTTCGAAGTTTTTCTCATCAATACCCTTGCAAGGCACAATCTCGGGCATGAGCAGGCTTGCCTTTTCAGGAAAACCAATTTTGTCCTCTGTTAATACAGGAAGATCTGCCGTGAGTTCTTCCCAATTGCCTAAATTGGGATGCTGCTCGATGAATTTCCGGAGGGCCCAGGCGGTGGACGCATTAAGCCTTCCCTCGATATAATCGAGCAACAGGGCTTCGTAGTTGTCGTGATTGATGTTCATGACTTTTCCTCCAAAACATAGTCGAGACTGCGAATATAGTTGCGCATGGCCTGTCGGGCTCTGAAAATATAAACCTTCACCTGCGACTCGCTGAGATTTGTAATCTGCCCGATTTCCTCGTAGGTGTAGCCCTCATAATCGCGCAAAAGCACGAGCGATTGCTGTTGCTCGGGCAGGGTTGCCAAGGCCATATTAAGCACTTCCTGCAGATCGTTGAACTGATTGTACGACACCGCCTGACGACTTTCGGGCTGAAAAGCCCTCCGACGTTCCTCTCGTCTGATCAGGTCGATCATGGTGTTGTAGGCCGTTGTGAAGAGGTACGATTTAGCTTTGGAAAAGTCGATATCATCCACCTTCTGCCAAACTTTGGCATATGTTTCCTGCACCACATCGCGGGCATTGTCGGCATCTCGCAGGTTTTTCAAAACAAACCTGTAAATGTTATCCGAATATAGCTGAACGGCCTGATTGTATTCTTTTCGGGTCATCCGGAAACTTTAGTCTGATTCAATAGACGCTCAAGCAGAGATAAAGTTACAATTAATAATGCAAAATCAGAAAATTGGCACCATGCATGCGTGGCCAGAATTACAATGTAATGATGTTAATGCTGGCTGGCATTAACATCCAACATATTTATATGGTTGACCAAAAAAACGAAAAGCCGTCACCCAGAGGCAACGGCTTTTCAAAGATGTCTATTGTTGGCTAGCTATTCCTTTTTATTCTCTGGATAAAGAACCACGCGGAGGTAGTGATCGGGCTTAAAATACTTTTTGGCAAAATCGCGGATTTCGGCTGCTGTGACCGATTCAACCGAAGACCTGAAATTTTCGTAAGAAACCAGGGGAGTATTATTGAAATAACTGAAATCGAGATAACTGCTCCAGAAGTTGTTTTGCTTTTCATTGGTCTCGCGCTCGCGTATGGTAGTTTCCTTCACTTTTGCCAAGTCGTCGGCAGTTGGTCCATTTTCCATCAGTCGCTTCATCTGGTCGAAAACAACAAATGACAAAGTATCTACGAGACCCGGATTGGTTCCCCAACCTACATTAATGCTCAGGCTGGGGTTTGGCAGTCGCGAGGTCGTGCCACGGGCGCTCACGCCGTAAACACCACCAAGTTCCTCGCGCATGTTTTCGCGAAGCTTGATGTTGTAAGCCCTCGAGGCCAGACCCATAAGCAGGCGGTTGCGATCGTTCCAGTCGAAAGGACTATTGAAGTTAATGGCTACCTGACTTTGGTTTTCAGTGCCTGCATACACCTTTGCATCAATTGTTTTGGGAGGGAAGTTCACCCCGTGGTCTTTCCATTTGAGGTTAAGGTTTTGCGCAGGCAGGTTATTCAGATATCCTGCGAGCATGGGCAGTTGGTCGTTGCTGATGTTTCCGACAACGATAACCGTCAGACCACTGGCATCGGTAAACAATTTATCGTAGAGTGCATAAACGACTTCCGGGTTGAGGCTTGCCATTTGTTTGTTATCGGGTATGGCAAAAGCACGCGGGTGGTTGTTGCCCATCAGTCTTGCTAGTGTGTCGCTGAAAACGATGCGGGGATTTGCCCTGATAAAGCGCATTTGACTGAGCAATTGCGAGCGAAGAGCCTCAAAGGCTTCGGCATCGCGCCGGGCACCTTGCATGTGCAGATGCAGAAGCTGAAGGAAGGTTTCGAAGTCTTTCGGACTGGCGCTTCCACGGAAACCGTGCCGGTATTCCTCTGCAAAAGGCTGCAGGCTGATCTGTTGACCAGTAAGTTTTTTCTGCAGATCAACTGCGCTGAAATTACCAATACCGCTGCCCTGAATCATGCGTGGCATAACGGTGGCGGCAAATACTTCATCATCCGGTGCCAGAGATGTGCCTCCTGAGGTGTAGGCAGTGAATAGTATCTCGTCGTTTTTGAAGTCGGTGGGTTTAACCACAAGGGTGATATTATTTGCAAGCTTGTACTCCTTCACGCCCAGCCCCTTATCGGCGGGCACAGGCATTTGGCTCAGCGGTGATGGCTTTATTGCCATAAGTGGTTCGTCGGTAAAGCTATCTTCGTAAGGGGCAACCTCAAGCAATTTTGCTTCACGAATCAGCATAAGCACACGCCCTTCATCAGGCACAGGCATCTCAGCACGCTGCGGAGCTGTGAGCACGGCCACCATATTGTGGTCGGTGATCCAGGCCGGTGCCAGTGCGTTCATGTTTGCCAGGGTTATGGTGGGAAGAAGCTCTTTGATCATCTGCAATTCGAACTCAGGACCGGGTATGGGCGATTTCTGCAGAAAATGTGCAGCATAGGCCATAACCAGAGAAGCTGAATTTGTTTTGTCGCGCTCACGGTAACGGCGTTCGGCTGAAGCCAGCAGCTCTGTTTTCTGCCTTTCGAGCTCGCCAGGCGTAAAACCATGGCGGCGAACGCGCTCATTTTCAACAACAAGCTGGGTGATAGCATCTTCGATACGGTTTTCTTTAATTGCTGCAAACGAGGTAAGCGCGTTGATAGCCCTGCCCATAAAACCACCGTAGAATGATGATGCGCTCACAAAGGGCGACTCAGGCTTCTGGTTTAGCTCGGCAAATCGGGCTGCCATCATATTACTATACAAGCGCTGCATCAGTTGCTCGCGGTAATCTCCCCACGAGGCAATCGTTTTGCGCGGATGCTTGTACATTAGCCTGAATACCGTATTTGTTGCCTCGGGATCGGTGGCAACTGAAACCAAAGGCTCTATATTGTCGGGAACCCCAAATGTTACACGTTCGCGCTGCTTTTTGGGGTTCTTAAGACCGGCAAAGTGTTTCTTGATTTTTGCTTCGGCATAGGCGGGGTCGATATCGCCCACCACCACAACCGCCTGAAGGTTAGGCCGGTACCAATCGCGATAGAAACGGCGCAGGGTTTCGTAGCTGGCAGTGTCGATAACACCAAGCTGTCCGATGGGAAGCCGCTCGGCATAGCGCGATCCGTTGAAGATAACGGGGAAATACTTTTTACGCATACGATCCTCGGCGCCGAGTCCAAGTCTCCACTCCTCGCGTATTACGCCGCGCTCCTTGTCGATCTCTTCGCCTTCCATGGCCACCCAGGCTGACCATTCTTCGAGCACCATAAAGGCCGAATCGACCAAACCAGGTCTGTCGGTGGGCATCTGAAGCATATATACCGTTTCGTCGAAGCTGGTGTAGGCATTGAGGTCAGGACCAAAACGCACACCTGCCCTCTCGAGGAAATTTACCAGGGCATTTTTGGTGAAGCGTTTGGTTCCGTTGAAAGCCATATGCTCAACAAAGTGAGCAAGACCTTGCTGATCTTCATCTTCAAGGATCGAGCCGGCATTCACTGCCAAACGCATCTCTATGCGACCGGGCGGCGTTGTGTTTCGCTGAATGTAATAGGTCAGGCCATTTTTTAGCGTCCCGATCTTCACATTTGGGTCAACTGGAATTGGCTTGCTTAAGTTGGGTTGGGCCGCTGCTACGGCAACCATAAGCAATGAAAACAGGGTAAGAATAAGTTTTCTCATATTGGGCGAATTGGGTTAATGCAGTAAATATTGAAAAAATTTCGGTCTGATTGTTTTTAAAACAGCCCATGACGGATTCTGTTCAGTTACCGGTCATCATTAAGCCAGGTACCTTAATGCATGAGCTTTTTGGCTTTTATAATCAACAGTTTATGAGCTTTTTTGTGCAACAATGCCGACCTGTTACGACTCCGGCTCCAGCTCAAGATCAATCCTCAGTTGCCTGAGAAATGGATAATCATCCTGCAGCTTCTGAAACTTCTCTTTGTCAGTAAATGGCTGAGCTTGTGCAACGGGGGTATCAACAAAAACGGGAATCAGTTGTAACTGATTGTTATTAAGTTGATTAAACAGAAAATCCTGCAATGCATTCCAGTTCAGCTTGTCAGAAACCGGATATTTGTTATCCATTTTGATTTTTATCGTCCAGTTTTCTTCAAGCACAGGCTTGAGGCGCCTGATGGCATTGGCATAAGAAGGCGATTGGGCAGCATAACTATCGCAAAAACCAAACCATGCCCTATCGAGTGCTTCCTGCGTAAAAGGCGCATTGGCGACAGGTTTCCCGGTTGTTTCTTTGACAGGTTTGCTAAGTTGTTGCGTGATTGATATTGTACGCGCTCCACCCGGTCTGGCCGGTTGAGGTTCGTTGGCAGTGCTGTTTGTTTCAGGAGTGGTGTAGGAAGGGGCAGGCGGTGTTGCAGGTTTTGGGGCTGACGCTGAAGGCTTTGAGTGTACTGTTTGCGCCGCTGCAGTCGCAATGGGATCTGCGGGTTTTGATTGATTCGAAGAAAGCTGCGGGCTGGATTGAGACTGGTTTGGGTTTATGAGGGGCATCGAGGCAGCTCGGGTATCGGCATTATTGCCGCCTGCAGCTGCCATCCTGAGCAAGGAAAGCTCAACCAGAAGACGTTTATTTGAACTGCGGGCATAGTTGACATCGCATTCGTTGCTGATCTCAAGGGCCGACAGTAAAAAAGCCGGTGAGCATTGTGCGGATTGTTGCCGGTAGCGCGAACGAAGGGTTTCGGACACTTCCAATAGCTGGGCTGTTTCAGGCTGGGCGGCAACCAACAGGTTGCGCAAATGCGAAGCCAGACCGATCATGAAATGCTGCGGATCGAAGCCATTGTAAACCACCTCATTGAGCATCAGCAATATACCACTTATATTGCGCTGGAGCAAATAGTCAACCATCTTAAAGTAGAACTCGAAATCAAGCACATTGAGGTTGCTGATAACATCGTGGTAGGTGATATTGCGGCCCGAGAAGCTCACCATCTGATCGAAAATGGAAAGTGCATCGCGCAGGGCACCATCTGCCTTAAGTGCTATGATGTTGCGGGCATCTTCATCAATATTTACGCCCTCTTTTTCAGCAACATAAGCAAGATGCTTCGACATATCATCTACCGTTATGCGCTTAAAGTCGTAAATCTGACAACGCGAGAGTATGGTAGGGATGATCTTGTGTTTTTCGGTAGTGGCCAGGATAAATTTGGCATAGGATGGCGGCTCTTCAAGCGTTTTGAGGAAAGCATTGAAAGCGGCCTGCGAAAGCATGTGCACTTCGTCGATGATGTACACCTTATACCTGCCCACCTGGGGAGGAATACGCACCTGGTCCACCAGGTTGCGAATGTCGTCGACCGAATTGTTGGAGGCGGCGTCGAGCTCGTGAATATTGAACGAGGCCGACTGGCGAAAAGAGACGCACGACTCGCACTGATCGCAGGCTTCCTGATTGGGGGTGGGATTAAGACAATTGATGGTTTTGGCGAGAATACGCGCACAGGTGGTTTTGCCCACACCACGCGGCCCAGTGAACAAAAAAGCCTGCGCAAGGGTATTGTTACGTATAGCGTTTTTGAGAGTCGAAGTAATGGCTGACTGTCCCACAACCATATCGAAGGTGGCGGGCCTGTATTTGCGCGCTGAAACAATGTACTGATCCATCGGGATTGGCTTAACCGGTCTGTAAAAGTAGTAAAAGGCGCAAAACCGCAGCGCATGGACATCAACATAAACCTCCAAACAAAGGCAAATATCTTGTCTCGAAAACACTGTTTACATGTTTCTCCGGATTTTGCCGCAGCGCGCCTTTTTCCATACCTTTGGAAGCCATGACAGAGTTGATCGTACACGTCCCCCGCATCACACACAGGCTGAACTATACGCTCGATCTTGTGTTTGGGAGGCTTCTTGGCTTGAATTATCGGCTTGTTACCGACGCCTCGAAACTGGAGGAATCCATAAATCCGGTGTTGGTTTATGGTAACGAGCCCATCGGAGATTTTCCTTTTATCCGCTCATCCGACCTGCTTTTCAGTCGCGAAATCCACATGCAGCACCTTCAGCCAATGCCTTTGGGCGGCATAAAAGGCATTTTTCCGGTATTTCACGCTCAGTCGGCCATGCCTTTCGATCCCTTCGCTGCAGCTTTTTATGTGGTAAGCCGGTATGAGGAATACCTGCCCTTTGTGGCCGATCATCATGGGAGGTTCGAAGCCAGATCGTCGGTCCTTTACGAATTGGGGTTGCTTGAAAAACCCGTTGTAAATCTGTGGGCCAATATGTTGGGCGAAATGCTTGAGCAGCGTTTCCCCGGATTAAAGACCACCAAACCTGCCTACCGTTTTATCCCAACCTATGACATTGATATTGCCTGGGCCTACAGTCACAAAGGCTTTTACAGGACAGTGCTATCGGCACTCAGCGATCTGGCACGGGGCGACCGACAGAACCTTTCGGAGCGCATCAGCGTATTGCAGGGGCGGCAGAACGATCCATACGACACCTATGACTATCAACTCGATCTTCAAAAAAAATACGGGCTTCAGCCAATCTACTTTTTCCTTTTCTCGGAGTACGGGCCCTTCGACAAAAATAATCCCGTTTCAAATCTCAATTTTGCCGCACTCATCCGGCGTTTGGCCGATTATGCCAAAGCCGGCATTCACCCCTCGTACAACACTTTTACAGATAAAGCGCGCCTGCACAGCGAAATAAACGGCCTGTCCGAAGTATTGCATCAACCCGTGAAAATGAGCAGGCAACATTTTTTACGACTGAGGCTACCTGAGACCTATCATTACCTTATCGACCTCGACATCACCGATGATTACACCATGGGTTACGCCTCGGCTCCCGGTTTCAGAGCCGGCATCACCATCCCATTCCCCTACTACGACCTCGATCACGACGTTCCCACAACGCTTACCGTTCATCCCTTTATGATCATGGACGGCACATTGCGCGATTATTTGAATTTTGGGCCGGAAGCTGCCATTGACAAGGCAATACCCATCATCGAGAGCGTAAAAAACAATGGCGGCGATATGATCACCCTCTGGCACAATGAGAGTTTGAGCGACAAAAAGCGGTGGACCGGATGGCGGAAAGTTTACGAGAAAATCATAGAATCAGCATTGGAATGAGCGCTTACAAGCCAATACGCTATCTGAAGCACGAGGAGATTGACAAGCTGAAATGGGACCAGTGCCTTCGTGATGCTTTCAACGGCAATCTTTACGGATGGTCGTGGTATCTCGACATTGTGCACAAAAACTGGGAGGCTCTGGTTGAAGGCGATTATGAGCGCGTTTTTCCGCTTACCGGGAATACCCGTTTAGGCGTAAGCTACCTCTTCCAGCCTTTTTTTGCCCAACAACTGGGTATTTATTCGCGACATATTCTTAGTCAGGATGTGACTGCCCGCTTTTTAAGGGAAATCCCAAAACACTACAAACTTGTCGAAATCAGGCTCAACAAACACAACAAGGTGCCTTCCGAAGGTTTTGGGCTGAGCATGCACACCAATGTTGAGCTCGACCTCATCAACACCTACGAAAGAATACAACGAAACTATTCTGCCAACACAAAGCGCAACCTAAAAAAAGCCCAGGAGGCCGGACTTACCCTCAGCAAGAACATCAGGCCCGAACAAATCGTCACCTTATTCAGGGAAAATCGCGGACGCACCATCAGCCATTGGAACGAACGCGAATACCGTCGGTTTGTGCAGCTGGCCTATATGGCAATTCACCGGGGTCAAGGCTTCGCCAGTGGAGTTTTCGACAAGGCAAACCAATTGCTCAGCGGGGCAGTTTTAGTTAAAAGCAATGGCAAAATCGTCTTTTTGTTCTCCGGAACTAATCAGGCTGGCAAAGAGCAGCACGCGCTCACTTTTCTGATAGACAGCATTATTCGGGAATATGCACCGGGACAGTACGTACTGGATTTTGAAGGAAGCGACCAACCCGGCCTCGCCCGATTTTATTCAGGATTCGGCGGGCAAACGACCACCTATCCGGGCGTGCATCTCAACCGACTTCCTTGGTATTTGCGCTGGCCCGTAAAGACAGTGAAGAAATTCAGGAGAATATTTGGATAAGATTAGGCTTTTGCAACCACTCCATAAGACAATTGTTATATGGCTTAAAGAGCCTAAGAAATGCGCCTGCATGAAACAAACTGGGCTAAATCAGGTTTACACCAAATCTCAATTTTACGGATAAAGCCTGTCCACCCATCTTGTTAAATTTGATGTACATTTGCCCAACACGAAAACAACAGGCCATGATAAAAAACCTTGGCGCATTCAATTCGGTATTCAATCAGTTTATTGCCGAGCTCCGCGATGCGGACATCCAAACTGACCGGATGCGTTTCAGGCGCAATCTCGAACGTATAGGAGAGATTTTTGCCTACGAAATAAGCAAAACACTGGAATACCAGGCTGTTGAAATCACCACTCCGCTGGGTGTGGCCGAAATGCAACTGTGTAAGGATCAGCCCGTGCTGGCCACCATTCTTAGGGCCGGATTGCCTTTGCATCAGGGGCTGCTCAACTATTTCGACAAAGCCGATAACGCATTTATCACCGCCTATCGGAAATACGATAAAAACGAAGCCTTCGACATCAGGGTTGAATATATCTCATCCCCTGACCTTACGGACAAAGTGCTCATTATCAGCGATCCAATGCTTGCAACCGGAGCATCGATCGTCAAAACGCTGAAAAGCATGTTCAGCATGGGCATGCCAAAGCACATCCACATCGTTTCGGCGCTTGCCAGCGTTGAAGGACTGGAGTTCATCAAGCGTCAATTTTCGGTGATGAATCTCACCATTTGGGTCGGCGGCATCGACGACGAACTCACTGCGCAGGCTTACATAGTGCCTGGCCTGGGCGACGCCGGCGATCTGGCCTTCGGAAAGAAAAGCGATTAAGCTCCTGATTATGAAGAAGAACCTTGGCGAAAACATCCGCATTTCCATCGAGTCGATCAGAAGCCACCTGCTTCGCACCACCTTGACCATTGCCATTATTGCATTTGGCATTATGGCTCTGGTTGGAATTCTGACTGCCATCGATGCCATCAAGTTCTACCTGAACGAGAACTTCTCGATGATGGGCGCCAACACGTTCAACATCCGCAACCGCGACCTCAACGTCCACATGGGCGGCAGGCGCAGTGATCCCAAAGCATTCAAAAACATTACCTACCGTGAGGCACTGAGGTTCAGGGAAGAATTCAATATGCCCGCCTCGGTAAGCATTTTCACTTTTGGCACCGGGACAGCCACCCTGCGTTTTGGCGAAAATAAAACCAATCCCAATATTCAGATAGTGGGAATTGACGACAATTATCTTTACAACTCCGGCTTTGAGGTGGAAAAAGGCCGCAACATAACAGCTTCAGAGGCTTTCCAGGGCAGTCATGTGGCGGTTATAGGCAGTGCAATAGCCAAGGATCTTTTTAAGAACAATGAAGATCCCATAGGGCAGATTATTTCCGTTGGACCGGGAAAATACCGCATCGTGGGCGTGTTGAAAGAAAAAGGATCGAGCATGGGCTTTAGCGGCGACCGAAACTGTCTGTTGCCCATCAACAATGTCCGGCAATACTTCTCCAGGCCCAATATGAACCACACAATCAGCATAAGGGCGCGCACCGCCGAAGAAATGGACGCTGCAGTGGGTGAAGCCACGGGCGTTTTTCGGATTATTCGCAACGATCCGCCTGGCAAGCCCGAAACGTTTACCATCGTAAAGAGTGATAATATTGCCAATATGCTGCTCAACCTTACCAGCACAGTAAGGCTTGGAGCAACGTTTATCGGGCTGATCACACTTTTTGGTGCCGCCATCGGCCTGATGAATATCATGTTGGTTTCCGTAACCGAGCGCACACAGGAGATTGGCATCCGCAAAGCTCTGGGAGCCACCCGGAGGGCCATCCGCGACCAATTCCTCATCGAAGCGGTAATTATTGCACAAATTGGCGGCCTTGTAGGAATTATTGCAGGGATATTCGTAGGCAATATACTTTCCGTAATTATAGGCTCGTCATTTATCATTCCCTGGCTTTGGATAGCTGTGGCCGTTTTATTGTGCTTTGCGGTGGCCCTGATGTCGGGCTCCATTCCGGCCAATAAGGCTGCCGCTGTTGACCCCATCGAGTCGCTTCGTTACGAATAACAGGCATTCCAAAACAATTAACTTATGCAAGGTTTCGATAAAAACACCCCACGTGAAAGTTTTGGTTCGCAAATCGGGGTTATTGCCGCCGCTGCAGGCTCGGCCGTGGGTCTGGGCAACATTTGGCGATTCCCTTATGTAGCCGGCGAAAATGGCGGAGGCGCTTTCCTGCTCACATACCTTGCCTTCGTATTGCTTATTGGCGTGCCTGCCATGCTGTCGGAATTCGTTGTTGGTCGTAAAGCCCAGCGAAATCCGGTAGGGGCATTCAGACGCCTGGCACCCGGATCGGCATGGCCGGCGGTGGGTTTTATCGGAGTTGCCGCCGCATTTACCATTTTGGCCTTCTACACAACCGTAGCCGGATGGACGCTCGAATACCTTTATCTTACCATATTCGACAAGCTCGACCATCTGCAAAAGAAAGATCTCGAAAACACTTTCACCACTTTTGTAGCCAGCGGTTGGCGCCCGGTAATGTGGCAGGTTGTGTTTATGCTGCTCACCGGTTTCATTGTTTTCAAAGGAGTGAAAAACGGCATTGAGCGCTCTACAAAAATCATGATGCCCCTGTTGCTGCTCATCATTATCGCTCTAGGCATACGCAGTCTGACACTGCCGGGAGCAGCTGAAGGATTAAAATTCCTTTTCAGGCCGGATTTCAGTAAAATAAACGCCGGCGTGATGCTTCAGGCACTCGGCCAGGCTTTCTTTTCGCTGAGTATTGGTATGGGAACGCTGATAACCTATGGCTCATACATCCGCAAAAGTGAAAACCTTGGTAAAACCGCCATTTCGGTTTCATTGGCAGATACTGCAATTGCAATTTTGGCAGGATTAGCCATATTCCCTGCGGTTTTTGCATTTAAGATTACTCCTGAAGCCGGCCCAAGCCTTGTTTTCATAACCCTTCCGATGATTTTCGACCAAATGGCGGGCGGTGTTATCTTCGAGCTGGTCTTTTTTATCCTGCTGGCCATAGCGGCACTCACTTCCACCATTTCGGTGCTCGAAGTGGCAGTGGCCTATTTTGGCGAGGAGCTTGCGATGGGAAGGAAAAAAGCTACTATTCTTTCCACCGTTGCAATCACTGTTCTTGGCATTTTCACCACACTGAGCATGGGACCAATGCCCGAACTCAGCATTGCCGGCCTCAGCCTGTTCGACCTGCTCGACAAAACATCGGCCAATGTGCTGCTGCCTCTGGGCGGGCTCTGCATAGTCCTTTTCGTTGGCTGGAAACTCAGACCCGAAGAGGTAGTTAGCGAGATTAACAATGCAGGGACGCTAAAGGCCCGACTTGCGCCCTTATTTATGTTCATCGTCAAATTTCTGGCTCCTGTAGCCATAGCCCTTGTTTTCCTCAATGGATTAGGTTTGTTTGGCTTCTTCGGAGGCGGCGATCTTTAACCTTTACCTCATTAGCAGCATATCATAATGTTGCACAACATCATAAAATTCTGGCTCAGCTTTTCACGCCGGGAGCAACTGGCGTTGATTGTGTTATCAGCGCTTATCTTTATCGTACTGATCATTAGGCTACTGGCATCCACATTTATTAGCCCTCCGGCGCCCGACCTCAGCAAAGCAGCTATGATTGCAATGCAAAATGTGTCAGAAACAAACGCATTGGAGATTACAGATATTGACGCCAGCAGTGACATCGGTTATGTCGAACGAGAAAGACTCAGCATTAAACTAACGCCTTTTCCTTTTGACCCGAATACCGCTGATGAAGAAACGCTGAAAGCACTGGGACTGAGACCGGAACAAGTCAAAAACATTCTGAACTACAGAGGAAAAGGCGGTAAATTCAGGACAGCTGCCGACTTTGGCCGACTGTTCAGCATTAGCAAGGATGAGCATGAACAACTGGCACCCTACATTAATATCAGTCAGGAATCTTCTGGAAATCAGTTATCAGTCAGGTCGGCCGAAACTATTGCAGTAAGAGAGAGACCAGCCTTAAATATTGTTGATCTTAATGAAGTTGACTCTATAGCCTTGTTATCGCTACCAGGATCAGGGCCATGGACTGCACATCGTATCCTGAAATACAGACAATTACTCGGAGGTTTTGTTAAGCCCGAACAATTACTGGAAGTGCGCGGAATCGACAGTCTGAAATTCGAAGCGATGAAACCATGGGTGCAGGTTAAAGCAGCCAGCCTCACGCCTTTGCGTATCAATTTCATGGATTTCAGGGATTTAATCAAACACCCATATCTTAGCTTTGATCAGGTAAAATCCATTGTAAACCAACGAGACCGCAGAGGATTTATCAGGCATCCCGGCGAATTGCTTCAACTCGAACATTTTTCCACCAGCGATTTGGAACGCCTTCAGCCCTATCTGCGTTTCGATTAATTCTTTCTGAATAAAGTTTTAAAATGCCCTTATCCACGCAACCTTAGGCCTGGCTTACTGTATCTTTGGGCAAAACAACAAGCCATGAAAAAAATGCTGCTTACCGGCCTTTTTTTGACGTGCCTTATCATTTCATCGTCAGCACAGGTAAACAACGATAATCTTGAACAACTGATTATTAAATTAAAAGCCAGACAACAAGATCGGAGCGATAGGGTTAAAGCCTACTTACTGTCCGCCGGCGTTGCTGACCGAAAGGAAGAACAAGGACGCACATGGCAGCTCATGGATGTTAGAAATGGTGTGTCTTATTACAATATCACCCACAACCTCGATGCCGCCACTGTGCACAAAGCTACTCAGGTGTGGCCCGGCGGTTCAACAGGCTTCAACCTCACGGGATCAGGAGTTAATCTTGGCATTTGGGACGCCGGCAAGGTGCGCAACACCCATCAGGAGTTTTTCGATGGTGTGACGAGTAGGGTTACTCAGGTAGATGGTGCCACCTCCAACCATGATCATGCAACCCATGTGGCCGGAACAATGATCGCGGCAGGAACGGTTTCTGCAGCCAAGGGTATGTCATATGCTGCCCAGCTAAAAGCCTACGACTGGAACAGCGACGAAACCGAGATGGCAACCGCTGCAGCAGGCGGTCTGAGGGTTTCGCAGCACTCTTATGGCTATGTAACCGGCTGGGCCTATGGCAGCTGGTCGGGCAATACGGGCTGGCACTGGTTTGGCGACGCAGCCGTCAGCACCACAGAAGATCATAACTGGGGCTTTTACAGCGATCAGGCCCACGACTGGGACCAAATTGCCTTCAATGCCCCTAACTATCTCATTGTCAAGTCGGCAGGCAACGATCGCGGCGAAGGCCCTGCTCCGGCTACCTTGCACTACTATATGAATCCTGCTATGGGTTATGCCTGGGAAGCCAGCACTGCAACACGATCGCTCGATGGCGGAAGCACAGGCTATGATTGCATATCGCATTCGGCGACCGCAAAAAACCTGCTCACAGTGGGTGCTGTTACCAACACCGGAGTCATGAGTTCGTTCAGTGGATGGGGACCAACCGACGACGGGCGCATTAAACCCGACATTGTGGCCAAGGGCGTTAACGTTTACTCTTCCATTGCCACCAATAATACCAGCTATGCCTACTACAATGGCACCTCAATGGCAGGCCCAGTTGTCAGCGGTTCGGTTGGCCTGTTGCTTCAGCATCAGGAAAACCTTCATCCAGGCACTCCGCTCAGGGCAGCAACACTCAAAGCCCTGCTCATCCATTCAGCCGACGATATGGTGAGTGGTGCTCCCGGCCCCGACTATCGCTTTGGATGGGGAATGCTCGATGTACAGAAAGCAGCCCAGATTATGGCTGACAATGCCTCCACCAACGCTCACATCAACGAGCTGACCCTCAATAACGGTCAAACCCTCCGCATTCCTGTTCAGGCTTCCGGCAGTGCACCCCTGCGCATCACCATCAGCTGGACCGATGTGCCGGGAACAACTCCAGCCGCATCGCTCAATCCGACAACCACAATGCTGGTTAACGACCTCGACATCAGGCTCTCCGACGCCTTTGGCAATCAATACTATCCATACATCCTGAACCCCGCCAGCCCTGCATCGGCAGCCACCACAGGCGATAACAGTCGTGATAATGTGGAGATGATCCATTTGGCCTCCCCTCCGGCAGGTACGATCTATTTCCTTACCATCAGTCATAAAGGCAGTCTGAGTGGCGGAAGTCAGGCCTTCTCGCTGATCATCAGTGGAAATCAGGCTTTGAATGAGAAAAACATCCTCGGTGCATTCGATCAGGCCTCCAACTACACCAGCTGGACCAACGCTTCCAACCAGGGCGATGGTTTTGGTGCATGGGAATTGGTAAGCGGCACAACAACCGGAGGTTATGCCGGCTTTTTCCTTGGCGATCCATCGAGTGCCGGCATCTCGGGCATGAGCAGCCAATCGTTCGGGCTTTTTGCCAATCCGGCGAACAACCTGAATTTCGCACGCGCCGACAGAACATTTACCGCCCCCATGCCCACCGGCAGCATTCTCAGCTTTAAATGGGGTGTGAACTGGGATAGCAACGGCATCGGCAACAAAGGCTTTAATCTGTATTCGAATGGCACACAGATTATCAATGTGAACATGGGCGGCAGTTCCCAAATTACCATCAACAGCAACCCCATGTTCAACAACTACGGCACTCAGGCCATGACCCTTAATTTCAAGGTCGAAAGCCCTACGCAGCTCAGAGTTTATGGTATTGGTCGCGATGGTGTTGAATCGTACAATACGGTGCACACCGTGGCCGGACCGCCTGATGCCATTCGCTTTTATGCCTCCGGACTTGACGCAGGTGATCAGCGGCAGCCCTACTTCGACCAGCTGACCATCAACAGCGACCCCGCCGCCTACTCCAGCAGCGAAACCGTTACCGTCAAAGGTAAGGTCAGCCTTACTGACAATCTCAGTGTAAAAAACATCATCATCGAGGGCAACAACCGCTTGATTATTCCTCAGGGCAAAGCAGTTACGGCCAATACTTACATTTTCAACAGCGCAGGCAACAATGGCCTCGTCGTGCAATCCAATGCCAGCGGCAGTGGTTCGCTGTTGCACTATAACGACCTCAATGCCACGCTGCAGCGCTACATTCCGGGCAGCAGCCTGAGCACTCCCACACGTTACCATCTGGTATCGGTTCCGCTGAAGGCATCCAACAACCCGCTTTCCGGACTTTTCACGGGCGCATATCTTTTCCGTTTCGATGCCAACCCCGGCAGCTGGGTGGGATTAGGCGCTTCGACCACAACACCGCTTCAGGTCGATCGGGGCTATATGATCTGGTACACCGGAAGCCAAACTACCTACAATTTTGCAGGTACAATTAACAACGGACCTTTCACGGCTTTGGTTGCTTCCACCGCTGCCGACCGCTTCAACCTCGTACCCAACCCCTACCCCTCGGCCATCGACTGGGATGCAGCTTCGGGCTGGACAAAAACAAATCTTTATAATGCCATTTACATTTGGAACCGCAATACCGGCAACTATGCCTCCTATGTGGCAAGCGTTGGCGCAAACGGAGGCTCGCGCTACATCGCACCGGGTCAGTCATTTTTTGTTAAAAGCACGGCGGCTTCGGCCGGACTGCAGATGACCGACGCGGTGCGCCTTCACAGCAGCGCCCCATTCCTGAATCCGGAATTGGCCGGCGATATCATCCGCATCAGCACCCTCAACGATCAGGGCAGCGACGAAACCGTGATACGTTTCAGTCCTGAGGCTTCCGATGATTTTGATCCGGCACTGGATGCCGATAAGCTTTCGGGAACCGATGCGGCTCCTCAATTGGCCACCCTCACCGAAAGCGGTCGCATCATGAGCATCAACAGCCTGCATAATGACTTTAAAAACCTCTCCGTTCCGCTCAGATTCACCAGCAGCACCGCAGGCGCTTATGCACTCACATTCAACATCGGTCCTCCCCTACTGGAGAAATATATCTTCCTCCTCGAAGACCTTGTAACAAACAGTTTTCATAACCTCAACGAAAGCGCCGTTTACAATTTTACCCATCAGCTCGGTCAGCCCGCACAACGCTTTTTGCTGCATGCCACCGGGATCACCGGAGCGGAACATTTATCGAACGATTCAGCAAAAATATGGAGTCATGCCGGGCGCCTTTACATTCACCGCCATCAGGATGCGGGGCCGGTGATCGTAAGAATAAGTGACGCCGCAGGAAGGCTGATCACTGAGTTCCGGTCGGAGGGCCTGTTCATCACAAAGCCCCTTTATCAGATCAAAGGTTTAGTGATTATTGAACTTACAGATAATCAGGGAAGAAGCTTCAAAAAACTGATCTTCTGACCGATTGTCATTGTACACCAAAGCGCTCGCCAAATGTGCTTACAATGGCACGGAAGTCGGGCTTAGCCAGCCAGATAGCATCCTTGTTTCGTCTGAACCAGGTCATCTGACGCTTGGCATACTGGCGTGTGTGTACCTTGATATTGTTGACAGCCGTTTCGAGGTTCACTTTTCCATCGAGATAATCGAAAAGCTCTTTATATCCAACGGTATTCAGCGCGTTGAGGTGACGATGCGGGTAAAGGCGGCGCACCTCTTCCAGCAAACCTTCGGCCATCATATTTTCCACCCTGAGGTTGATGCGGTTGATCAGTTCAAGGCGGTCAGGACTTAATGTAAAGCGGATAAAATTGAAAGGCCGGGGCATGGTTTGCCGTTTTCGGAAGAACGAAAAAGGCCTTCCTGTTTGGTAATACACCTCCAGCGCGCGTTGCAGGCGCCGGGGATTGTTTTGGTCAACCTGCGCAAAATATTCAGGATCAATCTGTTGAAGCTCAACCTGAAGTGCACTGATTCCTTTTTCCAGAAGCATCTGATTAACCCTGTCTCGGATGTGCTGTTCTACATCGGGCATATTGTCGAGACCCATGCAAACAGCATCAATGAAAAGCCCTGAGCCTCCTGTAAGGATAACTACCTTATGTTGTTCGAAGAGCTCATTGATTTTCAGCAGGGCTTCCTTCTCATAAGTAGCCACATCGTAAGTATCGAAAATGCTCAGATTTCCAACAAAGTGATGCTTTACCAGCTGCAGCTGATGGGCATCGGGCGCAGCTGTGCCAATTTTCATCTCGCGATAAAACTGCCTGCTGTCGGCTGAGATAATCTCCGTTCGAAAATGCTGTGCAAGCCTGATGGCCAGCTCTGTTTTTCCTGAAGCCGTAGGGCCGCCAAGCACCAGAAGTAAGGGCGCTTCCGTCATTTTTCTTCGTCAAAGTTGGGTATGGGAACAGGCCCGTTATTCTTGACCTCCACTTTGTCGGGTTCGACTATGAGCGTCAGGCCAAGTCTTGCACCTTCCTCTTTCATCAGCCTTACCGCGTCTTCAAAGGTATTGGCGATGAGGCCGTCCAAAATAGCCTCACGGATGGCATTCTTTATCAAACCGATTTCTTTGCCGGGCCTCAATCCAAATGCTTCCATTATCACCTCGCCGCTCACCGGAGGCTGCCAATTGCGTATTTTATCCTTGGCCTCAATTTCTACCAGCTTTTGCTTGACCAGCTCGAAGTTTTCACGGTACTTTCTGATCTTATATTCGTTTTTGGTAGTTATATCGGCCTGACAGAGCAGCATCAGTTTGTCGATGTCGTCGCCTGCGTCGAACAGCAACCTTCTTACGGCGCTGTCGGTCACTGTTTCCTGCGCCAGAACTATGGGCCTCAGATGCAGCAGCACCATTTTTTGCACGAATTTCATGGGGTCGCCCAAAGGCAGTCTGAACGCCTTGAAGATGTGCGGCACCATTTTGGCGCCCTTAAACTCGTGACCATGAAAGGTCCAACCCAATTCCTGGTCGAACTTTTTCGTTGCCGGTTTGGCAATATCATGCAGCACCGCAGCCCAGCGCAACCATAAGTCGTCGGAAACGGCAGCCAGATTGTCGAGCACCTCCAGCGTATGATAGAAATTGTCCTTATGGCTCTTTCCGTTCACTGTATCAACCCCTTGCAATGCAGCAAACTGAGGAAAAAACACCTGCAAAAGTCCTGTTTTGAATAGCAGATTAAATCCTATGGATGGCTTTGGGCTGAGGATGATTTTGTTGAGTTCGTCGGTGATGCGCTCGGGCGAAACAATGCGCAGTCTGTTGCGGTTGCGATAAATGGCATCAAGCGAGGTTTTATCAATACTGAATCCCAGCTGGGAAGCAAAACGCACGGCGCGCATCATCCGAAGCGGATCATCCGAAAAGGTGATATCGGGATCGAGTGGCGTTCGAATGATGCCTTTGTTAAGATCTTCGACCCCTCCAAATTGATCCAAAAGCTGACCGTAGCTCTTTTGGTTGAGACTGATTCCCAGGGCATTGATGGTGAAATCGCGTCGACGAAGATCGTCGGTGAGGCTGCCTGGGCGAACGTCGGGCTTTCGGCTGTAAAGCTTGTATGATTCTTTACGTGCTCCCACAAATTCCACCACATAGTCGTGCCAGCGTATCATGGCAGTACCAAACTGCCCGTAAAATTTTGCCTCGGAAGTGTGCCCAAGCTTGTCCGAAACTTGCCGGGCAAAGGAAAGGCCGTCGCCTACTACAACGATATCCACATCTTTCGACGGCCTGCCAAGCAGGCAATCGCGCACATAACCTCCGATGACGTAAACCGGGGTATTGCCCGCCACTTCCGAGATTGCCCGGAAAAGCGGCTCCTTAACGAATGCTGCCATGTCCGACATGCTGCAAAGATAGCAATAAGGCGGGCTTGTGGCCGTGCTGCGGCCGACTTAGAACTTGTATCGCAGCTGGAGCTTGAAGTCGGTGCGACGGTTGCCTTCGATGGTCTCGAGCCCGCTGCCAATGATGTTGCGGTCGGCATACCAGGTTTGCCCTATTCGCGCCCAAAAATCCAGACTGCGACCGGCACGGTAGCGCAACATCAGGTAGGTGCGTGTGCCTCTGTCGTAAAACATGGGAATGGAAAAAGCGTAAAGCACATCATTTTCGTACACATACAACCGGCTGTCGTAGTCGGCCGCATCAAAAAGCATATACCTGAACGTCAGCTCAAAAGGCTTTCCGGCCGGCCGATAAATAACATCCTGATAGATCAGGTAACCTACTGAGGCGGGTTTTCCCTGCTCTTCATAATGCACCAATTCGATACGATTGCGCAATGCAATGCCTGGCAGCGGTTGGGTATTTAAGTGAAAGCGAAGGCTTTGGCGGGTGTATGGCACTTGATAATCAATGTAATTCCACGGATCGCTGAAATCCTTCATGCGCGATTTGGTCCGATAGCGCAAATAAGCATCAGCCCTTCGGTTGAATCTTCGGTCGAGCTGAAAATAATAATCGCGGCCAAAACTTGGCCCGTCAGTCAGGTAGCGAAGCCAGGGAAAGCTGAAATGATCGGCAAAGGCGGTGAGTTTCCAGCCGGGTGCCAGCGAAGCCACTACCCCACCATATAAACCACGCTCATTATTGGTGTAAGTGTTTTCACCAAAGGCAGTACTCAAATCGTTTTGATAGTTTATTCCATAGTTTCGGTAAGCCATGCTGAGGGTTACAAAGCCTGCAGGCTGGGCCGTAAAACCAGCAATGCCTGCCAGACCACCGTTTTGGCTTCGGCTGATCTCTCCAAAGCCCACAATATGAGGAAATACCAAACGGAAATCAGCCCCCTGCACGCTGTTGCTGCCATTGTGGATGCGAAACTTGTTGTAAGGGTAAACACGAGGACTGAACGCGAGGCCTGTTGAGGAGGCATAAGCGGTATATCCTATCTCGAGCCTGCGCGAACGGTAACCCAGCCTTCCGCCGTAGGCAGTGAAAGTGGTGGCATGCTTGCGGTTGTATTCGCTCACAGTGCGATGCAGGCCGGTTTCCTGAATGCTCGAAATAAGAAACTCTTCGCCGGCAAGGCTGTCGGTGAGTGACATTAAACTTGCGTCAACTGGCCGATGAGAGTAGAACAAGCTGATATCGAAGCGTTTAATGGCAATAGTTGTTGCAATACCCCTCATGAAGAGCGCTTCGTTGAGCGAAGCGCTGGGTCGTATGCCCTGCCCGTAGCGCATAATGGCGGCCGGCTCGGTGGATTTTCCAAACGACAGTCCCGACCACAGTGTGAGACCCTGGCCAAAATTGAGGTGATAGTCGCCTATGGCAAGGGCTTTCACCACGCCAATGTCGCGAACGAAGAGGTGCGCCGAATAGAAATCGAATCCATTTCTTGGTTTGCTTGTGAGCAGGCTTCTGAGGGTGTCGTTGATTTGCGATACGAGAAATATTTCACCAGGGTCTTTTTCCATGACGAGGCCAGCCCTGATGCGATTACGGTAATTGAACTGATAACGGATAAAATACTTTTCAGGACCTCCAAGGTAACGCGAATTGGGCTTGGCACCCAATGCCGAATCGGTGGTTGGCCTGTATCCTTCACGCATTTCGAGTACGCGCTCAAAGCGCGTCAGCACTTGATTTCTCCCTCTCTTAAGGATGGTTAGTGGACCGGGCAACCTTTGAACGCGACTTCCATCACCTGCCGTAACAATGGGTATTAATACTTCTAAGGTGGCGTCGTCGAAACCCTCGATAAGGCCAAGCTCGTAAACGGAAAGCAACAGCCCGTAGCGTTTGCGATACTCGAGAAGCTTCTCCATCTGGAAGCTGTTCAACAGCCGCAAAGCTTCAAGCTCGCTTACCTGAGGGCCGTTGATATCAATTTTTTGCTCGGAATAATAGAGATAGGCATCCAGAAGGTCCGTAAAATCGGCATTCTCGTCGGAGTTTTCTGCAAGTTCTTCAAGCTGACGGGCAAGATATTCGCCCAGCAATCGCGAGAGGCTGTCGCTCACCACCTGAGCCCGGGAAGGGGTGGCAACCACCATAAGACCAATGGCTAAAAAGGCGATAACCAACTTTGAAAACCTGTCCATTTCACCTTACTTTATTCAGGTTGAACTGCATACCGGCCTGAAGCGTGGTGCCGAGCTGCTGATGTAATCCTGCTGAAATATCGATACTAAAACTGCCTATATGCATCCCCATCCCAAAGTTGAAAATGGAGGGATTGACGGCCACGCCAGTGCGCAAAAAGAATTGATGATATTGGTATTCAAGTCCTGCCCTGATATCCGGCTTGCGGTCGGATTGTTTTTCAACCTCGGCCAGACCATAAAGTTGATCGGTGAAATGGAATCCCAGACCAAAACGCATCACCATGGGCAAGCGGTCGTTGGTATTTTCCGAAATACCGGCCCGCGCCGGGTTAAAAAGGTAAGCGCCCATGCTGAGCTGCCTGTTGATGCGCTGCTGAACGCCAAGCTCGAAGGCAACAGCCTGCCGGGCAGGATATTCGTTTCCCGCCTGAACATAAATGTAATTGAATCCCAATCCCGCCCGGAAATTAGGATGCAGGTTGCGGGCATAAGCCAGACGGACGAAGTTCTCGTTGTAAAGCCTGTAGCCAAATTGTGTAAAACCGAGACCGAATGTCCCCAAACTGCTTGGCATGGCCACCACACCCGACCGCTGGCTCAGCTCCTTCATAAAGAAGCGGTTCTGAAAAGCGATGCCGGCCGAAGTACTTTGAAGGGCTGCAATGCCGGCAGGGTTGTTCATAAGCGACCAAACATCGGCCAAACTTACCGAAGCCCCACCCATGCCCGCCTGACGGGCTCCGGCACGGCCATGCGCCTCAAATGCGCCAACAGATTGCCTGCCTAAAAGCATCAATGCCGCCAATAGAAATACTATACCTTTGTTCATCATGCCAAGTTTGCACAAACGGCCCAGCCGTTTTGGTGATTTTCAAAACCCAAATGTACAACATGCAAGCGTTCAATCAAGTTATTCCCTTCTTATCCGCCCTGGCCGAAAACAACAACAAACAGTGGTTCGACAACAACAGACCGTGGTATCAGCAAGCCCGCGAAGAGATGATTCAGATCGCCGCCGGAATTATTGAAGGCCTGGCGGTTATCGATCCCAGCATTGGCTCGCCCGATCCCAAAAAATGCCTGTTCAGGCAAAACCGCGACATACGCTTTTCGGCCAACAAGAACCCTTACAAAACAAATATGGGTGCTTATTTTGCACCGGGCGGAAAAAATCTCCCAAATGCCGGTTATTATCTGCACCTCGAGCCTGGAGCCTCTTTTATCGGCGGAGGGCTATATCATCCTGAAAAAGATCAGCTTCACAAGGTGCGAAGAGAAATCTATTTCAACGCGGATGAGCTGATGGCCATATTGAATGAAGAATACTTTCAAAAAACATTCGGCCCGATGATGGACGAAAAACTCAAACGTCCCCCGAAAGGATATCCAGCCGATTTTCCGCACATCGAACTCCTTAAATACACCTCCTACGTTGTTGCTCAACCGTTCTCAGCAGCTGAATTTATCCCCTATCAAATCGCGCAGCATTGCCTGAAAACTTTTGCCGCAATGGCGCCATTGGTTAATTTT
The DNA here is from genome assembly GCA_021287165.1 of Bacteroidia bacterium. Taxonomy (GTDB): domain Bacteria; phylum Bacteroidota; class Bacteroidia; order Bacteroidales; family F082; genus JALNZU01. The sequence continues at coordinate 65,420 of JAJTAY010000011.1, read as the reverse complement.
CTGAACAAGGCCCTGACCAATGATGATCACTGAAAAATTGAACACATTGAAATTTTTTTATATAAAAATTAAGATTTCGTCATCGATTTTTAGTATATTTGAAGTCCTAATTGGTTGGTTGTTTTATAAGTTCGAACTTGTACCCCTGAGACGTGAATTGGACTCCCAGTCCTGATTGAAACGGTGCTCAGGGGTATTTTTTAAGTATCTGTTTGTGAATGGGTTGATCAATTTTTTGATGAAAGAATCTGACAATCAGACCAAAAAAAAGAACCTAAGCCGAATACTGATTCATGTTTACCGATTACTAAGTGATGGTTCGCCAGTGTGGTTAGGGCACCTACTTTTGTAGTCTCAATTGGTTGGTTGTTTTATAAGTTCGAACTTGTGCCCTTGAGGCGTGATCGGGACTCCCAGTCCGCAGCATCATCGATTCTCAAGGGCATTTTTATTTCATGCGCTTAAGCACACCTCAGTTGTTTTCCTGCCAGTAAATCAAAGCCCATTCATCCAATTGTCCTAAAAACCGAAAACTTTCCAGAACAACCCGAATACTTGATGACTGTTAATCTATTAACAATAGATTAAGAATTTTGGCACTTCAATTGGTTGGTTGTTTTTTGCAAAGTTCGAACTTAATGCCCTTGAGGTGCACACCGGTTTTGTTGTTTTTTCCGGCTGCCACCCTCGAGGGCATTCTTTTTTAGTGCGGCAGAGGTTTTTGGTCGCAACCCCACATTTCATTACCTTTGCAGCTTAAAAAATTCGTCAGCCTATCTCGATAACTATCTGAATAACAACAGTTTTATGCACGATATTGAGCAACTGAAAAGCATTGCCGCACAGGTGAGACGCGACATAATCCGTATGGTTCACGCCTGCCAGTCGGGTCATCCCGGCGGCTCGCTGGGCTGCGCCGATTTCATGACCGCCTTGTTTTTTAACCAGATGCAAATCAATCCTTCTGCTTTTCATATGGATGGCAAGGGCGAGGACATGTTTTTCCTGTCCAACGGCCACATCAGTCCGGTATTTTACAGTGTGCTGGCGCGTCGCGGTTACTTTCCGGTGGCAGAACTCGCTTCATTCAGGAAGTTGCACTCTCGTTTGCAGGGGCATCCGGCCACCCTCGAAGGGCTTCCGGGTATCAGGGTAGCCAGTGGTTCGCTGGGCCAGGGTTTGTCGGTTGCCATAGGTGCAGCAATAGCCAAAAAGTTTGCAGGCGATGATAAGTTGATTTGGGTGCTCATGGGCGATGGCGAACAGCAGGAAGGTCAGGTGTGGGAGGCTGCCATGTTTGCCGGGGGCCGAAAAGTGGACAACCTGATTGCAGTGATTGACTACAACGGCAAACAAATTGACGGACCGGTGGACGAAGTGATGCCATTGGGCAATATAAAGGCCAAGTACGAAGCCTTTGGATGGGAGGTGAAATCATTCGACGGCAACAATATGGAAGAAACCGTAAACGTGTTGCACATTGCAAGGCAGATGGCCGGCAATGGAAAGCCTGTGCTGCTGCTGATGCATACTGAAATGGGCATGGGTGTTGATTTTATGATGGGAACGCATAAATGGCACGGCAGTGCACCAAACGACGAACAAGCTGCCCGCGCACTGGCACAATTGCCTGAAACCATTGGCGACTATTAATTTGGTGAGTGGTGAGTGGTGAGTGGTGAGTGGTGAGTGGTGGGTGATGATAATTAAGTAATTGATTGTCTTAAAAAGGTGGAATAGAAGCATTTTTTAATCATTGAATCTTGAATTTTGAATCCAATGACGTTTACCGTAACAGCTTATAAGGATACGCGCTCTGGTTTTGGCGATGGTTTGCTGGAGCTTGGGCAACACAATAACAAAGTGGTTGCTCTATGTGCCGACCTCACCGGCTCGCTAAAGATGGATGCTTTTGCGAAGGAGTTTCCGGAGCGGTTTTTCCAAACCGGCATAGCCGAAGCCAATATGATGGGCATTGCAGCCGGATTAGCCACCGGTGGTTTCATTCCGTACACGGGCACCTTTGCCAATTTTTCAACCGGCAGGGTTTACGACCAGATCCGTCAGTCGATTGCTTACAGCGGGAAAAACGTCAAAATTTGCGCCTCCCATGCCGGTGTGACCCTGGGTGAAGATGGCGCCACCCACCAGATTCTGGAAGACATTGGCCTGATGAAAATTTTGCCTGGCATGACGGTAATTGTGCCGGCCGACTACAACCAGACAAAAGCCGCCACCCTCGCCATTGCCGAGTGGGATGGGCCGGTTTATCTTCGTTTCGGACGACCAAAATGGCCGGTATTTACTCCTGCCGACCAGCAATTTGTAATTGGAAAAGCCGATGTGCTGACGGTGGGAAAACACCTGACCATCGTTGCCACCGGTCATTTGGTTTGGAACGCCCTGCAGGCTGCCCAACAGCTCGAAAGCAAAGGCATTTCGGCCGAGGTGATCAATATCCACACCATCAAGCCTTTAGATGCCGAGGCCGTGTTGGCCTCAGTGCGCAAAACAGGCTGTTTGGTAACAGCTGAGGAACATCAGCGGGCCGGTGGCCTTGGCGAGAGCATTGCAGCATTGCTGGCCCTGCACTACCCTGCCCCCATGGAAATGGTAGCTGTGAACGACCGTTTTGGACAGAGCGGCACGCCGGAGGAATTGCTCAAAGAATACGGACTCGATGTTCCGGACATTGTCGAAGCCTCCTTGCGTGCATTAAAAAGAAAAGGCTAAAAACAGCCAAGCTGGCGATGAGGGTTTACCTTGTGGGCTATATGGGAGCAGGGAAAACCACCCTGTCGCGCAGGCTTGCCGCGCTGCTCGGCATGGAAAGTGCCGACCTGGACGAAATGTTTGAGGTTCGTTACAAAATCAGCATTCCCGACTTCTTCCGCAAATATGATGAAGCGCTTTTCCGTCGTCTGGAAAGTCAACTTCTGAAGGAAACATCTGGCATTGAAAATATTATTTTCAGTACCGGAGGCGGAACAGCCTGTTTTTATGACAATATGGACTGGATGAACCGCCATGGGATTACTGTTTATCTGCAAATGGACCCCGTAAGTATTGTCCACCGCCTGACACATGCCAGGAAAAAGCGTCCGCTGGTAGAATCAAAAACCGGAGATGAGCTGCTTGAATTTGTCCGCGAGCATCTTCGCCAGCGCAACATTTATTACGGCCAGGCAAAAATCATCGTAAAGGGCGAATCGGTGGATGCAGGTTCACTGGCGGCACAAATCCGCGAAATCAGCCAGGAGCTGCAGGATTAAAACATCACCAGATCGTGTTCTTTTACGATCTTTTTCGTCTTCTCAGCAGCCTTGAACATATCGGTACTCAGGGATATGTAGAAAATATTGACGTCAAAATCCTGAAACGGTTTGACTTGACCGGCAGGACTATCCACGGTATAGTCCTTGTTGAAGAAGTTGGTCAGATAATACTTGAATTTCAGATTAGTACCACCGGAAAACTGAATACCAACCATTAGGCTATTGTAATAAGCAGGCTGTTTCTTACTGAACCACGCCCGGTATTTTCCTGTCTTTTTGCCTTCATCGAAAAATTTTTCCTTGTAATGGAACGGGATTTCAATTTCATAGCCCGCATACATGAAAGTTCGTTCAATATTGCCGAATTTAAGACCCAACGGAACCCCAAGGTTGTATGATCTGAATTTTGTTTTATAGGACTGAGACGGATATTTGTAAATGAAGCCCACGTTTCGCACATTGAGTCCGGTAAAAAACCCCAGATTTTGGTTCAGGTCCTTGTTCAGGTGGTTCTGGCTGTTGAAGAATGGTGAAAACCGCAGCACACTACCGTCTTCATTTCCAAAAAAATCCACTTTAGCATGCGAAAAAATTATTTCGCCTGCGGTAGTTAAATACCATTTTTCGTTCACCTGAGATCTGGTGCTGATTGCCAAAATCATGAATAAAATAAGAAAAGCACTGCGCATAAGTATCTGGATGGTTTAATGCTGCAAGATAATACGTCTTGAAAAAGTATGAAGGAGTTTTTTTAACAGATCAATTTTTTCTTTCCCGCTCAGCAAATCCTTGGTAATTGCTCACCGGCAGGAAGGTCAACCAATCTTTTCCCGCCCACCTGTGTGTGCAGCCAGATCTTTCCGTCATGGTCCTCTGTAATTTTGCCTATGATGGAAGCGCCTGATGCCAGGGGATGAAATTGCAAGTTTTCGAGCAAGGCTTGAGCTTTTTCCGGTGCAACTACAATTACCACTTTACCTTCGTTAGCCACATGCAGGGGGTCGAATCCTAGGAGTTCGCACATGCCACGAACACCCTCCGACACAGGAATCTTTTCTTCATAAAGGTCTATGCCGAAGGGGCGGTTTTCGCAGAGCTCGGCCAGCACGGCGGCCAGTCCGCCACGGGTAGCATCGCGCATGAAATGAATGCCACCTGATCCTATTGCCTCACGACAAAGCTCATGAAGACAAGCGCAGTCCGATTGCACCACGCTTCCGATATTCAGTTGGCTGCGGGCAGTCATAACGGCCATGCCATGATCGCCTATGCTGCCGTTGATCAGGATGAGGTCGCCGGGCTGAACATCCTGTGCAGATGCAATATTTTCGGCCCCCGACATTATGCGGCCCACTCCGCTGGTGGTGATAAAAAGTTTATCGGCCTTGCCCCGCTCAACCACCTTTGTATCCCCGGCCACAATGCGAACTCCCGCTTTGGCAGCTTCATTGGCCATGCTTAGCACTACCTTTTCGAGAACTTCCAGGGGTAGTCCTTCCTCAATGATGAATGCTGCACTCAGCGCCAAGGGTTCGGCTCCGCAAACGGCCAGATCATTCACCGTTCCTGCCACGGCCAGTTTGCCAATATCGCCTCCGGGAAAAAAAAGCGGATCAACTACAAAGCCGTCGGTAGTGAAAGCAAGTTGGCCATGATTTTCATTCAGCACAGCGGCATCGGAAAGAAAACCTCCTGCAGGCTTACCAAAATGCTTCAGGAAAACCTTAGTGATCAATTCGTGGCTAAGGCGTCCGCCACTACCATGGCCAAGGAGGATATGGGTATGTTTCATTTAAATTCAGAGGTAATTAACTCACTTCCAGATATTTATAATAGGCAGCACATGTACCCTCGCTGCTCACCATGCAGGCTCCCACCGGGTCGGAGGGGGTGCAGGCCTTACCGAACAGTTTGCAATCCGTAGGTTTTTTCAGGCCTTTGAGCACTTCGCCGCAGATGCAACCTTTGTCTTCGCGCGTGGGCTCAATGGTTACCGAAAATTTCTTTTCCGCATCGAATTCAGCGTAGGCAGGTTTTATACCCATACCACTCAATGGAATTGTACCCAGCCCGCGCCACCAATCGCTGCGCAACTCAAACACCTCATCGAGCATTTGCTGCGCCTTGAGGTTACCTTCCCGGCTTACCGCCCGGCTATACTGGATTTCGACCGCCGGCCGGTTGGCCTCGCGCTGACGCACAAGCATGTGAATAGCCTGCAACAGGTCGGCAGGTTCGAAGCCGCTGATCACTACACCAAGGCCATAATCGCGCGGGATGAAATCGTAGATCTTAGATCCTGTTATTGTACTAACATGACCGGGACCAATATAGCCGTGCAGGTTGACCCCCTGATCGATAAGGGCGGCCATAGCGGGTGGCATGATCTTGTGTGCGCTAAGCACCGAGAAGTTGAACAGCCCGGCCATCTGGGCTTTAAGGATGCCAGCTGCAGATGCCGGAGCGGTGGTTTCGAAGCCAATGCCAAGAAAAACCACTTGTTTCTCAGGGTTCTTTTGCGCCAAAGTCAATGCATCTAATATGGAATATACAATCTGGATCTTCGCTCCGCGGGCCTTTTCGATCTCGAGCGTGGATGTTGATCCCGGCACCTTAATCAGGTCGCCATAGGTAGTGATGACAACCTTGGGCAGCCGTGCAAGCGCAATGGCGTGATCGATAAAACTGCGGCTGGTTACGCATACCGGACAACCCGGTCCGGAGATCAACTCAATGTTTTCGGGCAGAAGGCTGTGCAGCCCAAACCGACGCAGTGCCATCGTGTGTCCGCCGCATACTTCCATGATGCGCAGGGGCTTGCGGGATTCTTGCCTGATTTGTTCGGCCAGGGCCGTCACCAGCTCCCGGCGACGGTATTCGTCAATGTATTTCATGGTCAGACGATGCGTTGGCCTGTTTTTCGTTCCTCGTCGTCGAGTTGCCGGTTAAGCTCGTCGAAATCGTCGAATATGCGAAGGGTTTCGGCAGCTTCCTCCTCGCTGATTTTCTGGATGGCAAATCCGGTGTGAATGAGCACGTAATCGCCCGGGGCCAGGGTTTCGCTTTCGAGCAGTTGGAGGCTGGCCTGATAGGTGGCTCCGCCAACGCTGCAAACAGCAGTATCGCCCTCAATGCTTTCGATGCGTGCGGGTATGCTGAGGCACATGAGCAGTGTTTTCAGCAAAATTACAAAATAGGGCGTTTCAGGGTCTACGGCTTTGTGCGGCTGCCACGGCAAGCTGACCAAGAGCAATACCACCATCGTTACAGGGCACCTTGTGCTGGATATACACTTCAAAACCATCCCTTTGCAGCACATCGACCGAACGCCCTACAAGAATGCGGTTTTGAAACGAACCTCCCGAAAGCACAACTTTCTTTATTCCTGACACCTGTGCTGCGTTCAGCGCCATGGCTCCGATGATACGGACCACTGTATTGTGAAAGCGTGCAGCAATCACACCGTTTGACAAACTATCCTCCAGATCAGCTAAAAGCCCGTCGAACATGGGCTTGAGCGAAACTAAGCTGTTCTGAAAACAGAAGTCATAGTGTCCGGCATGGTCGGGGCTGACCGCAGCCTCTAGCCGCATAGGGGCTTCGGCATGAAAACCGGATGTGCTGCAAAGACCTGTGAGCGCCGCCACAGCATCGAACAATCGTCCTGCGCCTGAACTGAGTGGACAATTGAGGTTTCGGCCAAGCATGCGTACGAGGTTTTGAGCGGTCGGGGCCTCACACCAGCCAAAAGATTCCGCGGCAGCCAGAGCCCTTTCCTCACCGAAATATTTCCAGATATAGGCAAAAGCGGTTCGCCATGGCTGGTGCGTTACGGCATCACCTCCGGGCAAGGGCACGGGATCGAGGTGCGAAAGCCGCTGAAATCCGGCATAGTCGCCTAACAGACATTCACCTCCCCAGATGGTACCATCGGTGCCCAGGCCTGTTCCGTCGAAAATGATGCCGATGACCGGCCCGCTGAGGCCATGCTCGGCCATGCATGAGGCCATGTGGGCGTGATGATGCTGCACTTCGACCAGCGGAAGACCCGATTCCCGGGCAAACTGAGTGGAAAGGTAGTCGGGATGCAGGTCGCAGGCTATGAGCTGTGGCCTGAACCTGAACAGCCGCTGAAATCGCCCGAGCGATTGTTCGAAAAAACCAAGCGTAGGGGCATTTTTCAGGTCGCCTATGTGCTGACTCATAATAGCTTGCCGGCCTTTTCCGATGGCAAATGTGTTGTTGAGCTCAGCTCCGGTGGCCAGGATGCCTTCCACATCGAAGCTGAGTTCGACCGGCCCCGGTGCATAGCCCCTCGATCGCCGGATAAGCATCGGTATCTTATGGGCAACCATGGCCACCGAATCGTCGGCCCGGTTGTGAATTTCGCGGTTGTATGTGATGATAAAATCAGCAATCCCAGCAAGCTGATCCAGGGCAGCCGCTTCATCCATCACCACCGGCTCGTCCGAAACATTGGCACTGGTGAACACCACTGCATCTGTTTTGAGAAACTTGAATAGATAATGGTGAAATGGCATGTAAGGCAAAACAAGTCCTGTGGTGTGGAGGCCGTTGGAAACAGGTTCTTCAAGGCCAGTCATGTTTTGTACCAGCACGATAGGCCGCTGCCACGAAAGGAGTAATTTCTCTTCTTCGTCATTGATGACGAAGTATTTACGTGCAGTATCCACATCACGCATCATCACTGCCATGGGCTTGGCCTCGCGCTGCTTTCGGCGGCGCAATTCCAAAACTGCCGCTGTGTTGTGTGCATCGCAAAGCAGGTGGTAACCACCCAGGCCCTTGACAGCCACAATCTTACCGCCGTCGATCTGCTCAGCTGCAAAATGCGGAAAATTTTGGATGTCCCACTCCTGTTTGGGGTGAAGCAGAAAATAATGCGGGCCGCAATGCAGGCAGGCTACGGGCTGGGCATGAAAGCGGCGGTCGAGTATGTTGGCGTATTCGCTGCGGCATTGCTCACACATGACAAAAGGTGCCATGGTGGTTTGATGGCGGTCGTAGGGCAGGCTGCGGATGATGGTGAAACGCGGGCCGCAGTGGGTGCAGTTGGTAAAAAGGTAGTCGCGGCGGTGGGCTTGCTCCTGCATATCGCGCAGGCAATCCTCGCACACGGCAATGTCGGGGCTTACCTGGGTGATTTCGTCGGACAGGTTGGCACTCCTGCGAATGCTGAATTCCTCAAGTCCTTCAGCATCAGTAGCTCTGGCTTCAATTTCCGAAACGGATGAGGCTGTTGGCGCTTCGTTTCCTAGCGATTGCACGAAAGAATCAAGCATTTGCGGCGTTCCCTCGGCATGGATGGTCACGCCTTCGTTGTTGTTTTCCACCCAGCCCTTTATTCCGTGCCGGTGTGCAATGCGATAGACGAACGGCCTGAAGCCAACCCCTTGCACCAGACCACGAACCTTTATCAGAAGCGCTTTTCTTTCCATCGGCTCATTTTTTCACAAACAGGTAGCCGTCGCGATGGCCGGTGTGGTCTTCGAAACGTTCGTAAACGAGGCATTCCAGACCGGAAATGTGAAGAAAAGCTTCCTTGTGCAGGGCAAGTGTCACCGGGAAACCTTTGATGGCGGCCTGTATTTCGTTGAACGAGCACCACAAAAATTTTCCGCCCGGCCTCAGCCAGCGTGGCAAAATGGCCAGAAGCCTGTCGGGTGGCCGAAAATTTATGCAGACGATGTTGTCGAAACTTTGCTCGGCGAACAGATTTTCGGGCTGGTCGAGGTCGGCCTGCACGATTTTAAGTTCAATACCGTTATCGGCGGCCCTGTTTTGGAGGTAATCAAGTGCCACATCCGAGATGTCAACGGCTGTAATACCATGCCCCAGCGTGGCAAGGTAAAGGGCATGACGTCCCCTTCCGCAGGCCAGATCGAGGGTTTGGCCGGGAAGTAAGCTGTCGGAGTGTTTAAGAAAGAAAAGGTCGGGATCGCCGGAGCCCGTTTTGGCGGCGTGCTTTTCGTTCCAGCGGATGCGGTCGGTTTCCATGCAGGCAAAAGTAAGAAAAGCCTGCCCTCAGCGATCGGGAATAGTGATAGCTATCGCTGGATTACCAATTTGACAGCCCTTGCGCAACCTGAAGTATCTCTCAATCGCAACACATATACCCCCGGCTTAAGAAAACTGACATTCAACACTTTAGAGCTTATAAAATGAAAGCTTGCAAGTGTGCGCCCCGTATTATCGCTGAGTAAAGCCTGGGTGTATTGGCCGGAAGCATTCGTTAGGGTAACTACTCCGGAGGTCGGGTTTGGGTAAAGACTAAACGGGTTGTAATCGTCTATCTCAGTTTTTTCGTCCAAACCTACCGGACAATTTCGCGTATTGAAGCTTGGTGGGTTGAAAGTGATGTAAGTACCTGTCCCGTCGGGGCAGCGTCCGGTGGAAACATCGCCTGCCTGCGGGCCGAAAGAGATATAATCGATCAAAGTCCCGTCCTGGCGGCTGATGTAAATGTGTTCTCCGTCGGCAGAAAGTTTAAAGTTGCAGTGGATATTTCCCGGAGTGTCGGGTCGTTCGTCGGCCCAGACGATCAAAAGCCCTCCGCCGGGAATGGTGGCATTGGCCGGAAAAGCCCATTTCTGCAGGTTGTTGGGGTTATCGGTCATAAAGAGGCCCGACAGCACAAGCGTTTCGGAGGTGTTGTTGATCAGCTCGATCCAGTCGGCTTTTTCCCCGTATTCGTTGGTAACGCCATTATCATTTTTGGCCAGAAACTCATTGATAGCCAGCTGTCCCGGCATAACTGGCGGACTGGAAGCCGTTACGCTCAGCAGCACATGTTGCGCGCGTTCGGGATAAAGTGCTGTTGCAAGGGCGTTGTTTGCGTGAAAGTAATACCATGTAACTGAAGTGGTAAGCTGAAGCTGATTGGCATAAACGCCATCGCCGGCTGCGCCGTCGTCGTGCAGGCCGTCGTCGAAAAGCTCGAGCGCCTGAAACTGACCAAAACTTTGTCTGCGATAGGCAAGAAAGACCTTGCTTGCGCCGCTGACTGTTGCCCTGAAGGTAATTTGCTGGTAAAGCTGAGGATTTGGATTGGCCGGGCCAACAGAGGTGATTAGCGGTGCCTGCAATGCAAACTCGGTATGTGCATTCAGATAATTAACCCTGGCCTGCATCAGGTTGGCAAGGCCCGGAACTGTATAATTGGCAATAGGGTAATCCTGTGTTAATCCATTGAGAAACTGTTCGTTGGTAAAGAATTTATTGGTGTCGGCCAAAGCGGCTTCTGCGACCGTGTTTTGCCAGTCCTGAGCCAAGGTCAGGTAGGCGCTGTTGAGAAAGAAATCCTTTACTATGGTGCGCATATGCGCATAATAGATGCGACGGAGCGAGTCGTTGTTCATCATCGTGCGGATCAGCGGCCAGTAGGTGTCGGTGGCATGTAGTGTTGGCGGCATCTGTTGCATCTGACTAACGCTCAAAGCCCCCATACTGCTGGCGCCGCTGCCTGCAAAGGGGAAGCCCCCAAAAGCCATATTGAGATCCCAGACGATCGGACTAAACCTCCCCGAAGCATCCTTGTATATGTAGTGATTTTGAGCAAATACTCCCGAGTAACTGTCCAGATTAACCAATACGTTGTTGAACGCCAGCATCCAGGCTGCACGATCCATATCCATCAGTTCAGCGACCTGCGAAGGTTGATTAGTGAGCACATTACACAGCGAGACGAGTTCGTTCCAGCCCTTGTCCGACTTCAATTCGTACATTGGAAAATAGGCTGTACTATCGGCCGAAAGGTATCGCAGATTGCTTTTTGTGAGCGGAGATGGCAGATTGATGGGATTGCACTTGAAGAAGGTCTGGTTTGAAATACCGAAATTGTTGTTGCAGAACGATTTGCCAATGCTTTCGGTATTCGTATAAACCCCCATGTACCTACCGTTGATATACACTTTTGCGAAATTGGCCCTCGGGCTGATCATGTAGTTATTAAGTATCTGATAGGCAAGCGCCTCACGTATCATGGAAGGATCTGCATAGCAATTGGAGAGTTTAATGTCCTTGATGCCCTGATAGGATTGGTTTTGCACATGATCGAGCTCGATGTGCAGAGGGTTTTTGCGGTAGGTGGAATCGTAGGAGCTGTTTCCTTTGTACTTGACCCCGGGATTGGGGAATTCCGTTCCATTAATGCGCACTTTTTGAGCGATGATGTAGCTATCGGCACCCATTTTGGCGGTGTCGAGCATATAATCCCAGTTGGGTTGGGCAAAGAAAATTTCGATAAGCTGAATGTCCTCAGGGTCGTAAAAGGTTTGCTGTCCCTTCGAAAATGAGGCAATGCAAAACAGCCCCAACAATACCGCCAATCTTTTCACTGAACAATAAGTTTTGTTGTGGCAAAATACCTTCCGCTGCTGATGCTGATCAGCACCGGTCCTTTATGATGTGATAAAGGTATAAGGCAATGAATTCCATTCCCCTGACTACTGTAGAGCAAACGACCTCCGACATCAAAAACAGCGATACGAAAAGACCGTTCGATCCCGAATCGGATGTCGAGCAATCCCTTGTCCTGTTTCACACTGAACCATACAGGCGCGTCGTTTTGGCCTATGCCTACCGCATCGCAATCTACACAAGCGCCAAAACAAACAGACTCAAGCACAAAGTGATCAGAAAGAGCTATTTCACGGTTTCCTTCTGCAGAGCAGGCAGCCGGCACAATTTCCAGCCCCGAAGAAGTATTGCCGTTCACATAGCGATATGCATAATTTCCTGCGGGCAAATAGACAATCCCTTCCCAGTGCTGTCCGTCGAAACTCACCAGTCGCGTCTGTGCCGTGTTCCAGCTGTTGAAACTACCCGCCACACGAATGCCTGCCGGGTGGACGTTGGCCAATAACTGTGCATTGAGGTTGAATCGCAGTAGAAATTTACCTGCCGGAGCATTGCCACCGAAGAGAATTGCTCCTACATCGAGGGTATCGTTGGCCAGCGAATCAACATAAATCCAGCGGTTGTCGTTGAAATCGTAACCAATGCGCGATTCGACCGGCACAAACTCCGTTTCGTAAAACTGGTCGCCGTTTACAAAACGGTACTCATAGTAGCGGAAAGCCGGAATACTTACAAGGGTACTGTAAATGGTGGTTTGCCCCTCGCGGGCAAGCGGAGTGGAGTTGGGCGACCAATCGCCACCCGGAAAGCCGGCAAGTTCCTGAAAATCACCGGTAACATGCACACCGTTTGGACTTATTTCCTGCCCGGCCATGTCGACTGAAAATTTCACTACCCTGGCTTGAAGCCCGAGGGTCAGGATCGCAAAGCCTAAAAGAAATACTATCCTTTTCATCTTTCGATTATTGAATTATCAGTTTGTGGATACTCAATCCTCTATCAGTCAAAACCCTTACTAAAATCACACCTTTGCTCAGACCATTAAGGTTGAGCTGCTGACTGTCGAACCGACGGAGCAGGCGTCCATCGGATGAATAAGCTTCGGCCGAGAGGAATTTTTGACTGCCGGTTTGTATGCTGACGCGATCGGATGCCGGATTTGGAAACAATTGAATTTCAGAGGCCTGAATACCGCCTACAGAGGTGGCATTATCAAATTTAAAACTTGCGGAGTAACGATAGTGGCAATTGCCCGATTGGGTGATGCGCACCAGGTAGTTGCCCGGCAGCTGAGGTGTAAATGTTTGATTTGTAGCACCTTCAATCAAAGCACCATTGTGGTACCACTGCCATGTTTCGGCTGGCGAAGCTATTAAAATGCCGTCTTGCAGGGTTATTTCGGGTTCTGCCGGAAGCGGATTGTCCAGATAACATTGGTTGTAGCGCCATGCCTTGGCCACCGTGCCGCTGAGCTGGCGTTGCCAGATGGTAGTGCCGGCCGAATTGAATTCGTATAGCAGTCCGGTCGTGGCCATACAAACAAAAGTATTGCCGTTGGGCAACTGTTGTGAGCTGCTCATATTGCTGGAGTAGCCATTACAGGCATGCCGATCGTTATAGGTAAGCGGCGACCAGGCGGCATTACCTTCTATCGTATAGTTATAGCCCGAGAGCGGTGGAATAATCTGATCCACTGAGGAGCGTGTGCTGCTGTAACCCTTGTTGTTGAATGCTACCATTCGGCCAGCGTTTGGAACGCCTTCGGGAATCCAGTGAGAGTCGTGAACCACGTTAAGTATCTGACTGCCTGCCCTCTGATAAGCCGCCGGATTTCCCCAACGGTACAAAAAATCGCCGCCTTTTCCGGCATTTCCACCAGTGCTGCCTGCAGCCTCGGCGGTGGTGGTGCTGTGGTCGATGATATAGATTTCGTTGAGATTGTGCGAGCTGAAGGTGATCTGATCGAGGATAGGATTGTAGTCCACCCCGTTCATGTGAATCCAGTCTTTGGTGAGTTTGTAGTTGATGTTCAGCCGGTGGGGATAAGCGGCAATGGAGCTCACGTAGTTATCCTTAGTAGGGTCGAAGCTTTGCACAAGATGGTCCCAGAGTTTCCATTCCCAAACAATCTCTCCGGTTGTGGGGCCGGTTTGCTTTACTTCGACAATTTTTTCCGACCAGACAGTTATGGAGCTTGCCCCGCCTGCCTGTGTTACCTGAGCCGGTGTTTTCAGCTCATAGGCTATAAGCAATACATTGCCGTTGGGCATGGGGCAGATATCGTGGTGCATGGCATAACTTGATGTGCAATAAACAAAGTCCCAAAGCAGGTTGCCATTCCAGTCGTATTTCTGCAGGCGTCCGGTTTGCCCGCCGCCCGAGAAGGAATTGGGGGTATAAACTACCGTTCGAAGCAATTCGCCACCGGGCAAAAGATAAGTCGAGTAGCCTGTTTTGGCGGTGGACGGAAAAGTCCAAGATTTATATACGGAATAATCGTGCTTTATCAGATAAGCCACAGTGCTGTTTTGCAGGCTGTAAAGGGTATAATCGCCCCACTGCGCCATTAAAGCAGTGCTGAAAAACAACAGTAAAAAAAGGATTCTGAGTTTACGCATATTGAGAAATTATAACACCACAAAAATGGCTCAATGTTAATTAATTGTAAAGCAATTTGAGACGAACGCTTTGAAATCGTAGGTAAACGAGACCTCTGTTTAAGCGATGGTACTTCCGTTATTTAGTGTTCCTATCGCCTTAAAAAAATCCTCTTCATAGGTATTTCCCAGGGGAATCTCTGTTTCTCCCAGGCGAATCATTTTATTCTTAACACTGGTAATTTTACCCAACGGCACAATGAACGAGCGGTGAACCCTGACAAAAGCGTTAGCCGGCAATTTTTCGAGTATGTTCTTGAGCGTCATTCGCGTAACAACCATCTGATTATTCTCAAGATGAATCTTGAGATAATCATCCAGGCCTTCGATATACCTGATTTCGTGAATATTAATTTTAATGAGACTGTAATCGGCCCGCACAAAAAAGAATCCGTGCTGGGCAAGGCTATTGATGCCAAGTTGCATATAATCGCGCGCTTTGCCGACTGCCTTCATAAAACGTTCTTCCGAAAAAGGTTTAAGCAGGTAATCCACGGCATCGAGACTGTAGCTCTCCACAGCATACTGACCGTATGCCGTGATAAAAATTACCAATGGTCTGTTTTCGATCCGTTTGAGGATTTCAATGCCGTTGGTGCCAGGCATATTGATGTCGAGGAAAAGCAGATCGACAGGAAATTTCTTCATGTACCGCAAACCCTCCTCCGGATCGGTGAACCCTTTTTCGAAATGCACCAATTCCGATTTCTTACAAAAATGGCTGATGATTTCCAATGCAGGAGGTTCATCGTCAATGGCAATGGCACGCATCATGACAGGCTTATTTTTAATCTGATAATGAAGTTATCGCCCTGCTTATTCTGATCCAGTTGATACTGACCCGGATATAGCAATTCGAGTCTGGTGAGCGTATTCGCTAGGCCTATGCCCGTTTGTTCATCGGGGAGCGGGCGCGCTCTGAAATAATTTGATGTAACCAATGTAAGCCAGCCCTGTTCTACCTTGATCTCAACCTCAATGCGCGATTTGACACCGGGCAAAATACCATGTTTGAAAGCATTTTCAATAAATGGTATCAACAGCAGGGGGGCGATCTGGAATTCTGAGAAATCACCTGATTTATGGTACTGTAAATCAACCGTATCGCCCAGTCGTAGGCTCTGAAGACTGATGTAGTCGTCGATATGATTGATCTCCTGCTCGAGCGACACCCTTTCGTTTTCGGTTTCCGTGTACACATAGCGCATCATGCCCGAAAGCTTAACAATTGCCTCCGGCGTTCGGCTGTCGCCTTTTAACGACAAGGCGTATATGGAGTTGAGGGTATTGAACAGAAAATGCGGATTGATTTGCGAACGCAGGTAATCGAGTTCGGCCCGGATCTGTTGCTCTCTGACAAACTTGAGCTGTTCGTTAATCTTTATAGACAATGACATAAGCGTAACCACCAGAAAATGAAAGAAATGTATCGACAGCTCAAACACCAGCACGTGTTCATTGTCATGAGGCCTTCGAGGTACAGGAGGCGAGAAACCCCCAAAAAGCAGGACGGAAGGCAGCAGCGATATTACCGGATAACTGATAATGAGCAGCGTAATGTAGGTAAGCCATCGCTGTTGAAGATAGTAGGCGGGTATCCACCAATAATAGTTCAGGTAGAAGAATATCAGCAAAAACAGGAAAACCAGCAGCTCTTTTTGCGCGATTGGGTTTTCTAAAAACGAATCGCCGGGGCGCCCGCGCATCATCACCAGTGGGATCATTAAAAAGGCCACTATACCAAGCGTATGGAGCGCTATCGTTTTCAGCGAAATTTTGGTTTGACCGTTCATCAGCGCAAAGTTAAACGCCACCCTGGCCCAAAAACAATTATTTGAGGTAAACCAGCCCGAAACAGCGGCATCTGGATGCGTTTTAAAAACCCCCGGCAAATTTTCCCTGCCAGGTATCGCGTTTTTCCAGTTCAAGTTCAATAAGGCGCATCACTTCATCGTAGCGAAGCATACTCCATAGCGGACTAACCAAAAACCTGGGCGGCACTTCGCCGGCCATACGTTCGATAACTAATGATCCTGGCAGGCGTTCGATTATAAATACCAGCAAATCAACATATTCACCGAGGCTGAACAAATGAAAATCTTCGGGCCTTTGTTGAAATTCCCGGGCCATGACTGTGTTCCTGAACAGCTGAAGCTGATGAAATTTGACCGTGGTGAGAGGCAATTTGGCAATGTGATCAGGGTACTGCCTGAGCATTTCCATGCTTTCGCCTGGCAGGCCGAGTATAAAATGCGCTCCGCAGGGCAGTCCGGCCCGCGCAGTAGCTTCGATGGCAGCCACAGCCTCGGCATAGGTATGTCCGCGGTTCACCCGCTGCAGGGTTTGGTCGTAAATGCTTTCCACCCCATACTCGATCATCACGAAATGCTTTTGCTGCAGATCCGCCAGGAGAGCAAGAATATCCTCATTAATCGTATCGGGACGTGTGCCGATGACAATCCCTTTTACGCCTTCGACCGAAAGAGCTTCTCTGTAGAGCCGCTCGAGTTCGTCAACCGGTTTGTAGGTGTTGCTATACGATTGAAAATAAACCAGATAACCTTTGGCTCTACGGTAGCGTTTCCTATGAAACTCGATCCCCTCGGCAATCTGCTGTCGGATTGTCTTTACACTGCTGCAATAAGAGGGATGAAAAGCTTCGTTATTGCAAAAAGTACAGCCTCCCCTGCCCTTGCTGCCGTCGCGGTTCGGACAGCTAAAACCCGCCTCCACGCTGATCTTTTGCAGACGTCCGCCAAACGTTTTCTTAAACCACTGACCATAGCTGTGAAAACGCCGGTGGTCGCCCCAGGGGAATGGTTCTTTTCTCGTGTTTATTTCCAAGTTGCTAAACAATGGGCATGCAAATCTCTTACAAAAAACAAAGCCCGCTGCGGCGGGCAACGGGCTTTGGATATGTCTTGGCGCTGATTATTTAGCTACCCTTTCAAGCCATTTTACCATAGCCAGCATGGCAATCATCGAAATGAGACATACTACTACGAATACTGTCCATGTAACTGAAATCGAGATGCTTTCGTACATCATTGCACCAAGGAAGAGGGAGAAGTTACCCACAGCAGTGGCCGTGAGCCAGCCGCCCTGCATCAAACCCTGCATATGGGCCGGGGCGACCTTGGACACAAACGAAAGTCCCAGGGGTGAGATAAACAACTCGGCAACGGTGAGGATGAAATAAACCGTAAACAACAACCAGGGCGTAACGCGCATGGCATCCGGCAGACCACCCTGAGCAACAACGTCTTTATACAGGGGCAATCCCAGCGATCCGATGGCCATGACCACGAATGCCAAAGCGGCAATACCCATACCAATGGCGATCTTTTTGGGCGTTGAAGGCTCAATACCTTTTCTGGAAAGGAAGTTGAAGAAAAGGATGATGATGGGTGTAAGGGCAACAACCAGGATGGGATTAACCGACTGGAAGATTTCTACCGAAGGGAACAATCCTCCGAGCAGGGTGTAGTCCTTGGCAAACATGGTGAGCGTCAAGCCATTCTGATGGAATGAGAACCAGAAAAAGATAACAACACCAAAAACGGCGAAGAGGGCGTAAATGCGCTGTTTGATTTCTTTTGCGTCCTGCCTGATTTCCTCTTTCGAAACACTGCCAGGCTTTGATTTTCCGGCAGGTGTGGGCAGTGATTTCTTGGTAGAAAGGAAGATGGCCAGCGAAATAAGCATGGCGCCTACTGCAGTAAGAAACGCATAGTGAAAGCCTGTATTGAAGGCATCAAGATAGCTCACCGCAAAGCTTGAAAGGTCGGCGGGCATAACGCCACCTGATACAGAAGTTGCGATTTCGCTGAAACGGCCGCTAACTACTTCTTCGGCCATTTTTCCATCAAGGTATTGGTGGCAAAGGCCTGGCAACTCAGCATTGTAGCTGAAGCCCTGCATCTTGACAAAGGTGTTCCTTACCCATGTGGCCATAAAGGGCGCAAACATTGCACCGATATTGATGAACATGTAAAAAATCTGGAAACCGGAGTCGCGTTTATTGCGGTATTGGTCATTGTCGTACATCTGTCCAACCACGGCCTGCAAATTGCCTTTGAACAAACCATTACCAAACGCAATAACAAGCAAAGCGGCAAGGGCAACATACTGAGATGTGATCAGTGCAGGTGTAGCCAAAAACAGGTAACCCGCCGACATGGTGAGCAGGCCAGCGATGATCGTTCCCTTGTAATTGCGCAATCTGTCGGCTATGATACCGCCCACGAGTGCCAAAATATAGATGGCGCCATAGAAGATGGAGTAGAGCGTCCCGGCCTCGGTTCCGCTGATGTTGAATTTCGACATCAGGAACAAGGTCAGGATAGCCATCATGGTGTAGAAACCAAAGCGTTCGCCCATGTTGGCCAGGGCCGCCGGTAACAATCCTTTTGGATGTCCTTTAAACATAGTTTTGTGTGGTTTTTAGGTTATTTATTACTGAATTTCACGATTTTACTAACGATTTTGGCCCGAAAAGAGGCAAAAATAGACAAAAAAGACAGTCTTGCAAGTTTTTACGGTCAGGGGGGCTTTATGTTAGAATGGTTCTAAAGAATTGCATGGAGAACAGAGAGCAGTGGACGGTGAACAGTGGAAGGCGAGCATGGGACGGCGAACAATGGCAAATGATCAGTGAGAAAAGCGATGCTCCCAGCACATTGAAGCAGTTAAATTGATTGACCACAATTCAGCAGTTTCTCTATAGTAAATTGAATACCAGGTAGATTCCCAGATCATTCTTTGAATCTGGAATCTTTGAACCTAGAATCTTCAAATTTTGAATCAACATTCAGGGAACAATACTGACCGTTAAGTGTTTAATGGCTATCGTTGATGTAGTCTCAATCGTAAAAAATTCCGCATGCGGGTTATCCAGTTTATCATCTTTTTCAGCATTGTGCTCACAGTGCATTTGCTGGTCAATTATTACATTTTCATCCGAGGCCTCCGCACTTTTGAGCAAGGAAGCCTGCTGCGTCAGCTCTACACCATAGGTTTCTGGACTTTGGCCGCATCGTTTTTTCTGGGACGAACGCTCGAAAAAATCTACCTCTCGCACCTGAGCGACCTGTTCACCTGGGCTGGTTCATTCTGGCTGGCCGCCATGCTTTACCTGTTTCTGGCCGTCTTTATCATCGACCTGCTGCGGCTGGGCAATCTGGCCGTGCCGGTGCTGGAATGGACAAAAAACACCTTTATCCAAACTCATCCCCACTACCTTACCATCGGCATTGCCTCGGCTACCTTTCTGCTGGTACTTGCAGGGCATATCAACGCCATCTATCCAAGGGTTAAAACCCTCGAAATAAACGCTGCGACCCCAGACAGACCTTACGACAGCATCCGTATTGCACTGGCCACCGATATTCATCTTGGAACCATCGTAGGACCAAAACGGGTGAACCGCATCGTATCACGCATCAACGCGCAGCAACCCGATCTGGTTCTTCTGGCCGGCGATATCGTCGACGAAGACCTGGCACCGGTTATCAGGCAGAATCTGGGGCAAATACTTGGCAGTATCAAAGCTCCATTGGGCGTAATCGGCTCAACCGGCAACCACGAATACATTGGCGGTGCCGACGAAGCCACGGCCTATCTGGAGTCGCACGGCATAGTGATGCTTCGCGACAGTGCCAAAGCCGTCAATGACCGCCTTTGGATTGTTGGCCGCAACGACATTGAGGGCATGCGCTTCGGCGGAGGCCAGCGCAAACCGCTGACCGACATCGTTCGGAGCATCCCAAACGACGCCTTTACCATCGTTCTCGACCATCAACCAAGAGCCTATGCCGAGGCCAGCGAAAATGGCGTCAATCTGATCTTATCGGGTCACACCCATCATGGTCAGATGTGGCCACTCAACTATATCACTTCGGCCATGTTTCCCCTGAGCTGGGGCTATGGTAAATTTGGCGAAATGCATGCTTATGTTTCCAGCGGTGCTGGAAGCTGGGGGCCTCCGGTACGGATCGGTAATGTGCCCGAGATAGTGGTGATCGACTTAAGGTATTAATTGGTTCAGCGACTTGCAGCATCAGTAATCTGCATCAATCTGGCACTCCTATCCCGTCAACATTTTTTAATTCTCGACCACAATGCATTGTTCCCTGATTTGGGCATCTTTAACAGACGAGACGATGCATCTGACCGGATATTTATGATATTAGCCCGAATGCTTTATCATTTGCCTCAAAACTCACTAAAACAACCTACCTTTGCCGGGCATATGCAGGCCATCACCAAAGAGTCCAGTATTTTTGATTATTCCCCCGAAACTCATTTTTACTACTTTGCTATCATAGCCTGACATAACTGCTTTATCACCATTATTTATCAATAACTATGCTAATAAACCACGGCTCAAAAGCAGCCATTAAGTTTGGTAATGAGGCCATCAGCTACGAGCAGTTGCTCTGCCGGGTGGATCAGTTTTCTTCCGAATGCCCTCTTTCTGAGGGTTTTAATGCCATCATCTTCTCCGAAAACAGGCCAGCCTACATATATGCATTTTACGCAATCTGGAAGCAAAAGGCGGTGGCCATCCCGGTCGATTATCTCTCCACTGCCCCCGAACTGGCCTATATTATCAACGACAGCCGTCCGGCGCTGATCTTTTGCAGCCAAAAGACCAAAGAAATAGTTGAGGAGGCTCTTGCTTCCACCGGTTTGATTATCAGGCTGGCCATACTCGATGAGCTGGAAAATAAAGCTCCGCAAGCAGATATTATAGTCGGAATGCCTGAAGTAGAAGAAGAAAATGATGCAGTAATTATTTACACTTCCGGCACTACCGGAAGCCCTAAAGGCGTGGTGCTAAGCTATCGTAATCTGCTGCAAAATGTTCGCGCAGTATCGGAGCACATTCCCATTTATCATGCTGATTCAAGGGTATTGGTTTTGCTGCCGTTGCATCACATTTTCCCTCTGGTGGGAACAATGATTTGCCCCCTGCATGTGGGAGCAACGATTGCCATCAGCCCGAGCATGCTTTCGGAAGACATTATGGCCACGCTTCAAAACAACAAAATCACCATCATTATTGGCGTGCCAAGGCTTTATGCTGCCATTCGCAAGGGCATTATGGATAAAGTGAATAAGAGTTTTGTAGCCAGAACCCTTTTCGCCCTCGCCAAAAGACTGGATTCCAAAACCTTTTCGCGCAAGGTATTCGGGGCAGTGCACCGCAAACTCGGTGGAGCAGTGGAAAACCTCGTTTCGGGCGGCGCTGCACTCGATCCGGCGGTTGGAAGCGACTTTAAAACCCTGGGGTTTGAAGTACTCGAAGGATACGGCATGACTGAGGCTGCTCCCATGATCACCTTCACAAGACCAGGACGCGTTCGCATTGGATCGCCCGGCGAAGCTATGCCGGGCACCGATATCCGCATTGTTGACGGTGAGATTACTGCGGCAGGTGATAACATCATGAAAGGCTATTACAACCGTCCTGAAGAAACAGCTGCTGTATTAAAAGATGGCTGGCTTTACACCGGCGATCTGGGATATCTCGACGATGACGGCTACCTTTATATCACTGGCCGGAAAAAAGAAATCATCATTCTCTCGAACGGCAAAAACGTAAATCCGGCCGAGATTGAAGAAGAACTGCTGGCCTCACCGCTGATCAGGGATTGCGGCGTGTTTGCCATGAACGACCAGCTGCATGTGATGCTGGTGGCCGAAACCGACGATCAACCCACTGAAAATGAAGCTTTAAAAAGCCGCTTGATCAGCGAGCTTATCGAACCCTACAACAAACGCGTTTCGGCCTACAAGAAACTCATGGGCATTCATATCACCACCAGCGAACTGCCCCGCACCCGCTTAGGCAAGCTGCAGCGGTTCAGGCTGTCCGAACTTATGGAACACAGGGAAGAACCTAAACTGCCCTCAGCAACGATAGACGATCCCGTTTACGGAATGCTCGCCTCATGGATCGAGCAGGAAAAAGGCATAAAGGTGAAGCCAAACCACCATCCTGAGATGGATTGCGGGCTCGATTCGCTCGACAAGGTGAGTTTTCATACCTATATGAAGCAAACCTTCGGTGTTTCGCCTGAGCCTCACGAAATTGCCGAATTCCGAACTGTGCTGGCACTTTCGCAGTGGGTAGCCGAAAACAAAACCAGAATGGAAGAAATCAAGGTCGACTGGAAAAGTATCTTGCACGAAAAAGTGCATTTGAAGCTCCCTTCGACCTGGTTTACCGGCCAGATTGCCCTTTGGTTTTCGAGGATTTTTTTCCGGATTTATTTCCGTTTCAGCGCCAGGGGAACCGAAAACATTCCCGATGGCCCTTGCATTATAGCCCCAAACCACCAAAGCTTTTTCGACGGCATGTTCGTTGCTGCTTTTCTACGCTATAGTCAGGCACGAAAAACCTATTTTTATGCAAAGGAAAAACACATCCGTCAGCCCTGGCTTAAGTTTGTGGCCAACCGAAACAATATCATTATCATGGATCTGAACAATAATTTGAAGGAGTCGATCCAGAAGATGGCCGAGGTGCTGCGCAGCAACCGCAACATCATTATCTTTCCCGAGGGAACGCGAACTTTCAACGGTAAATTGGGCGATTTCAAGAAAACTTTTGCCATTCTCAGCAGCGAGCTGAACGTGCCTATTGTACCGGTTTCCATAAAAGGCGCCTTTGAAGCGCTCCCACGCGGCAGGTTCTTTCCAAAACCATGGAAAAAAATAACGGTCGAATTCCTTAAGCCTGTTTTTCCTGAAAAGATGAGCTACGATGCGCTGGCTGAGGCGGTGAAACAAAAGATTGCGGTGAAAATAGCATAAGCACTGCACTTTGTTTTAGGAATATCCTTCGCTTACCCGAAAGGTGTTTCGCGCTAAGCATCAGCATGTTGCCGGACATTGGTCCGGCATCCTGCCTGTTTGTTGTTTGCATGCGTTTTGTTTCTATTTTGGTCGCCGGATGAATCAAAACTGCACAACAACCAAAAATTTAGCTTATGGAATCTACTTTTCTCACCGAGATATTTCTGCCATTGTCGCTGGGGATTATTATGCTGGGGATGGGACTTGCACTTACCCCCGCCGATTTTAAACGCGTATTGCTTTATCCGAAAGCAGTAGCCATAGGTATTGTAAACCAGATTATTATATTACCAATCGTAGGATTTCTGTTGCTACTATTGTTTCCCATGAGCCTGCCGGAACTTGCAGTCGGCATCATGGTGCTTGCGGCCAGTCCGGGAGGTCCTACCTCCAACCTCATCACTCATTTGTCGAAAGGCGATACGGCCCTGTCCATTTCGCTGACGGCTATCAGCAGCATTATTGTGGTTTTCACAATACCGCTCATCGTCAATTTTTCCCTTCAATACTTCATGCAGCATGGCGAATATGTTCCGCTTCCCGTTTTCAGGACCATGCTTTCGGTGCTCATCATCACCCTCATTCCGGTAGCGATTGGCATGGTCATCAGGAATAAATCGCCCAGATTTGCGGCTCGAATGGACAAGCCCGTGAAAATCATGTCGGGAGTGCTGCTCATTCTGGTCATTTTGGCGGCAGTGCTCAACGACCGCGAAATTCTCGGCAGTTCGTTCAGGCAGGCCGGCCCTGTGGCGCTGGCACTCAACCTGAGCATGTTGTTGGTAGGTTATTTCAGCCCGCGCTTATTTGGGTTGAATGTTGCACAACGCATTACAATATCTATCGAGTCGGGCATTCAAAACGGTACACTGGCTATTGCCATTTGCGCAACCCTTCTTCACAACCCGACAATGACCATCAGTCCGGCCATTTACAGCCTGATTATGTTCATGACGGCAGGCTTGATTATCGGCTGGATGAATCTGGGGCATAAACCAAAAGCCGGAAAGTCATAAGTCCAAACATTGGCCTCTGTCGCTTTCAAATTAACTTCATACGAACGGCATTGATTTGCCGTTTACCTTTGCCGTACTTTATAACGGTGTTGAATTCAGGACTGTGACATTTAAAGTAAGCGTTGAAGAAGCATTTAGCTGTAATATTGAGCGGGCATTTAAAGCGCCTATGCTCAGTGATGTGGCAAAGGTGCACACCGGTTACGGACTGATGCCACGCATCACTCATGCCACCCACGATGCGGACTGGGGAAAACCAGGGTCAACTAAAAAAGTGTATGCGGCTGCATCAATCACCCAAAGGGGTGGCTTCATTTCGATGGACAAAGTGATCGAAAGGATCGAAAATAAATACTGGAAAATAGAGGTTTACGATTTTCAGTCGTGGATGCTGGGGTTCCACAAATTTACCGGGGAATGGGTAACACAACCGATTGAAAAAGAACGAACTAAGATCATTTACACCTACACTCTTCATGCCAATGGAATATGGTTTTATCCGCTAAACTGGCTTTTTGCCCATGTTTTTTGGAAAAAGTACATGCGTAGGGTACTCAGCAATGTTAGAAACATTGCCTGTGGCAATGAAGCATTTTTGTATGACCAATCTCAGATGTTTCACCTCTAATTAATTTAAAATCAAATATTCATATTATGGCAATAAAACACAAAAGATTAGGAAAGCACGGGATTCTTGTAAGCAACCTCTGTCTGGGCACGATGAACTTTGGCTGGCACACGAGCGAAGAAGAGAGTTTCAAAATCATGGATCGGGCGCTCGAGCTGGGTATCAATTTCTTCGATACGGCCGATGTTTACGGATGGGGTGTAGAGCATGGCCACACTGAGGAGATAATCGGCCGCTGGCTAGCACTGGGCGGTGGCCGTCGCGATGCGGTGGTGCTGGCTACAAAAGTTTATAATCCCGTTGTAAGAAAGGGTAATCTTCCGGAAGTAAACACCGACGGACGCAGCCTTAGCGCCTACAAGATTCGCAAACACTGCGAAGGAAGTCTCAAACGACTGCAGACCGATTGGATCGATTTGTACCAAATGCATCATATCGACCGGGAGTGTCCGTGGGACGAAACATGGCAGGCTTTCGATACCCTGATAAAGCAGGGAAAAGTGGTTTATGCAGGTTCGAGCAATTTTGCCGGATGGGACATTGCCACAGCCTGCCAGGAGGCTTCGCGGCGCGGGATGATGGGTCTGGTGAGCGAACAAAGCGTTTATAACCTCGATAACCGTATGGTTGAGCTGGAAGTCATCCCAGCCTGCCGGCACTATGGCATGGGCCTGATCCCATGGAGTCCGCTGGCAGGTGGTCTGTTGGGAGGCGCTCTCAAGAAATATGCCGATGGACGTCGCGGAGCAGAAAGCATCACCAATCAGCTGGATAAAAAAAGGGAAAGACTGAGCAAATACGAAGCTTTGTGCAGCGAAATAGGTCATGAGCCGGGTGAAGTAGCACTCGCATGGCTGCTGCACAATCCCGTGGTAACAGCGCCTATCATCGGACCAAGAACCATCGAACAACTCGAGAGCGCAGTAAGGGCGGCTGATATTGTTCTCGATGCAGAAATTTTAAAAAGACTTGACGAGATCTTTCCCGGACCAGGAGGCGAAGCGCCTAATGCCTACAGTTGGTAAAAGGCCGGCAAAGTTAGAGGGCAATCCGGACAACATGCCCAATATCGGAGCAGTGCCCGAGGTTCTGCCCCGTTAATTTTTGTTAAGCATCCCTACCTCAGCTGTTTAAGCGCTTAGGTCGTCGAAAACCCGCTTAGGGATAAATTCGTACATTTGCGCACCCCAAAACAATAGCCGCCATGTCGTTCGATACCGAAAAACTCATCAGCGATGGTCTCACCTACGACGATGTCCTCCTGGTGCCGGCCCACAGTACAGTGTTGCCCCGCGAGGTAAACATCAGCACGCGCTTTTCGCGAAACATCAGCCTCAAGATTCCTATCGTGACAGCGGCCATGGACACGGTGACCGACAGTACTATGGCCATTGCCATTGCGCAGGAAGGCGGCATAGGCGTGCTTCATAAGAATATGAGCATTGAGCAGCAGGCAGCCGAAGTAAAGCGGGTGAAGAGGGCCGAAAACGGCATGATTATCAACCCCATCACTGTTCAGGTGGATGCTAAGGTGCGCGATGTACTCAAAATCATGCACGAATACCACATTGGCGGCATTCCCGTAGTTGACAAAGACAACCGCCTGGTTGGTATCGTAACCAATCGCGACCTGCGTTTCGAACGTCAGGTGAACCGGCCCATTCACGAAGTGATGACGAAAGAAAACCTCATCACCACCACCGAATTCACCGATTTTGAAAAGGCTGCCGACATCCTTCAGGAACACCGCATCGAAAAATTGCCTGTGGTGGATAAAGACTTCCGTTTGGTGGGCCTGATCACCTACAAAGACATCATCAAAATTAAAGAGCGCCCCAATGCCTGCAAGGACGAGCTGGGCCGCCTCAGGGTAGCCGCAGCTGTGGGAATAGCCTCCAATACCATGGAGCGCGTGGCAGCGCTCGTTGCTGCCGGCGTGGATGCCGTGGTGGTCGATACCGCTCATGGTCATTCGCAGGGTGTGATCGATATGTCGAAACGCCTTAAGCAACAATTCAAGGATATAGAGCTGGTAATTGGCAACATAGCTACCGCCGAAGCCGCCCTGGCTCTTGCCGAAGCCGGCGCCGATGCCATCAAGGTAGGCATTGGTCCTGGCTCAATATGCACCACCCGCGTGATTGCAGGGGTTGGCGTGCCCCAGCTCACCGCCGTTTACGATGTGGCCCGGGCAGTGAAACATCTTGGCATTCCAGTGATTGCCGACGGAGGCATCCGCTACACCGGCGACATTGTGAAAGCCCTTGCCGCCGGTGCTTCGTCCATCATGGCCGGCTCGCTCTTTGCCGGGGTGGAAGAAGCACCCGGCGAAACTATCATTTTCGACGGACGTAAATACAAAACCTACCGTGGCATGGGTTCGCTGGAGGCCATGCAGGAAGGATCGAAAGACCGTTACTTCCAGGACGCCGAGGACGATGTGAAAAAATTGGTGCCGGAGGGTATCGTTGGCCGCGTGCCATACAAAGGAACGCTGTCGGAGGTGGTGCACCAGATGATCGGCGGCCTCAGGGCCGGCATGGGATACACCGGATCGGCCACTATCGCCAACCTGTGGAATGCCCGTTTCATCCGTATCACCCCAGCCGGCGTTTACGAAAGCCATCCCCACGACATTACGATCACCAGCGAGTCGCCCAACTACAGTAGAAAATCCTGAAAATCAAGTATCGATATGAAGAAATCATTCAGTTTTATTCTTTTGCTTTTGTTCCTGTCGCTCACCGGCGCACTCAGCGCACAGCAATCGCTCGACAAAAAAGTGCTGATGCAGGTGGGCAACGAAAAGGTTACGGTGAAAGAATTCATGGACGTTTTCACAAAGAACAATGTGCAAAACGAGCTCATCGACAAAAAATCGATCGACGAATACCTCGAGCTCTTTATCAACTACAAGCTCAAGGTTCAGGAAGCGAGGGCTCAAAAGCTCGACACCGCCGCTTCGTTTGTGAACGAGCTTTCCGGTTACCGCAAGCAACTTGCCAAGCCCTATTTTACCGACCCCGATGTCACCGAGCAGCTGGTGCGCGAGGCATACGACCGCATGCTATGGGACATCAGAGCCAGCCATATCCTGATTATGGTGGACAAAAACGCTCCGGCTGAAGATACGCTCAAAGCCTGGAACAAAGCTATGGATCTGCGCAACAAAGCCCTTGCCGGTGCCGATTTTGGTCAGCTGGCTGCAGAATATTCCGACGACCCTTCGGCGCGCGACCGTGAAGCCATACCCAACCAGCGCAGTTTCAGGCCAGGCAACAAAGGCGACCTTGGCTTTTTCAATGTATTTGACATGGTTTATCCATTCGAGTCAGGCGCTTACAATACCCCTGTCGGCCAGGTATCCATGCCTCTGCGCAGCGATTTTGGCTATCACCTCATCAAAGTTGAAAGTCGCACACCGGCCAGCGGACAGATCGAAGCTGCCCACATCTATTTCGCTGTAAATCCCGAAGCCGGGGAGGAAGAACTGGCCGATAAAAAACAAAAAGCCGATTTCGTTTATAAAAAGATTCTCGACGGCATGAGCTTCGAAGAGGCCGTTAAAGAATACAGCGAAGACCGTGGCTCGGCCATGCGCGATGGCATGCTGTCGAAGTTTGCAGTGAACCGCATTGTACCCGAATTCGTTGCCGCCATAAAGAAAATGCAGCCCGGAGAGGTTTCGGCCCCTGTGCGCACCATCTATGGCTGGCACATCATAAAGCTGCACGGCATGGAAAAACCCGGCACCTTTGAAGACGAGGCCCCCAGGCTGCGCGAGCGCGTGAGTCGCGACAACCGTGCCCAACTCAGCGAGGAAGCCGTTATCCGCAGAATCAAAACGGAAGCTGGCTACAAGCTCAACGACAAGAACCTCAACCAGTTTATCGCCTCGCTCGACAGCACCCTCATTCAAGGTAGCTTCAGCGCCAAACCTTTCGAAAACAGCAAAACACCCCTCTTTAAGCTTGGCAAAAATCAATACACCCTTGCTCAGTTTACCAAACACATTGAGGATGCTCAGGTGCCACAGCAGAATCTGCGACCCGAAGTATATGGCACCCAGCTTTTTAATGAATTTGTAACAAAGACTGTATTGGATTACGAGGACGCCCGCCTCGAAAAACGCTACCCCGAATTTGCGGCCCTCATGAAAGAATACCACGATGGCATTCTGCTTTTCGAACTCATGGACCGCATGGTATGGACCAAGGCGGTTAAAGACACCCTCGGCTTGCAGGCCTTTTACGACGAGAACAAGCAAAATTATATGTGGAAAGACCGGGTAGCCGCCACCATCATCACGGTGAACGCTGCCGATGAAGTGGCTGCTGTGGAAAAGATCGTTCGCGAAGCAAATGGTGAAGAACAGCTCAGGCTGGCCATTCAGGAAAGCGAACTCAAAAACGTGCGCATTCAGCCCGGCAGGTTCGAACAGGGCGACAACCGTTATGTGGATCAGACCACATGGGCAGTTGGCAGCGTTGGGCGCTTTGACAGCGAGGCCGACAGAAACACGGTCTTTGTTCGAATCAACGAACTGATCCCGGCACATCCCAAGGCGCTCGAAGAAGCACGCGGCATAATTACATCCGATTATCAGAACCAGCTTGAAAAGCTCTGGGTCGATGAGCTACGTGCCAAATATCCGGTAAGGGTGAACAAAAAGGTGCTTGCACAGCTAAAAGCCCGTTATTGATGAAGCTCCAGCCTGTTGCAACGGCCCTGCTGTTGATGCTTCTTGCCACTGCCTGCGGCCCTTCGGCCGACCCGCAGAAAGGTCTGGTGGTGGCCAGGGTGCACAACAAATACCTCTACGAATCGGACATCAGAGGGGTGGTGCCGGCTGGAACACCGCGTAAGGACAGCGTTGTGCTGGTGCAAAACTATATCGACAGCTGGGTGCGCAAACAACTGCTTATCAGGCAGGCTGAACGCAACCTGACGCAAAAGCAACAGGATTTCAGCAAGGCACTCGAAGACTACCGAAGCTCGCTGCTGATCTTCGCCTATGAGTCAGAACTTGTAAACCAAAAACTGGACACCCTTGTTACCGACAGGGAAATAGAGCAGTATTACAACCTCAACCGGCGAAGCTTTGAGCTTAAATATAACATTGTTAAGGTGGTTTATGTGGTTTTGCCTGTTAGTTCGAAAGAAATACCAAGGTTCAGGAAGCTGCTCTCCGACAAGGACACCATCCTCTCGCCCACCATAGAATATTTAGCACGTCAGCATGCCTACTCTTATTTCATTGGCGATGAGACATGGGTGCGTTTCGACGACCTATTGGCACAGCTTCCCATTGAGACCTATAATCAGGAGCTTTTTTTGCGCAACAACCGATACATAGAGATCAACGACGACCCATTTATCTATCTCATTCGTTTTAAGGACTTTCTGATCACCGAAAGCATACCTCCCCTCGAAGTGGAATACGACAACATCCGTAATATCATTCTGAACAAACGCCGGCAAGACCTCATCCGAAGCATGCACCAGCAGATTTATGATCAGGCCCTGCGCGATAAATCGTTCGAAGTATATTAACAGCAGGGCAATAAGCACAACAGATGACGTTAAAGAATAGAAAACATAAGGCAATGACCAAGGCTGTCAAAATTTTAGTGGCAACAATGTTTCTTGCACTCGGGCTGAGTGCACAGGAGCCGGCGGTAATCGATCAGGTGGTGGCTGTGGTAGGCCGCAATGTAGTGCTTCAGTCCGACATCGAAAACCAGTACCTGCAAATGCGTATGCAGAGGGGCATAACCGGATCGGCCGAAAGCATGCGTTGCAACATACTCGAAGACCTGCTTTTCCAGAAACTGTTGCTCAATCAGGCCGAGCTTGACAGTATTACCGTTACCGACGAACAGGTGGAACAGGAAATGGAACGCCGTCTACGTTACTTTATCAGCGAGTTGGGTTCGCAGGAAAAGCTTGAAGCATTCTACAACAAAACCGTTGTTGAAATCAAAAACGAGCTTCGCCGTTTGGTGAAAGATCAGATGACTGTGGAAAAAGTACAGGCTGATATAATGCGTAAAGTAGTGGTTACGCCTCAGGAAGTGCGTCGTTTTTTCAACAATATCCCCAAGGATAGCATTCCAATGGTGCCGGCGGAGTT
The DNA here is from genome assembly GCA_021287165.1 of Bacteroidia bacterium. Taxonomy (GTDB): domain Bacteria; phylum Bacteroidota; class Bacteroidia; order Bacteroidales; family F082; genus JALNZU01. The sequence continues at coordinate 34,470 of JAJTAY010000011.1, read as the reverse complement.
CGAAATTGCCCAGATTGTCAAAAAACCGCCCATTACGGTTGAAGAGAAGATGGCTATCAAGGAGCGACTCAACGAATACCGGCGTCGCATCCTCAATGGTGAGCGATTCAGCACCCTGGCGCTGCTGTACAGCGAAGATCCCGGCTCGGCCCGAAAAGGCGGCGAACTGGGCTTCTACGGCCGTGGCGAGCTGTATCCCGAGTTTGAGGCCGTAGCTTTTAGGCTCAGAGAAGGAGAAGTTTCGGACATCGTAGAAACCGAAGCTGGCTTCCACATCCTTCAGCTTATTGAGCGTCGGGGCGATTATGTAAACGTACGCCATATCCTGCTGATGACCAAGGTGTCGGTGGAAGCCCTCGAAAAAGCCAAAAACCAGCTCGACTCGCTGGCTGTTGAGCTTAAAGCCGGGCGGATTGGCTGGGACGAGGCCGTGGAAAAATTCTCGGAAGATCCAAAGAAATCTCCTGGCGGAAAACTGATCAATCCACAAACAGGAGGCACACGTTTCGATGCCGAAACCATCGATCAGCAGCTTTCGTTTGTGATCGACAGGCTTCAGCCAGGCGAAATCAGCAATCCGGTGCCCATGAAAACGGAAGACAATAAAGATGCTTATCGTTTGCTCAAGCTGCTCGAACGCACTCCGCCCCACAAGGCTAACCTGCGCGACGACTACAACCGCATTCAGCAATGGGCATTGCAGGAGAAGCAACAGAAAGCCCTCCAGCAATGGGTGGCCAATAAACTGAAAAACGCCTACATCGACATCAACCCTCAGTTCAAAAATTGCGATTTCGAGTTTGGCTGGCAGGTTAAGAAGAACTAACACAACTTCATAATACTTTCGTAATGAGCATATTCAGCAATGATGCCGAAGCGGCCCGTGCGCTGGTGGAAAAATACAACACCCTTCGCTCGGAGGTAGCCAAGGTGATCGTAGGTCAGGAAGAAATAGTGCACCAGACCATTATGGCCATTTTCAGCAAAGGACACGTACTGCTTGTTGGTGTGCCCGGCCTGGCCAAAACCCTACTGGTGAATACGGTGAGCAAGGTGCTGGGTCTTACCTATTCGCGCATTCAGTTTACGCCCGACCTCATGCCCTCGGATATCGTGGGCACCGAAATACTTGACGAGAACCGCAAGTTCAGGTTCATCAAAGGACCTGTGTTTGCCAATATCATTCTTGCCGACGAAATAAACCGCACCCCTCCCAAAACCCAAAGCGCCCTGCTCGAAGCCATGCAGGAACGCAGTGTAACGATGGCCGGACAAAGCCACAGGCTACAAGACCCCTTTTTCGTTCTGGCTACACAAAACCCTATCGAACAGGAAGGCACATATCCCCTTCCCGAAGCCCAGCTCGACCGATTTATGTTCAACCTTTGGCTCAATTACCCCGGATTTGAGGAAGAAGTGCAGGTGGTAAAAAACACCACGGCGGGCCGTTTTGCTGAGCCTCAGGTGGTGATGACCGCCGAAGAGATCCTTTATTTTCAGCAACTTGTACGTCGGGTGCCTGTCCCCGACAATGTTTACGAATATGCCGTGAAACTGGTTTCGCGCACCCGCCCCAACACACCAATGGCACATCAGCTTACTAATCAATATATCAGCTGGGGCGCCGGACCAAGGGCCTCGCAATACCTGATTATCGGTGCCAAATGCAACGCCCTGCTCAACGGCAAGTTTTCGCCCGATATTGAAGACGTTCGTGCGGTGGCGCATCCCATTCTCAGACACCGCATCGTGCGCAACTATTCGGCCGAAGCCGAGGGTTACAGCATGGATAGCATTATCAATCAGCTGCTCTAAATATGAAAAAAAGGCTCCGGGGAATCGCAATCGTGGCTGCCCTCACCCTGCTGGGGCTGCTGATATGGTGGGTTTTTCGGCCCGGCGTTTCCGATGATGCCGTTGTGGAGGTGGCCGTGCAAAAAGGCACTTTTGTCATCAGCGTCACCACTACTGGCGAGCTGGACGCCAAAAGCTCCGAGAAAATTTATGGTCCCTCGCAATCGGCGCTTCGCGATGCACGCATCTGGCAGCTTAAGATTGACGACATCATCCCAGATGGAACTGTTGTTGACTCAGGTGATTATGTGGCCCAGCTTGACCGCACCGAACTGACCAACAAGATTAAGGATCAGCAGTTGGAGATCGATCAGTACGAAAACAACTTCATCAAAACCCAGCTCGACACCACCATGGATCTTATGGCTGCCCGCAACGAGCTGGCCAACCTGAAATACGCCCTTGAGGAAGCGCAAATTGCCGTAGATCAATCCATCTACGAACCCCCCGCCACCCAACGACAAACCCGCATTGAGCTCGAAAGAGCCGAAAGAGCATATAATCAGGCTGTTAAGAATTATCGGCTGAGACACGAAAAGGCAGTAGCCAATATGACCGAGGTGAGCAATGCCCTCCGAAAGCGTCGTTCCGACCTCGAGAAGCTTATGGCGCTCGGCATGGAATTTACGGTAAAGGCGCCCAAGGCGGGGATGGTGGTCTATCAGCGCGACTGGGAAGGCAAGCGCAGGGGTGCAGGGAGCACCATAAGTACATGGGAAAACGTGGTGGCCACCTTGCCCAATTTGCGTGAGATGATCAGCAAAACTTATGTAAACGAGGTGGATATCAGCAAGGTACGCGTCGGTCAGAATGCCCGTATTGGCGTGGATGCCTTTCCGCAGAAACAGTTCACCGGAAGGGTTACTGAGGTGGCCAACATCGGCGAACAGCTGAAAAACTCCAACGCCAAGGTGTTTGAAGTGAAGCTTATCGTAAACGAATTCGACAGCATTCTGCGTCCGGCCATGACCACCAAGAACGTCATCATCACCGAAGAAATCCCCGATGCGCTCTACATACCCCTTGAGGCGCTTTTCACTGCCGACAGCATTCAGTTTGTTTACACCTCGGGGCGGCGGCAGCAGGTGATCCCGGGGAAGGCGAACGAAAACGAAATCATCATCCTTGCCGGACTGAAAGAAGGCGACAAAGTGCGCCTCAGTCCGCCTGCACGCCCCGAAAACTGGCGTCTGAATACCCTGAGTTCCGAGGCAATAGAGAAGGCCAAAACAGGCACGAATTAACATATCCTGACCGATGGAACGCTACACCCAACTGCTCAGGGAAGCCCTTGAAGCTGTGTTTGCCAACAAGGCACGCTCCATCCTCACCGCGCTGGGCATCATTTTCGGCGTGGCTGCAGTGATTGCCATGCTGGCCATTGGACGGGGAGCCCGTCAGGAAATTCTCGATCAGATGAAGCTGGTAGGCGTTAACAACATCGTTGTCAAATCGAAGGTTGAGCGTAAAAGTCAGGCATCAGGCGAGCAAGGCAAACAGGAACGTAAGCCATTTTCGCCCGGCCTCACCCTGCAGGATGCCGAAGCCATCAGGAGTATCATACCCGGTGTGCAGCGCGTGAGCCCCGAGGTGAGCTACGAAACCTTGCTTATAAAAGATGGCCAAAGCCTTACAACAAGGCTCAATGGGGTAAATCCCGAATACTTCGAAGTATTTGGCGTTGCCCTACGTAAAGGCAATATGTTTAACCCTGGCCAGATGGCTTCCGGAGAACCGGTTTGTGTGATCGGTCATGGGGTGAATGCCAGACTTTTCGCCCTGCAAGACCCTCTTGGACAGTATATTAAATGTGGAAACGTCTGGCTTCGCATTATAGGCGTACTCGACCAACGACCTGCAGGACAAGCCAATTCTACCGACCCCAACAACGAGGTTTTTGCTCCGCTGAATACCGTTTTGCTGCGCTTTCGCGATCGCTCGCTCACCAACCTGAAAACTGGTGGCGGCGGAGATGTTTTTATCTCAGGAGGTGATGTGGTGGTTTTTTCGGATGGAGATGAATCGCAGTCTGATCCCTCTCAAAACAACCACCAGCTCGACCGTATCGTTGTTCAGATGGCCGAAAGCAGCAGTCTGGGCGCTGTATCGGAAGTTATCGGACGGATGCTGAGCAGACGTCATAACGGGGTTGACGATTTTGAAGTTACAGTGCCTGAGCTGTTATTAAAACAGGAACAACGCACCCGCGACATTTTCAATATTGTGCTTGGTGCAATAGCAGGCATTTCGCTGCTTGTAGGCGGTATCGGCATCATGAATATCATGCTGGCCTCAGTGATGGAGCGCATACGCGAGATTGGCGTGCGACGTGCAGTAGGTGCCACGCGTCGCGACATCGTATTTCAGTTTCTGAGCGAAGCCACCATCATCAGCATCACCGGCGGAATGGCTGGCATCATCCTCGGTCTGGTAATGTCGCAACTTATCATGAAGACAACCGGTATTCTGACAATCATCAGTCCCTGGTCTATACTCATTTCGTTTGGTGTGGCGGCTACGGTTGGTATCGTATTTGGCTATCTTCCCGCTAAAAGGGCAGCCATGCAGGACCCCGTGGAATCGCTACGTCATGATTAAATACCCCTTAAAAGATGCGCAGACGACGACCTGCTTTCAAAGCGGAAACCCTGACCAATGTGCCAATTATCGATGCAGGAGCCGAAGGTAAGGCGATTGCAAAGATCGATGGTCAGGTGCTTTTTGTACCATTCGCTGCACCAGGCGATGTAGCTGATATTCAGATTACTGCAAAGAAGAAACAATACCTTGAGGGTCGTATTGTAAAGCTGGTTGAAGCCTCGGCCCTGCGCACAAAACCCGAATGCAAACACTTCACCCTTTGCGGGGGTTGCCGCTGGCAGCACCTCACTTACGAGGCACAGCTGAGTTTTAAACAAAAGCAGGTGGACGACGCATTCGCCCGCATCGGCAAATTCCCCTACCCTTCGCTTAGGCCCATCAAGGCGGCACCCGAAATATATCACTATCGCAACAAGCTCGAGTTCACCTTTTCGTCGCGAAGATGGTTTACCGAGCCTCCGCAGGAGGGCGTACAGGAAGACCCGCGCGGACTGGGATTTCATCTTCCCGGCATGTTCGACCGTATCATCGATCTCGAGGAGTGCCATCTACAGGCTTCGCCATCCGATGCGATAAGACATTTTGTAAACCAAAAGTCCAAAGCGCTCAACCTCAGCTACTACGACACCAAACGCCACGAAGGCTTGCTACGTAACCTGATTGTTCGCAACAGCACAACCGGCGGACTTATGGTGATTTTAGTGAGTAAGACCGAAGATGAACGACTTAGCAGCGAGCTATTTCCCGCACTCATGGCTGTATTTCCCAAAATAACTTCGCTATTGTGGGTGATCAATCCGAAAGTAAGCGAAGCCATTACGGGTCTGGAAATAAAGGTGATACATGGCGAAAGCTGGCTAACCGAGCAAATGGAAGCCGCCGCAGAGGGCGACCCGCCCCTGACTTTTCGCATTGCTCCGGCCTCGTTTTTTCAGACCAATCCACGGCAGGCCGCCGTGCTGTACAGAACTGCCTTCGAAATGGCCGGGCTGACGGGCGATGAAGTGGTTTACGACCTTTACAGCGGAACAGGCACCATCACATGCTACGTTGCCCGGCATTGCAAAAAAGTCGTTGGAGTGGAATATGTAGAAGAAGCTGTGGCGGATGCCCGGGTGAATGCAAATATCAATGGACTCGAAAACATCGCATTTGTTGCAGGCGACCTCGGCAAAATGTTCGATGATGCCTTTGTTGCCCAATACGGCCAGCCTGATGTGGTAATTACCGATCCGCCCCGAGCCGGCATGCACCCAAAAGTGGTGGATCAGCTGCTTAATTTAGCTCCTGAAAAAATCGTTTATGTGAGCTGCAACCCAGCTACACAAGCACGGGATATTGCCCTGCTTACCGAAAAATACAGCGTAGAAGCCGTCCAGCCAGTCGATATGTTTCCACAGACGCATCATGTGGAAAATGTGGCGCTTCTTGTGAGGAAGTGAGTGGTGAGCGGTGATCTGTGAGTGGTGAGCGGTAAGAAGCGTCCCCTCAGGGACGAAACATGGTAATCACACAAAAAACGGGTAATAAGCAAGAACAATATAGCACCGCACGTATGCATGTTGCTTCCACATTATCCAACTGAGCCCTAAAATTTTGATAATTTCAAATCTTATCATACTTTTACCCCGAAAAACCTAACCCAGCCTTATGAAAAAAACAATTACCACACTGCTTTTCAGCGCCATGGCCGGTGTTGTTCTGGCCGGTGGCATCGTAACGAACACCAACCAGAGCGCCAGCTTCCTGCGCAATCCTGCAAGGGGCGGCCTGTTGGGCATTGACGCCGCCTATTACAACCCCGGCGGGCTGACCAAACTCAACGACGGTTTTCACCTCTCGCTCAGCAACCAGTTCATCACCCAGAACCGCCTGATCAAAACCTCGCGCGCCGGCCTCAACACCAACGAATTCACCGGCGAAGTCAAAGCTCCGCTCTTTCCTTCGGCCTATGCCGTGTTTAAGAAAAATAAGCTGGCCATCTCCCTGGGCTTCAATCCCATTGGCGGCGGCGGTGGCGCTTATTATCCCGACGGTCTGCCCTCGTTTGAGTATCAGGTGGCCGGCCTGAAATCCTCGCTCAACGCATCGGGTATTCCCACCACCCAGTACAGCTACGACACCGAATTTGAAGGCAAATCGGTTTATTTTGGTTATCAGGCCAATGTTGCCTATCAGATCAACGACATGTTTTCGGCCAGTTTGGGTGTGCGCTATGTAACCATCGACAACAGCTATCACGGACACCTGAAAGACATCAGCATCAATCCCAACTTCCCTGCTGCCGGATTCAACGGTACGATGGTAAAAGCTCCGGTTTTCTTTGAGGCTATGGCCGGCTTGTTTACCAATCTTGCAGGCGTTGCCACGAGCATTGCACCTCTGGCAGGTAACGCACAAACCCAGGGACTTACCCTTCCGCAGCTCGTTGGAGCAGGACTGCTTACGCAGGCTCAGGCAGCCAGCATTGCCGGTGGTTTTGCATTTATCAACCCCAATGTAAACGCCAACACTATACCGATTGCCGCCATTCATCAGGGATATGTTGCCGCAACGCCCACCTTCACCGCCAACGCCAACGCCATGAACGCCAACAAGGCTGCCACTGCCGACAAATATGTTGACGCCGTGCAGAAAGGCTCGGGCATCGTGCCAATCGTTGGCCTCAACTTCAATCTCGAGAAGGTGAACATCGGTTTCAAATATGAGCACCACGCCGCAATCAAGGTGAAGAACGAAACAACTAAGGACGATGTAGGCATGTTCCCCGACGGCGCCGAAGTACCCAGCGATATGCCCTCGATGATTTCCATTGGCATTGGCTATGAGCCTTCGAAACGCGTTGGTCTGGCACTCACCTATCACACCTACATGGATAAAGGCGCCGAGTATGGCAAAATGCTGAACGGACAATACGTTAAGAACGACCAGCTGATGGATCGTAACCTTTGGGAATTTGCCTTCGGAATGCACTATAAGGCTACCGAAAAGCTGTTGCTCAGCACCGGTTATCTTGTTACCAACTCAGGTGTAAAGCCTGAGTATCAGAGCGACCTGAGCCACAGCCTCAGCACCTTCAGCTTTGGCGGCGGTGCCAAATACTGCATCACTGATAAGATTGCCGTTAATGCAGGCGTAATGCGGACCTTCTACAATACCTATGTAAAGAACTTCGCTCCCCAGAATCAGCCGCAGTTTGGCGAAACCTACAGCCGCAAGAATCTGGCATTTGGCCTTGGCCTTGATCTTAGTTTTTAATTGAAACCCTAAATAAAAGAAAAAGCCTGATTTCCAGTGAAATCAGGCTTTTTTGCTTAAGCCGGTTTCGGTGAGTTATTATTTCACGATTCTTTCTTACAGGTGCTTATTCCCAGCAAGGTGTAAACACCGCAGCTTCCAACCAGGGCTGTAGCGATAGGAAGCAATCCAATAAGCCCCCACCAGCTTTGGTAGGCAATCCCAAGCCCGCCGATGGCGAGACCCAAGACAATGCGAACAACTTTGTCGATGTTACCAACGTTTTTCTTCATGTCTTTGTTTTTTTGAGTTTTAATTGCTTTGTGCCGCGCAAAGGTAATCGGGTGTTGTGGCTTTGTCAAGTATTTATTTTTCTATATATGATGCTGCAATTTGACCAAAGAAGACATTTAAGATGCTAAGAACTGGCCACTAAAAAGCCATTAGGAGCGCATCAACTTCTTTATCATTTGCTTAACTACATCAAGCTCCTCGCGCCCTGGCAGCCATTCACGGGCAGCAGTATGGTTCATACGTGTAAAAATTATGGCCTGATAGCTTGCCGAAGCTATATATGCCAGAGAGGCGGCGAGGGCTGCACCGAAAATTCCGAAAGGCGGTATGAGCAGCAATAGCGCTGGAATGACAACAATAAAACCTGTCAGCGAAGCAAAAAGGTTGTATTTGGGCCTTCCCGTTCCGGAAAAATAATGGCTGAAGATGGCATTGGCCGAAAGCGCAAGCACCCCGGGAGCCAGCCCTGCTACCACGAGTTTGATTTGTCCGAACTCGCGGCTGAACAGCCATTCGAAAACGCCAGCAGGAACCACCAGCAGTACAGCTAAAGCAAGGCAAGTGAGTATGATGGAAAGTTTCATCAGCCTGATGCTCAGTCGTCTGGCATACCCAGGATCGGAACTGTTGCTGATGCTCGAAAACTGTACCAGGGCTATGCTATGTCCGATAAGCCGGAAACCTTCGGTGAGCTGAACTCCTGAGTTGAAAACCCCAAGGGCGGCATTTCCGGTGAAAAAGCGTATCACGTAAAAGCTCAGACGGCGATTGAGCATATGCACAAAGCTGGAAGTCTGCGTAAGGCTGCCAAAAGCTATCATTTCGCGCAGATTGGCATCCGGAAGCCCGTTGTTTCCCCTCAGCAAGGGGACGATATAGGTGGTGTATGCCGCAATAAGCGGCACAAGATAAGAAGCATAGAGCGAGATGACATAGGCAAGTTCGTTGCGAATGTCGAGCAGGTGCAGGGCTATAGCCATAGCCGCCAATTGCGACAAAAACTGAAGCATGAAAAGGGTGTTGAAGGCCTTGATGCGTTCGCGACCAAGCAAAAGGTAAAGATTGATATTGTGAAGACTGCCCAGCCACACAAGTATCAGGATGTGCACAGCATATCCCTGAGGCACAAGCACATGAAAAAAGTCGGGAAAGTAGCTCAATACAAAAAAAGTCAACGAAAAGAAAGCCAGAAGGGCGAAGGTAAAGCCTGCCGAAAGACGCACAAGGCTCGTCGGATTGCGTCGCGAACTGTAGTAAACCACGGCATTGGAAACCATTTCGGCCAGCATAATCAGAAGGGTGACATTGAGCAGGATGAGACCCGAAACACCCCAGGCGGCTGCACCCATGCCGTTGGTGGCCAGCCAGAGCAGCACGAAGCCCGATAAGGCGTTGAGCATACGCACCGCTCCGGTGGAGAGTATATTCTTGATTATCATACCTTTCTTGCAGTTTTTTGCTTCCAGACATGCCTGAATCCAGCCAGGCTGAAACGATAGGTCTTTGCGTCCAGCACGATCAGATTGCCGTTTCCATTGAAGGTATGCAATCCCTGATTGAACTGCCAGGAAGAATCAGGCTCAAGTCTCCCAAGCGGCGATTCGCTGAAATCTTCGGGCGTGAGTACCTCCACCCTGTTCATTACAACGGCCTTGCCATACGAGCCGGCAATATCCTGCGCAGGCCGTATTAGAAATCCGTTCATCATGAAGGGTGCTCCCGCATTGCGTGTTGAACGCGGATCGGTCTTTAAAGGATTTAGCCTATGAGGCCGGAAAGGACCAAATGGGCTTTCGGCATACCAGGCAAAAAGCTGAATGCCAGGCAAATGCTTCCGACTGTAGAGGAGCCACCAGCGACCTTCATGCTCGAAGAGCAGCGGGTCGAGGGCATCCACATTCCTGAGCAGCACACGCGGGTTTTCCAGATGGTTATTATCCGGATTAAACTCAAACAAAGTAATTGTTCTGGAGGTGTAGCACTCCGGCAGGCAGAAAAGTTTACCACCGTGAACAAATAAAAATGGAAATGAGCGATGCAATTCGTCCGGCGTTTGAACTTCAACGGCTTGGTAATCATTTTCAGGCAAGAGCCTCACCAATCTGCCTCTTCCGGTGTGATAGCTGAAATGCTCCGCCAGGATGATAGTCTGACCTTGAAAATCAACAATAAAGGGATCTGCAAAATACTGAGTCCTGTCGGGATGTTTTATCCACCTCACTGACAGATCAGAAAGTTCTGGCCGAATGGTCATCGTCTTATGATCAGCCACTGCAAGCCCGATACACCAGCTTTCCTGCCGAAAAAGCTGCTGCAGATGAAAGCCGATTCTACGTGCAGGTATCTTTAACATGAATCGCAACATACTCATATTTTTTGGATTGCGATAAAGCCTACCCACCGTTTCGGGAACTCTGGTCTTCACTCCATGCAAAGCAATGCTGCGGCAGGCGCGGGCCGGCATAAAAGCGCTTTCGGACAGCAGCATATCCAGGTGAGCCTTGTAGGAATGCCGGATCACGGGAAGCCAGATTTTGTCGATGATTGGTCCGGCATCAAGCTTTTCTGTAAGGCGTTGAAGCATGACACCATTGGTATTGTGCCCATTAAAAACCTCCCAAAAGCCGGGCGGTCCGCCGCGAATTACCTGCTCATCGTCGTGATGGAACGACCAAACACCATAAACTGCCGCTTCGAGTATGCCTCCGCGGATGATGTTGAAGCCAAAGCGCAGCAGAAAATCCGGGTTGTGCTGTCTGACCCTGCCAACAACTTCATCGGGTATCCATTCGGTTTTGCCACGTACTTCAGGCAAACATTTTATAGTGTCAATCCCAGTAAGGATTTCCCTGATGTCGATAATATTTTTTGCTTTCGGACGGAAAAAGAATCGCTGCCAAAACCTGTATATGAACCACTGATAGGGATATTTGGCCACTTTAGAGAAAAAAGAAACAGGCTGGAAAGTTTCCTCGCGCCCGACAGCCACTACCAGTATGTGTCCATCGTCAAGAAGGTGTTGGACGGTCTGGTATTGCCAGCGTTGAAGAAAAGGACCATTGACCAGCAGGCCAAAGCGCATGGGGTGTCGGATTTGATTTGCTCAAAGGCTTAACGGCAAAAGTCGGGAAAAATTTGTCGCTGTTGAAATTGTTGGTTGCTCGGGTTTTGGTTATTCAGGAAGAGCAAAGGAAAATAGCCCAGGCGAAAGAGCCAGGGCAATAATGCGACCTAAGGAAGATAATATTTGTATGAGGTGCGCACGACACATCTAAGAGCTCTTCCATGCTGTTATCCCACTCAATTAATTATCAAATACTTATGTTTTTATTCTAAAATATATTTGGATTATTCTGATATCTATCGTATTATTGCAATATATAAATAAAAAAATGGGAGCAAGCAAGACAGAACACTTTTCGGAAAAACAAAAAACCATTGCTACACTTGCCAAAGCATTAGGTCATCCGGCACGGGTCAGCATTATTGACTATCTTTTAACAGTTGACTATTGCATATGCGGCGATATTGTAAATGAATTGCCTCTGGCACAACCAACGGTTTCACAGCATTTAAAAGAATTAAAAAATGCAGGCCTGATCAGTGGCAACATCGAAGGCACAGCTATTTGCTATTACATTGACGATAAAGCAATAGATAAGTTGAAGAATTACTTTACAGAAATCGCATCCAAACTGGAACAGAAGAAAACAATAATTGAAGCAACTAACAATAATATTAGAAACAAATAATTAAAAGAACCTACATCATGGATTCAATAAAAATTAAACAAACCGTAATTGAGAAGTACGGTGAGATTGCTAAACAAAGCACAAAACAAAATCTTTCATCTTGCTGTGGCTCTGGAAGTTGCTCGACTGTTGATTATGCTATTTTCAGCGAAAATTATGACAGTTTAAGTGGGTATGTTCCCGAAGCTGATCTTGGTCTTGGTTGTGGTTTACCAACTGAGTTCGCCGAAATTAAACAGGGCGATACAGTAGTCGACCTTGGCTCTGGTGCAGGAAACGATTGTTTTGTGGCAAGAGCATTGACAGGTGAAGGTGGTAAAGTAATCGGCATTGACATGACCGAGGAAATGATTGAGATAGCCCGAAATAATGCTGAAAAATTAGGGTTCAACAACGTTGAGTTTCGGTATGGCGACATTGAAAAGATTCCAATTTCCAACAACAGGGCAGATGTAGTCGTAAGTAATTGTGTGTTTAATCTTGTACCTGACAAGCGTAAAGCTTTTCAGGAAACTTTCAGAATTTTAAAACCAAAAGGACATTTCAGTATTTCAGACGTTGTTCTTATTGGCACTTTGCCCGAAAGTATTATTAGTGCTTCTGAAATGTATGTTGGTTGTGTAAGCGGTGCACTTCAAAAATCTGAATACATGAGTATTATTGAAGATGTTGGTTTTAAAAACATCAAAATTCAAAAAGAAAAAGTAATTGCTTTACCCGATGATATTCTTTCCGACTATCTTACACCTCAGCAAATAGACGAATATAAAAAGAGTGGCGCCGGCATTTTCAGCATTACGGTATATGCCGAAAAACCTGACAGCAATTGCAAGCCAGGGGCAGGCTGTTGTTAAGCTGACAGTGACTTAAAATCTGTGAACACCCTTTCGAAACTTAACTTGACTTCACCCAATAAGGTTGATTCTGTCATCTTTCGCACAAACATTAATAACGCCCGCTGAAAGACCCAGGGCGTTTTTTATTTGTCAAGACACAAGAAGATCTGTAATCCGCATCCCGTAAAAGCGACCTTCCGCCTCCCGTCACCCTTCCCTTGTCGCCTGTCACCAGTGAAATCTATCCTTCCAGCAAAGCCAATTGCTTCTCCAACACTGCTATGCGTGCCAGCGCGTCGGATTGTTTTTTGCGTTCGGTCTCTATCACTTTGGCCGGGGCATTGGCCACAAAGCGCTCGTTGGCCAGCTTGGCCTCTACCGATTTCAGGAAGCCGCGCGTATATTCGAGCTCAGCCTGAATCTTGCTGCGTTCTTCTTCGGTATTGAAACTTGCCAGGGCAGGCACAAAGCATTCGGTGCTGCGCACCACAAATCCAAGCGCTCCGGTTGGCGCTTCATGCACTTCGCTGAGGCTTTCCAGGTTGCCGAGCTTGGTCACAACAGCATCAAAAATGCGCGAATAATCCTGCGGAATCTCCTTAAGCGTCAGGTTAAGCTTATCGCGCATGGGAATATTTTTCTCAGCCCTGAACTTGCGGATGGCATTAACCAGTTCAGCGGTAAATTCGAACTGCTTCAGCACCACATCGTTAAACTTCTCAGCCAAAGGCAGTTGTGAGATAATGATGTCGCTTTCGTCGCCCGACTGTTTCAAATGACTCCAAACCTCCTCGGTGATGAAAGGCATGAAAGGATGAAGCAGCTGCATCAGTCTCCGGAAGAAGTTGTTCGTTACGGCCAGCGTCTCAGGATCAATCGGCTTTCCGTATTCGGGCTTCACCATTTCGAGGTACCACGAGCAGAAATCGTCCCACACCAGCTTATAAATCCCCATGAGGGCGTCGGACAGTCTGAACTTTGCAAAATCGTCTTCGGTTTGAGCGAGCACCTGTTTGAAGCGTGCATCAAACCAAAGGGCTGCAGCTTTGGCGGCTTCGGTGGGTGCTGCTGATGGGTCAACAGCCCAGCCTTTCACCAGGCGTAAGGCATTCCAGATTTTGTTGCTGAAGTTACGTCCCTGCTCACAAAGGGCTTCGTCGAAAGGCAGGTCGTTGCCTGCCGGAGCGGTGAGCAGCATGCCCATACGCACGCCGTCGGCGCCGTAGCTGGCAATAAGATCGAGCGGGTCGGGCGAATTGCCAAGGGTTTTCGACATCTTGCGGCCGTGCTTGTCGCGCACAATGCCGGTGAAGTAAACATTTTTGAAAGGAATGTCTTTGGGATATTCCAATCCGGCCATGATCATACGGGCCACCCAGAAAAATATGATGTCGGGGGCGGTAACCAGATCGTTGGTAGGATAATAATACTTCATGTCCGGGTTGTCCGGGTGGCGTATGCCGTCGAACACCGAGATGGGCCAGAGCCAGGATGAAAACCAGGTGTCCACCACGTCTTCGTCCTGACGCAGGTCGGTAGCAGTAAAACCTGCCTCGGGCCAGCGGTTTTGTGCTTCGGCCAGAGCAGCTTCGGGGCTTTTGGCCACCACCATACCGCCATTTGGCAGGTAATAAACCGGTATGCGCTGTCCCCACCAAAGCTGGCGCGAAATGCACCAATCCTTGACATTCTCCATCCAATGCCTGTAGATGTTTTTAAACTTCGGCGGATGAAACTGAATGGTGTCGTTTTCAACCACTTCGAGAGCCTGTTTGGCAAAGGCCTGCATGCGCAAAAACCATTGCAACGAGATGCGCGGCTCGATAACCGCATCGGTGCGCTCCGAAAAACCTACCTTGTTTACGTAATCTTCAGTTTTTACGAGCAAACCTGCTTCTTCGAGCAGCGGAACAATGGCCTTGCGCGCCTCGAAGCGGTCGATGCCGACCAGCAATCCGGCTGCCTCGCTCAGGGTGCCATTGTCGTTGAAAATATCAATGGAAGGCAGGTTATGTTTCAGGCCAAGGTTGTAGTCATTGATGTCGTGCGCCGGGGTGATTTTCAAAGCACCCGTACCAAACTCACGGTCAACGTATTCGTCCACAATAATGGGCACAGGTCTGTTGACCAGCGGAACAATGACTTTCTTGCCGTGAAACCTTGTAAAACGTTCATCCTCAGGATGTACGCAAACGGCGGTATCGCCAAGAATCGTTTCAGGACGGGTGGTGGCTATGGTGATGTAGTCATTTTCGCCTTCAACTTTGTAGCGCACATAATAGAGTTTCGACTGCACTTCCTTGTAAAATACCTCTTCGTCCGAAACGGCGGTAAGCGCCTGGGGGTCCCAGTTGACCATGCGTACGCCCCTATAGATCAAACCTTTATTGTATAGATCAATAAATACATCAATCACCGATTCGTACAGGCTTTCATCCATGGTGAAGGCTGTACGGTTCCAGTCGCAGGAGGCGCCGAGTTTTTTGAGCTGCTCGAGGATGATGCCGCCGTGCTTGTGTGTCCATTCCCAGGCATGTTCGAGAAATTCCTCACGGCTGATCTGCGCTTTTTCAATACCCTGACTTTTTAGCTTGTTCACCACCTTGGCTTCGGTGGCAATGCTGGCATGGTCGGTGCCCGGCACCCAGCAGGCATTGTAGCCTTTCATGCGCGCACGGCGAATGAGCACATCCTGTATGGTGTTGTTGAGCATATGGCCCATGTGGAGCACGCCGGTTACGTTGGGAGGCGGAATGACTATGGTATATGGCTCACGCTCATCGGGTTCGGAATGAAAATAGCCCTTGGCCATCCAGTGGGCATACCAGCGCTCTTCGAGTTCGGCGGGGTTGTATTTGCTGCTGAGTTCCATGCAATTGACAAATCAGGGTTTCAGGGGCGCAAAAGTAGGAAATTTTACGGTGAGTGGTGAGTGGTGAGTGGTGAATGGTGAGTGGTGAGTGGTGAATGGTGAGTGGTGAGTGGCGTGTTTTTGGTGAATGGTGAGTGGTGAGTGGTGAGTGGCGTGTTTTTGGTGAATGGTGAGTGGTGAGTGGCGTGTTTTTGGTGAGTAGTGAGTGGCGTGTTTTTGGTGAGTGGTGAGTGGTTGGGTTAAATAGTTTTTAGAGAGGGCTTTTTCACCTGACTCTTTTTCCCTGGCTCTTCTTCCCTGGCTCTTTTTACTTGGTTCCTGCCTCTTTAGTTAGAGGAAGGGAGTATAAGTCCGTTTGTGTTAACGAATTAACAACGAAAAAACTTGATTTTCAACCTTTTATTTCGTATCTTTCGAAAGAATTCACTCAGTTCAAACCATTAAAAACTAACGTTATGGGCAAACAGGTTGCGCTTTCGGTAAAATGCATCCACTGCGATGCCTCGCTCATGGACGACAAGGTTCAGTTTAGCGGACATGCCTCGGTGAAGGTGAACGTGGAAACGGAGCACGACCGTGGGGTGCTCTGGATGAGCAGCGTTTACGGCGATTATGACAAAAAACTCAGTATTGAAGTCGAAGACGGTGAAATTGTGGGCATGTTTTGTCCGCACTGCAACAAAGAACTGTCGTCGGTAGAGCATTGCCGCTTCTGCGAGGCGCCCATGGTGGAATTTGTCATTCGCGCCGGCGGAGTAGTGTTGATATGTTCGCGCAATGGGTGTACGAACCACCACATCGAGTTTCGGGATGTAGGCTCCGAGATGTCGAAGTTCTACTACGAATACGGCTTCTGAGTTGTGCGCGGCATACTATGGCGGTGATTTTTGTGATATCCGACGGCACGGGGCGTACGGCCAGCCAGGCGCTCAGCGCGGCATTAACGCAATTTCCGGCTCAGCAGGTGAGCATAGAAGTGCACAAGGAGATTCGAACCAAACAAAGGATTCGGGATCTTGTGAAAGAGGCAGCATCGAAAGGGGCTTTTATCGTTCACACCTTGGTATCGAATCAGTTGAGGGAGTACATGATCACCTGCAGCCGGGACTTTAACGTGGAAACCATCGATCTGATGGGACCACTGCTGGCCAGGCTTTCCGACGTGCTGATCAGCAGCCCGGCCGAGAAACCCGGTCTGTTCAGCGAAATCAACAAAGAATACTTCAGGCGCATTGATGCAGTGCAGTTTGCTTTTCAGCACGACGACGGACAGCGCCCGGAGGGTCTGCAAAAGGCCGAAATTGTACTGGTGGGTGTGTCGCGCACCTTCAAGACGCCGTTGAGCATCTATCTGGCATTCAAGGGCTGGCTGGTGGCCAATGTGCCCATAGTGCTGGGCATCGATCCGCCTGAAGAACTGGATACCTTGCCTCCCGGTCGCGTCATTGGCCTTACGAACAACCCGCACAACTTAGCCAAACTGCGCCACTCGCGGCAGGAACGCTTCGGCATGGGTGTGATGGATTATGCCACACCCGTTTTTGTGGAACGCGAACTCAACTATGCCGAAGCCATTTTTCGCAAACATCCCGGCTGGCGCGTGGTGCGCGTGACCAACAAACCCATCGAAGAAATTGCAGGAGAGATACTTGCGCTAGTGAGTGGGGAAGACTTGGGTTAGGAGTTGCGGGTTACGGGTTACGGGTTGCTGGTTACGAGTTACGGGTTAGGAGTTACGGGTTGTGAGTTGAGAGTTACGGGTTGTTGGGGGCATTGCAAGGTTAAAATAACCCCAGGGGCAAGGGCAACATGAATTTTTTGCTCTACCAAGAAAGCCAGCTATTTACTATCGGTTGAACCCGCCGGAGGGAACCCGTCATCTATTTATTTCTGATTGATTTACTGTAATTTATTTAACTTAGATCGGGGCTGTCCGTTTTCTTCACTTTTTCAAGCCCCGTTAAAATCCCGAAACCGGAACCAACCTCTCTCAACCCGTAACCAACCTCCCGTAACCCGCAACCAAACCAGATAAACTTTTCGTTAACATTTCCTTGACTAAAAAATCCTTACTACATTTGGCCGCGTAGTCCGGCTGCTCTTTCGTTTGCCACCTCATTTTTCTTGCTGAACCGCCAACCCGGAGTGCACGAATTATATATTCACGTACCTGAATACCAAAGTGTTAAACTTATAAACAACCGAAAAAATAAACTTTATGAGGAGCATTATTTTCCTATTCTTTACATTTCTTTTTCTTGTATTAGGCTCACGAAAAGGATATTGTCAATCAACCAATATTGTCAGTTGGGACTTTAATACGAGCATCACTAATGCTAACTACGCTACTAATATGACAAACCAAGACGGGGCACGTTCTACTGCATTAACAAACGTGACTCTTACGTCGATTTCAATTAATGGTTCAGATGTTAGTGGTGTTAATGCGAATACCTTTCATCGAACGACTGGTTGGCCTTCAACAAGCGATAATTCGAGGTTTTTACAATTTACGATCACTCTTACTGACGGTTATACATTCGCTAATCAACCTATTAGCGTATCTTTTGGCGCCCAAGTAAGCAGTACGTCAACTGCTGCACGTGATTATACGATTACCTATGGGTATGGCTCGTCACCCACATTTTCAGATGCAACAAACGGAACTGTAACAGGGACAACCACAAGTACAACAACAACAACAAACATTTCTATACCAGCACCAGGGAATACAACTACAACTATTCTTATTGTCAGAATACTAATCTACGGATCGACAAGTGGTACTGGTAATTTTAGAATTACGGCGCTCAGTTTAACAGGTTACGAGCCAAATGCGCCCACACCCTCCATCACCCTCAACAACAACACCCAAATCACCACCGGAAACGTCAACCAGGGCGAAACCAACCATATCCTCTCACGTTTTAAGGTTAATGTGGCTACGGCCAATGCCACCCTCAATCAACTATCATTCAATGCAGGAGGCACATTTGTGGCTGGTGATGTTACCAATTTCAAACTTTATACCTCAACTTCAAATTCATTCCCCGGAGGCAGCGCGCTTTCGACCGTTAGTGCGGTCAGCATTGCCAATGGAGGAACAGTTAGCTTCAGCTCCTTATCTCAGGCATGCAATGTAGGCGATCGGTATTTCTGGATTACTGCTGATATTTCGGGTTCGGCCAACGCAGGCAACACCCTGAGTGTTCCATCACTTAGTGCATCAAATTTCACTTTTGCTTCGGGCACACCAACAGGCACCATTGATGCCGGTGGCGCTCAAACGATAATTGAAGCAGTTCCTGAAATTACATTAAGCTCTCCTTCTCCCTCAGCATCAGACATCACACAGGGCCAGAGCAATCAGGTCATTTACCGTTTTGACCTGGCCATCTCCACTGCTAATGCAACACTGAACGGTGTTACCATCACTACTGCAGGCACATACGCAGCTGCTGATCTAACTAACATAAAGTGTTGGTACTCCTCCGATAACAGTTTTGATTCGGGCACCGACGAACTTCTCTCAACAAAAACTACCAGTCTTGGTGCAGGCGCCCAAATATTCCCATCATTCACCTCTAAGACTATCACTTCCGGTACGACCGGTTACATTTTTATTACCGTAGATCTGCCGGTTTCAGCTACTGAGGGAAACACTATTTCCGTAGATGCAATTACCACAAGCGACATTTCCTTCGTTTCAGGCAACAAATCAGGTACGGCCAGTGCCAGTGGCACGAAAACCATCATTGCCTGCACGCCCACCAATGTAACAAGCCTGAGTTTAACGCCCGGCAACACGCAAATTGCCGTGAGCTGGTCGAATCCCTCGTGCTTTGACGAGATCATGATTGTAGCCAAACCCGGCTCTTCCATCAGCGCTTCGCCCAGCGGCGATGGAAGCGCCTACACCGCCAACCTGAGCTTCGGCAGCGGTACAGCCTTCGACGGCACCGGCTATGTGGTTTATAAAGGCAGCACCAGCCCCCAGACGATCACCGGACTGACCAATGGCACAACGTATTATGTAAAGGTGTTTACAAGAAGAGGAACAGTGTGGAGTGATGGGGCGGAAAGTAGTTCTAGTCCGGTTTATTCCTCCTCAACTTCCGACTACTTTAGAAGCAAAGCAACGGGCAACTGGAATGCTGTTGGAACATGGGAATCATCACCAAACGGAAGCGATTGGTACAATGCAACTTTAACCCCAACATCTTCAGCCAATACGATTACAATTCGAAATGGACATAATGTGACAATTACAGAAAGTGTTACCATCGATCAAGTTTCAATAGAAAGTGGCGGCACATTAACTCATACTGGTGGTACGATCACAGTTGACAATGGGACAGGAGATGACATGCAAGTAAATGACGGCGGTGCATTTGTACTTTCACTAGCTAGCACCGCACCAAGCTTCAATTTGGGAGCCACTTGCCTGATATCAACTGGTGGAATTCTGAGGGTTACAACAACCGGCCTTACTGGCGCTGGTGCTGGCGTAAACTTGGCAAATTTTGTTTATCAAAATGCATCAATACTCGAATACACCTCCTCTTCAACCTTTTCAGCAAGTGGAGTAACTTTTTTCCCCAACGCAGATGCAAGTACAATCCCTGTTTTCAGAGTTACATTATTGACAGCTTCACCAGGTGGAAGTTCTAATACAGTGATTAATGGTGTTCTTGAAGCAAACAGTAGTTTTACATGGGCAGGATCAGGCACAAAAACATTTAGGAATGGTATACGAGGTACAGGAAAATTGACACAAGGAACAAATGGACAATGGATTATCTCAGGAACAACAGCAGAGCTAAGTGGAACTGGTGAGCTAGAGTTAGGAACAAACGGCCTTGTAATCAATAGCGGCACGACTGTTACATCAAATTCAATGAAGACGATTTCAGAAGGTACCGTCACAAACAACGGAACACTCACAATTAGTAGTGAGGGAGCACTCGTACTTGCCGGGTATACAAATTCCGCCACTGGAACTACAAATCTTAATGGAACCCTCACCGTCTCCGGTACCCTCTCCAACTCGGGCACCCTCACCATCAAGAGCGATGCTTCAGGCACAGGCTCGCTCATTCACAGCAGCAGCGGGGTGAGTGCTACGGTGGAACGCTATGTGGCCGGCCATGGCAATGCAGCTGCAGAGGGATGGCATCTGATGGGTTCGCCTGTGGCCACCTTCAACATCACTGGCTCTTCGTTTCAGCCGGGAACAAACGACGACCTCTACGCATGGAGCGAATCGACCAACACCTGGCTCAACTACAAAGCCGGCAACCCAACGCAAATCGTTCCCGGCACCGGATATCTGTTGGCCTACGAAAACACCGGCACCAAGTCGTTCAGCGGCAGCCTCAATGTATCCAATGTTTCCGTCAGCGGATTGGCCCATAATGCCTCACAAGGAAAAGGCTGGCATCTGCTGGGCAATCCATTTGCCTCGGCGCTCGAGTGGAACAAAACCGGTGGCAGCTGGGCGCTCACCAATATAGCCGGAACAGCCAAAATTTGGAATTCGACCAGCAAAACATACACCGACATTACGGCAAACGGCATCATTCCTTCGGCTCAGGGATTTTTTGTCCAGGTAGCTGAGAGTACTACAGGTAGCCTCACCATCCCCTCCGCGGCACGCGCCCATAGTGCCACCGGCTGGTACAAAAACACCACGCCCCGCATCCTGCTCTCGGCCTCGCCCGCCGATGGCAGCTCCAGGCAGGAAAGCCAGATCAGGCTGGAACCTGAAGCCACCTCAGGATTTGACTTCTACTGGGATTCGCGCTTCCTCGAAGGCTACGCTCCAAAATTCTACAGCATCATGGGCAACGAAAAGCTGAGCACCAACGCAATGCCTGTTTTGCCTAACGGCACCAGCATCCCCTTCGGCTTCGAGAAGAACCAGCACAGCAGCTATGTTATCCGCCTCGAAGAAAGCCTGCCCGGCGAAACCCTCTTCCTCAAAGACCTTAAGCTCAACACCGTGCACAACCTCAGCCAAAACCCCGAATACCTCTTCAGCGCAGTTCAGGGCGACGACCCCAACCGCTTCCTGCTCGTCTTTGGCACCGTGGGTGTGGACGAAAAGCCCGCTGCACAAGCACAGCTGCAGGCCTATATGGCCAATGGCCTGCTGTGGGTGAACAACCCGGCCGAGAAAAGCCAGCTGGCCGTGTTCGACCTCAGCGGCCGTCTGCTCATGCAGCGGCAGCTGCGCAGCAAAGGCCTGCAACAGCTGAGCCTGAACCTGCAGAAAGGCGCCTACATCCTGCGCCTGACCGAAGGCAACAGCAGCCTGAGTACCAAAGTCATCAACCAGTAAAACAAAAAAGGAAACAAGATATGAAAAGCACGATAAAATCCCTCATCCTTGCCGCTTTCCTTACCTTCTCGGTGAATGCCCTATTTGCTCAGGGTCCGCCGCCACCACCTGCCGGAGGCCACGGCTCGGGCGGCAACCAGCCCGCCGGAGGCGGAGCCCCCATCGAAGGCGGTGTGGGCATACTGCTGGCGCTGGGGGCTGCTTATGGGGCGCGGAAGGTGTATCAGCTCAGAAATCAGGAAGAGAAATAGTTACGGGTTACGGGTTTCGAGTTACGGGTAACGAGTTACGGGTTATTTGTTACGAGTTACGGGTTATTGGGGGCAGAATTGGATTATTGCAATCCATACGGCTAACAGCAACCCGTAGTTTTTTGGTTCGACCGATTGGTTTCGGGTTGTAATAAGGTCATCCTTTTATTAACACCTGACCCCGCCACAGGCAGATCGCCATGGATTTTTCCTGATTGATTTTCAAATATTTAACCGGGAAGGGTTGTGTAGCTGTCCCTTCTTATCTTTGACGTTTTCAGCCTCAAATATTCCCCTAACACGCAACCCCTAACCCGTAACCAATTTACCAGCACCAAGCTCCCACCACCCAGTAACTCCACTCACCACTCCCCGCTCTGTCCCCAAAAACCCTCTCCCTTGATGACCTTTACATCGCCAAGCACCTTCACCTGACAAGCCAGGCGCAGTCCGTTTTCGGGTTTGTGGGGAGGAAATGAAAGGCGCAGCTTTTCGGCAGGGGTCATCTCGCTCACATGCCCTTCGATTTTGACTGCACAGGTACCACATGTGCCTAAACCATAGCAGTTTAGCATTTTTGAGGTGCCATTATGCGGATGCAGCCCACGTTCGTTGAGCACCTGCCGGAGGTTGGCACCCTTGGGGCAGTGTATGATTTTTCCTTTATAATGGATGACAGGCATAAAGCGATGTTTGAGGCATGAACAACGCAATCAGGGATATGTTTAATCAGCATTTAGAATATTTGGAAGATTAGTGTTTGGTGTTCGCGGTTTGACGTTTTTTGTTTCGTGAAGGGCAAGTAATAGCTTCCCGTTCAGAGCTTGGGAGTCGTCAGTTATCGTCTGTAAGTATTATTCATTCAATGAATCTTCGAATTTTGAATGTTGAATATTGAATATTGAATTTTTGAATCCCAATCCCCCGAAACATCCATATCCTCAGATTCTTTATTAGAATCACTCTTCGATCTGATTACCAATCATTTAACCCTTATGGTAAGGCTTAACCATTTTTTGTTGCAGCGGCGGATGATCAAACCATAAAATTCAAATATATTTGCCATCTTCAAGAAATTTTATGAAACTAATTAACAGAAAATCAGCCCAGTTTTACCTGTTTATGCTGGGTTTGCTAATTGCCGCCATGTCGGCCAGCGCTCAGGAGCCATCGGGCTATTATGCAACGGCTACAGGAACAGGCGCTACCCTAAAAACACAGCTGTACAACATTATCAAAGGGCACACGGTACGCTCTTACGACCAGCTTTGGACCGACTTTCAGACAACCGACGTGAAAAGCAACGGCAAGGTGTGGGATATGTACAGCAACACCAATTACACATTTGTGAGCAATCAGTGTGGCACATACAACAGCGAGGGCGACTGCTACAACCGCGAGCACAGCTTTCCTGCAAGCTGGTTCAACAATGCCAGTCCTATGTACACCGACCTTTTTCACCTCTACCCCGTGGATGGCTATGTGAATGGCATGCGATCGAATTATATCTACGCTGAGGTTGGAACGGCCACCTTTACTTCCACCAACGGTTCGAAGCGTGGCAACTGCATCACTCCGGGCTACACCGGCACGGTGTTTGAGCCAATTGACGAATACAAGGGCGATTTTGCACGCATGCTTTTCTACATGGCCACGCGCTACGAAAACCTCATTCACACCTGGTATGCCAACGACAACAATGCCGACCTGATCCTTCAAAATAACAGCTTCCCTGTTTTTGAAACCTGGTATCTCAATATGCTGGGCGAATGGCATGTGAACGACCCCGTTTCGCAAAAGGAGATCGACAGAAATAATGCCGTGTATGCCAAACAGGGAAACCGCAATCCATTTATCGACCGTCCTGATTTTGTGTACAAAATATGGGGAGTAGGCGCCAGCTCCGGCCCCGCCGCAGAACCGCCTGTGCATGTAACGAATTTCTCGGGAAAATCAGTATTACTGCAATGGACCGATGCCACAGGCGGCACAGCTCCGGCAGGATATCTGATCCGTTGGAGCACGACTTCCTATGAAGATATCCCTGTGCCGGCCGATGGTACAATTTACAATGGAGCCTCCGACAACTATGTACTGCAGGGCGTTCAGCAGCTGCGACTGGGCAATCTGAATCCGGGCACCTATTACTTCAAGCTATACCCTTACACGGGAAGCGGGGAGAACATCAATTACAAAACGGACGGGTCGGTGCCGCAGTTTAGTTTGCAGGTGAATTAGACGATCAAAGATTTGTCTGACAGAGAATGAACAAACAATTGAGATAATACATACAATTTTGAGCTTTTATTTTGAAAAAATACGCTTTAAATTATGAAAAGAGTTTTATCCGCTTTAATCTTCCTGATGGCGATAACATTTCATGCCCATTGTCAGGTGAATATGACAACCTCTGGTTCTCATACACAAAATTTTAATGGGCTGGCTACTTCGGGCACTTCAAACACGTGGACAGATAACTCAACCATCGCGAATTGGTACTCTCAGAGGACAGGTACAGGAACAACTTATGCCGCCGATGCAGGATCCAGTACAGCTGGTGGTCTATATAGTTACGGTGCCTCATCAAATAGCGACAGGGCGCTAGGAACAATAGGATCGGTCAATTCAGCTGTTGGAAATTTCGCCCATGGAGTATTACTGCGAAATACCTCAGGCACTACTATTACTGACATAAAAGTTACCTATACCCTTGAGCAATGGAGAAAAAGCGGAGTAACAACTGCACAGGACATCACCTTTTATTATCAAACTAGCCAAACAGAAATTTCCTCCTTAACACCATCAAACAACACTGGTTGGACACAAGTCAGTGGATTAACGCTAAGTAGTCCAGTAAATACTGCTACCGGAGCAGCACTTGATGGCAATCTCAGCGCTAATAGAGTAACAGCAACAAACGTATCAATTCCGAGTTTGTCGCTTGCAAATAACGATTACATCATGCTCAAGTGGGAAGATCCCGACCATTCAGGAACAGATCATGGGCTCGCCATCGATGATGTTACCATTACCTGGACCGTGAATGTTACACCTTTGTTAACCACAACCCTTACCACACTCAGTGGTTTCTCCTACACCATCGGTTCCGGACCATCGGCCGAGCAATCGTTCACTGTATCGGGGACCAATCTTTCAGCAAATATCATAATCACCCCACCCACAAATTATGAGATTTCCACCGGCACCGGATTATCGTTTACGCCCACCAACCCCATTACCCTCAGCCCCACGAGCGGAACGGTGGATCAGACGGTGATTTATGTTCGCCTGAAATCGGGCCTTTCGGCAGGAGCATATAATGGTGAGGTGATAAACATCACGAGCACCGGCGCCGATTCAAAGACCGTGACATGCAACGGCGACGTCTGGCCCCAGATTGAATGGGCCAATCTGCAGTGGCCTACAACCGGAACTATAGTTCAGGGAGGTAATTTCACTGTTTATGCACAAGTTTATAAAAGCGGGGTAACGGATGCTGCCGGTCAGGGGTCTGGTATTCAGGCCTGGATTGGCTACTCCACAAGCAACACCAATCCGAACACATGGACTAATTGGGTTTCGGCTACATATAACGCCGATGTCGGCAATAATGATGAATACATGGCCAATATCGGCGCAGTTATCACCTCAACTGGAACTTATTACTATGCCAGCCGCTTTAAGCTTGGCAATGCCGATTATGTCTATGGCGGGACGGGCGGCTTCTGGAACGGAACAGGAAATAATTCCGGGGAGCTTAACGTAACCGCTGCTCCTACACTTAATTGGGTAAACCTTCAATGGCCAGGCAGCGGCACGATTACCACCGGAGGGGAGTTTTTTGTTTACGCACAGGCATACCAACCAGACCTGACCCCCGGACCGGGAGCCGGATCGGGCATTTCGGCATGGATTGGTTACAGCACGGACGATACAGACCCCTCCACATGGACAAACTGGCATGCAGCTTCGTATTTCGGGGAATCGGGAAATAATGACGAGTACCGACTTGACCTCGGCGCGGTGATCAGTACGCCCGGCACTTATTACTATGCAAGCCGTTTCAAACTGGGATCAGCCGACTATCAATATGGTGGTTACAGCACTGGCGGAGGAGGTTTTTGGAATGGCACGAGCTATGTCAGCGGTATTCTAATTGTTCAGACGCCAGAACCCAGCAATCATGCTACCGGATTCACGGCTTCTCAAACCCAGCCTACCACTACCACCATCACCCTCAACTGGACTGATGCCTCACCTGCTGCAGAAGCTTACCTCATTAAAGGAAGCACAACTGGTTATAGCAGCATTACCGCACCGGTTGACGGCACCGCCGAATCGGATGGCTCGTTGGTGAAGAATGTGCTGGCCGGAGTTCAAACGCATACCTTTACCGGTTTGACACCCGAAACCACCTATTACTTTAAGATTTGGCCATATAACGGGAGTGGTTCAAACATCAATTACAAAACTGATGGCAGTGTGCCGGAGGCAAGTGCTGCAACTTTAGGGTTACCCTCCTTGACAGAAGTGATTCTGCCACAATACATTCAGGGATTGAGCGGAACCAACAACAACAGGGTACCATTTGCATATCGGCTTACGATAAACAACCTGAATCCGAACAGCACTTATCGTTATTATAATCAAGTTGTTATCGCTTCGGATATCGCTACGGAAAATGGTGCAGGCAATATTATTTTCGTTAAAACCTCAGGCGATTTCGTAAGGACCACCAGTGCAAGCCTATCGACTTCAGGTGGGTATGGTGAATTTACGACAGATGGTACAGGCGCCTTTACAGGTTGGTTTGTAACTGAACCTACCGGTAACACAAGATTCGCAGTGGGTAATTCTATTTACCCCAGGATTATGCTCAATGACGGTAATAATGGAACATCTGTAAGTTTAAGACTTACCACAACGAATCCCATTTCCGTAATAAATTTTGGCACCTTAAGCACAGCAACAAATGGCACAGGTATCTACGGCAATTCCTATGCCAGTGATAAAAGCTTTGCTGTCCTTTACGACAACACATCAGGAACCGGCCGGCCCATTACTGCAACTCTGGTAGAAAGTGATGGAACCACTGGTGGTACTGCTTACATTGGTTTTTATCAAAGCAATGTTGAAGGGCAAAGTGGCCGCTGGGGAGCCATCATTCCCAATGTGAATGCCAACGGAATCAAACGAATCGAGTATCGCAAGCTGAGTGATGGCAGCCTGATTTATCACACAGCCGACGATGATGGCATTTGGGGCAGCGTAAACACAGTGAATCCCACTGGTGGCACAACTGCATTGGTCATGCCGCACAACGACGTTCAGCATATGACGATTGCATCGGGTGGTTCTGTGAGTATTCCCTCAAACAGTACGCTCACCGTAACCGGCACACTTACCAATAATGGAACCCTCACCCTGAAATCGGACGCCACCGGCACCGCTTCGCTGCTGCACAACAGCAGCAACGTGCCTGCGACCATCGAACGTTACATTACAGGCAATACCAACCTTGTCAACACATTCGACTACCACCTGGTTTCGGTGCCCCTGAATGCACCGGTAAACTCCAATCAATTCCTGGGATCATACCTCTACCAATTCAACACAACATCTCAGCAATGGCAAAGTCTGGGTGGATCAACCAATACCCCCCTGCCCAACGACCGCGGCTACATGATCTTCTACCCCAACAACAACATCACCTACACCTTCACGGGCCAGCTCAACAACGGGCCTTTCACTGCTGCTACCCCGCTCACGGCTGCCGATCAGTTTGCCCTGGTACCCAACCCTTACCCATCAGCCATTGATTGGAAGGCCACCAGCGGGTGGACAAAAACCAATCTCGAAAATACCATCTGGATCTGGAATCCCGCACTCGACCAATACGCCACTTTCAACGGCGATGTAGGTTTGCTCGGCGCATCGAAAGATATCCCTGTAGGCCAGGCCTTCTTCGTCAAAAGCAATGCAGCCTCGCCTGTGCTGGCCATGAACAACGACGTGCGGGTTCATAGCACCCAGCCTTTCCTCAAAGCAGGTAACAGCCTGTCCTCGCTGCTACGCATCCATGCCTTTGGCAACGACCGCCAGGACGAAATCGCCCTGCGACTGCTCGAAGGTACATCAGCAGGCAAGGATGAGTTCGACGGCGATAAGCTGCTAGGCGCCAACATCGCCCCGCAACTGTGGTTTACACTGCCCAACGGCCGTCAGCTGGCCATCAACAACATCCCGCCCGATGCCCTGCCCATCAGCATTCCTGTTGGCTTCAAGATGCAGGCCGATGGCGCTGTAAACCTCAGCTTCGAAGGCATCGGCAGCTTCGATAGCAACATCCAGTTCCTGCTCGAAGACCTGCTCACCGGCACCACCCTCAACCTGCGGCAAACACCTTCGTACAGCTTCAGCCACAGCCCCGACAACAACACTCAGCGGCTGGTGCTCCACCTGACCTCCGTTACCGGCCAGCCTGAACTGCCCACATCCGAAGGCCTGCGCGCCTGGTTCGACGGCCGCGACATCTGCCTGAACCTGCCCAATGCCGAAGGCACACTCGACATCGAGCTCTTCGATGCCACCGGAAGGCTGCTGGCTCAATACCGGCGCAATGCCGCACCGCTCATCCGCATTCCGGCAATACGTCAGGGCGTAGTGATGCTGCGCGCCCGCATCAACAATCAGGCATATGCAACCAAAGTATTCACCTTCTAACAACGACCAGGCCATGAAAAAGCAATATATCACCCTCGTAATCACCCTTGCACTTGTGTTTGTTGCCAATATTGCACTCACCCAGGGCCCACCCGATCCTCCCGGCGATCCCGGCATTGGCGGCCCGCCCGTGGGCGGTGGCGCCAGCCTCGACGGCGGCATCGGCTTCCTGCTCGGCCTGGTTGCAGCCTGGGGCGGACAGAAAGTTTACAGGCTTTGGAAAAAGCAGGAAAGTAGCGACGACGAAAACTAGTTAAACCGAAAGGGTTGGCAGTCTGACAACCAACCCGCGGCTATAGAAATAAGAAAACCAAAAGGGGTTGGCAATGCAAATTGTCCAACCCCTTTTAGATATGCGCTTCAGTGCTAGAGTTTGATTTGCTCCACGCTACCGGCTGCACGGCTCTTTTCGGCTGCAAAAGCCATGATGTGGCTTTCGATGCTTTGCTCAATGGTGCTGGTAAGCAGTTCGGTTTTTTGCTGTGCGACGGCCTGAACAAAGTCGGAAACAAGTCGCCAGTCGCCGCCACCATGGCCTGAATGTTTATACTCTTCTATTTCAATAGCCTTACTTTCAACGGTAAACTTCTCACCTGAGCGGAAGTCCCACAATGAATATTGATCCATATCGCCTTCGATGAATCCCATACTGCCCATAACGCGTGTGCGGCGGCCGCCGTAAGGGGTAAAAGCGTCCATGCTGAAGCTGGCCGTGATACCCTCGGAAAACTCGATGTTTGAAACGTAGTGATCGCATTGATCGTTGTCCATGCGATATACACAGCGGCCGTAATTGGTGGTTTTGAGGTAGTTGAGGATGGCTTCGCCGTGCTGCTCTTTGTTGTCGGGCAGGTCAAACACATAAAGCCAGGTGCGGTTACGATAATAGATGCGTAAGGCCGAATAAGGACAAGTAGCTTCGGCCGGACATCCGTCGGTACAGCGTGCAGGAGCACCCTCAGGGGCATTTTCGGGTTTAAACCAGCTCAGGCTGCCAAAAGCCTGAATACGTTTTGATGGTTTGTCCACCAGCCAGCGCAAAATGTCGAGGTCGTGGCACGATTTGGCCAGGATGATGGGGGCAGTTTGTTTCGAATTGTGCCAGTTGCCGCGCACAAACGAATGACTCATATGTACATGCTCGATAGGCTCCATATGCTGAATGTTCACCAATTGGCCGATGGCTCCTGAGTGGATGAGGTTGCGCAAACGAATAAAATAGGGTGCATAGCGAAGCACGTGGCAAACGGCCACGATGCGTCCGGTTTTTTGAGCCAGACCAAGAATATCGCGGCATTCCCGTTCGGTAGGTGCAATGGGCTTTTCGAGCAGCAAGTCGTAACCTAAGTTCAGCGCAGCCATAGCCGGGCCGTAGTGCAGATCGTCGGGGGTGGTGATGATGATGGCATCAGCAAATTTAGGCCGGTCGAACACATGTTCCCAGGTGACAAAACGGTTGGTATCGGGTATGTTGTGTTTCTTGGCATAGCGCTCGTTGCGGATGGGTATGGGCTCAGCCACACCTAGGATTTTTAGCTGGTCGGGAAACTGCACGGCATAATTGCCATAGGTATTGCCGCGGGCACCGGCACCGAGGGTAATAGCAGTCACCGGTTTATCGGGCATGAATGCAGGCGCTTCGGGCATGATAAGGGGTTCGATCCCAAAGGGGTTTGAAACCAGGTGGGAGGGTAGCATGGCCCCTGCGGCAGTGAGGCCCAGGATGCGGAGCATCTCGCGTCGTGAGAAGGCGTTTTCCATAAAATGAATTTGGTTTTGGCAGGTTCAAATGTCAGGATTTTTTGTGGGGGATGGTTGTTTTGATTGGAGAATAATTATTTCAGATGAAACAACCACATAATGAAAATCGACCCGCCTGAGGCGCGGTCGAATGATCTGAGAATAAAGAAAGAAAATACAATACGACCCGCCTGAGGCGTGCTCGCACGTCTTAATATAAAAAACGTATAACCATGGCGACCCCAGCGGGGTCGCATGTTTACAGAAAATAATCACAATTCAACCACCACACAAAACGCCTGAGGCGGGGCCAAATGTCTCAATTAAAAAACGTTTAACCGTAGCGACCCCAGCGGGGTCGTATGTTTACAGAAATGTGAACAACAAATCAGTACGATCCCAGCGGGGTCGCATGTTTACAGAAAATAATCACAATTCAACCACCACACAAAACGCCTGAGGCGGGGTTGAATATTTGTTCAACAAACCAAATGACATGAAAAAAGAATCAGGGTAAAATTCTATCAACGATGCTATCTTTATAATCTGAATTTCACCAACCATTGCAAATACATACTCACGAATTTATATCCAGATCATTTTTGCGACAAAAGGTCGTCAATCATTCATCCACCCTTCATGGGAAGAAGAACTATTTAAATACATCACCGGAATTGTTTCAAACTACGGACAAAAAATGCTCGCCATCAATGGCTTGATGGATCACATTCATATTTTCATCGAAATGAAACCCGATTGCAATCTGTCGGCACTTGTGCGTGAGATTAAAAAATCATCCAACAAATTCATTAAGGAAAAAGGCTTCACCCGATTGGCATTCTCATGTCAGGAAGGCTTTGGGGCATTTTCATACCATCAAAATATGATTGATATTGTGGTAAAATACATTCTTAACCAAAAAGAACATCACAGAAAAAAGACATTCAGAGAGGGATATCTCAAATTTCTTGAGGAATACGATGTCAGCTTTGATGAGCGGTATCTCTTTAGCTTTCACGATATTGGATCAATGGAAACCTAATCATCAAATGATTTATCTTGATAAACATGCGACCGCGCCGGAGGCGGGTCGGGGACAGCGCCTCGATCTTCGTTATAAACATGCGACCGCGCCGGAGGCGGGTCGGGGACAGCACCTCGATCTTCGTTGTAAACATGCGACCGCGCCGGAGGCGGGTCGGGGACAGCACCTCGATCTTCGTTATAAACATGCGACCGCGCCGGAGGCGGGTCGTTTATCGGTCTTTTTTGTCGGTACAATCTTACCCCGCCAAAGGCGGATCGTTGATCTGCAATTTGAATAATACTGCAGTAAGTATTTTGAATCTTCGAATTTTGAACTTGAATTCCGAAAAAGTCACTGCTTGTTTTGCAACTTTGTGCCGGGTATAAAACATTAGCCAATGAGCAATACACCTAAGAAGCAGGGTCGTCTGGCATCGTTGGATGCACTGCGCGGTTTCGATATGTTCTGGATCATGGGAGGCGATGGTCTTTCGGTGGCGCTGGCTGCTGCCACTGGTTGGCCCATCTTGCGTTGGTGGGCTGTGCAGGTGGAACACGTGGAATGGCATGGATTCCACTTTTACGATATGGTGTTCCCTCTTTTTCTTTTTATTGCAGGGATTTCGTTTCCTCTTTCGGTACGACACCGAATGGACGACAAAAAAGCTCTGGTTTTGCATATTATCCGGCGTGGGCTTCTCCTTGTCTTGCTCGGAATCATTTACAACAATGCTGTTAGATTCAATTTCGGCGAGATTCGCTTTCCGAGCGTACTCGGCCGGATTGGTCTCGCTTGGATGTTTGCCGGGCTCATCTGGTTGTATGTCAAACCCAGGTGGCGTATCCCCGTTGTTGCAGGCATTCTGCTGATTTACTGGGCTTTACTCGAACTTTTCCATCTGCCAGGACACGATGCTTACAGCATGGAAGGCAGTCTGGCCGGTATTGTTGACCGGGCTGTGGTACCAGGCAAATTATATCTTGGTGTGCATGATCCTGAAGGTTTACTTGGCGTGATACCTGCCATAGCAACAGCATTGCTGGGAATGTTTACCGGCAATGCTGTATTGCAGCAAAGCCGGGAAAAATACGGCCGACTGGCACTCATCCTGGCCATAACCGGCATTGCGCTGTACGCTGCAGGCTGGTTGTGGAACGTGCTAATGCCAGTCAATAAAAACCTGTGGACCAGTTCGTTTGTACTGGTGGCTGGCGGCATGAGTATGTTGCTTTTTGCTGCTTTTTTCTGGATTATCGATGTGAGGGGGTGGCAAAAATGGTCGTTCCCGTTTCGCATAATCGGCATGAATGCCATTGCCATTTACATGGGTCAACGAATATTTGATTTTGGCAAAACGGCCGATTTCTTGTTTGGTGGTGTCACAGCGCTTGCATCTACCCAATGGAAAGTTGTGATGGATGCGAGCTTCTATGCGCTAACCTGCTGGATACTGCTATATTTCCTTTACCGATACAAGATTTTTATCAAGGTGTGATTGCTTTTTATGCTCCCGAAGCAAGGGTTTTCGGAGTACTCAAAAAGCCCATGCTTTCGGTTGATTCCGGCGGTTAAGGAACTTTTTAGTAATAGTTTGCGAAACCTTTTCCAGCCGAAACCGTTTGCAATTTTTAATCTGCTGATTTTTAAGCAATGACATATAATAATATGGCGTTATGAATATTTTTGTTTTCAGGCCTTTGTCATTCTCACTAACCAACATAATATTCTGATATGACGTTGTTTACGCCAAGTCAAACCGCATTCATAATCCGCAGCTTCTCAACTGCCCCCAGATGGGCTCTAATTTTTGGTTTTTTCTTGCTGGGAAATCTTTTTCTGCTCAGCGGCAACCAGTCGGGGCTAAAGGCGCAAATTTATGAACCTGAGGGGCTTAACTTACCAGGAACATGGAATAGCTGGCAAAACCCTCCCGCCAACAATCTTGCTTTGGCCAGTTCGACCCAGGTAATTGGTGGCCGTGTAAGCAAAATAACAACCGGAACGGTGCGCTGGCAAACCTGGTTCAGCGTAGCTGCAAGTGGTGCCGACCTTGTGGGTGGCGATCACACCTGGCTATTTACGAGCGGTCCGTCGGGCAGCCCGTGGAGCAACAAATGGGCTGGTGTAAACGTGACGATGAATACCCTGCAAAACTACACCTTTAACAACGGGGCCGATAACAGCATTTCACTTACCAACGGCAAGTATTACACTGTTAACTGGCGCGATAACGGTTACGCTGGCAC
Organism: Bacteroidia bacterium; assembly: GCA_021287165.1. Classification (GTDB taxonomy): domain Bacteria; phylum Bacteroidota; class Bacteroidia; order Bacteroidales; family F082; genus JALNZU01. The sequence goes on along the minus strand of JAJTAY010000011.1, from coordinate 697 downwards.
ACAGGCTATATTTATGGAAACCAGCTCTTTACCTGTCAACCTGACAAACGTTTCGGTTCCTTCGAATGTGCTTGCCGGCCAGCAGGCCAGCGTGAATCTTACAGTGGACGCCACGCCCTCGCCAGAAGAAAATTTCTATCTGCGTTATACGACGAACGCATGGAACAGCTCCTCCACTGTTTCATTTACCATGTCGGGATTAGGCGGCACGGCTACTATCCCCGCCCAAAGCGCAGGTGCGGTAGTGGAGTATTATGTCTTTAGCTCTACCGTTACTGGCATCAGCAGCGACTATGATATGCAAACCATAAGGCTGAATAAAAATGGCGGCTCAAATTATAGTTACACAGTTATTGGATTGAGTACTCAGGCAGAGATTCTTAGCTTCAGCCTACCTGAACAAACCGGACCGGCCACCATCAACAGCGCCGCCGCCACTGTGAGCATAGAAGTGGCTCATGGCACCGATGTAACCAGCCTTACGCCCACCATCACCGTATCGGCCGGAGCCACCATCAGCCCTGCCAGCGGCCTGGCGCAGAACTTCAGCAGTCCAGTGGTTTATACCGTTACTGCCCAGGACGGCAACACCACCAAAAACTGGACCGTTACCGTCAGCGTGGCTGCGCCCCCACCACCCAACTATGGCCTGCGCGACGACGGGGGCGTCAACCTGCCTACTCTAACCTACTGGTAC
>JAJTAY010000026.1 GCA_021287165.1 Bacteroidia bacterium | reverse complement strand
CCAATGACAAGAACCAGATGGACTGTGGCGGCCGGCAAGGTAACCTCTGATTACAACATTTCGACTGGCATACCGCCTTTCATGAATGCCGTTTCCACGCTCTTTTTGAGGCGTAATCACCTCAAGCTCTTCGAGAAAGATTTTGCATCCCTGATGTTTTCAACCGACATCGTCAATGGTTTGACGCTTGGTGTATCATTCGAGCTGGCCGATCGCCGGCCGCTCATCAACCATAGTAATTTCTCATTCTACACCCCGGCCGGCCGCCGCTTCACCGAAAACATTCCGCCTTCCATGTCCGGCCGACCAGAACTTTTTGAGCCTCATCGTGCCGCATTGGCCTCGTTTTCAGTGTCGTGGACACCGCAATATTATTACCGAATTCGTGATGGTCGCAAGCAAATGGCTTATTCGCGTTATCCAACCTTGAGTCTAAGATACAACAGAGGGATTCCGGAAATAACCGGTTCCAAAACCCAATTTGAACATTTTGAAGCTTCATTAAGGCATTCATTTACACGAAGACTTCTCGGTACTTTGGAATACGGTTTCTCGGCCGGAATATTCACCGATACTACCTATATGGGATTTCAGGATTACCGCCAATTCAGGGCCGATCCGCTCATTGTTGGCGAAACCTGGCAGGGAGCGGGCTTTCGTTCGGCGCAGTATTATCAGCTTGCAACCAACAAACCTTATGCGTTGCTGCATGCCCGTTTAAGTTCGCGAAATCTGTTACTAAAACGCATCCCCGCCCTTGCTTTGCGCAATTTCAGCGAGCAAATGCGATTTGCAGCACGCATCGAAAAAGGCACCAGACCAATTGTCGAATTGGGCTACGGATGGCAGCAGCTTTTCTTTTTTGCTGATGCTGAGGTATTTGTGGCGGCAGGACATGGATTGTTCAGGCAGGTCGGCTTCAATGTAAGCCTCCCAATTGCAAGGCTCGTCCCCTAAGCCAAATCTTGCGCTGGCTTTTTTACAGCTACCTTTGAAAGGTATTAATGCTTTGAGCTCATGAAGCCTCGCTTGCCCATCATTTTCATTATAATACCAATATTCCTTGTGCACCTGTCATTTGCGCAGGCGCAAATGAATCAATTCATTAGTGTTTACGACAGTGTTCAGCGTGCCGCCTTACCCGAATTGAAGCTACCCGACCAATTCCGCAATTTGCCTTTGCCGCCGGTGGTCGACAACTCAACACAGCCCTACTGGAGACCAATATTCAATCAAACCGGCGCTTCCTGCGGGCAGGCAGCCGGGGTGGCCTACAACTTTACCTACGAGATGTGTCGCCGGCTTAACCGCGATGCCTCTTTGCCCGGAAACCAGTTTCCCTCGCACTTCGTTTACAACTTCATGAATTACTTTGGTTATTACGGGGTGAATTACTATCACAGCTTTGAAGTGCTGCGCACGCTCGGCACCCCCACGCTCGCAGATTACGGCGGTATGGCCATCGACAATGGCAATAAATGGATCAGCGGTTACGATTTCTACCGTAATGCCATGCGCAACCGTATCAAGGCTGTGCATCGCATCAAAACCAATGACGTTGAAGGACTTACAACACTTAAGCATTGGCTTGCCCACCATCTCGATGGCTCGGCCGTTGGTGGAGTGGCCAACTTCAATGCTGCCGGTCCCTGGGGAATGCAACCCCTGCCGCAGGGTACTCCCGAAGCTGGCAAACTGGCCATGATCCAGTTTCAGGGCAACCAGGCCACCCATGCCATGACCATCGTGGGCTACAACGACAGCATCCGCTGGGATTACAATGGCGACGGGCAATATACCAACCATCTGGATATCAATGGCGACGGTGTGGTTAACCTGCTGGATTATGAGATAGGCGCCTTCAAAGTGGGTAACTCCTATGGCGATACCTGGGGCAATCAAGGCTATTTCTATATGATGTATCGCCTTTTAGCTCAGGACGTTTACTACGGGGGTATATGGAACCAGCAGGTAGAGGTGCTCGAACTGAACGAACCCTATGAGCCCTTGCTGACCATGAAACTGACTGTGAAACACAATATGCGCGAGCAGATCAGGATCAATGCCGGTGTTTCGGGAGATACTTCCGAGCTGACGCCTGAGCATCGGCTCATGTTTCCTGTGTTTAACTTTCAGGGTGGGCCGCAATTCATGCAGGGCGGAACGACTGATCCCATGAACCAGTACATCGAAATCGGATTGGACCTGACGCCCTTGCTAAGCTTTATCAACAGTGGCCAACCGGCCCGCTTTTTCCTCGAAGTGCTCGAAAATGACTCGCTGGGCAATGGCGACGGTGCGATTGTTTACTACGCTCTCAGAGACTACACAACACCGCAACCATCCGAAATCGCATGCCCAAATGTTAATGTACCCATTGCCCACAACACTATAACAAGACTTAGCATCTTACATGCCCCGGTTTTCGACGATGTTCAAATCACCACGCCTTATATACCGCTTTTCGATGCTGGCCATCAGCTCCTTGCCAATGGCGGAACCCCTCCCCACAAATGGTCGTTGAAACACGAATATCACCAGCAAATTATTAATCAACCATTTCCGTTGGCTCAGCAACAACAGCTTCAGCTCGAAGGTCCCAACTATCGCTACGCGCGTAAAACCATCGGCTTTGAATTTCCGTTTTACGGCAAAAAATACACCGAATTGTTCATGCATCGCGACGGCTTCCTGCTCTTTGGACCTGAGCTTTTTCCCTGGCCCTATTATAAAGATACTTATCTGCTTTTCAGGACCATGCAGAACATTTCGGCCTTTTTGGTTAGCCCCATTCAATACTATCCCGGGACAAAGGGAGCCGATGGCATGTGGTACGAAGGTGATGCTAACCATGCCACTTTCCGTTGGAAAAAACCGATCATGTACTACGATAAACAGATTGGCTACGGAGAGTTTGCCGTTACCCTTTATCCTGATGGCAAAATCTATTTTCATTATGGCGACCTGAACCTCACAGAACCAGTGCTCTGGTATGCAGGTGTTTCGGCAGGTGAACAGACAGAATTTCAGTTGATTAAAGGATCTGGAAGCCGCACTGTGCCGCAAAACAGAAGCTTTGGTCTGCTGTGCGATCCTCCGGCCGAAGGCATTTCGCTCACTGCTGACGGGTTTTTGTATGGCATAGCCTTGCCCCCTGATCGTATTCATAACCTGATGATCGAAGCAGAGGATGATAAAGGATTGAAAGACAATCGCAGGTTTCAGCTGGGCGATAGGGTGCTGTTCGATCTTGTGGCGCGCACAGCTGACGGAAAGAATCCGCTAGCCGGCGATACGGTGGTTTTCGATCTTTTGCTTCGCAACCTCTGGCCTTCTGCCGGCGATCAGCTCAATATTACCTTGTCGTGCAATGATCCTCAACTTCAGTTGATTCAGTATGCGCTTTCAGTCCAAATCCCTGAAGGGGGGCTTGTCACGGTGCCGGCTGCATTCAAGGCCTTTCTCTCCCCGGCCACGCCCAACAGCCATTACATTCCTTTAACTTTAACATTGCAAGGCTCATTTGGCCAACGCCACGGACAGTCGGGCTTTGTGGCTTACAATGCAGAGTTGATTAAGCTTAGGCATTTGGTGGACGACAACGACAACCGACGCATCGATCCCGGCGAAACAGCGCCTTTCAGGATTACGCTGGCCAATGTGGGCAGAGCGGCGGCCAATCAATTGCAGTGCCGATTGGTTGTTGATGATCCTTTTTTAAGTGTTTCTCCCGAACAGGTGTTTTTGCCCGTTATTCACCAAGGCAATGAAAGTGTGATTACTTTCAGCCTGAGCGCAAGCCAAAACAGCCCGGTAGGCTACAAAGCGGGTATGAGGTTTATTGTGACCAGCGGTGCCGATTCCCTCCTCACAAGTCCTATCAGGCTGAAAATTGGCCAGTACCCGCTCTTGTTATACCTTAAATCATCTTCTTCCCTGTCATATAATACTATACGAACAACACTCGATCAGCTTGGCGTGCCATATGTGCAGGCGACGGCGCTGCCCGACAGCATTGCCGATTTCAGGGCCGTAATGATCTGTTTGGGCGGCGTCAATTCGAGTGGCAGCCTCAATGATGCACAGTCTGCAAAACTCGTTGACTATCTTGATAATGGCGGACGACTTTACATGGAAGGTGCAACTGTCTGGGCGTTCAACCGTCCGCCCATGCTTTACGATAAATTCAGTATCAACGGAACTTATTTGTCCCCGGCTGTTTATACCGAAACCATCACCGGTGTTCAGGGAACATTTACCCAAAGCCTCAGATTTCCTTATGCAAATCCGCTCTATCAATACGTTTTCTTTTCTGTTCCGCCTGTCGGAAGTGCATTTCCATTGCTGCAGAATGTCGCAAACGAGCCAATAATTCTGATGACTGCAAATGATAAGCTGTTTTACAAAACAATTGCCTCATCCATCGAATTTGGTCATTTGGGTCAGCCTGATGCTCATGAGCCTCGCAGGCAGCTGATGTCGGGAATATTGCAGTTTTTCGATCTTGGCTATCTGGTCACCTCAACTAATGAAATAGAATCAGAAAGCCACTCAAAACTATTGTTAAGCCCAAATCCGGTTTCTCAAACCTTATCGATCGAATTATCCGGCGCTAATCCTTACCCGGAAAAAATTCTAATATACAATAAGATGGGTCAACTGGTAATTAATCAATTGCTGGGTGCTGACACAGCAAGCCGTATCGTGCTGGATGTAAGCAGCCTAAAACCTGGGCTATATTGCTTGTGGCTCAACGGAAAAAAGAGAAGTTACAGTGCAGCGTTCATAAAACAATAAAGCCCTGCAGGGCTTGCCTGACAGGACTTTAGTGCGAATTCAGAGGTTATTATTCTTCCGAAGCTTCGAAAACTGCTAAGGTTTTACCTTCGCCCAGCAGGCTAAGGCGTCCATCAGCGATGCTGTAGGCGTCTGTTTTTTCGAACGCATTAAACAGCAATTTATCGGTTTCCATATCGGGACAGGCCATCATAGTAGATGCCATTGGCTTGAATTTGATCTTTCCGGGAGCAGGGATTTCAAAACCCCCGAAAAAGTTGTTACACCCACCTGTGCCGTAGGCACGCATTTTAAATAGATCGAGCTTCAGGTGTGCCTCTTTCATGGCCTGTCCATCCTGAGGAACAGCTTTGCCATTCAATTCCATCAACTTCCAGTAGATATTGTGCAGCTGCGCTTCTTCCTCGTTGAGCATTTTTTTCTTCAGGATATACATCTCAGCCAGTTCGCCGCTGATACGGTTTTTTTCGAGATCGAGCTGAAACAGCTGGTTTTCACCCACCTGATAGTGGGGTGCGCCATTTTCCATGCTTTCCAGCGTAATGATATTGCCCGATTCGTCCCAGCTGAACGAACCGTTGCCGGCAAAGGTGTTGTTTTCTTCCTTACCTAGATAGGTCATGGTGATTTCGTAAGTTTCGTCATCGTTCAAATGGATCGTGGTGGCAATACCTTCGCAGTCGGCGCATGGCAAGATAGCTGTGTATGTGCCTGCCCAATCGATTGAAAGTTTACTGTTGTGTGCCGGATCAGGGTTTTGCGTTGTTTGCTGTGGCTGATTGCATGAATGAAATGAAAGCATTCCTGCCAGGACAACGACTACAGTAAGAATGGACTTAATTTTCATAATCATTTGGTTTATTGGTGATTGTTTAAAAAAGTTTTCCTACGAAATAGGGTAGCATAACCCTCCACCAGGGCCAGTCGTGGTCCACATCGTTGCCCCAGTAATCAATCCAGGCAGGGATGCCTTTTTCTTCGAGTATGGCTTTCAGCTCATCAGTGTCGGCAATCATCTCCTCTTCCCAGGCACCGCGTCCAACAGCTACTACGATCGTATTCTGCCTCAGTCGGTTGAGGATATTCTCGTCGCTGAGGTTGCGCAGATAATGCAGGGGCGAATTGAAATAGACAGTATCGTCCATCCAGTCGCCAATGAACAATTTTAGGTCGTAAATGCCGCTGATGGCAATCACAGTATCGAAAATAAAGGGATGCCGGAAAAAGAAGTTGGCGGCATGATAGGCCCCCATGCTGCAGCCCGTAACGGCGATTGTTCCATCGGGTTGATTACAGTGATTGCGGATAAACGGAACCACTTCATTTACGATATAGCCGTTGTACTGTTCATGCCGCGTGCCACGGTGATGAACGGCCTCGCCCTCGCGTGTCCAGGCTTCGGTGTCGAGGCTGTCGACGGTAAACACTTTAATGCGTCCCTCGCTGATGTGCAGGCTCAGGGCTTGTATCATCAGGTAATCTTCCGCCTCGTGAAAGCTACCGCCCTGGGTTGGAAAAATGAGCAGCGGTTTTCCGTAATAGCCGTAAACTTTCATTTCCATGTCGCGGTGCAGCGAAGGGCTGAACCAACGATGATGTTCGGTATGCATATCTTAGTTTTCAAATTCGTGAATAAAACGTTGCATTTCAAGCACTTTTTCCGGGTTTTCATGTCTTACAAGGTAGCAGTAGTTGCCCATGGCCCTTGCCAGAGCCGGATCGAGCGGCCCATGAAACACCACGGATGAGCCAAAAGTTTCAAGAATCTTTTCGGTATCGTGCTTGTACTTAAACTTGTCCTTTCGGCCTACAAAGCAAACATGAAATTTTCTTTCGAATGTAAACTCATTTTTATCATTTACGACCATATCGGCCCACACCTTGTAGATGTCGATATTGCTCGCAAAGTTCCACATATCGGTGGTGAAGCCTCCGGGTGGACGCATATTCACTTCCAGTGCTATAAGTCTTCCTGTATTGTGTTCGCGAAAGAACTCGAAATGAAAAAATCTTCCTTTCAGACCAAAGGCTTCGGCAACCTTGCGCCCTGCCTCTTCTAGGTCAGCAGGAATGTCGCGAAGCGTAAGGATATAAATGTGGGTGTCCTCGTTCACGGTTTCCATCACGCCTCTTTCGTTTTGCATGGCGTTCCAGTACATCAGCCTGCCCTGCTTGTCAACGAGGCCATCGAAGGAGAAAATGGTGCCCTCTACGAATTCCTCGAAAATGTAGTCAACTTCGGGCATATCGGCAAAGAATTCATCAACACCGACCTCTGAGACTATTTTATAGGTCCTGGCCGCTCCCACGCCAGAATTGGGTTTTGCTACAACAGGGTAACCAACGTCTTCGATAAAAGCCATTACTTCGGCTTTGCTGTGCATCACCTTTCCGCGGGCTACGTTGAGTCCGGCCGAAAGGAAAACCTTTTTCATCTCCGACTTCAGCTTGATCTGCGCCAGATTGTGAACCCTGATACCTTCAATGTTGAAATCGGTGCGTAGCCGCGCTTCGGTTTCGAGCCAATATTCATTGTGGGCATCTATTCCGTAGAGCTTGCCATAGCGATGCGTAAAATACCCCAAAGCCCTCAGCAACTCATCATAATTGTGAAGATCGCCCACTTTAAAGTACTCTGTCATCCACTGGCGCAGATTTGCGGGCAGGTTATCGTAAACCATATCGCCCAATCCGAGCACACGAGCTCCAGCTTCGTGCAATGCCCGGCTGAAATGAATATAGTTGGGCGGAAAATAAGGCGAGAAATGGATATAGTTCTTCATAGTGGCCGGAATTGTGTCAAATGGTTGAGCCGACAAAAATAAGTCATCATTGGTTTTTTGCAAACCCGCCTTTCGTGAAGGCCGCCTTCCCAGCTTTCCGAAACCGTCTGCGCAAGCCTTTGACCCTAAAAACCTCAAAAAAATACGTTTCGCAACGTATTCAAAATCAGCAAAATCAAAAAAAAATTAAAAAAAGTTCAAAATTTTCGATGTGATTTTGACATCGAGTGGTATTAATGCACGTAAAAAGTCGATTCAAAGATTAATTGAAGATCAAACATTAGATTAAGTGCCATGAAAAAGAACCTGATTTTAGCAATTATCGCACTCCTTAGTGCTGTACAATTGAACGCCCAATCCGTTTGGGGATTTGTGAACTACTTCAACAATCCGCTTTACCCAATCGAAGGGGTTACCGTAAAGCTTTATACCATGTCGGACCAACTGCTTGCAACCACCACCACCGATGGCAATGGATATTACGTATTCAACAACGTCAGTGGTACCCAGTTTAAAATAAGGGCCAATACCAATCTGCCCGGATATGATGCCAATATTGTCAATGCCAACGATATCCTCATGTTTATCAATGGCCAGATTGAATTCAATACATGGCAATACATTGCTGCCGATGTGGATGGCAACGGTGTGGTGAATATGAACGACTACCAGTTTGTGGCCGTTAACCACTACCTGTTTGGTGAAGCTTTCCCCGCCGGCGCCTGGCAGTTTGGTGAGGCGCAGATCGACCTCATTGTGAATGCAGGTGGCGGACCATCCAACCTTGGCGGAAGCAGACTCGGAGATACGGATGGTATTTTTATTCCAACTGGTCGTGAAGGATTTAACATAACCACCCTGACTGATTATACCTTATCTAATACCCTAACAGGTTCTGAACTCGTTATTCCAGTTGAGCTAAAGACTCAAGGCCAGGTTTCGGCCTATGGTCTGGCCTTAGCCTTCAATCCTGAAGTATTGAGCGTTGCTTCGGTGGATGCCGCCCTTGGATTTGGCAGCTATCGGCTTGAAGAGGGCTTACTGCGTATCAGCAGCCTCGGTGCCGGAACCAGAGAAAATCAGATCATTAATATAAGGGTAAGGGTTATTGGCAATGTTTCTACGCTCAAACAGCCCTTTACGGTCTTGGGCGAGAGCCATCTGATCGACGGTTCGGGCAACAGATCAACGGCTTTCACTGTGCGCATGCCACGCCTTGGCAACCAGCCAGCCGAAGCCCGCATAGCAATGTTTCCTAACCCGGCAAACGATATCACCGACATAAGGTTTATTGATATCCCTTCAGGAATTTACAACCTCCAGGTTGTCGGCAGCGCCGGACAGCTTGTTGTGAACCGCCAGGTTTTAATCAACAATGCTGGACAGCAGTTGTCCTTACCGCTGGAATCGCTATCGGAAGGGGTTTATGTGATTCGCGCCTCGAACAGCGAAACCGGACTTTCGGTAAGTACCCGGCTGGTTAAAATGTAAATGTGGCCCAATTGTGAACAGAAAAAAAGGAGGCCCCGTGCTTCCTTTTTTTATTTTCGCGTGGCTGTTTACACTGGATAATGAAACCCGCTCAAGGATTATTGTTACTGATACTTTTGCTCGCCGCGCTCCCTTTTACCTTCATTGCAAAAACGGATGCATCAGGCAGCGACCCTTTTAAATATGCTCGTTATTACGACAGCCTCGCCATGCCCGACAGTGCGCTGTTTTGGCTGGATAAAATATCGACAACTGAGTTGACAGCCGAAGCAAGGCTGAGGTACTACCTGCTCCGGGCCGGTCAGCTGCGCCAAATCAACAGGACTGAGGAAGCCTGGGCCTACAACGACAGCATACAAAAAATGCTTCCCAGCTACAGTCCATCTCCAGGTTTATCCGCAGAAATCGTGTTTTTAACTGGACGTTTGTTGAACGACAGGGGGGATTATTTGGTTGCCATACAAAGTTTTGATTCTGCCGGAAACCTCTTGCATAAAACTGTCGGTTATGATACCGGACTGCTTATCCGGATTTTGAACTTCAAAAGCATTTCGAAGTATTACCTCGGAGAATTGAACGCATCGGCCGAGGATTTAAAGAAAGCGGATATACTGGCAAAAAACAGTAATCGAATAAATCCTCTCGATTATTCAGACGTGCTTCAAAACCTTGCCATCGTCTATTCCAATATGAGCCTTTTCGACAGTGCCTATCATTACATCGTGAAAGCCAGGTCAATGAAAGAAAAGGTTCTGAAGAAGGACGATCCGCTGCTCATATCGTTTTACATAAACTACGGCCGTTTCCTGCAAATGACCGGACGGATTGATGAAAGCCTGTATTACTTCAATTATGCAGACAACTTACTCAAGAATAAAAAGGGGCTTGATATTATCTATGGTACGCTGCACAATAATTTGGGTAATGCTTATCAGTTAACCGGGGATTACGAACGTGCTATTCAATACTTTCAGTCAGCCTATGGTTATCTTTCCCAATCGCAGGGGCCAACTCACCCAAACACAATAACTGCCCTCAACAATTTGGCTTTTATGTACAGCCGAACATCCATGCCTGATTCAGCACTTAATATACTCAATAGGTTGCTCAGTAGTCCGTTAACTTCTGTTTTAAAAATTAGAGTATATAGAAATCTCGCATCAACCTACAGAGGTCTTCAACAGTTCGAACATGCAAAAGAAAGTGTATCTAAGAGTATCTCAACTGCATCAGAATTTTTAGGGGAACGCCATTTTGAGTTTGCCTATTCTTATTTCGAAAAGGCCAGAATTGAACTGGCAATGAACGACTTTTCGTCTGCGCTTTCAAGCATCACCGAAGTGGAGAAAGCTTACGGCACTATTTTTCCTGCCACGGATGAGGAGTATATCAATATTCTGAGAATTAAAGCCTTCATCTACTCAAGATTACTCAAATTCCCTGAAGCAGAGCAAATTTTTGACCGCGCCGACTCGTTGTTGATGCTGCTCAACGCAGCGGAAGGGCAGCAGTTATCCGGGGTGCCGCGCTATCTGTCGTTCCGCAATGCCAATCTGCTCATCGATAAGGCAAGAATGTATCAGGAATGGTATGATCTTACTGGAAATATCGAAAAACTGGAACAGAGCGTCGGTTTATATGGACGCAGCCTCGTTATTTATGAACAGTACAGCCAGTTTGCCAGCGAAGAAAGCAGGCTGTTTATGGGTGAGGATATGCGCGGTACCTACGAGGATGCGCTCAGGGCAGCCTGGGATTTATACAGTTTGAAGGGAGGGCAACATAACCTCGACCTGGCTTTTGGTTTTTCAAGTCGGGCCAAATCCTCAGTGCTTTTATCGTCAATTCGTAAGCTGCAGGCATTCGACGCTGCCGGGGTGCCGCCTCAAACCATCGAGAGCGAACGCAAGCTTCGTCTGGAGATTCACGCCCTCACCAGAGCCGCTTCAGAGGAGCGCATGAAAATAAAGCCAAATATCAGCCGTATTGCTTTCCTCGACGCTAAACGCGTCGGTTTGACCCGTGCCTACGACAGCCTGATTCAGGAAATCGAAATCAATTACCCTGATTACTATGCGCTCCGCTATGCACCGGCTATCCTCACCATCCGGCAGGTTCAGCAAAACCTCAGCCCCGACCAGGCGATGATCGAATATTTTATCGAAAATGATCACCTGTACCTTTTTGCAGTTCGGCGCGACAGCCTGATGGTGATGCGCCATGCACTACCTGAAAACCTAGAAACAGACGTTGAAAAGTTACGATCGATATTACTCGGCAACCTAATGTATCATGGCATCGAAGATTACCAAAGATTTCTTGACATCAGCACCACGCTTTATAAGGAGCTGATCGAGCCAATTGAGGGCTTCATAGTAAATAAAAGGCTTGTTATTGTTCCTGACGGTGTGCTGGGTTACCTTCCCTTTGATTTACTTATCGAACCGGAAAGACTTACGGACGATCACCGGAACAATCTCAATTATGCCGAACTTCCGATGATGCTGCGCGATTTTCCGCTTTCCTACCTTTCGTCCTCTGCGCTGACAAAATCGTTTGGGTCGTCCAGCGGTCGAAAATCAGGTCGCCTGCTGGCCATGGCACCTGACTACAATCAGGAGGCAGGTGGTGGAAGCGAGAAACTTTCGCCCTTACCCTTCGCACTTAAAGAGGCCGAAACGGTGCGTAAAATCTGGGGTGGTGTCTTACTGGCTGGTAGCAATGCTACCAAAAGGGCATTTATAGAAACTGCTCCGCGCTTCGGATTAATTCATCTGGCCATGCATACCTTGCTCGATGATGAAAACCCTTTGTATTCAAAACTCGTATTTCATCAGGAAGACACTGCTTCGAGCGCCATTTTTGGTTACGAATTGTACGCCTTGCGCTTCAAGGCAGCAATTGTGGTTCTGAGTGCCTGCAACAGTGGGATAGGTAAGTTGCGGTCGGCCGAAGGGGTAATGAGCCTTAGCAGGGCCTTCATGTACGCGGGTACGCCTTCGGTGGTGATGACCGGCTGGGAAATCAACGACCAATCGGGATCAAGGCTGATGGAGTTGTTCTACAGCAATCTGGCTGATGGGCTTTCAAAGGACAGGGCCTTGCAACAGGCCAAGCTAAGCTGGCTAAGCGAATCAAACAAACTAAAATCGCATCCCTTTTTCTGGGCCGCCTACCAGATGCTGGGTGATACCCAGCCCCTGAAAAAAGGTATCTCCAATCGGGTGCTTGCTGGTGTGCTGATGTCTTTAATACTGCTTACTACTGTTTTCGTTATTGTGACAAAGCGCCGCAATGTTAAATTTGCTGCCAAGGCTTAGTCCAATGCGCTTCCTTATAACCCTTTTCTTAGTTCTGCTGAATTTTTCGCTCTATGCGCAGCACTTCCTGTTGACGCCCAATCTCATTGAGGCATGGCAGGAGATTTCTCGTTTGCGACTTGTAAGGGCTGAACAATTGCTTGCCAATGAGCGAAAATTGAGGCCTGAAAATCAACTCACTGACATTTTCCATTTTCAACTACAATTTCAGAAAGCCCTTGCCAGTGGATCGCCCGGGGATGAAGAACAATTCCAGCTGGCCAAGAGTAGGCTTCAGCAACAGCTTACGGGTTTACGGACAAGTGATCCCTGGCAGGAATGGGCTTTGGGCTATAGTGGAATGACTTCCCTGATGCTGCGCATGCGGGCGGGTGATCAGTGGCAAACTGCTTTGGAGATGCGCAGAACCTATTCCAGAATCGTTTCAGCCTACGAAAAATATCCGGGCTTTGTACCAAATCTGCTTACCTACGGTTTAGTTAAGGTAGCGCTGGGAAGCGTCCCTGACCAGTTTACATGGATGTTAAAGCTGGCTTCACTCAGTGGCGACAGCCAGGAAGGTGTCGCCATGCTCATCCGCGTATTAAATCTTCCGGATAACCATCCCTTTTCATTTATGCGCCCTGACGCAGCCATTCTCCTGGGTATGGCCACAAGGGCTATGCAAACAGATGCTGCTACAAAAGAAGTGGTTATCCGGAGGATAAGAACGCTCGACGAAAGCAATCTCATGCTAACCTATACCAGTGCCTACCTGCTGATGCGCGATGGTAAAAACGAAGAGGCTCTCAAGGTGCTGCATTCCAGACCTGTTTCGCCCGATTATCTGATGTTTCCGATGGTCGATTATCTTATGGCTGAAGCCTTATTCCGCAAAGGCAGCAAGCTGGCCGAACAAAACTATGTTCGCTTTTTGCGACAGACCAGGGGTACAATGTATCTTTCTGACGTCCAGCGGAAACTGGGATGGATTGCTCTGCTCAATGGCGATACGTCTGCTTACATATCTCGTATGAGGCAATGCCGCGAAGCGCCCGCCAGCGGCAGCGAGCGTGATGCCGAAGCCAAGCGCGAAGCTGCTTCTGTGCAAATCCCGCACCCCGCGCTTTTACTGGCCCGATTACGATTCGACGGAGGATATTTCAGCGAGGCAAACGAGATACTCGAAAGGTCGGCCTATCTTTTCGAAGGAAAAAATAAAGCGCATTATCTGGAGTATCTGTACCGAAGTGCCCGAATTGCCGATGGTATGGGTCAGACGGATAAAGCGCTCTTGTTGTACGACAAAACCTATCATCAGGGGCTGGCATCTCCGGAGTATTATGCTGCGAATTCAGCCCTTCGCTTGGGCGAGATTTTCGAAAAAAAAGGACAAAAAGTCGAAGCGGAACTGTGGTTTAACCGTTGCCTCAACCTTAAACCTCAGGCATACAGAACCAGCATTCATGCAGCGGCCAGAGCTGGGTTGCGCAGAATCGCCAATTAACCTTACATATAAAATCCAAAAAAAATAAGGCTGCTCCTGATGTGGAGCAGCCGGATCTATGAACAAACTAATCGGGTTTTTTAGAATTTAAACCTTGTAGTAAGGACAAACTGGTTTGTGGTAATTTTTTGAGCTGCTGGGTTAGGGTTCCAGTTGGCCGAGGTGTACATGTAGTAATCCTGTTCGCGCTGACCGTTGACAAAAGCCAGATCAAGCGCAAAGTTCTTTTCAGAATAGCCCAGCCCAAGGCTCAGATTGCGCTGCGAAGCATCGTTGATATTGTCCCTGAATGGACTGCCATACAAAGCATATCCGCCACGGAAGCTGAAATTGCTCAGACGCCATTCGCCTCCAAACTTGAGGATATTGGTCGAAGCATATACATCCCTGATCGCATCATTCTCTGCGAGGAAATTATAGTCCGACGAGCGCAGACGCATTTTGGTATAGTCAACATGCTCGTATTCAGCGCTAAGAATTCCATTCTGACCGATGATAAAGGCTACACTGCCATTGGCCCGCATGGGATTCTGCAGCTGGTACGTAAATTCTCCGGTGGGTGAGGATTTTTGGTTATAATCCGGGCCTAGCTTGGCATCAATCGAAGTGTACCACTGGTCGTTGAGCTGTCCGTACCAGGTAGGAGTATGCACGGCTGCACCCACCCTGAGCCATTCAACCGGCCAAACAATGACGCCAAGCTTAAGGTTAATGCCCCAGCCGCGCGTTTCGATGTGTTGCCTGAAATTCCACTCGTCGAATCCGTTGATGGTGTTGTTGACATCCTTTTCAGTAAATGTAGTTTCGTGGAAATATCGTGTATAAGGCAACCCCAGTGTCGCGCCTACAAATACCTGATCGTTCAGGTTGCCGGCTGCCGAAATGAGCCATTCGTTGGTGCTGCCCCAGGTGTTGGTTGACTCGAATTGCCTGATTCCGCCCTGTGGAACCGGAGAAGTGTAGATCAATTGTCCCTGATTATTGCGAACGGTATCAATCAGATATACGTACCAGGCAGGGTAGATATCGTAGGGAAAATTGCGTTCAATTTGTGAAGGCGAGGTGCCGGCAACCTTGTCGAGAAATACATCAACCCGTGAGTGGTTATTGTTGTCGCCCTGCACGAACATGCGCTGGCTGAAGTTGTTGGTGCGGTTCATGCCGAAGCCAAACTGAAAATATTTCCATGGTGCCTGGGTGCCGCTCACTTTGTTGGCTGTCACCAAACCCATATTGGAGAAATTGAGGCTCGTGCGGGTGTCTTCCCCAAACATGCCGTTATAGGTTGAACCTGTATTGATATTGCTCAGAATAGGGCTGAAGCTCAGCTCGGAACTGCGAAAAAGTCCCAGGCCGGCGGGATTGGTGCTAAGTGCAGAAAAGTCGGCTCCAATAGCCCCGAATGCTCCACCCATGGCCATACTGCGGGCCGTTCCCTGATAAAATTGCTGACTGATTCTCAGGGCGTCGCTTTCGTTTTGAGCATGGGTTACAACGAACAGCATCACGGTTAGGAAGGTTGCAAATAAGCGTTTCATGGTATCAAGTATTTGATTTGTTGCTGAATAACTTTCTCAATGACACTGCCGGTATGGCAATGGTCGCATTATTTATGTGTCAAAAAAATGTTTCGTAGTGGGTTTCTATCTGCGGCTTCCAGAGCTGCTTCCAGAGCTGCTTCCGCGACTGCTTCCCGAGCTCTCGGAGCTTCTGGATGGCGCTGAGTAGCTGCCGCCTGAGCTTTCGGAGCTTCTTGATGGTGCTGAAAAGCTGCCAGAAGAACCCGACGAGCGTGAAGGCGCCGAGTAGCTGGGGCTGCTCCCTGAAGTAGAGGGTGCGCTGTAGCTGCGCCTTTCGGTAGACCCGCCGCCCGAACTGCCCGAGGGGCGTGACTGTGCCGGCTGACTACGCATAGTGCCTTGTGAGGGATTTACAGTGCGCTGGGGTTCCTGGCGTGGTGTAACCTGCCTGTAGATTCCGCTGCCCGAAGGCGTGTTGGTCGAAGGGGTTTCGCGCACGCTGCCGCTGCTGCGTCCGGTCTCGGCCTGTGGTCTCACATATTCGCTGCTCGATTTGGGCTGACGCACGCTGGGCGAAGTATATTGCTTTGGCCGCTCATAAGCCGGACGGCTTTGGGTGTTGGGTCTGTCATAACGCTCCTGTCTGTATTCGTTGATACGCTCTGAGGCCGTCGGACGGCTGTACCCGGCTTCCGTACCACGTACTTCACGCGGAAGTGATACGCGGTCGTTGGCCTCGCGTCCAACACCGGCATCCTGTCGCGTTGCCCTTTCACTGACAGGCGGAGCATAGCTTCCCGTACCCCTTTCATAAGTTCTGGTGCCACGATCCGAAGCATTTACAGATGGTATATCGCCGGCAATGCCTTCACGTGTATTATTTCCGCGGGGCGATCCTGATAGTGTGGACTGGTTGTTGCTTCCGCGCGGACTTCCGCCCGGCACAAGCGAGCCGCCGCCGATGCTGCTGCCGCGATGTCCGTAGTATGTTCTGGGTCTGTTGTTCCATCCCCATCCCCAATCGGAACCGCCGCCGTAATAGTAACCATCCCAGAAGCCGTTCCAGTAGCCATGATTGTAGCCGCTCCAATAACCGCCCCAGCCATAGCTGTAGTAAGGCCAGCCCCAGCTGCGGTATGAGTAGTACCAAGGATCATAAAAGAAAGGATCGTATCCCCAGAATGGTGTATAACCAAAGGGATTTCCATATCCGTATGAGAAGCCCCAACCAAAAGGATAGCCAAAACTAAAGCCGAAGGAGCTCCTGGAACAGCTGAAGCAACCATCGTAGTAACCGTCGTAATACCCGAAAGAGCTTCCCGTATTATCGCCAAAACGACGAAAACGGCGCGCATACTCCGAGTCGTAATAGGTTTCGGTGGTGCTGTATGTAGTTCCATCAGGATCGACAACCGTCTCGGTTTTCGAATATGTCGGATTGTTTTGGGTTTGATTGGCCGCTTCGCCGGCATTCTGTTGGTAGTGTGCCTGATATTCAAAGTCGGTATTCTGACTTTGTGCTTTTACAGCATTATCACTGCCAATGCGGGATTCTGCCGATGCCATGGTGTTGACGCTTTGCTTACGTGAATAGTAGGCATCGTCGGATACCAGGTCGCTCGTCGAGCAGGATGCCAGCATCGCTGCAGCTGCGATCAATGTAATGTTTAAGGTCTTCATGCTTTGCTCCTCCTGAGGTTTATCAGTTTTCTATTGAGGGTTTTCTTATTTTTGCGCTTCATTTCCACCCTCAAAAAGTTACAAATATTATACCAAACTGCGATGGCCAAGGAATTAACCACACGCGAAGATAATTATTCTCAATGGTACAACGACATTGTGACCAAAGCCGATCTGGCCGAAAACTCGGCCGTGAGGGGCTGCATGGTCATTAAACCTTATGGATATGCCATTTGGGAGCGTATGCAGGCAGCGCTCGACAAGATGTTTAAAGATACTGGTCACCAGAATGCCTACTTCCCGCTCTTCATCCCCAAATCGTTTTTCAGCAAGGAAGCCAGCCACGTCGAAGGTTTTGCCAAGGAATGTGCCGTTGTAACGCACTACAGACTTAAGAACGACCCAGATGGCAAAGGCGTGGTGGTTGATGAACAGGCCAAACTTGAAGAGGAACTTATCGTACGACCCACTTCCGAAACTATTATCTGGGACACTTACCGCAGCTGGATTCAATCCTACCGTGACCTGCCTTTGCTCATCAATCAGTGGGCCAATGTGGTGCGCTGGGAAATGCGTACACGTTTGTTCCTGCGCACGGCCGAATTCCTCTGGCAGGAAGGCCATACGGCTCATGCCACAAAAGAGGAGGCTATTGCCGAGGCTGAGCAGATGCTGCGTGTGTATGCCGAATTTGCAGAAGAATGGATGGCGCTGCCCGTACTCAGGGGTGTGAAATCGGCCAACGAGCGTTTTGCAGGGGCAGTTGAGACTTATTGCATCGAAGCCATGATGCAGGATGGCAAAGCCCTTCAGGCAGGGACCAGCCACTTTCTGGGGCAGAATTTTGCCAGGGCTTTCGATGTGCAGTTTCTGAACCGTGAGAATAAGCTGGATTATGTTTGGGCTACTTCATGGGGTGTTTCCACCAGATTGATGGGTGCCCTTATCATGACGCATTCTGATGACAACGGCCTTGTGCTTCCTCCGAAACTTGCACCCATTCAGGTAGTTATCGTTCCAATATATCGAAACGACGAGCAATACAGGCTCACCTGCGACAAGGGTCGCGAAATTAAGCAGCAACTCGAGGCTGTTGGTATTCGCGTTAAACTCGATGACCGAGACACCCAAAAACCAGGGTTCAAGTTCACCGAATGGGAGTTTAAAGGAGTTCCTGTGCGTCTGGCCATCGGACCGCGCGACATTGAGCAAGGCACTGTCGAAATTGCCCGTCGCGATACTTTAACCAAAGAGTTTGCATCCATCGATGGCATTGCCAGTACCGTGCAGCTCCTGCTCGAAACCATTCAGCGCAATCTTTTCCAGAAGGCGCTCGATTTCAGAACGGCTAACACCAAACCGGTGGACAGCTGGGAGGAGTTTAAGGAACAAATCGAGAAAGGCGGATTCCTGTTGGCACATTGGGACGGCACACCCGAAACCGAACAAGCCATAAAAGAAGAAACCAAGGCCACAATCAGGTTAATTCCTCTCGAAACAGATCGGGAGCCGGGTGTTTGTGTTTACAGCGGAAAACCCTCGGCGGGTAGAGTTGTTTTTGCAAGAGCCTACTAAGTACCTGTCATTTAAGGTTTTGTTGTTCTTCGCTCAGCCTTGCCGTTGCCAAACCCTTTTAAATTTTCACGAACATAGGCATCACTTACCTCGCCGTGGTAATAAATGCTTCCTTCACCGTTTATTGTGGCTTCAAGCTCCAGATCTGCCTGCACATAAAGGCTGTTGGGACTTCTTGTTTCAATGTAGTTGAAGGCTGAATGCAGGTCCCATGCGTCGAGCAACCCATAGCCACTGTGATAAAAGAAAGCTACATTGGCCGTGCCCGTTACCTTGACGGGCGTGGTACCATATCGGTATTGTATTCTTGCCTTGGGCGTTTCGATGCGGATATTGATGCCGTCGCCGGCGCCCTCATAAATATCAAGTACAAGGCTGTCAGGGTTTACCCAGGTGCTTTCACCTTCAATGTCGCTGGTGCTGAGCAAGCCAACTGATCTGTATTCTATAGTATCCAGCTGACGGTAAAGCACTGTAACCCTGTTAATACGCTCGCGTTGTTTGAGAAAACGACATTGAATGTTGTTGCGGATATGGAGATGACCTTTTTCGTCCACTTCGGTTACAATGCCCGAGAGCGTTTTTTCTCCACTGTAAACCTCAACCTTGTTTGTATCGCTTTTCACGAGCACAACATCAACATTGTCGTAAACGGCCAGCAAATGAAAGGGCTGAAGACCGCGCTCCTGCATTACCGTTTTTCCGGGACTGCTGAAGCACTCAGGTCCGGTTTTTCCGCATGCAGTGATAAGCAAAGCAGCGGCGACAGGCAATATCAAACGTTTCAGAAGTTCCATCTTGGTTTTTTTCGGGGATAATGGGTGCGGTCGAATCGATAGCCGATGCCGTAACCGATAAAGTCGGCCCTGCCTCCGTGGGCAGTTAGCGCGATATTGAAAAACCAGGGATCGTTGAAATAGAACTTAGCGCCGAGTTTTTCAAAGATCTGGCCGTCAGTCTGATCGGCTCCTGTAAAATGTGCTCCCAGTTGAAATTGAAATGAAATGCGCGATAGCCTCATCTCGTAAATGCCTGATAGTCCTGCCTTAATAACTTCCAATCTGTTCTTGTACAAATCTTTGCCGAGAATTGCCCCCCTGCGGTCGAGCATGCCGCGTTCAGAGTCGTCGTAGGTTATATCGAGGCCGGCGCCAAATCTCGCCTTCATGCCTGTTGGCACAAGCCAGTTGATGGAAGTGTTGCTTACTAAGTATCTTTTACCCAGTTCCATGGTCATGTCGCGCGTGCCGAACGATTGCACAGCCTCAAGGGCATACCATTTTTTGTTATCGTATTCAAAAGGACGCAGCACAGGCCACTGACGTATTTCAAGAAAGGGATTAGGCTCGTTGAGGAAAACATTCATCCCCACTAAGGCAGAAAAGGCATTCAGGCCGTAGTTTGGCGTTTTGGTCGAGCCGTTGGAAAAATGTGTTAATCCGGCACCGGCAACCAAAGTTAACCTTTTAGACACGACCTGCCTGTAGTCGAAAAAGAAGTTCGCAGCTGCATTAAGGTGCGAGCCGATGGCAAAATTCTGGTAATTGTCGGTGGGGTGGTATCTGTTGGTCAGGTAGCCAAGCCCAACGCCCATGCGAAAGTTGAGCCGGCTTCGCACATTTTCGTTCAGCGGGAAGCTGATAAAAGGATAAACTGCATATACCTGCCCGATGGGCTCGAATCCTCCCAGCGGCGAGTAGTAGAACGAAATGCCGGTTAGCGGATATGCCCAAAGCGATTCCCACTTCTGGCGGCCAAAGGTTGAACGCTGGAAGCTCAGTTCGTAGGATGGAAAATGGCCGTTAAAACGCTCGAATTCAAGGTGATGGTGATAAAAGAAGCCGTAATGCTGCCGATACTCAAGCTGATAGTTATTAACAGGCAGGGGAGGGCGCGGCTGTGAAAATAAAACGGCTGCTGGTGAAAGCAGCAACAATAGAATAATTAGCAGTTTTTTGGTCATGTTATGGTTCTACCCGCAATTTTAGCGGCTGCAAAAGTACCTTTTTTAACGGTGAAAACTGCTAAACCAACGGCCCGACGGCCTCTCTATTGCCAGGACGATCATTTTTGCAGGCATTTTATCATGCTTTTACAGGGGTGGAAACAGGAATATTACTTTTGCAGCCACTTTACTAACGAGCCTTATGGACGAAAAACTGAAAGCATTCAACCGATTGCTCACCATCATGGATGAGTTGAGAGCCGGCTGCCCCTGGGACAGGGAACAAACCATCGAAAGTCTGCGCCATCTCACCATTGAGGAGGTTTATGAGCTGAGCGATGCTATCCTCAACAACGATCTGCAGGAGATAAAAAAAGAGCTGGGCGATCTGATGCTGCATCTGGTGTTTTATGCCAGGATAGCCTCGGAATCGGGCGCTTTTGATATCGGTGAAGTGCTCAACGGCATTTCTGATAAGCTCATTCAGCGACACCCGCATATATACGGCGAAGTAAAAGTGAGCGGTTCTGACGAGGTAAAAAGCAATTGGGAAAAGATAAAACTGGCCAACGGCAACCGCTCGGTATTGGCTGGGGTACCCAATTCACTTCCTGCACTGCTCAAAGCTTATCGTATGCAGGAAAAAGCCGGAGGTGTTGGTTTTGAATGGGAACGCCGCGAACAGGTGTGGGATAAAGTGCTCGAAGAGATTGGCGAGCTGAAAACGGAAGTTGATAAGGGCAGCCCGCTGGATATACTGGAAGATGAGTTTGGCGATGTGCTTTTTGCACTGGTCAATTATGCCCGTTACATTGGGGTTAATCCCGAAGACGCCCTTGAGCGCACCAACAGGAAATTCAGGAACAGGTTCCTTTACATCGAAACCGAGTCAGCTAAGGATGGCCGGAAGCTTCAGAATATGACGCTCGACGAGATGGACCTGCTTTGGAACAAGGCCAAAGCGGAAGGCATATAAATAACACTGCCGGCTCAGGGCCGGCAGTTAATCATTTCAGAATTAATTTCTTATGTGTTCAGCCAGATAGGTGGAGATGCCTTCGTGGGTGGCTTTCAAGGCTTTCTGACCCGCTTTCCAGTCGGCCGGGCAAACCTCGCCATTTTCTTCAAAATATTGCAAAGCGTCCACCATACGCAAAGTTTCATCAATACTGCGGCCAAGCGGCAGATCATTCACCACCTGATGCCTTACAATTCCTTCTTTATCAATGAGAAACAGCCCGCGATAAGCTACCGATTCGCCATTGAAAATCATCTCTCCTTCCTCGTTGTAGTCGAAACTGCCTGCCAAAACATCATAATTGATCGAAATGGTTTTGTTGATGTCAGAAACCAATGGATAGGTAACGCCCTTAATGCCACCGTTCTCGAGCGGTGTATTCAGCCATGCCAGATGTGAAAACTTCGAATCGATCGAGCAGCCAACAACTGCTACATTGCGTTTTTCGAATTCCCCGAGGCGCTCCTGAAATGCGATGATCTCGGTAGGGCATACGAAAGTGAAGTCGAGCGGATAGAAAAAGAAAACTACATGCTTCTTGCCCAAATACTGTTCAAGCGAAAAATTCTCGACGAATTGTCCGTTTACAACCGCGTCGGCTACGAAATAGGGTGCTTTTTTTCCGACTAATACTGCCATAGTAAAAAAGGGTTTTGGTTAATTTGGGTACAAAAGTACCGAATTATCCGGTTTGCTTTTCAGTCAATGCGTTAAGGAATTGAAAAATGCATTTACCTAAGAACATCCTCCGGGCGGGCAAGAATTTTTTTGTTGTGCTCAAAATCAAATAACGTCAGTCGGCGCAACTCGTAATAGCTTGACCAATAATTCTTTAGTGCTTGGTAAAATCCAATTCTGGCATTGTCGTTATCGATTTGTGCATTGTTGAGCTCGAGCACATCGTTCACTTTACCGATCATGTAGCGCTTTTGTGTTACGTCGAAACGTTTCTGTGCCACGGTATCCGATTTTGCAGCGATAAGGAGCTGGTTTTGTTGCATATTAAACTGCATCACCTTGATATATAAGTTCTGCTCGAAATCGGTTTTTTCCTGTTCAATTGAAGTTCGAATAAGCTCGAGATTCGACTCCGCCATGCGAATTCGTCCTTTGGCCTGTCCCCAGTCGAGTAGCGGAATGGTTAGCCCGAGACTAAGGCGTTCTTCATCAAGCGGATTGTTATAAACATCGCCAAACCTGACGGCCGTTTGCGACAAACCAAATGTTGCAAAAAGCTGAGCGTCAAATCTTCCTTCGGCCTTGGCCCGGCTCAGCTGGCTCTCGGCCTCCAGCATCCGTCGCGCAAAAGCCTGACCTGATGAAGTGTTTTCGAGCGCTTCGGCCAAGGCAGTGGTCGGATTTGCCTGAAAGAATTTCTCGGGTTGCGGAGCAATCAACACAATAGGTTTATTTCCCGTAATGCGCAGAAATGATCTGAAACTCATCAGTTTATTCTGGTAGCTTAGCTGTGCGTTTTCCTGTGCCGCCCTGGCCCTCAAAAGGTTGAGTTCAAGCTGAAGCAATTCGTTTTCAGCAATTTTTCCAAGTTGAAATCTTCCAAGGGCGATTCGGTAGAGTGTGTCGTAGTTGGCGTTGTTCGTGCGGGCAATCTCACGCTCAAGCTGTGCGCTCAGCAGGTCAAAGAAGTAGTTGATGGCTGTGGCTGCAACCTGCTCATTGGCCTCTAGATAGAGCCGGCGGGCCTCTTCATATCGCAGGGGTTCAATTTGCCTGTCCCAACGGAAAGCATTGTAGGCAAACAGGGGCTGCCGGAAACCAATACTAAGCGGGGTTGAGAGAAACTGACGCGTACTGGTATCGGTAAAAAAGTTGTCCATGCGTTGCAGTCCCGATTGCAGAAAGAATTCACCTCCTGTTAAGCCAACCTTCTGGTTAATGCTGATGTTTGCCGCATAACGAGCCAGGGTGCGCTCCAGATAGGTTTCGCTACCGTCGGGCAAGGTAATGGCGTCGATGGTTCGGTTAAAATTTGGCAAGGTAGCCTCAAGGCGGACATTAGGCAAATAACCGGCCCTGAAACTGCGGTATTCCCAGTAGCTGCGCCTGAAACGGTGACGGGCAATCAGGGCATCGGGCGATTTGTCGCGGGCAATACTGATCACTTCCGGAAGTGTAAGATACAAACTGTCAGTTTGTTGTGCATCTGTGGTATGAATACCAAAGGATGCGAAAACGAACAAAATCAGTATGGCTCGTTTGAATGTCATCAGAATTGTTTTAGATGGATAATTTGCTTCAAAATTATCCATTAATGTGTTAACCGCTTTGCTTTACAATAAAAGAGGCTGTCTCAAATGCCCCCGCGCGACTCTGTGTACAACACCGTGAAACCCAGTGAAATATTTTATTAAGGTATCACAGAGTCAGCTTAATGTCTCGCGGTGTAAAAGAATTATTTGTGTTGACTTTTGAGACAGCCTTATGAAAACTTTCTAAATAGCATTGCTAAAGCTAGGGCTGATAAAAAATCGGTCCTTCCACACCCAAAGGCCAGCCGAGCCAAATCCACAGAAGCAGCATTGGAATGCGGATGAGCGCAAATGCGATGGCAAACGGCAGCATGAGCGAAATAAGTGTGCCTATTCCGGTTTCCTTAACATATTTCTGGGCGAATACAATCACCAGCGGAAAATAGGGCAGCAATGGCGTGAGAACATTGGTAAAGCTGTCGCCGATGCGATACGCAGCCTGAACCGTTTCGGGCGAATAGCCTGTGAGCATCATCATGGGTACAAAAACCGGTGCCAGCAATGCCCACTTGGCTGAGGCACTGCCCATTACAAGGTTAACAATTGAGCTTACGATAATAAAGGCCACAAGCAATGGTCCTCCCGTGAAACCGATGCTGTTCAACAGGTCGGAACCTTTCACGGCCAGCACACTGCCCAGATGCGACCAGTTGAAGTAAGCCACAAATTGCGCCGCAACAAAGGCAATTACAATATACATGCCCATGGCCGACATGCTTTTGGCCATCATGGTGGTTACATCCTTGTCAGATTTGATTGTTTTCGAAACCAGACCGTAAACCAATCCGGCGATTAAAAAGCCAATAAACATCACTGGAACAAGCGAGTCGTAAAAAGGCCTCATGCTGCGCACACCATTGGCATCGGGTTCGCCGCGCAGCAGTCCGTCGGCAGGAACAATAGTCAATGCCACCAGTGCAGTGTAAAGAATCAGCGAAACTACTGTGCCCCTGAGGGCCTTGCGCTCCAGTTTTGTAATGGGTGGTTGTTCCTCGATTTCAATGTCGCCTGCCGGTTTGTACGATCCAAGTCTCGGAACAATAATACGTTCCGTGACCCAAGTTCCGGCCAGGCCTACCAATGGCACACTGGCAGCCATAAGGTAATAATTCGACAGGGGATTAACGGTGTATTCGGGGTCGATGATGCGGGCGGCCGGTTCGGTAAAAGCTGCAATCATAGGATCGAGGCCTGTGGGAAAAAGATTGGCGCCAAATCCGCCCGATACACCGGCAAAAGCGGCTGCTATACCGGCGAGCGGATGACGTCCGAGACCTAAAAAGATTGCACCGCCCAGCGGAATAAGCACCACATATCCGGCATCGGCGGCCACCGACGAGATCATGCCTGCTGTAACGATGGAAAATGTAATGAGGGAGCGGGGAACGCGCGAAACGAACAAACGCAGGGCAACGGAGATCATTCCGGTGTATTCGGCCAGCCCGATGCCCAGCATCACCACCAATACCAGCCCTAGAGGTGGAAATGCTGCAAAAGTGGAAACCATTTTGGTCATAATCATTTGAAAACCATCACGGGAAAGCAGGTTGACCACCGAAATGCTGTCGACCGGGTTGCCGTTGCGGTCGAGCAAACCGGCCGATTTTCCGGGATGCTCTACACTTATTCCACCAAATATCCAAGACAAAACCAGGGTAATCATCATCAACAGCGCAAAGAGGGTTACCGGCTGTGGCAATTTGTTGCCGGCCCGCTCTATGCCGTCCAGAATTTTTTGCATCATGTCGTTTTTCTTCATCGTTTGTTTAGTTTAATGGGTTGTTTATAGAATTCATTACCTAAATGCCTGTTTCGGACTTGAAAAGCTCAAGCCGCGAGGAGGATTTCAATAAAGGTTTTGGTTTGGTTCGGGATCGGTTGAGGTGCTGTCAGGAGGTCATCTGACAGGCTCCTACAGTTTCATGTTTCTTGCCTTGAGCAAAAGAATCGCCGAGATAAATAAGGTACCAAGGCCGTATAAAAGGTAAATAGTGTATTCGTCAGTAAGATTAATGAAATAGAAAAATCCGTGAAGGAAGGTGGCGGTTCCAAGCCCTGAAAGTGAGTCGATAAGCCTGTTCCTGCGGAGTTTTCCCAAACCGGCAAAAAAACCGGTGATTACTGAGAAAGCGATGTTGGCAATGGGATATAGGATGATAAACTGCATCTTAACGGGGCTGCTGAAAATTCCGGATGCGAACATTGGAAGTGCTACCAGCGTATAGCCGAGGCTTATGATGAGGCTGTAAATTACGCCATCCACAGGGCCTCTGAATTGCTTTTTAGTGAGGAAAATATACCTTAGAACGATAAATTTTCCAAGCTCTGCACCAAACCCTACAACCACAAATGAGTAAAAGCCCGTACGTTTGAGATTGCGGAGCATGTTCCATTCCATGAACCGGGCAAACTGATCGAGCAGAATAATAACAATAACTGAAAGAATGCCAAAAAACAATGCCTGAAAAAGCAGATTCCACCGCCTGATATCGAATTTTTGCCGCAGAAATATAAACGCAGCGACTATGAGTAGCGCAGGGATCAGTAGGGAAATCAGAATTGATTGCATGATGTCAATTGGTTAATAATCAAGCTTAGGCAAAAGTAAGTACTCTACTTTAATAATCTTAAATGAGGCTAATTTTTTTAATCATACAAGCCTGATTTTTTATCAAATAGCAAGTGCTATGATTTTAAAGCGCTGATAACAAGCGTTATGTAAAGATTGAGTGATTATTTTTTAGTGTAATTGACGAATAGATCAGCCTTTCATCAACGATCAACATTGGCTGTTAACTGATGCTTGTTCTGTTCTGCGGTGCATTTCATTTTATATTTGCTGCAAATCATCAGGGTATGCCTTCGGGAATGGTCATTAAATCGACGGGAAGCTGGTATATGGTTTCCGCTGACGACGGTCAGGTAGTTGCCTGCCGGCTCAGGGGTCGATTCAGGATGGAAGGCATACGCACAACCAATCCTCTGGCCGTGGGCGACAGGGTTGATTTTGAACCTGAACCGGGAAAAGATACTGCAATAGTAACCCATATTCATCCCAGAACGAATGTCATAATCCGTAAGGCAACGCGATTGTCGAGTGCTGCGCACATCATTGCTGCCAATCTTGATTATCTGATGCTGATCGCTACGATTGCACAGCCCCGCACCTCAACAGGGTTTATTGACCGTTTTCTGGCAACGGCTGAGGCTTACCATATTCCTGCGGTCATCATTTTCAACAAAACCGATCTTATTGGGTCGGAGAATTCCGAACTGCTTTATGAACTCTCCAAAATCTACGACTCAGCCGGATATCCTGTTTTGAAGGTATCGGCGAACACCGGCGCCAATCTTGAGCAACTTGGGCAGTTTCTGAAGGGAAAGCTTGTGCTTTTCAGCGGTCATAGCGGTGTTGGTAAAACCGCACTGATCAATCGGCTGATCCCGGGAGCCAACCTTCGTACCGGAGAAATTTCCGACAAGCATCAGAAGGGAAAACATACCACAACTTTTGCCGAGGCTATTGCCCTTCCCGAAGGAGGTTGGATTGTGGACACACCAGGCATCAAGGAATTCGGGCTCTATGATCTGGAGAAAGAAACGCTGGCGCAACGCTTTCCCGAAATGCGACGTCTGATGCATCAATGCCGGTTTGCCAACTGCACTCACCTGCACGAGCCCGGCTGCGCCGTTAAGCAGGCTGTGGAAGACGGAACACTGGCTGCTACCCGCTATCAAAATTATCTGAATATGATGCTCAACGATTACTCCAACGACAACTAACCAGATTATGACTGCCAAAGAACTTGTTACCGACGGAATTATCCCCCTGAAAACCAGCGATACAGGGCGTATGGCCCTGAGCTGGATGGAAGATCTGAGGCTTCTGCACCTGCCAATCGTTAATGCAGAAGTGTTTCTTGGGCTTATTTCTGAGGTCGATATTTTTTCCAACAACAACTTCGACGAGCCGGTTGGCAATATGGAGCTTAGCCTCCCCAATGCCTATGTGTTGGCAACCGACCATATTTTCGATGTACTGCGGCTGATGCACGAGCAAAAGCTAAGCCTTGTTCCGGTTGTGGATGAGGATCTTAAGTATCTGGGTTCCATTACCATGCAAAAACTTATTGAATCGCTGTCCGAAGCATATTCCTTCAACGAACCCGGATCGGTTATTGTTTTGGAGATGAGTGCCAACGATTTTGTGCTTTCAACGCTTGCCCGGATTTTTGAGGATAACGACACCAAAATCATCAGCCTTTTTCTGCGGGTCGACAATGAATCAACCAGGCTTGAGGTGAACCTGAAGACAAACCGCATCGAAACTGGTCCGCTGCTGCAGGCTCTTAACAGGTTTAACTACAATGTTTTGGGTGTTTATTCGAATAATCCGGATGCCGACGACCTGAGGGAAAGATTCGAGGCGTTCATGAAGTACATGAATATATGAGAGGGCGGCTGGTGTGCCTTTTTTTGCTGACCATCGGGCAGTTTTTGGCTGCACAGGAGGCTGTCAGCGAATCGAAAGCGGCCGACACCTGTTTGCAACTACCAGATAAGGCGTTTGTTGTCAGGGCAATATTGCCTGAAGGCAACAGGGTTACCCGCGAGCACATCATCCTGCGCGAAATGGAATTTATGCCCGGCGACACACTCAGCCTTGCCGAGTACTGCCAGCGTAGCCGAAAAAGCAGACAAAACCTGCTGAACAAGGCCTTATTCAATTTTGTGGAAATCGATACGCTGCCCGTTCCGGGTCAACCTTTTCAAAAAGACGTGATAATCAATGTTGTAGAGCGTTGGTATGTATGGCCTTTTCCGATTTTCGAATTGGCCGAGCGCAACTTCAACAGTTGGTGGGAGTTGCGCGATTTTCGCCGGACCAATTATGGTTTTTTTATCACAGTGAATAACTTCAGGGGAAGGATGGAGGTGTTGCGCATTCTGGCCCGGGCCGGTTACAATCAGAATTACTACATTTCCTACGAGATTCCTTATCTTACTAAAAAACAGTCGCTTGGAGCAGCCATCGAAACAGGCGTGCAGCTCAGCCGCGAAACTTATTATGCCGCCGAAGGCCACAAGTACAGGCATTACCGTTCGGTTGACGACTATGCCCGAAGGCAGTCGTATGCCCGACTAACCCTTACGCTGCGCCCCGAAATCCATAATCAGCATGCCTTTAATTTTGGTTTCGAGAATTATCATTTCGACGACACGCTCGTTAAACTTAATCCGGCCATGGGATTTCGAGGGAAGTCCGACTTTAAAATGTTGAGGCTGGGCTATAGGCTGAAAAACGACTACCGCGACTCACGCGCTTACCCGCTCAGCGGTCATTACTTTGAGTTCAATGCTGAGCAACAGGGTCTTGGCATCATGCACGATGAGCCTTCGCACCTTAACCTCAAGGCTACTTTCGATCTTTATCGTAAAATAAGTCCCCGCTGGCATTGGGCGTTTACTACTTCGGCAAAAACGGTGATTGGTCCTGCTCAGCCCTATCAGCTGCAAAGGGGCCTCGGCTATG
Source organism: Bacteroidia bacterium (assembly GCA_021287165.1). Lineage (GTDB taxonomy): Bacteria > Bacteroidota > Bacteroidia > Bacteroidales > F082 > JALNZU01. Next base: position 1,421 of record JAJTAY010000026.1, on the reverse strand, counting down.
GAAACGATTTTGTGAGGGGCTATGAGCTTTATGTGGTGGACGGCAGAGACTTTGGCCTTTTCAAAAGCAATTTGAAATATACGCTAGTGAAACCAACAGTCCGGCAAATTCCACTTCCGGTAACTGAACGCTTCACAAAAATCCATTATGCCCTGTATCTTAATGCTCTCTTTGACGCTGGTTATGTTCGCGAACCTAATCCCTGGCCAGATAATTTTCTTCAAAACAGGATGCTCTATGGCACCGGGATAGGGCTCGACCTTGTAACCTACTACGACCTCGTCTGGCGTTTTGAATATTCCTTCAATCACTTGCGTCAGAGTGGTTTTTTCATCCATTTTGTTGCGCCAATCTGATGGCCGATTGTGCTGGCGAAATCAATAAGTTGTAATCTTGTATTGAAAAATCCTGAGATCAAATGAAAATAGCGGTGTTCGGAAAGAGCATTTCCGGCGAGCAATCGCCCTACCTGAGCCTTATGCTCGACAAACTGCGACAGGCCGGTGCCGAATTGTATGTTTATGGACCTTTTCTTCCCGCACTGAGGCAATATACGGGTTTGGCTAATGTTGCAGGAGTTTTTTCGAGCCATGCCGACCTGCCGCCCGATTCCGAAATCTTACTTTCAATAGGGGGGGATGGAACATTGCTCGATACGCTGCCACTCGTTCGCAATTCCGGTATTCCGCTTCTGGGAATAAACACAGGTCGTTTGGGTTTTTTGTCGAGCGTTTCCCGTCAGGACATCGATCATGCAATGGACGCCCTTGTTTCGGGCAGATACGGGATTCAGGAACGCACTTTAATTCAGCTCGATGAACCGGAAGGACTTTTCGGCGATATCAATTATGCCCTCAACGAAGCCACCGTTTTCCGTAAGGAAGCCACCTCGCTCATTGTAATCCAACTCTATGTGAACGAGGCTTTCGTAAACGCATACTGGGCCGATGGTTTGATTGTTGCCACACCAACCGGCTCAACAGCTTACTCGCTGAGTGCCGGAGGGCCTATACTCACTCCCGATTCAGGTAATTTCGTGATTACGCCAATTGCCACACACAATTTGAGTGTGCGTCCCATCGTTATCCCCGACAGCAGCATCATCAGGCTCAAAGTGGTAGGGCGTCATACACAATTCACCCTTAGCATGGATTCGCGTCTGGCAGTTGTAGATCAGTCGTTCGAACTGAAATTCAGCAGGGCGCCGTTTAAAGTTCGTCTGGTTGAAACCGAGGGAAAGGATTTTTTTAGCACCATCAGGGAAAAGTTGTTGTGGGGTCTTGATGTAAGAAACTGAGCTGCGATGCCGTAAAAAAACTAAATTTGCAACCCGTTCGCACCGGAGAAACAGCAGCTTCCTGCGAGCACAATCGGAAAATGAAAATGCACAGACTGACCATCACGGCCCTCTTTGCGGTATT
>JAJTAY010000023.1 GCA_021287165.1 Bacteroidia bacterium | reverse complement strand
AAGAGGATAATTTGGAGTCGTAATCTCGAACAAAAAAGACTTGATTCGTAAGAAGGTTATATGCAATTTTGGTGTTCCTCTTCACAATTTCAGAATTCAAATCTATAATACGAAATCTATTATTTAATACCTCTATCCTACAAAGCTTATTATTTGAGTTAACAAAATAAAATTCATTATTTTTACCAGCAACAATATTTGTCCATTCTGCAGGTTTAGAACCTACTACTTGTTGAAATTCCACATTATTACCGATCCTTTTTGCAATAAAAATAGAGTTGATAGTTTGATGCACAAATAAAACAGTATTGCGATTAACGGCTAATATTGTTGATTGACTATTCACTTTATGATAATTATTAAAAAAAACATTATCAAAAATCCACTGCCCAGTAGTATTCTGGTGTTGTATTGTATTTATTGAGCCGTCATATCCAATGTAAAAAATTGCATCGCCGATCACTGGATCATTAATATATTCTATATTCGAAGTTGCTCTTGCTGGTATTGCATTAGGCAACAAAATTCCGTATTTCCAGTAAACTCTTTTACTAAATTTTTCAACATAAAATAAGCGACTAAAAATGTCAACGGCATAGCCGCTGCCCTCACTAACATTAGGCTTAGGCATTTCAACTTTACTCACTTCCCAATCAAATAAATCCCTTTGAGCAGATAATGATGGTAAAAAAATAAAAAAAACGAAACCTACCAGTAGGCTATTTAAACATTGAATCTTCATTGTTCTAAAATCTTAAAATTTTTATAAATGTATGAAATCGTTTCTAAATCGATCACTTATTTTATGATCTAGTCTAACACTTTACGCAACACGCCTTCCCTGCAGGTTGTCACCCCCTTTTCAATATTAACAGGAGAAAGAATAAATACTCGTGTCATTATCTTAAACCCATTCTTTCGTTGACTAAACAAACGACTGCCATAAAAATCCATTTTTACTGCTAATAACCTGACAATCCTTGCCCCCTCCAACACAGGGTAAGATGCACTATCTCCTATAATCCTAGACTCATACTCACCAGTTCGGCGATGTCGTAGTTTTTCAGCCGCTCTTCCTGGTTCTTGTATTTAATACCGTCGCTCATCATCACCATACAAAACGGGCAGGCGGTGGCAATGATATCGGCACCAGTGGCTATGGCCTCTTCGGTACGTTCGATGAATACTTCCTTATTCCCTTTTTCGGCTTCCTTAAACATTTGTCCGCCTCCGGCACCACAGCAAAGGGCCTTGCTGCGGTTGCGCTTCATTTCCACATTGAGTGCAGGCAGGGCATCGAGTATGAAACGCGGAGCCTCATATTCATTATTTGCGCGACCAAGATAGCAGGGGTCGTGAAAAACGATGGTCTTGCCGTCGAAGGGATTGCTTTTGATGTTGATTTTGCCGCTTTCAATCATCTTCTGCAAAAACTGCGTATGATGCCACACCTCGTAACTCCCTCCAAGCACGGGATATTCGTGTTTAAACGTATTATAATCGTGCGGGCAGCAGCTTACGATTTTTTTTACACCATAACCATTGAGTATCTGAATATTGGTAAGCACCTGCATCTGGAACAACATTTCGTTTCCGGCACGGCGGGCCACATCGCCGCTGTCGCTTTCCTCAGCGCCCAGCACGGCGTAATCGGTGCCAAGGTATGCCAGTATTTTGGCAAACTCGCGGGTAACCTTGCGGTAACGGTCGTCGAAAGCGCCGGCCGATCCAACCCAAAACAACCACTCAGGCTGATGCCCTGAGGCCACCACATCGGCCATCACAGGCACTTTGACTGCTATCTTGTTTTCCATCGTCGATTCATTTTCTGGTTAATCAATCTTGTTCATGCTAAGTTCCTCGGCCCATTTCAGCCTGTCGTGGGGCGAGAACTGCCATGGCGCGCCATTGTTCTCGATATTGGTGAAAGCAGCGTTAAGTCCGCCCGGCGCAGCCGACTTTTCGAGTACCAGATAGCGGCGCATATCGAGGATGATTGAAGGCTGGTGAATGTTTACAGGACATTCCATGGCGCAGGCGTTGCACATGGTGCAGGCCCACAATTCCTCTTCGGAAATGTAGCTGCCCAGCAAGGCCTTGCCATCATCGTACTGCCCACCCTCTTTTGCCAGTCCGGGACCTTTTTCCTTCATTCTGGCGCGAAGGTCCATCATTATCTTGCGGGGTGAAAGCAGCTTTCCGGTAATGTTGGCCGGACAAACTGAAGTACACCTGCCACATTCTGTACAAGAGAGTGCATTCATGTAGTTTACCCAGTTCACATCTTCGGCATCGGCCACTCCGAAACGTGAGGGCGCTTCGGCGGGTGCGTCGGCCGCAAGCGTGGGGTCGAGCATAAGTTTCACCTCGCGGGTGATGCTGTCCATATTATCGACAACTCCAAGGGGCTCAATGCGGCTTACGAAAACATTGGGCACCGACATGAACACATGAAAATGTTTTGAGTAGGGTAAAACATTGGCAAAAACGAAAATCAGCAGGATGTGAAACCACCAATTGAACTCGTGCCAGAAATGCATTTGGCCGGCACTCATTCCTTCGAACCAGCCGGCAAGCAGCGCGCTCACCGGATAGCTGCCCACCACAGCTCGTCCGGCAGCCTGTGCGTCGAGCAGATAAAACGTGTTCATTCCCAGCAGGCTAACCATCAGCAGCAGGATAAAGCTGAGGGCCAGATTGGCATCGGCTTTGGAAACCGGCTTCATCTCAAGCCCGTAGAAACGATTGACCGTAAAAAACAGTCTTCTTGCCAAAAACACGATGATGCTAATGAAAATGATGAACGCAAACACATCGCCCGCTCCGGTAAGAAAATCGTAGAACCAGCCCAAAAATCCAAATACACGCACAGTGCCGGCCAGCCCATCGACGACCATTTCGATGCTTCCGAAAAGGATGATGATAAACCCCCAGAAAACCAAGGCATGAAGTAATCCTGCAAAAGGAAAACGCATGATTTTGGTCTGGAGAATGGCCACTTCGAAAGTAATCTTCAGGCGTTTGCAAAAATCGCGAAGCTTTTTGGGCCTGGTGTAACGGAAATTATAAAACAGCCTTCGCATGGTGTAGGCAAATACACCCAAGGTAATCAGCAGCGAAAGGCCAAAGAGCAGTTGCTTCAGCATGGTATTCTGGTTTTTGGCTAGGTATGCAATATTATGTTTTTTGCTCAAGCCGGCAAAACCCGTCAGTGCCTTGTAGTGATGCCGGACTGGAAAAATGAATTGAAAATTGCATCTATATATCTGTTTTACAACTCATTACAAAGATGTTTAGGTTGATTACAAATTATGGGGCATCTGAATTTATCAGGCTTGTTGAAAGGATAAAACACCGGTTAACATTTGTTAACCTAAACCCTGGAAACTTTGAGAACATTTTCGGTTTCCGAAGTGTTTAATGGGCAAAATCACAAAACACATTCAACAACGATAGTCATGTCATTTTCAAAAACCATTTTATCGTTTCTTTCCGTCCTGTTGCTTGCGGGGCTGGCAAAGGCTCAGGAGCCTCTGAGTCTCAGCCTCGGGAAGGCACTGGAGCTGGGATTAAAGCATAATTATAGCCTGCAGTCGGCGCGCATTGAGGTGGAATCGGCGCGCCAAAAAGTGCGTGAAACCACCGCCACTGGCTTGCCACAGTTGAGCGCCAACCTGAGCTATAACGACAACATCAGCCTCCCCACCACCCTGCTGCCCGGCGCTTTTTTGGGCCAGGACGAGCCCGTGGCTGTGCGTTTTGGCACACGCTACAGCAGTGCTGCAGGGCTCACACTCAACCAGTTGCTGTTTAGCGGAAGCTACATTGTTGCCCTGCAGTCGTCGCAGGCTTTCCTCCGCCAAAGCGAGCAAAGCCTCGTGAAATCCAACATTGAGGTAAAAAAGACTATTAAGGATGCCTATGTGTTGGTGCTTGCCACTTACGAAAACCTTAAGGTAGTTGACTCAACCCTTTTGATTACAAAAAAGCTGTCTGGTCAAACCCGTTCAATTGTCGAAAACGGCTTTGGCGAGGAAACCGATCTCGACCAGTTGCTGCTTATGGTGGACGAATTGGAAACCGCCCGCAACAATGTGCTCAGCCAGGTGAAACTGGCCGAGAATCTGCTCAAGTTTCATCTTGGCATCGATCCCAATACCCAAATCCAACTCACCGACAGGCTGGATGACCTTGCATCCGTTTTTGCTGGCGAACAACTTACAGCCAGCACTTTTAATGTGAATAATAATATTGATTTTCAATTGATTAAAAACCAACAACATTTGGCCGATTTGAGGTTGAAGCTCGAGAAGAGCGCCTATCTGCCCACACTTTCGGCCTTCCTCAATGCACAAACCAATGCCCAGCGCGAGAAATGGGACTTTTTTGACAGCAAAGGCCGCTGGTTTTTCAGTTCGGTATGGGGCGTTTCGCTCAATATTCCTTTGTGGAGCAGCGGCGAGCGCGCTGCACGTGTGCGTCAGGCCCAGCTCAACCTCGATGCCATGCAGGTGGCCGAACAATCGCTGCGTAACAACTTAGGGCTGCAATACCAAACCTCCCGAAACGCCTTCGGCAATGCGCTCTTAACCGTTGAAAACACCCGACGCAACAAAGCCACCGCCGAGAAAATCTATCGCCGCACCAGCATCAAATACACCGAAGGTCTCGCATCGAGCCTTGATGTGCTGAACACACACAACCAGTTTTTAAATGCTCAAACCCAATATATTAACGCCACGCTGGATTTGATGAACAAGGCAACCGAGCTCGAAAAACTGCTTGCAAATCCTTCGAATACACCATGAACAACGATAGTCGCACCAACGAAATCATTGTGCAGGCGCTGGGCGTTTTTCAGCGCTATGGCATCAAGAGCGTGAGCATGGACGACCTGGCACGTCACATGGGCATGTCGAAAAAGACATTATATCAGCACTTTAGCGACAAAACCCAGTTGGTAGAGGATGCACTGAATCTTCTATTGGAATCCGATTACTGCTCGATGAAAAGCATTGAACAACAAAACCTCAATGCCATCGACGAGATGTTTGCACTCTACCGCCACGCCAGCACCACTGTGCGCAACCACAACCCTGTGCTCGAGTTCGACCTTCAGCGGTATTTTCCTCAGATATACAAAAAACTGCGCGACCGCACCCGAACCCAGATGCACGAGATTATGCTCAACAATCTGACTAAAGGAAAAACCGAAGGCCTCTACCGCAACAACCTGAACGAAAACATCATAGCAAAACTTTTTGTGCTGCGCATGGAAAACCTCATGCATACCGACCTTGTTTCGCTTGAAGAACTTTTCAGCGAGGCCTTCTTCATCGAAACCTATCGCTATCATCTTTTTGGCATCCTTTCGGAAGCCGGATTGCAGTTTATCAAAACGAATTATCCTGATTTTATAGCAACAAACATCTAATAACCAATGAAATACAATTTATTAATCGCCATTGTTTCCTTTTCGGCCATGCTTGTTTCGTGCGGAAAAGGAAACCCCGGCCGCGATGCCGAAAAACAACTTGAGCAATACCTTAAACAACAGGCCGAGCTAAGCGCCAAAATAGAAGCGCTGAAACAATCGGGCGATCTCGAAACCCGGACGTCGGAAGTTCCCGTAGTGCTCGAAACGATTGAACCAGCCGTTTTCAGGCATTTCTTTCAGGCCAGCGGCACCGTAACACCCATTCGCGAAGCCTTTATCAGTCCGGAAATGAGCGGCCAGATCAGGGAAATCGCAGTAACGGAGGGGCAACGCGTTTCGCGCGGGCAGGTTTTGGCAAGGCTCAATACCGACGTCATCTCGGGCAATATGGCCGAAGTAAAAACCCAGCTTCAGCTGGCCCGCGATGTGTTTTAGCGCCAGAAAAGGCTGTGGGAACAAAAAATCGGTTCCGAAATGCAATACTTGCAGGCCAAAAACAATCTGAGCGCACTCGAAGACCGACTGAAAACCCTTGAAGCACAACTCGATATGGCCATTGTACGTTCGCCTATCGACGGTGTTGTTGAAAAAATTCAGCAGAAAAAAGGCGAACTGGCCATGCCCGGCATGCAGCTGATGTATGTGGTTAGCCTCAATCCGCTGCTGGTGAAAGCCGACATCTCCGAAAGCCACGCCGGCGCCATCAGGGTTAAAGAACCTGTTCAACTTCGTTTTTCGGCCTACCCCGACATGATCATTAATACCACCATCACCCGTGTTGGCAATGTAGTGAACAAAAACAACCGCACTTTCGAAATTGAAGTACAGGTCGATAACCCCAACAACCTGCTCAAACCCAATATGGTGGCCATCATCGACATCAACGACTTCACGGCCGAAAACAGCATTATCGTTCCGTCGAAAGTGATCCGCGAAGACCTCAAGGGCAAATACCTTTATGTGGCCGCAAACGAAAACGGACAGCTCGTGGCACGTAAACGCTATATCACCACCGACCGGCTTTACCTCGACACCAGCCGTATTTCGGAAGGCCTTAGCGCCGGTGATCAAATCATAGTGCAGGGTTTTAACCGTGTGAGCGACGGCACCATTGTGCGCGCAGTTAGTCAGTTGGCCAGCTAAAACCGATCGTCATGGAAAACACCAACGACCAGCTCAAACGCAATTTTGGGCCAACCACATGGGCATTGAAAAATGCCAACACCATATTCCTGCTCATCCTGATACTGGGAGCCTTTGGCTTCTACACCTACCGTTCGTTGCCAAAAGAGCTGTTCCCCGATATCGTCATCCCCACGGTGATGGTGCAAACCATCTACCCCGGCAACCCGCCGCTCGACATCGAGAACCTTATCACCCGCGAGCTGGAAAAAGAGATCGAATCGGTGAAAGGAATCAAAAAGATGACCTCCCTCTCGAGTCAGGATGCATCGAGCATCTTCGTGGAGTTCAATACCGACATCGACATCAAAACCGCGCTTCAGGATGTGAAGGACGCCGTGGACAAAGCCAAAAGCAACCTTCCCGACAACCTGATGGACGACCCAATGGTTTCGGACATCGACTTTTCGGAGTTTCCTATCATCAACATCAACCTCTCGGGCGATTTCAGCATCAACGAGCTGAAAAACTTTGCCGAGCTGCTTGAAGACGAAATTGAAGCCCTGTCGGAAATCTCCAAGGTGGAAATCACCGGCATAACCGAACGCGAGGTGAAAGTGATGGTCGACCCTTACAAACTTCAGGCCGTTGATCTGAGTTTCAACGACATCGAATCGGCCATAAAAAACGAAAACCTGGCCATGTCGGGCGGTGAAATGCTGACAGGCGGCGTTCGCCGTGCCCTGCGCATCAGCGGCGAGTTTACCGATGTGCGCGAGATAGCCAACATCATCATCAAGCACGAAGACCAGCATATTGTTTACCTGCGCGATGTGGCCGATGTGGAATTCGGCTTCGAAGACCCCACCAGCTTTGCCCGCCTCGACCACCAGCCGGTGGTAAGCCTTCAGGTAGTGAAAAAGAGCGGCGAAAACCTGCTCGACGCCACCAGTAAAATTTTCAGGCTCATCGATAAGGCGCGCAACGAAAACCTGCTGCCGCAAAACCTCAGGCTTACCATCACCAACGACCAGAGCGAACAGATCAAACTGCAGCTGAGCAACCTCGAAAACAGCATGATCATGGGGATCATCTTCGTGGTGTTCGTGCTGTTCTTTTTCATGGGTACGCGCAATGCCGTTTTTGTAGGCATTAGCATTCCCCTATCCATGTTTATTTCTTTCGTGGTAATGGGAATGCTTGATTATCAGGTGAATATGATTGTTCTTTTCAGTCTTATTCTCGCACTCGGTATGCTTGTCGACAACGCAATTGTGGTTGTCGAAAACGTTTACCGCTTTGTAGAGCAGGGCAAGCCCATTGGCGAAGCCGCACGCGAAGCAGTGGGCGAAATTGCCGTCCCGATCATATCCTCCACAGCCACCACCCTGGCTGCATTCTTCCCGCTGCTGTTCTGGCAGAGCATCATCGGCGAGTTTATGAAATACCTGCCCATGACGCTTATCATTACCTTAACATCCTCGCTATTTACAGCACTGGTGCTCGTTCCGGTTATCATGCAGCGCTTTTTCAAGAATGAAGATCCCACAGAGAAGCCCAACCAAAAGAAATCGCTTATCATAGCCGGCGCTATGCTGTTGCTGTCAGTGCCGTTCTTTGTGACGGGAAAGAATACCCCGGGCAGCCTGTTGGTTATCTTTGCCTTGATAGGTCTTGCTAACCTGTTGTTTCTCAACCGTTTTGCCCGATGGTTTCAAACCGTCTTTCTCGTTTGGCTCGAGAAGGCCTATCTGGCAACCCTGCGTATTGCGCTCAAAAAACGCAATGCCTTCTACGTCATTCTGGCTACTTTTCTGCTACTAATTCTCGCTACTGGCTTTTATTTCGGCACTAATCCACGCGTTATTTTCTTCCCTTCCGGAGACCCCAAATATATCAATGTATTGGTCGAACTACCACTTGGCACCGATATCAGGGCAACCGACTCATCCATCAGGGTTGTGGAAGACAAGGTATTTGAGCTGATTGAGCCCGACAAGAAAATTATAAAATCGGTTTTGACAAATGTTGGCAAAGGAGCCGTTTCGGAAAATGAAGGCTTCAGCGGACGTGGCGGCGGGCCAAACCGGGCTATGATCACGGTTTCGTTCGTAAACTTTGAAGACCGCGGAAACCTCAGTTCGGCCGATGTGCTCAAACGGCTGGGCGACAGCCTTATAGGCAAATATCCCGGCATGCTTGTCTCCGTTGAAAAGCAAAACGAAGGCCCTCCCGTGGGCAAGCCTATCAATATTGAAATCAGCGGCCGCGATTTCAACCGATTGCTGAGCATCACCGACACCCTCACCAATTTGATCGAGGCTTCGGGCATACAAGGCATCGAAGGTCTGCAGATCGATCTTGATGTGGGCAAACCCGAACTTAATGTAAGCATCGACCGCGAGCGCGCCCGGCGTTTTGGTCTCTCAACCGGTCAGGTGGCCAGCACCATACGCACAGCACTGTTTGGTTCAGAAGTGTCGAACTTCAAGGTGGGTGAGGATGATTACCCCATTCAGGTGCGCATGAAAGATGAATATCGCTACGACCTTTCCACCCTGCTCAACCAAAGCATCACCTTCCGCGATCAGGCCAGCGGACGAATTGTAAAAGTGCCCATTGCGGCAGTGGCCGATGTTGAACTCACCTCAACCTATGGCGCCATCAACCGCATCAACCGTGAAAGGGTCATCACCATCTACTCCAACGTGCTGGAGGGGTACAACCCAACGGAGATAAACAACCAGATACGCACCGTGCTCGACGGCTATGATTTCCCCGACGGCTACCGCTACAGCTTTACCGGCGAACAACAGGAACAGGCCGAATCGATGGGCTTCCTCGTAAATGCACTGCTTATCGCCGTGGCCATCATTCTGCTCATCCTGGTAGGGCAATTCAATTCGCTGGTAAAACCAGTCATCATCATGAGCACCGTTTTGCTCAGTACAATTGGTGTGTTTGGCGGTCTGGCCACATTCAGGATGGAATTTGTGGTCATCATGACCGGTATCGGCATTGTTTCGCTGGCAGGTGTTGTCGTGAACAATGGCATTGTGCTTATCGACTATATCAATCTGCTGCGCAACAAACGTAAGCTTGAGCTTGGCCTTCAGTTAACCGACGATTTGCCCCGCGATGAATCGCTCGACCGGATTGTGGAAGCAGGTCGTACACGTCTGAGGCCGGTTTTGCTCACCGCCATTACAACTATTCTGGGACTCTTTCCGCTGGCCATCGGCATTAACATCGATTTTCTGAGCCTGTTCGAAAATTTCGATCCCAAGATTTATTTCGGCGGCGATAATGCCATGTTTTGGAGCCCCATGTCGTGGACGGTAATTTTTGGCCTCAGCTTTGCCACCTTCCTCACGCTGGTGCTTGTTCCGGCCATGTATCACGCCCTTTTCCTTGTGAAGATTAAAGTCAAGAGGCTGATAAACAGATCTAAATAGATAAAATCAATCCCTGGGTTCACAATGAAAACGGGCGGCTTTGATCAGGCCGCCCGTTTTCGTTTTATACATCTCAAATCACAAAGCTCTTTGAATAGTGTTGCTGAAAGGTCAATCTGTCCGGTGTATGGGCTGCGATTTGGCCTGGATGAAGTAAGACTTACCCAGATAATCAAACTCACAGATGACATCGACATTAATACTCGGTCCCCAGTATGGGCCATTGCGGACTACTCCCTCCAAAATTGTTGCATCATCCGATCGGACCTCGGCGAAGCCTGTTGTCCAGATCTCGTTCCCTTTTACCACGTGCAAACGCCTCAGCTTTATGGAGTTGGATAAAGCCGCCCCTTGCGCATCCTGCAGCCTGATTACGCCCATCAGCTTGCTGCCATCCGTTCCCACGGTGCCTGGCATAAAATCGCGCCATAGGTAGGTGCTGAGCTCCAGCCGGTTGTTACCAATCGTATGAACCTCGCTGCTTGAACGCAATTCGGCAGACCTTCGCGGGTCGTTTCTTACAAGCAGTTCTTCATTGCTTTGCTTTTTGCAGGCAGTCAGGCCGATAACCAACATCAAAAATAGACTGGCAGAAACTTTCATGGCAATTGCTGTTTATGGTTTAACGACGGCTTTCGCCCGAACGACTGCTGCGCTCCGAGCTTTCGCTGTTACGGGAGGAACGCTCATTGGTCTTTCTCTCCTGATTGCGCGCCGGACGACTAACTTCACTGTTGCTGTTTTCGCTCTGGCGACTGCGCTCAACCGATTGACCGGAATTACGAGACTGGTTTTGCTGCTCGCTGCGGCCGGGACGGACAGTGGTTCCTGAGCTCCTTTCGGCCGGCAGACTGCGCTCGGTTCTTACCGTTTCGCTGCGACGAACATCGCGTTCCTCTCTTTCCGGACGAGAGATCGTGCGGGTCTGACTTCTTTCCTGTGGCACAGGCTCGTTTCTTCTCATCTCATTTCCAGACCTTTGCGCAGGGGCACCAAAACGCTCTTCCCTGTTTGGACGGGTTGCCGGCTCTTCACGACGCACCTCAGGTCTTGCCTCGCCGGCTCGTGGAGCAGGACGGTTTACTGACTCTTCGCGTGTGGGCCTTGTTTCCGATGCACGGGGTGCACGTTCTGTATCGCGTGCAGGACGCTCGTTGACAACACCGCGGTTAACTCGATCGTCTTGTTGTCTTACACCCCTGTCGTTTCCTGCGTTTACAGGTCTTGGGTTAGTTTCCTCATAGCGTGGAGCGCGTTCGGCAGGCAAATTGCCGCCGCTCATGCTGGCCCTGTGGCTGTAGAGGCGTTCGCCTTCAGCCCTAAGCTCAGGACGGCTGTAGGTGTTCTTATACTTCCCTTTATTTACATTCACAATCACCGTGGGCGAGGTATGACGAATTGTGGTGTAGTAGTTCACCCTGTAGTGCTTGCAACGGATGTGATCGTAGGGTCTGTAGTAAACATGGTAATATCCGAACCAGTTGTAGTGATATCCGTAATAGTAGTGCCAGTAATAGGGAGTCCAGGGCCTCCAGTAGTCAGGATAATATCCCCACGACCACGAAGAGCGCCATACTACATAACCGGGACGATTGATGTAAACAATCACCGGCCAGGCTGCCACTTCATAATAGGTGGTGGTAACAACCTTTACTTTATTGTTGTTGTGTCGCCGATAATTGTTGCCCATATAGCCCGGATTGGGTGTCTCGCTGTAGTTGGGTTCGATGATATAGTTTGGTCCGTAAAGGGCTTCATCGCCGATGATCTGCAGCTGAACAGCACCATTACGAAGGTTTTCGACGGTGATCACAGCCACATCCTGATATTCCCTTTTGTTGAGGGCCACCCTGAGTACAATGTTGTGCACATTGCCGTCGGGGTAGTGCTGCACCATAATGTAATCCACATAATTATCCCCGTTGAGGTCGAGGTTATTGATCATATTGTCCGGATTGTTCAGCCCCCTTTCGAAAGCTTCGAGCGTTTCGGACTCCTGGAAGAGTTTCATAACGGCGAAAAGATTCAGGTTATCGCCCGGAAGTCCGAGATACTCCCTGTTGTCTGCAGGTTTGCGCGCCGAAAGCGTACCTGCTGATACCAAAATGGCTAAGGCGATGGTTACAAGCTTTTTCATGGCTTTGGGGTTATTAGTTCATCTCGAAAAAAACTAAAACCATGCCAAAATTCAAAACCGCCTTGCCCAAGGATTGTTAAGGAAGTTTTGGAGAAAGCAGAGCATCGTTAACGGACAGCTGTCGGGCCTGCCCAGGAATGATCAGCGCTTGATGAGCTTCTGAACCGCGCTTTTACCGGAAACGGTGAAAACCTTGAGAAAATAAACCTGAGCCATCATCCCTTGCAAGTTGATCGTCAGTTCCTGCTGGTCGCGGCCATCAAAAAGCATTACTGTTCGTCCGGTTGCATCTTGCAACACAAGTCGTGATAATGGTTCTTCACTACGCACCAAAGCTATGTCGGTAACTGGGTTTGGCGCAATGCGAACGGTTGTTAACGCATGGATCTCCACTGCTCCAACCAGTTGCTCATTGCTGGCTATCCAGTTTTGCGGCAGGCTGTTGTCGAGGTTCAGATCAATCAGTTTAAGATGAGGGCCGTTGCCGTCGGGCTGCGTTGGCCATGGTGCACTGTCGTGATAGTGCACTTCGTCAATCACATTGCCCCAGGCGTCGGAAAGCACGATCTTGTAGGATTTATTCGACAGGTATCGGGTGTATTGGCCGAATGGGGCAAATCCATAGAACTGCAGAAAGACAGTAGCATTGGAGGCAAGGCGGATGGCAGCTCCCGGAGCGATGATACTGTTGGGCGGAAACTGATAGGCGATTCCGGGCTCACGGATAAACAAACCCGTAAGGTTGACGGTTTGGGCGCTGTTGTTTGTTATTTCGATAAACTCCAGATCGTCTTTTGCGAATCCCTGGGCAGCTTTGGGATGATAGTGTATGCGATTAATTACAAGTGGAGGCAACACTGGGTTTGCGCAGGTTTGAAAGCCTGGCAGATTGATATTCAGCCAGTTAATGCGCGACAAAATCCACGATTTCATGCTGTAAATATGTCCCTGATGATAGCCAACTGTTCCCCAGCGCTGTTGTTCGCGCACTGCGGCCTCGCTGATAAGGTTTACGGTCTGATCGATTAGCTCTGCCACGGCAGCATTGTTCAGCGGTTGTCCGGTGGCTGAAACCTCGTTCCAGCGTTTTGCCAGATAGCATTTGAATGTAGGGTTATCAAACAGGTCTTTCCAGAACCTCGACCCCCTGTTTTCATAGTTGAATTGCCAGACATTGGTATGGCTGCGGTTGAAACCCCAGTGAAAAAGATCATTACCATAGGTAAGGTTCAAATCCCAGATTGGCCCTGCTCTAAGCTTTCCTCCACGGTCCTTATGAAAAAAAGTGCTATACTGGTAAGCATCAACATTTGACGCGAACTCGTTGATCAGCATGAAATCAACAAAGGTGGCCACATCGATCATCGTTGGAAATCCATTCACAAGCGAGGCATTCTGGGCCGTCATGGCCGATTGAAAGGCAGTAAAATAATCTTTAATATAGTTGTGCTGCGACACAGTGATGTCTTCAGGCTTCGGCTGATCGTGAATATATGCAACATTGGCATTAGCTCCTGAATAACACGGCATTGTCCAAGCCACGGGATCTCCTCCGGTTGTTTTATCGGCCTTGGTGATGTATCCACCGCTCAGGGAAGGCTGAGTATTGTCGGAGGTGGTCAGCTTAACAAGATTAAGCCGGTCGGTATCGATCTTGATTTTTTCCATGAAAATGTAAAGACCTTTGTAATCACCGTTCACGACAACCTCACAATATCTGCCCCGCGTTGCATAATTTCCGATGCTTTCGGATAATTTGTAGGAGATGTAGTCGCGAATAAGCGAGGGATCGTAGGCCAGTGCATTTAGAATCCAGTCGTTTTCGCTGGGCATACCAAGTATCGAAACATTGTTGTTCGTAACGTCATCGGCCAATCGGGTAGTCAGACCGTAAGGCTTTTTTGGAAGCATTTGCGAGGTGGAGCCTCTTGTCTCGATACCAATCCTTCCGTTATAATTCAGATATGCTGGATTGTTTTGGTCAGTCAGGTAGTTACGCGAGCCATCGGGCCGATAAATAATCTTCATTGTGGCTGGTACCTTGGGCTCGTCGGGTATTGGCGTTGGTTGACCCGTCGATGGGTTGATATCGGTATTGATGATAACAATCGGCAGATTACTGCTTTCAAAGGTTTGTGCATTGGCCTGTTTGGAAGCCGGCCAAACCAGCAGAATAAACAGAAAAACAATTGAAAAAATCTTTCGCATCTGATAATTATTAAACCGGGTCCACTGCTGGGTTCTTAACCTGTTCTAAAAAACGCATTAGACTGAGGCAATAAGTTCCGGGGTTCAGGTTCCGGCTTTAGATCCTGACAACAGACCTGGCTATTTTTTGTAAAGTTAACTATAACAGCATTAACGGGCTAATCGTTTTAAGTTTAAGATTAGGCTGTAAGAGTTATTGGTTTATGAAAGATCGAATCGGGATGGAATCCAAGGTAATTGCAAGGCGTTGAAGCGCCCTTAAGTGTAAATAAAAAATCCGGCAGAACAGTGCCGGATTTCAGTGTTGCAATTTATGCTTTGGCGTTTAACCTTTAATTATTTTCAACCAATTTTGTTGGCAATGGCATTGCTTATGGTTGTAAAATCTTCAGGGCTAAGCTTAATTTTTGGCCTGCTAAAGTCCATATCATATATGGTATTGATCGGAATCAGATGGATGTGAGCATGAGCCACCTCGAGCCCGATCACAGTTACGCCAATACGTTTGCAGGGAACGACTTCCTTGATGCCATGTGCTACCTTTTTTGCAAAAACCATCATACCCGCCAGTTCATCATCGCCAATGTCGAAAATGTAATCCGTTTCTTTCTTGGGAATAACCAGTGTATGACCTTTTGCAAGCGGATTGATGTCGAGAAAGGCGAGATAGTTTTCGTCTTCGGCAATCTTGTAGCAGGGTATTTCGCCACTGACTATTCTACTGAAAATGCTGGCCATGGTAAACAGTTATTAACGTGATACCTCAACTATTTCAAACATAACCTTGCCGGCAGGCACCTCGATTTCCACCTGGTCGCCTACGGTTTTTCCGAGCAAGCCTTTGGCAATGGGGGAGTTTACGGAAATTTTTCCGCTTTTAAGTTCGGCTTCCTTCTCAGGAACAATCGTATAGGACATGGTGGCACCATTGCGCAGGTTCTTTATTTTCACCCTCGACAGCAGAAGCACTTTCGAGATGTCCATTTTTGATTCGTCGAGCACCCTTGCCGACATCAGGAGCTCCTGCAGCTGGGCAATCTTCATTTCCAGCATACCTTGCGCTTCCTTTGCAGCATCGTACTCGGCATTTTCCGACAAATCTCCCTTATCGCGCGCTTCGGCGATCATTTGCGAAATGCGGGGTCTCTCCCTGTTCATCAGTTGGTCCAGCTCGTCTTTAAGACGCTGCAAACCCTCCTGGGTGAAATACTTAGTCTCCGACATATCCCTTTCGTTTTGAAATATTAAGTAAAAAAGACCCTTAGCAGAGTAAGGGCCTTTTGCTGTGCAAAGATAATTGATTTTTTGCCGGAAGCAACAGCTTAGAAGCTGATGCGGGCTCCTATGCTGTGATTTCCTTTGAAATGATCGGTGGTGCGATAGGAATAGTCAACCGAGAAAGCTGAGCCGTTCTCCTTGTTCAGAGGCACCTGAACGGTGAAGCCAGCAGCCAGCCCCTTTGTTACGTTGGTGCGCATATCGGTCTCAATTTTATCCCAAATTCCGTCTTCGTAGGTGTAGCCAGCCCTCAGCATCACATAATCCTTCAGGCTAAGTTCGCCGCCCAACGTGATCTGGTCTTTCGTGAAGGAGTTGGAGGTAAAGTTTCCGGCGAGCGTAAATCGATAATCGTTTTCGAACAGAAAATCATATCCAGCGCCGATAACCAGCTGGGTGGGCAACTCAAAGGCATCCTTGCGCTGCTCGAGGGTAAACTGCGTTTCCTGTCCGGGGATGAAGGCGCGAAGCGACAAACCGTCGCCCGAAAACTTCATGGTCGGTCCGATATTCTTAAGGGTGATGCCAAAGTGGATGTTTTCCAAAGCACCCGTAACATATTGAATACCGGCATCGATGGCAACGCCTTCAGCGCTTACGTCGGAAATGCTTTCGGAGATAACTTTCAGCACAAAGCCTGCATGGATACTGTTCGAGAAGGTTTTGCCATAGGAAATACCAACATTAAGCAGGCTGGGTGAGAAATTACCCAAACCGCCATCAGGATATTCGGTAGTGGTGATTGGAATATCGCCGAAATTCATCGACATTATCGCCAGGCCGAGCACACCCGATTCGCTGATGCGTTGGGTGAAACCAAACGAATAGATGTTGACATCGGAACCTTTGAGCCAATTCGTGTGAGAGAAAATAAGTTCGGTTTTTTTTGTGAAAGCCGTACCTCCCACATTGCTCCAAATGGCTTCAAGTCCCTTGATCTGCGACATTCCGGCGTTTGCCCATCCGGTGCTTCGCGACCATGGGTTGATGAGCAGTTCGGAGGCTCCGGCCTGTCCCGAACGGTCTTTATTACCTGCAGTGAGCGTCGCTGGCAGGAGCATCGCTGCTGTTGTCAGTGCTATGATGAAGTTGATGTGCCTTTTCATGTGTTCTTTGGTTTTTTAGGTGCAACTCACTGCTACTGTCAGAATGTATTAAGGTCAATGGGTCGCATGGTGCCAAACCACTTGATGATGCGTTCTCCGTCGTCCGATTTTATGTGGATCAGATAAACCCCGCTGGCAATTGGCACTCCGGCAAAGTTCTTCAAATCCCAGTCGATCGAAGTCTTAGGCTCGTCCTTCTTGAACTGCCTGATTTTTGTCCCACTCATATTATATATGGTTATTACGCATTTCTCGGGCAGGTTTGTAATCTTCACCCTATTGTCGAGCGCATTGCGTTCATAAGCCGAGTAGGCATAATAAGGGTTGGGTACAATATTTACGATATCGAGGTCCGTCTGCAGTTTTTCGGGATTCCTGAGCTCAGTAGCAAGATCTCGGGTAGAGAAACGGTACATCGGGAATCCATTGTTGAGCAGCACACCAGGCGAAGGCTCATCGAGCGGAATCAGCGAATGGTGTCGTGCATAGGGCTTTGCAGTCCTGATCCTGATGCGCACCTCATTCGACAGCCAATCCTGACCTTTCACCGCCATTGGCAGACCAACATACATAATCTGTGAGAAGAAGTAATTGGTTAGGAAGGGGAAGCGCGACTGAAACAAGGTATCAAGCATGTTGAAGGAATAACGTCCTGCATCATAAGCCGGAGAGTAGAAATTGGCGTTTAGCTGAGCAAACCTGTAAAAGTCGTGACGCATGATATATACATAATGCATACCGCCAAATACTGGCCTGCGACCCACGGTTGTAAACACATTCGGGTCTAACTCCTGCGGAATACTTAGGTCTCGTGGCATGGGATTGAAGAGCATATCACGTCCGTTGTATTGCGACAGATAGGAGTCTTCGCCGAACATCATATTGAGCCGTTCGCCGGTTTCTACGCTGATGGCATAGCCGGGGAACCAACCCATACCGTAGCTTCCAATGTAGTGGGGATCGTCGGGGTTATTGCTTGGCGGCAAAGTCATCGAAGAGGCTTTCTGACCGTTCTTGTTGACCGATGGCGAGCGGCGTAGGCTGAAACGGTGGGCACCACCTTCGGCTAATGCACGATCCATTTGCATCTCAAGCACCGGAACACGCGTCCACTTCGATTTATCTGGGGTCAGAACGATGTCTACGCTGGTGATGTTTTCGAAACGGCTCTGGTTTTTGCTATCCTCGCTGAATGCAGGGCCAACGGAGCTTTGCGAACCACCCTGACCGAAGTTATTACCAAAGCTGACAAGGCCATAAGGTGCCCAGGTACCATTAAGCATCTTTTCCCAGTTCTCAGTGGGGTCCCATGGACGGTCAGGATCTGATGACATATTCCAGTCGTCTTCGGTACTCGATCCCTGGCTCTTATAGGTACCTGAACGTATCCAGTTGAGCGGCGATCCTGGTTCGTCGTTGTCGCGAACACCATCGAGCCAGCGGCGCGAACTATCGGCATAGGAGATCGTCGATTCCAGGAAGCCGTTGTTCTCAGCCAACACACGGAACATCACCCTGTTGGAGTTATTTTGTCCAACTCGATAAGGTCCGGGTTTGAAAGGTTGGTTTACCTGAATAGAGATGCCTCGGCTGAGGAATAATTGTTCGTCGTTTGCAAGAATGCTGGTATCGGACTTGAAAATCTCTCCAGTTGCAAGGTCTTTGAGGAACCAGCGGGCGGTTTGCTTGCTGGCGGTGTCGCCCTGAATATCCGGTTCACCGGTCACGTGGAACAGTTTGATTGTCCTCAGGGAATCCATCCAGAATTCATAATCGGTGCCCACCACATTCAGAGGATCGATCACCCTTACGTTGAGTGGTCCACGATTCTTTTTGTACTTGGCTTGATAAGCAATTGGATAGTTGGGACCGCCAAACACGTTGCCGGGCAAAGCCGGGGGCTTACTCATAATTTCTGCAACGGTTTCATCCTTGAGGTCGATGATCAATCCACCATTGCCATGGCCGGCAACGCGGGTAATCTCGGGGCTATCGCCGAAGTTGGCACGAGCCACAACACCGTTGATGGTCTTGTGAGGAATGGCAGTGTAGAGTCTGATGTTTTTACGGCCGGCCAGATAGGGGTATTTCTGTCCGAACAAGCCACCAAGGACGTTGGGGTTGTCAGTGTATGGCATATACTCGTTGTGAGCATAAGCCAATGCCATATAATAGTACTGTTTGTGATTGACAAGACGCACATCACCGGTTGCAAAGGCATCCTGTGTAAGACGGAAGGTGTGTTTTATGCCATTGTCGCCGCCAACTACCTCTACTACAGGCACCGTGGCGCCAATAGCTTCGTCGAAGTAGAAGTTGACCAATTTGCCTACGCCATTCTTTTTGTCAAACTGGGCAACAATTCTTGCCTTGCTTGGGTCTTTAAGGCTTTCGACACCAACAGTGGCATCTTTAAGCTGAAATATCTGGTAGCCCTCGAAACGATAGAGCGAGTCGCTACGCTTTGTAGGATCGGTAGGCAGGGGCTGAATGATATTGGGATCGTATTCAGTATATTTTTCAAGGTAATTGTTCGAGGATGGACTGTTGCTGATATAAACGATGATTTCGCGGTCGAGTTCCTGGAATGAGAGGTCGGGAGCATTGGGACCGTCGATAACCTTGAAACAGTTGTCGAACAATGCCTGGCATTTGTCGTCGACTACGCGCAGAAGCTCAACAGAGGCCCAGGCACCACCCGATGTGGCGCGTGCCCATGGAATACCAACGGTGATGTAGTTAACAGCGCCCGGCTTAAGCGTAAAAGGACCGGCAGACTGCATGAAACGGCGGTCACCCGGGTCATTGGGCGAGCCGTTGTTGCCGGTTTCTTCGGTCCAGAAGAATCCGTTACTTCCAAAACCACCGTTTGGCGGCGCTCCACCTGTCGACCAGTTGCATGGGTCGCTGTTGCCAGGGAACATGAAATCGGTTTCCGGACCTACAGTACCGGCACCCGAGATATGGGCGGTTCCGCCATAGAGCATCTTGGTGCCGTCTTTCCAGATACCACGAAGGAAGTTGTAATATTCCGGAGCAATGCGCGGGTCGCAGGTTGGGCCGGAAGAGCAGTTGTTGTGGTAAACGAAGCGGCGCATACCAAAACGCTCGTTTCCTGGAACTCCGTCGCCGAAGTTTACCCCGTTGATGCTTTCGTTGCAGAGCTGTTCGCGACCAATAGTATCTCCTGTCTGTGGATTAGTAATGAAACGATACTTCGGACGGTCGAAAGGTAGAGGGTCCATGTAAGGTCCTTGAAAGAAGTCGACACCAATGGCCGGTGGCTGCGAGCCATAGGCTTCGGGTTGTCCGTTACCATCAACAGCTTTACCGTTGTAGCAGTAGCCGAGTCCGCGGTGCACGTCGCAACCAACAAAGTCGTCGTATGCATAGCCCAGGTCGGTATCCACCCAGGGCGAGAAGAAGGTGTTTGTCAGCTCAAAAGTGGATCTGTTGATGATCTCATAGCTGTAGAAGGTCATGTTGTTAATCTCGTCATTGGTGGCAAATGCAAAGGCCTGTGCTCTGATTTCCATACCAATGGCGGCGCCGTTGGTTTCGGAGTGGAAATTGCCTTTGTCGTTGAACACCCACCAAATGGTTTGGTCGCCCTTGATAACCTGGTCGGCAAGGATGGAGCCCCAAATCACCCCTTCGATGGATTCGTCCATTGTGGGTGTTCTCGTCTTACAGAGGCTGTTATCGATATCATAATACGGATAATCACCTGCCAGAGGGTTGTATTCGCCATCGCCATCTACGTCGTAGAATGGCGCGAGATAATAGCTCTGTTTTTTCGACACATCACCGTGTGCCGGCCATTCCAGGATTTCTTTGGGAATGGTGTAGTCGTCGCTTGGTATGAAAGCACCTGTAGCCGGGTCGGTATGCGAAAGGAATTCGTCGACCATGGCACGGGTTATTTTCCACTGTTTGTCATACTGGGCGCAGGTGGCTACGTCGGTTGCAGCCGTGCCATCGATGGTAAGCGGGCCCGTCCAGTAGTCGTTGCCCACCTGACGATAACGCAGGGCAGCAAGTTTGAGCTGGTTGTTGATGTCGAGTCCACCAATCCACAGCGAACCGCTAAACATCGAAGTTGCCGAGCCGTTTTTAGGTATGAAATACTTCGATCCCGTTCCGCCGGGCAAATCCCACCACATGTCGCCGCCGGCATTAATGCGGGCCCTGATATTATTGATATCGAGCCATTCGAAAGCGGCAGAAGGTGCACATCCCGATGTGGTTTGCTTTAGGGCGTAGGTCGATTTCAGGCCGCCCGGATCCTGCAGTTCCCTGGCCTCGGGCCGCGTAGGGAACAAAAATAGCAGAAATGCTGCGAGTAGTGCCGGGTAGATATTCTTCATTTGAAACATCTTATTATTCATGGTTAGCATTTTTCAATCAACAGGTAGCTTAGAAGTTGAACATTACGCCCAAACGTATCTGTCGGGGACTGCTGTAGTTGAAGGGGGCGTTAACGTAAACGGAGTATAGTTCCCTAAAGGCAATGGGATCGGTTTGATTGTTGATCTGGCGCTGCCATTCCGGTGCCGACAGATATCCGTCGTCGTCGGGATTACCAGTGGCCGGATATACGCGAAGCACGTTGCGTGTATCGAGCAGGTTGAGCACCTGAAGATATACATTCAGATAGGCTTGCTTCAGCTGTTCGCCGTCCTTTTGATTCATCTTCAGGTTGAAATCTTTGTCAACCCTCAGATCGAGCCTGAACTGCCACGGTAGCCGCGATCCGAAGTAAGTGCCTCTCAGGAGGTTCGAAATGGCTGAAAGCGGCGAATTTACGTTACGCGAGGCTGTGTAAGGTGTTCCTGAGCCGCCCAGAACCGTCAGCGTAAAGCCGGCATCTTCTAGCAGATTAATTGGCTTCTTGTCTTTGGATTCGCGGCTGATGCGAGGTCCGTTGTATTCGCGGCCCGAACCATAGCGGTAATCGAGCAGAAGGTTGAACTGATGCCTGCGGTCCCAAGGCATGGGGATGGTCGAACGCAGGTTAGGCAGACCGGCAGCTACGAGCGATGCAGCCGTTGTGGTGGAGGCTCCGGTTGCGTTTGCGAACTGGAGTGTATAACCGGCACGGATACGCGCATTGTTGGTGCGGCGGAGGTCATACTCTACAGTAAGACCTTTTACTGTACCAAAGTCAAGATTGTTGAACGAAGTATAGGCTTTGGGATAAGCGCCATTGAACCTGAAAATCTGGATCATATTGCGCATTTCCCTATAGAAGCTGGTGAAGGTAATGGATGAGGAGTTGGTGAGTTTTTGCGTAAACCCAAGCTCGTAGTCAATGGTTTGCGATGGCTTGAGCGATGGATTATTGATCGTTGAACCAATATTCTCAAAGTAATAGAAGATAGCCGGGTTTGAGAAAAGGTTACTTGTGGGTCGCTGGGTGAGCACGTCGTAGTGTGCAAAGAAGAGCGCCTCGTCGGAGATGGGGAATGAGAATGAGATACGTGGCATTACGCTGAGTTGCGGGTCATAATCCTTGAAAGCGCTGGGGTTGATGCCCTGCTGCGACCAGTCGGTAAGGAATGGGGTGATACCCGAACCTACATCGAGCTGACTGGGGTCTTGAATAACAGCACCCTGATCGTTGAACCAGGTATTTTCGAAACGGTAACCAACAATACGGTTGGGGTCGCCCTTTTTGTCAACGTATACGGTATAGTTGCCCCCGATACCGGCAGGGTGAACTACAGGAGCTCCTTTGATCTCGGTAACTTCGGAAGCTGTCTTGGCGTTATAAAGGAGATAGGGGTCTTTTGGCACTTTCTGATTGGCATCAAACCTGTCAACACGTACACCAATATTAAATATAAGGTCACGGAAAGCAAACTTGTCCTGCAGATATCCGGCCATATAAATAGGCTGGAAAGCTCCTATAGGTCTTGTGAACACACCATTCTCATCTCGTGCAGTGAAAAACTCATCAAAGCTGGGGCGTGTTTTCAGTTTGTTGCCCATATAGTCGAAACCAAAGTAGCTGGCATAGAAGTTACCGTTGTTCAGGATTTCGTCGGCGCTAAACATGCTGATATCAAACATGTTTCCTGGTGCCTGAATGGTTCTGCGAATACCCAGCTTGTCGTAGTACTCGATGGTATTGTTGTTGTAGTCGTACGAATCGATCACAATAAAGTCGAGGCCGTCAACCGGGAGCCCCAGGCGCTGACGCAGATTGCGGTCGAACACGCGCTGAGAGTTGGCATCGTAGCGACGGTAGTAAATTATGGTGTCTACAATACCATCCCATCCGATAGTGACCGGATTTTGCTTGTCGAGCTCACGAATGTGGAAGTTGGTGAGGCCGCGCATGAGGTTCCACAGGCCTGTCGGTGCATAGCCGATACTTCTGTTGGTGCGTTGTTCGTACTGGAAGCCGAGTTTGATTTCATGGTTTCCAATATCCATTGAGCCGGCCACATTAATACTGAATTGCTCGTTGTCAACCTTGCTATATCCTCCCTGATTACGTCCGGGGGCATCATACAGCCCGTAGAAAGCGTCGGGATTCTGACCGTTAATCAGACCACCGCCCAGCTGAATCTGGTCGAGGTTGCGGTAGTGGCCGGCAGCCTGACCTGCGTAGGTGTTGTAGTAAGTACTCGTAAATTGTGCAACGAGCGGATTGACGTTGAATGGAGTCCACTCAACAAGGGTGTCGAAATCCCAGCTGTTGAGCACCCAAACGTTGCGGTACCACTGTCCATTGACGGAGTCGCTGCCGATTTCAAAAGTGTTGCGCTTGTAGATGGAGAATTTTCCGAGGTAACCGTAATCGAATAAATTGTCGTAGTGATAAGGATCGCCCGATGAGTTATTCTGGCGAGTATAGTCGGCCTGAATGGAGTAGTAAAGGTTTTTAACCAATGAGCGGCTGTCACTTGCCGTGGGGAAACGTTGAGTGAAGCGTCCGAATACGCGCCATGTCTGGTTGTTGTATTCGGTGTTTTTATCCCAGTTAAAAAATGAGGCAGAATAGTCGAAAGCATTACCATGAGCACGGTTGAACGTTCCGCCAAAAGTAAGGTTCACTGTTTCGGTAGTACGGATATTAATATTACCCGAAAGGTTGATATTGTAATTCTGGGTGTTGAGCGAACGACGGGTTTTTTCCATATCGGATAGGCGCACAAATTCGCCGTTAAGGAAAGTTCCTGTTCCCGTACCGGTAGGTCGTAGCGGATTTTCCTTCAGGAAGTTGAGGGTTTCGTCGGTGGCTCTCCAGTATCCCGTTGAGGAAATCTGACCATCGCGCTCATAGTTGATATCGCCAGCAATGAAAAAGCCAAGCAGCGAAGTGTTCTTGCTTTTGCTTTTGATTAGCGGTCCCTGAATGTTGAATCCCAACCTGTTATGGCCGTAGGGATCGAGCAGCTCGGAGGTTTCGAGTTCCAGTCCGGCGCCAAACTTACGTGACGGACCACGGGTGGTGATATTGATGATACCCCCTGTGGCGTCGCCATATTGTGCAGGTGTACCGCCCAGGATAACGTCAACCTGTTCGATGGATGACTGAGGAACGTTGCTGTTGCCGATGACACGAACACCGTCGATGTAAACGGCGGTGGCATCCGAACGGGCACCACGCACGTTGCCGCGCTCACCGTCGGCCGAGAACACACCGCCTACCGTGGCTGCTACTGCATCAGCCGAGCGGTTTGGCATCTTTTTGATTTCCTCGGCTGTGATCGATGCACCGCTGGTGGTTTGGTCCTTCGAAATGAGGGGTACTTTGTAATCAATTACTTCCACCGTTTGAAGGTCGATGGAAGTAGATACCATTTCGATGTTGTAGAACGTTATTTGATTACCTGTGATTACGATGCCTTTAACAGTGACGGGATTGTAACCCACAAAAGTGGCCTTGAGGTCGTAGCGGCCGGGGGGAATAGGGTTGATCACATAATTCCCGTCGAAATCTGAAGTGGCACCACCAACAATGGTTCCACCGTTTTCGAGCACAATGTTGGCAAAGGATACCGGCTCGCGCGTTCCCTTTTCGAAGACTTTTCCTTGCAACCTACCCTGTTGGGCATAAGCCAACATATTGGTTGCCAACAGAAAGCTCAAGGCAAACAGTAAACGTTTTGTCATATCATGCAATTTTGTGTTGTACGCTGAGGTTCGATGGTTTAAGGTCGGTAAAAATAAAAAACATTTTCACATTAATTAACACTTGGCCGGCCGTTATCAAATAAAATTCAAGCTTTCGGCCTTTTTACCAGGCAGGCCGCTCCAGAATTGCGTTGTAAACAATTGCCCTGCGAAGCTCTGCCAGGAGTTTGGGATCATAATGATAGCCCTGATCCTGAGTAAGATCTCCTTTCATCCCGGCTTCGGCAAATACTGGCGAAACGCCGTCTGTATCTTCCAAAGAAATGATCTCCGGTATAGTGTTTTCCGCCTGAAAATCGAAAGTATTGTATGCTTCGTAAGGGGATACATACTGTCCGGAGCCTGCAACTTCAGCAGGCGCAGGGGCTTCGTATGCTGGCGCATCAGTTGAATATTCCTCCTCTTCAGCTTCTGGTGGAAGTAATTCTTCAAGCATTTGCTCCCATGACGTCTTTGGTCGGGGCTGGCTCTCGGCATTTGGCTTTGCTGTTGGTTTTTGCCTTGCCTTTACGACTGAAAATACAATCCACAACAATGCAAGAAGGACATATATCAGATCTTCCATATGAATTGGAAAAATTTTGTTGATTAAGCTCAGTTGGCTAAAGTAGCAAGATTCGGCAAAGAATCCAGATAAAATGCACGAAAAAACGACAGTGTGCTACAATCGGTGCAACAGTTCGAGGATTTTCTCCTTTTTGCGGCGCGACACCGGTATTTTTTCACCGTTTGACAGGGTAAGATAACCGCCGTCGTCGCGACTGAAATTTTGAATAAAGCGCGTGTTAACCAGATGCGACTTATGCGGCCTGACAAAATTTGCCCCTTCAAGCAAAGCTTCTACGTCTTTCAAGGTTTTGCTGATAAGCAGATGCTTGCCGTCAGTGAAATAAAAGTGGGTATAGTAATTATCGGATTCGCAACGCAGAATGCGGTCAACCTCAACAACATGTAACTTTTCAATTGTCGATAAAACAATCTTCTTGGGCTCCACAAGGGGCGTGTCGAGGTTGTTCATGAGCACTTCAAATTTGCGCATATTGTGCTTGCGCTCTTTGTTCTGACGAACCTTTTCCACGGCAGCCTGCAGTTCGTCGGGCACAATGGGCTTGAGCAGGTAGTCGAGGGCCGCGTATCGGATCGCTTTTATGGCAAACTGGTCGAAAGCGGTTGTGAAAACCACATCAAAAGGCGCTTTGGTCTGGCTGTCGAGCAGGCGAAAACCACTGCCGTCGGGCATTTCGATATCCAGAAAAACCAAATCGGGCTCGTTTTTGGCAATGGCTTCGCGTCCCTGCTGCACCCCGGCGGCCTCGGCTACCACCATCACATCCGGACAAAACCGGGCAAGCAGACTTTTCAGCGTTTCGCGCGAACGTGCCTCATCTTCAACGATAATTGCTCTTATCATCGGTTTTGACTATTTCAATTCTTTGCAAAGCTAATGAAACCACAAACTGAAAGGGCATATGGCTTTATCTCAGTTCTATCGTTTACTAAACTTCGTTAATCAATATGGTCACTCTGGTGCCTTGCGCCTTGCCTTGATCATCAAAAAGGTCTTCAACCTCAAGCGTATAACCCTGGCCTGAATACTGGCTGAGCATTTCGAAACGCTCCGAAGTGATGGCCATTCCCAACGACTCGCGCTTTATTCCCGACTGCCTACGCAACTCGGCCGAATGTGCACGCCCAATGCCGTTGTCTTCAATTACAATGCGAATCGATTGCTCTTCTGCTTTAAGGCTGATGAGCAGCTTTCCGCCCGATTCGCGGTGCATGAGACCATGATGAATGGCGTTCTCAACAATAGGCTGAAGAATCATTGGCGGTATTTCGACAAACTGCTCGTCAATTGCAGGATCGAGTGTTATGTAGTATTCAAATTTATTCTCGAACCTGAGCTGCTCAATCTCAAGGTAAAGCCTGATGGCCTCCAGCTCGTCCTGCAGAGGAATGGAGCTTTCCTTGCTGTGGTTGAGCGTTCGGCGCATAAGTTGCGAAAATTTGGACAGGTATCGAATGGCGTTGTCAATATCGTTTTTCAACACAAAGCTCTGGATGCTGTTGAGGCTGTTGAAAAGGAAATGGGGGTTCATCTGAAGCTGCAATGCCTTCTGTTCCAGCTCGTTAGTTTTTTTCTGATATTCGAGATAACGTTTCTCATCCTGATGTTTGCGCCTGACCGACCTGAGCCTCAGGAACAGGAAAAGATAGAACAACATGATACCCGCCATTATCAGCAAAGCCCTGAACCACCAGGTCTGATACCAGGGCGGGTAAACGATGATGTGGATGGTGATGGTATTGTCGGTCCACACACCCTCGGCATTGGTCGATTGAACTGTGAATCGATAGATGCCTGGACTTACTCTGGCAAATTCGGCGTAGCGCTGACCCGAGGGCCGCTCAACCCAGTTGTCGTTGTGGTTTTCAAGCTTGAAACGGTATTTGATTTTATTGCTATTGGCATAATCGAGCGCCGCAAACTCAAAGCCAAAGAAATTCTCGTCATGCCGCAACCGTAAGGTATCGCCATTGCACAACTGTCTGAACTGAAGCTGGTTGAGCAATTTAAAGGTGGTTACGATGATGCGTGCCGGACTGGTATTCTGAACAATGTCTTCCGGGTAAAACATGGTGAACCCGTTCATGCCACCAAAAAACAGCTGGCCATCGCCCGACAGCAGGCCGGCATTGAAGTTGAATTCATTGCTTTGCAGGCCGTCGCTGACTTCAAAGGCAGTGAAAACACCGGTTTTGGTGTCGAGCCGCGTCAATCCCCAGTTCGTTGATATCCATACGTTGCCCGACTTATCGCTCAGAGCCATATAAGCAACATTGTTGGATAAGCCTTCGCGCTCGGTGTAGGTTGTAAAAGTTTCCTGCTCAGGATCGAACATCATGATGCCCCCGCCTCTTGTTCCCAGCCAAAGCCGACCCGAAGCATCCGGTCGTATCGAAAAAAGTCGGTTTCCACCGTAATTATCGACAGATCTGAATGTTTGGAAGTCGTCCGTTTGAGGGCGATAAAGCGCAAGCCCGTTTCCGGTGGCAAGCCATATCCTGTTTTTGGCATCCAAAAAAATGTCGAGCACTCTTCGGTCAGGTAATGCATTGGGTTTGGAAGGGTCTGACCGGTAGTTGCGGATTTTTCCTGTTCCGGTATCAAGCTTCCCCAGTCCAAAAGGGGTTCCAACCCAAATTTGTCCATACTGATCTTCTATAAGGCTTACTACCTGATTATCGGGCAGGCTGCTGGTGTCGCCCGGTATATTGCGGTAGTGCACAACAGCTCCGTTTTTAGGGTCGTACATGCTCAGACCATTGTAGCGTGTTCCTATCCACATCCGGTTTTGACGGTCGCGGTAAATTTCGCGTATGTGACTGGAAGGCAGCGCATTTTTTTGATGAGGATTTGACCTGAGATGTTTAAACGAGAGCGTTTTGCGGTCGAAAAGACTGATACCCTCTTCCGTTCCGATCCAAATGCGCCCATCGGCATCTTCTTCAAAAGCCCAGACAGAATTGTTGATGAGGCTGTTGGCATCGAGCGGATTGTTGCGAAAAGTGCGAAACAGAGGCAAAACAGTGCTAAGGCGGTTCAATCCGTTGAAAGTTCCTACCCACAAATTGCCTCGATTGTCGCGAATGATGTCATACACCCTGTTGTCGCTCAGGCTGTTGGTATTTTCCAGGCTGTGATTGTAATGAGTCAGTATTTGCGTAACAAAGTTGTACTTAAACAGACCCGACACCTGCGTCCCGATCCAGAGCAGACTATCCTGCTCGGTGTATAGCCGGTTGATTTCAAGCTTTGCAAATGTCGGTTCCTGACGAAGGATAGCTTCCGGCAGGCCAAAACGTCCGCTAAGCGGGTCGAGTCGTGATAAGCCTCCTCTGGTGCCCACCCAAATGGCCCCGTCTGCTGTTTGAGCAAGGGCATTCACCTGATCGTGCGGAAGGGTTTCCTGTGTGGCGGGGTTATGCAGGTATCGCCTGATTTGCGGGCTTTGGCCGTCGAACTGAACCAGTCCGTTGCGTGTAGCGGCCCAAAACATGCCGTCGGTGCCTTCGAGTAAAAAATTGAAATAATTACTTCTGATAGGATTGCCATAGTCGCCTCCAAAATATTGCTTTATGACTCCTGTCGAAGGATCGATCAGGTTTAGCCCGCTGGCAGTGGAGACCCACAGCCGGCCGCGTCTGTCAACAAGCAAATGATTGATCCAACTGTTGGTAAGGCTTGCACTGTCGTCCGATTTGGCATAAAAAGATGTTATGCTTCCATTACGGAGGTTCAGGGCATTAAGTCCTTCTTCGGTGCCTACCCAAAGCAAATCGCCTGTTTGGGCAAGGCTGCGGATTGTCTCGTTGCTTAGGCCCGTCTCACGGTTGTAGTGCCTGAACTCATAACCGTCAAATCGGT
This sequence comes from Bacteroidia bacterium, assembly GCA_021287165.1. GTDB lineage: Bacteria > Bacteroidota > Bacteroidia > Bacteroidales > F082 > JALNZU01. The sequence goes on along the minus strand of JAJTAY010000023.1, from coordinate 138,894 downwards.
TCAAACCATCCCATGTGCCCAGCCAAAGCAATCCGTGGCTGTCCTGAAAAACAACATAAACCGTATTTTGGCTCAAACCTCTTTCAATGCGCGCATTCTCCGAAAAAAATCTGGTAAACTGCCTGCCGCCCTGTTGCGAGGATGCATAAACTGCCGCGGCGCCTGACATGCAGAGCAACAGGGCAATAAAAAGACTCAAAATGAAGTAGTTGGCAGCAGCGGATTTCATAAAGGGCAATAAACAAATATTCGCGTTATGGACAATCGCATGCAAAATAACATTGTTTTGAGGTTTTTCGGCTTAAAACCGTGTAAGATACACAGAACAATAAATTACGGCTTGCCCGTACAATGACAAATCACAAATGGCGTTACTTTGCAGAGGTGAAAGATTTTGGATCTGATGCGCTTTGTCAATATTTTCTTATTGCTGTTTTGGCTGATGTTGGGCTCTTGCGCCAAGGAGGAGCGTAACCCCAACATTCCGAATGTGTACATCAATTTCGTTATTAACCCCAACAGCACCCAGTATCAGCCGCTGAACACGGCCGGGGGCTGGATGTATCTGACTTCCGACCTGCCCAGCCGCGGCATCATTGTGCATCGCATCAACCAGACCGACTTCGTGGCCTTCGACCGCATACCGCCCAACGAGCCCAACAAATGCTGCAACGGAAACAACTGCACCCGCCTGATCGTTGACCAGCACTACCCTTTTGCCAAGGATACCTGCACCGGCACCACCTATTCCTTGCTCGATGGCAGTATTTTTCAGGGGACGGGCCGTTGGCCGATGATACAATACAACACTTCCTACAACGGTGGCATGTTGAGGATATTTAACTGATATCCAAATGAAAAGGGCCCGCCTTTTTATCGGCAAGCCCTAATTTCAACCAAAACAGTACAAGAATTTATTTTCGCGGTATAAGCAGCTCGTATTGTTCCACTGTTCCTCCGGCAAGACATGTTTCGATGATGCTCCGGCCAAGGGGCGAAAGCTCGTCGGTGAGAAACTGCTGCAATTCGCCGTGAAAGAATGTGGTAAGAATTTCTGCGCCCTTATCATAACCCTCAAGACCCAACTCCGGTTGCTTGTAGGTTTTAAGGAACCTGCTGGGAATCTTCGATCCTTCGATGGTCAGATATTCAAGCTCGTAGCCCAAAAGCGGACAGCGTGAAGGGCTGATCTGGTCGGGGCGGAATTTAGCATTGCCACGGCGTGTCAGGTATTCGCGCATAAGCAGTTGTGCGCGGAATCCCACTTTCCACACCCCGACATACTGATTGGGAGTGAGCACGTAGCGGGTGTCGGTTTTCGAGGCAATCTGTTCGAGCAGCAGATTAGCCTGACGCACTTTTTTTCCGGTGGCAAAGGGCCAGTAGGAACCCACGCCTTCGCTTTCCATGCCTTTGCCAGTGCCAACAATGCTCGGATTGGCATGGCCGCGGGGCGAAACCAATCGCCACAGCCAGGCAAGGGCAGGCGGAAGCATGTGAAAGAGACCAAGAATGCCGTAGTTGGGATTTTCGAGCGAGCTAGGAGGAGTGCGCACCCCAAAACTGCGCACATCGATGTGTACCGGATGACTCACCACGCCCTCGAACAGATCGCGGGGCACGATGACGCGCGGATTAGGGCAAGGCTTTCCGGGTGCATCCTCGGTATGATTCCAGATGAGGGCCGTGCCGCCAGGGTGCGATTTGATGTTGAGAAACAGCAATGGCTTTGTTGCATTGATGGTTATCTTTTCGAGCACAGGGTCAATACCATAGCCTGTGATATTGTCGGTACGGATAAACCAGGCATTTTCGGCATCGAGCAGGCGGAGGCGTTTGCTTTCGGTTTGCAGATCAGGGTGTATGGTGGCCATGTCGTCGGCTATGGGGTTGATTTCGCAAAATCGCGGAATCTGAATGGTGCGTCGCTCACCGGTAATGGTGTTGGTGCCTATGAGTACCTCGCCGCTGCGTTCGCGCACGATGTGTTGCAGCATCTCGCTTTTTCCGCCACCGCTGGCCCCTTCGTGCATGAAACGGGTGATGTTGTCGTAGGGGCTGACCGACTCCACCGCCGAGCAGTGCGCTGTAACCCAGCCTTCGTTTTCGCCCAGGTTGAGCAATACGCCATAAATACCTTTTTTGGCACTGGGACCAGGATAAAGGTTGTAGGAAAAAATCTCGTACAAATCTTTTTGCCGGCTATGCACTACCACCTGTTTACCGTCGAAATGGGTATGCCTGAACACAGGTGCAACATAAACTACTGCGTATATTTTCTGATTATCAGGTATTTCCGACGGCCTTACCATGTGCTGCAACATGGCCAGCCCCATGGCAAAAAAGGCGGCATTGGTAGGAGCTATGGCCATTCCGTAAGGGCTGTTGTCGAGCTTTCCAATCCGAAAGAAAAAGTAAGCCAGCTTCTGCTGCTTCATCCAATCGAAGGTTTCCTTGCGAAGACCGGAAAATGGATAGCCCATGCGCTCTTCGAAGCGTTCCTTGTCCGAAGGCAGATCATCGGCTATGAGCATGGTGTCGGGGTCGCGGCGACGCATGTAAACATCGGTGTAATTGGCCGAGATGCCGTTGGTGACGCGGTGCACCACGGCTTCTGTATAAAGTCCTTTGCCAGGAATATCATATTGCACTTCAAATTCAAGCTTTTCGCGACCTCCGGTGGCGGCATCGGCCAGCTCGTCCACAGTTTCGAAACAAACAGGCTTGTGCAGTGTGGATGAAAACAGGCTTTCAACGGCTCTAGGAAGTTGGATTTTCGTGTGTTTTTCCATAATTATGAATTGTTAATTCATTAACAAATATATCCCCCGAAACCCTGACCAATCTGTTTGCAGGTCCACAATCGGACATCGAGCATTCTACAACGGTTGCAGTGATGTGCGGGCATTGTCGCCTGAGACGAAATACCGATTTAGGTTTTTTTAATAAATGGCCACCGGCTGATGTATGGCGCTGCTTCTCAGGTCTAAAAACATGTAAATCGCAATTTTTCAATGCTTTGTGCAGGCATATGCCATTTGGCCGTAAACAAGACAAGGCTTATTTTTGTTAGTTGAAATAGGTAATCAACAAGGCAACAGGCATATGCACTCCCTCATTTTCAAAACCGCCTCACGCATTTTGCTTCCGGTGCTGCTGCTGTTCTCCCTGTTTATTCTGTTCAGAGGACATCATGAGCCTGGCGGGGGATTTGTTGGCGGCCTCATCGCTGCTATGGCCTTTGCCATGGACGTGATGGCGCGGGGCGTGAAGCATACCAAGAAATATTTTCCAAAAAGTCCGGTCATGTTTCTTCTGCCCGGGCTGATTATAGCACTTGGCAGCGGTATTGCGCCGGTTTTTGCTGGATTGCCGGTGTTTTCAGGCCTTTGGGACCACACCACTCTGCCTGGCATTGGCCACATGAGCAACATCCTGATGTTCGACATCGGCGTTTACCTTGTGGTGATGGGCGTTACAACTAGCATCGTGTTAAATCTGAATCAGACAAACTGAAAACATGAATATCCTGCTAGCCTTGCTTATTGGTGTTCTGTTTGGCGCAGCCATCTATATGATCTTGCGGCGAAGCATAATCAAGCTCATCATAGGACTGATGCTGCTAAGCTATGCGGCCAACCTGCTCATTTTTGCGGTAGCCGGAGTACAGCGTGCAAAGGTTCCGCTTATTCCTGAAGGTGCTTCCGAAGTGGCTCAAAGCGTAGCCGATCCATTGCCTCAGGCTCTTGTACTTACGGCCATTGTAATCGGTTTCGGGGTGATGGCATTTACCATTGTGCTCATTCAGCAGCTTTACCAGCAATCGGGCATCGAAGATTCCGACGAACTCAAAACCACTGATCACTAATGCCCTCAATCAATACATACACCAGCCTGCTTGTGGCCGCACCGGTACTTTATCCGCTGCTGCTGGGCCTCATCACGCTTGCCCTCTGGAACAGCCGCAGATGGCAGCAATGGGTGAATGTGGCAGGATCGGCGCTGTTTGTAGTTATAGGTATTCTGCTTTTGAACACCGTACTTAACGATGGCATTCTGGTAATGCAGGGAGGCAACTGGCGAGCCCCCTTCGGTATCAGCCTGGTAGCCGATGTTTTCAGTGCGGTTATGGTAGTTATCACCACCATAATGGCTTTTGCAGTGTCGGTTTATTCGGTCTCGTCCATGCACCACGACGAGGAACTGCAGGATGCCCGGCGGAGCATTCAGTTTGCTTACTATCCCCTGCTCAATATTATGTACATGGGCATCAACGGGGCCTTCCTCACCGGCGATATTTTCAACCTTTATGTTTGGTTCGAGGTGATGCTCATTTCGTCCTTCGTACTGCTTTCTTTGGGCCAGCGTAAGTTTCAGCTCGAGGGCACCTTAAAATATGTTTCGATAAATCTGTTATCGTCAACCTTTTTCCTTATCGGCGTAGGATTGTTGTATGCCCTCACCGGGACCCTTAATATGGCCGATCTGGCCGTGAAAGTGCCTCAGGTGGAGCAGCAGGGATTGGTGATGCTGGTTTCCATTTTTTTCCTGGTCGCTTTTGGCATCAAATCGGCTGTATTTCCATTGTTTTTTTGGCTTCCGGCTTCCTACCACACACCTCCTATCAGTATATCGGCCATTTTTGCGGGCATGCTCACCAAGGTGGGCGTTTACAGCCTGATCAGGGTGTTCAGCCTGATTTTCGTTACCAATGTGGCGTTTACGCACCACATCCTCTTGTGGATCGCTGGTTTTACGATGCTGGTTGGCGTAATGGGTGCGGCCGTGCAATATGATATACGGCGCATCCTGTCGTTTCATATCATCAGCCAGATCGGCTATATGCTCATGGGTCTGGCGTTGTTCAGTCCGCTGGCGCTGGCCGGAGCGGTGTTCTATATCATGCACCACATCATCGTCAAGGCAAACCTGTTCCTCGTAGGTGGTGTAGTCGAAAGGGTGAGCGGACAATTCGACGTGCGCAGGGTAGGCGGCCTGCTCAATGCTTACCCATTGCTGGCTGTGCTGTTTCTCATCCCTGCGCTTTCGCTGGCAGGCATACCTCCGCTTTCAGGTTTCTGGAGCAAGTTTCTGGTGATCAAAGCCGGTATCGATCTGCAAAGTTGGCTCATTGTGTTTGTAGCGCTGTTTGTGGGATTACTGACCCTCTTTTCGATGATTAAAATTTGGAACGAGGGATTCTGGGCGCCTGCACCGGAGGATGCCGTCCCTTTCACGGAGCGCCTCCTGAGCCGACGAAACATCCTTCTGATATTACCCGTAGCCATGCTTGCAGGCATTACGCTATGGATCGGATTTTACCCTGAGCCCTTTTTCCAAATTGCCGAAAAAGCTGCAAATCAGCTACTTAATCCAAATGAGTACATCACTAAAGTATTGGGGGTTGCGCCATGAAATACCTGTTGATGAACATTTTTCTGGCTTTCATCTGGCTGACGCTCACGCAGAAGTTCAGGCTCGACGAGTTTGCCTTCGGCTATCTGGCGGGTTATCTGGTGATTTGGTTTACCCACCGCAACACCCCAAGCAAGCCGAAATATGTTACAATCGTGCCAAAAGCTGCCGCCTTCGCCTCTCTTTTTGTCAAAGAAGTCGTAAAAGGCAGCCTGCGTGTGGGACTGGACATATTGCGTTCGAAGCCACATATCCGTCCGGGCATTGTTGCCGTACCGCTCGACGCCCGCACCGACTTTGAAATAGCAACCCTTGCGAGCTTTATCACCCTCACACCGGGTACCACCAGCCTGGCCGTATCGGACGACCGTACGGTGCTCTATGTTTACAACGTTTACCTGAGCGAAAACGAGCAGGACACCATTGAAGAAATTAAAAACGGACTGGAAAAGAAACTTCTGGAGGTATTGCGATGAGCCTGGATCAGTGGATATTGTATGTGATATTGCCGATGATGGCGCTTTCGATGGTGCTTATCACCATCAGGGTGCTGCGCGGGCCAAGCCTGATGGACCGGGTGGTGGCCCTCGACCTGCTCGTTATCGTCAGCATAGGCGGCTTATCTGCCTATGCGGTACTCTACGACATGGACGTCCTCATCGACATTACCCTTGTGCTGGCCCTAATCGCTTTCCTGAGTTCGGTGGGGTTTGCCGTTTACCATATGCGAAGCAAAAAAGAAAAAGACCGATTTGACCTGCATTGACCTATGGCTGAGATACTTGTAATAGCATTACTATTGATTGGGGCACTGGTTATCCTCATCGCCTCGATCGGATTGCTACGCATGCCCGATGTATATCTGCGCATGTCGTCGGCCACCATCGCGGCCACTTTCGGGGTGGCTTCCATGCTGCTTGCCGTGGCCATTCACTTTGGCAGCCTCGGTCAGGCCCTGCATGTGCTCGGGGTAATTGTTTTTCTCATTCTGAGTGTTCCGGTAGGATCGCATATGCTGGGCATTGCCGCCTATGTGGCGGAATTACCCATGTGGAAAGGAACGGTGACTGACCAGCTCAAAGACAAAATCAATCTGGAAACGGGTTGCGTTAAGCCCCAGCGCGAGGTGCAGTCCGAGAAAGAGGAAGATATTGCAGAGGAGGACGAGCTATGATTTTGCTCATCGCTTTAGGATTTTTGGCGGCCATTTTGGCCCCGCTTATTCACCGGCTCGATCCGGCACGTTCGGGCAAATGGCTCACCCTGGTTCCACTGGCCATGTTTGCATGGCTTACCAGTTTCTTGCCCGAAATTCAGCAGGGCAAACCTTTGGTTTTCAACTATCTTTGGTTTGTTTCAATGGATGTAGGCCTCGATTTTCTGATCGATGGGCTGGGCCTTTTATTTGCCCTGATTATCACCGGAATAGGCACACTTGTTGTGTTTTATGCTTCGGCCTATCTGCATCACGACCCTAAAGAAGGACGATTCTACGCTTACATTCTGTTCTTCATGTCCTCGATGATCGGGGTGGTATTGTCGGACAACATCTTCGCGCTTTTCGTTTTCTGGGAACTCACCAGTATCAGCTCGTTTCTGCTCATTGGTTTCAAGCACGAAAGCCTCAAATCGCGCAAGGCGGCCCTTCAGGCCCTGCTCGTTACAGGCGGGGGTGGGCTGGCGCTGCTGGCCGGACTCATCATGGTCGGCAATGCAACCGGCACTTACAGCCTATCGGGCATGATCGACTCTGGTATAAACCTGATTAACAGCTCTTTATATATTGCTACCCTCGTTCTGATTTTGGCCGGTGCCTTTACCAAATCGGCCCAGTTTCCGTTTCATTTCTGGCTTCCCAACGCCATGGAAGCCCCCACGCCGGTAAGCGCTTATCTGCATTCGGCCACCATGGTCAAGGCTGGGGTTTTCCTGCTGGCCAGACTCAATCCCATGTTTATGGGAGACCCGCTCTGGCATCAGAGCCTGATGATTTTTGGCGGAATCACCATGCTCGCGGGTGCCGCCATGGCCACCGGGCAAACCGACCTCAAACGCATACTGGCATATACCACTGTGAGTGCTTTGGGCATCATGGTGTTCCTTATCGGTTCAGGCGGAAAATATGCCATCACTGCAGCAATAACATTTTTGCTGGTACACTCGCTTTACAAGGGCGCACTGTTTCTGGTGGCCGGGGCAATCGACCACGAAACTGGAACGCGCGACATTCGTCAGCTGAGAGGGCTACGCACAAAAATGCCTCTCATCTTTACCGCGGCCGCGCTGGCGGGTCTCTCCTATGCCGGTATCCCGCCTTTTCTGGGGTTCATTGCCAAAGAGCTTATTTATGAATCGGCATTGGGCATGCCCCAGCAGCATTTGCTGCTGACGTTTATTGCCCTGCTTACCAATGTTTTCCTGGTAGCCACAGCAGCCCTGGTGGTCGTTAAACCTTTCTTCGGCAGCTTCCAGACCACCCCACAAGCGCCCCATGATGCACCTTTCGCCATGTGGATCGGACCAATGATCCTTGGAATGGCCGGATTAATAGCCGGTCTGTTTCCGGAGAGCGTTTCGCAGCTCCTGCATACAGCCATCGTTAATATTTCAGGCGCAGAAGGTGTTAAGCTTGTGCTCTGGCATGGCTTCAACACTGCCCTGATGCTCAGCATCATTACCCTCTTGGCGGGAGCAGGCTGGTATATGCTGACAGGCCGGCTTCAGCGTCTTGCGCTTTTTGACAGGCTCGGAGACTTTGGACCGGAAAAAGCTTACGAACGCGGTCTTGACGGACTGCTGCGCTGGGCCGATTTGCAGACCAACTTCTTTCAGGACGGAAAGCTAAGGCATTATTACTATTGGATTTTATCCACTTTCACCCTGCTCATTTTCTACACCGCCATACGTTTTGGGGTGCTTGGCGGCCTGACCATTGGCTTTGACGACGTTTACTTTCACGAAGTGATGATTGTGCTGCTGATGATCATCTCCACCTATAAGGCCATCACCTCGAAAACCGTGTTGAGCTCAGTGGCGGCCCTGGGCATCACAGGCTTCGGAATGGCCTTGCTGTTTGCCCTCTTCAGCGCACCCGATCTGGCACTTACGCAATTCTCCATCGAAACGCTTACGGTACTTCTACTGGTGTTTATCGTTTACAGAGTGCCGCGTTTCGGCGAGATCAGCACGGCACGCATCCGCCGCCGCGACGCCTTCATTTCGTCGGTGGCAGGCATTGCAATGAGCCTGCTGGTTTTACTTGCGTTACAGCTGCCGGCCGGCGAACGCATCAGCAGCTATTTTACCGACAACAGCTACACCCTTGCTCACGGTCGCAATATCGTCAACGTGATTCTGGTAGATTTCAGGGCGCTGGATACCATGGGTGAAATTGTAGTGCTGGCCCTTGCCGCTATAGGTGTGTTTACGCTGCTCAGGTTTAAAACACGCTCCGAAAAGCAGGAGCAGGAAAAGGAAGAAAAGAATAACTGCTGAAGGCTTGGTAACGGGTTAGGAGTTGCTGGAATTAGATTATGGCCAGCGGACACCTGACGACAATATATGTGCGGTTTAACGGTTTCGGGCTTAACCTTGGGCAGTGAACGGAACCTATGGAACACAGAACACCAAAGATCAAACACTAAACCCTCTATTATAACCAATTAGCCAAAATATCTCCCGGCATCAGGCACCCGGCCTCACTCTTCCGGTTCAGGCTGCATGCCCATACTGATGGTGCCTATAATGCCCACCGCGATAAGCACTCCACGCCAAAGCCAACTCTCGATAAAGAAATAGGACGAAATAAGGATCATAGTCCACATGGTGCTGATGGCTTTGATCTTCAGGCGGCGGCTCATGCCGTTTTGCACCTGCTTGAGGTAACCGCCCAGAATTTTATGATTGAGCAAACGCTGATGCAGACCGGGTGAGCTCCGCAACCAGAAAAAGGCCGTGATGATGAGAAAGATGGTGGTGGGCAGACCTGGCACAAAAATCCCCAATATTCCCAGACCGAGGGAAATGAACCCAAGGACGATATAAATCCATTTTTTCAGCATGCGGGGCAAAAATCCGGATTTCCTGCCTAACGGCAAGAAACAAAACAGTTACAGGCGTCAATCGGGAGCTTTTCCGGCCGATTTTTTATTTTTTTATGATTTGGTTTGCGAGAATGAAAACCACGGCCTGTAGTTAAATCAATCAGCGGCCTTTTTAAAAAGCATTATTTTCGAAGCCAAAGCGCTTATTCATGAAACATCTCGCCATCGTGTTGCTGCTGATTTTAGCCAAATGCCTGCCGCTACAATCGCAATCCAAACTCGAATTGAAAAAAGCCAATTATCTCAGCAGTTTCGCCGCCTCATGCATTACGCAGGAGTACCCCAACAAACCCGGCCATGTGCTTGGGGGCGATGATGGACTGCTTCCCCCACGGGTGATGCACCCGGTCTTTTACGGCTGTTTCGACTGGCATTCGGCCGTGCACGGGCACTGGACACTGGTTACATTGCTCAGTCGTTATGATGCGCTTAACGAAAGGGATGAAATCGTTTCAAAACTAAAGCAGCTGCTCACCGAAGAAAACATTGCTAGAGAGGTAGTCTATTTCGACGACCCTAACAACCGCGACTTCGAACGCCCCTACGGATGGGCCTGGCTGCTCAAACTCGACCAGGCCCTGGCAGAATCCGATGAAGTGTGGTCCACTGAACTGCACCAAAACCTTCAGCCGCTCACCAGACTGATCTCCGGCAAAATGAGCGAGTTTCTGCTCAAACTCAACTATCCCATCCGCGTAGGCGAACACACCAATGTGGCCTTTGCCATGTCGCTGGCTTATGACTGGGCTGCAAAGTACGATGCCGGCCTCGCCGAAACCATACGCAAGCGCGCTTCAGACTACTTCCTAATCGACAAAGCCTGCCCCATCGGCTGGGAACCCGGTGGCTTCGACTTTATCTCGCCCTGCCTGCAGGAAGCGGCGCTGATGGCTAAGGTGTTGGATAAGAAAACTTTCCGGCAATGGTTTGGCAATTTCCTCCCCGGCTTTGCCAAAAACCCCGCAGCGATGCTCAGGCCGGCCGAATCGCCCGACCGCACCGACGGTAAAATGGCCCACCTCGATGGACTGAACTTCAACCGCGCCTGGTGCCTGGCCGAGCTTGCAAAAGCCACCGGAAACCCAAAGCTGCTCCAGCTGGCCAAGACGCATTTCGACTATTCCTTCAGCAAAATGGACTCGGGCGAATACGCCGGTGCGCACTGGCTCGCCTCCTTTGCCACCCTGGCCCTCATAAAACTGGAAGCGGCTGAAAACCATTAGTATGCCCAAACGAAAAACTCTCCTCAACGCTTATTTACTTACGGCCTTATTGGCCTTTCTCACTTCGTGCGCCCAAAATCAGGAGCAAAAAGCACAAGAAACCCTGGTGTGGGAAACTTTTATGAACCATCACGACACCGCCTTTTACGTGGGCATGCAGCCATGCCGCGAGTGTCATCCGCTTATCTACGAAAGCTATATGCGCACCGGCATGGGCCGTTCATTCGGACGCGCCACCCCCATCAAAAGCGCCAGCATCATCGGTCCAGACAGCCTCATTTACGACCGGCACAGCAACCTTTGGTATCGCCCGTTCTGGCAGGGCGAAACCCTCATGATCGAAGAGTTCAGGCTCGAGGGCAGCGACACTGTGCACAAACGCCGCGAAAAAGTGGATTACATCGTCGGCTCGGGCCACCACACCAACTCACATATCTATATAATAAACGGCTACGCCTTTCAGATACCGTTTACCTACTATACCCAAGTGCACCGTTTCGACCTGCCCCCGGGCTTCGAAGGCGGCCACAACAGCCGTTTCGGCCGCAGCCTCGGCCTCGAATGCATCTCGTGCCACAACGGCCTGCCACAACTGGTGCTGGGCTCCGAAAACAAATACGCCCAAATGCCCGAAGGCATCGACTGTGAGCGCTGCCACGGCCCCGGCAGCATCCATGTGGCTTTGAAGAAAAAAGGCATACTGGTTGATACTGCCCGCTTTACCGACTACTCCATCGTCAACCCGAAAAAATTGCCCGTACAACTGCAAAACGACGTCTGCGCCCGATGCCACCTGCAAGGCACCATGGTGCTTAAAAACAACAAATCGTTCTACGACTACCGCCCGGGCATCCCGCTCACCACCGTCATGGACATCTTTTTGCCAGTATTTCAGGGCGGAACAGAAGACCTCATAATGGCCTCGCATGTGGAACGCATGACCGAAAGCCGCTGCTATCTTGCCTCCGGCGGACAGCTGTCGTGTATGCAATGCCATAACCCGCATTACAGCGTAAAGGAAACCCCACGCAGCCGCTTCAGCAAAACCTGCATCAGCTGCCACAACGCCACCGGCGGCAAAACCTGTACCAAGGACGAAGCTTTGCGCCTGGCCAAAGGCAACGACTGCGCCCTCTGCCATATGCCCGTGCGCAAAAGTCGCGACATCCCCCATGTGATGATCACCGACCACAAAATCATCAATCCCGAACGCGAAGACAAACGCCCCAGGGTGTTCAAAGGCCTCAGAGCAGTGAACAACCCCAAAGTTGACCCCTTCACCAAGGGACTGGGCTATCTGAGGGAGTACGAAACCTACCACGCCAACCCCGCCTATCTCGACTCGGCCCCTCGACTGCTCAGGCCAGGCCCAAAAAAGACCGACACCGCCGGACTAATCGCCTTTGTGCAATATTTCTTCCTCCGCAACGAGCACAAAAACATCATTAAACTGACCGATCGCAACGGAGGCCCCGAAACGGTGGCGGCCATGCTCCACCGGCAATCGTACGACAACATGCATGCCTGGACGGCCTACCGCATCGGACAGGCGTTCGAAAACGAAGGCCGTCGTAAAGAAGCGCTGCTGTTTCTGGAAAAATCAACTGCCCTTGCTCCTTACCAGCTCGACTTTCTGAACCGCTACGGCGGCCTGCTCGCCAACGAGCAACAGTTTGCGCAGGCAGCCGAGGTGTTTGACAGGGTTATTGCCCAAAACCCTCGCAACGACATGGCCCATGTGAACCTCGGCTGGTGCCTGCAGCAACAGGGCCGCCTTTTTGCCGCCCACGAAGCCTATCTCAAAGCCCTGCAGCTCAACCCCGACAATATGCAGGCCCTGCTCAACCTGGCTGGCTATCACCTATCAACCGGCATGCCCGGCTTGGCCCACCCGCTGCTGCAGCGCGCTTTAAAACTTGATCCCTCAAGGCAGGATGTGAGAAAACTGCTTGAACAGTGACGGGGGACGGATTGGGGACAGGGGACGGATTGGGAACAGGGGACGAGGGACATGGGACGGGAGGTTGGTAACGGGCTACGTGTTATTGGTTGCGGGTCGCGGGTTAAGGGCTGCGGGTTAAAGGTTTTATTGGCTGTGTGTTACGGATAAAATGTTTGATAATGAACTATATACAATAGAAAGCGGAAAAATTTAATCCAGTGATCAATTTTTCATTTCCGGAATGAATAAGTCAGGACTTAAGCACGCTGCCCTCAACTACGACAACAATAACAACGTTGACAACAACACCTCCCCCTCACCCCCTCTCAAACGCCAGCACATAACCCCCGCCGCCTGAACCGCAGAGTTTCATCAGTTTGCGGCCTTGCTGCAGGTTTTCCTCCCAGAGCGGGCGGATGCTTTCGGGTATCATGGGCTGAAAATGAGCCAACTGAATGGCCGAAATTTCTCCAAGGGCCTCCCAAACCCCTTGTGCGTTGCCGTTCAGCCACGATTCAATGGCTTTTTCAGTGGCAGGGATAAGTTGTCGGTCAACCTTTTTATAAAAGGAGTAGTGCTTCATCTGCTCCCCGAAGTAGGCGACCAAAGGCCCTGTGGGCGCGGTGATGCCGGTGTCGTGGAGCTCAAATTTCAGGCCATCAGGTACCGGACAACTGTCAAGCACTTTGATTTCCTTGTCTTTCACTAGCAGCGGTTTACCCACGAAGCAGGCCAGCGGATCGAGGCCTGAGCTGTTGCCGTGAAAATAATTTTCGAGTTTTCCCAATATGCTTCGCGCATCGCTCAGTGCCGGGTGGACATCCATCCGCCGGTAACGCCCGAACAAGGCCGCCACCAGTGCCCCCGAACTGCCCACACCATAACCATTGGGAATATTGGAGTCGAAAGCCAGTCCGGCATCAAGCTCGTTTGCAAAACGTTCAATGTCAATGTTTTCTGCTTCAGGAGTTTGTTTTAGCCATTGCAAATAGTTTTTCAGCGCACGGTTGCTGTTTTCGGCTTTGGCCCTGTCGGGCATTTCATCCAAAAATGCCCAGCTGCCTCCCACTTCTTCGTAAGGCAACACAAGTGCTTGTGCTCCAAGCACTACAGTATATTCGCCAAAAAGCAAAAGCTTGCCGAAAAATCTTCGCTCTCCGCTCATCAAATCATCTTTTGCGGACCTTGTCCCACCCGGTCTTCGATCAGGCGGCCGTCCTGACACAGGCTTTTGAGCTGCTGCTGAACAAAGTCGTTCACTGCAGGATGATGTTCATCAGGATAAAGCAGGTGCACATTGGGGCCGGCGTCGAGGGTAAAGCTGAGCGGAATGCCCGTGTCATTTCTGAAGTTGCGAATCCTCGCGATGGCTTCTAGCGTATTGGGCTGCATGAGGATGAACGAGGGTTCGCTGGTCATCATCAGGGCGTGCAGCTGCAGGGCCTCGGCTTCGGTTATGCGCACAAAAGCTTCAAGATCGCCGCTGTGAAGGGCATGAAGCAGTTCGCCGGTGTTTTTGCTGGCCTGATGGTAACGCACTTCGGCAAAGGGGTTGCCTTCCATAAGGGCGTGGCCCGCACGGCTCGAAACGGCCTTGGTGCCGGCGCTGATGATCAGGATGGTATCGCGGTAATTGCGAAACACGGGATGAATGTCGTCAGCAACAACGGCATATTCGTCATGGCTCCCGGAATGAAAGGGCGTATGACCCCAAAGCGCGGCGATGGGAAACACTGAGCGGGCGGCGCTTCCGGAGGCAAGTCGCGAAAAATAGGAGGCTTTGCGCAGGCGTTCGTCGTCGGTTAGCATTGCTCCCAGCTGCTGCTCAATGTCGATCAGGCACATCACCAGCGCACTCATCGACGAAGCCGACGAGGCAATGCCCGATGAATGCGGAAAGCTGTTGCGGCTTTCGATGTGCATTTTCAGCTGGCCAAGAAACGGGAAAGCGGGCAAAAACTGCATCAGGAGCTTTTCGATCTTCTCGGCAAATGCCTTGTTTTCGGAACCTTCGAAACGAAAATGCACTTCCGGGCCTGTGGGCGACCAGGTGTAGCTTATGCTGGTATCGGTGTGGGCGTTTTGCAGGGTGAAGCTCAGCGAGGGGTTGTTGGGCAACTGATTGCCGTGTTTGCCCCAGTATTTTACGATGGCGATGTTCGAGGGGCTGCGCCAGGCGGTTTGGCCCATTAGGCCAGCTTCGGGGATCTTGTGGTTGGCCGTTTGCACGTAGTGCTGCCAAAGGCCTGAGTATTGGTTATCCATGAATTGCAAGTTCCTTGAAAGTAAATAGCGTATCGAGTTGCTGGCCGGCAAAATATTCGCGCACGTAGGCTTCTCCTTTATTGCTCAACGCCATCATGAAATCGCCTCCCCAGGCGCCGAGCGATTTGAGTTCGCCTTCAAAGTCGGGGAAAAAGGTCTTGACCGGCGGAATTTTGAGCAGGCCCGAAAGGATGAGTTCGTGCTCGTGCATCAGGGCGGCGAAAGCTTCGGGGTCTTTGGTCTCGGTCATTTTCAGGCTGATGTCGCTCACCTTGCCGATGGGCTCCGAAAGGTCGAGGTGTTCGGTTTGCCGGTTGAAGTTAACAATCTCGTGGTTCGAGTCCTGTTTCTGGCCTTGATAGACAAAGAAAATCTGTTCGTGAAAAGGCGGATAAAAATTAGTGGGCTGAACCACGGGCCTTATGCCGTCTCTGCGATAGAGTATTGGTTTTGATGATGTTGCGCAGGCAATATCGTAACCCGATCCGCCCAGCGAGAGGTTGAGCAGGGTGTGGGCGTCGCATTTGGCCCAGCGTGCCAGGGCGGCCAGCAGCGTGGAACTCGACCCCAGTCCCCAGTGTGGCTCAAAGTCGAGCCGGGTAATCACTTTATAGCTGTATTCCGGGTCGAAGGCTTCGGGCTTGAGGCTGTTGAGGGTGAGCAGCACGGTTTGCAGGCGGGCGCTTTTCTCGCGGTCGTCGGTGCCAATGATGTCGAACGAAGGCAGCTCGAAACTGGTTTTAAACCAGGGTTTTCCACCGGGTGCCAGAGCCGACCAAAGCAGATGTGGGTGGCCGTGGGCTTCTTCGCGCTGCACTTCGAGGCTTTGGCCCAGCCTGAGCGGCAGGGCAAGAGACAGCGCCCCGCGCAATACAAGGTATTCTCCTGAGATCAGCAGTTTGCCGTTGGAACGGAAAACATTAGCCATGCGGTATTATTTGCGGATGGACGTCAGATATTGTGCAACGCCGGCAAACGACACCTTTTGGTCTTTGAAGTATTCGGCAGCGGAGGCCTTTTCCTCGTCGGTGGCCTTGAAGTGGTTGAGAATGTTGAAAAGGTGCATCTTCATATGCCCGGCCTGTATGCCTTTGGTGGTGAGCGAACGCACAGCCGACCAGTTGTTGGCCAAACCCATGGCCGAGGCGATCATCATCAGTTCGCGGGCCGATGGATTGCCCAGCATATCGAGCGAGTACTTGGCCAGCGGATGCAGGCTGGTGAGGCCGCCTACCGTGCCCACTGCCATCGGCACCTCGAGGATAAAGCGGAACATGCCGTCTTCGATTTCAACCCGCGAGAGGCTGCGGTATTGCCCGTCGCGGCTGGCAAAGGCATGGCCGGCCGCCTCAATGGCGCGGAAGTCGTTGCCGGTGGCAATGGCCACGGCGTCGATGCCGTTGTAGATGCCTTTGTTGTGTGTGGTGGCGCGGTAAACGTCAACCTGAGCAATGCGCACCGCTTTCTCAAACTTGCGTGCAAAGGCCTCCCCGCTGAGCGTTTCATCCACATTGTCGAGCTGGCTGAGCGGGCATTCCACCCAGGTGCGTACAAGGCATTCGGGTGTGTAGTTCGACAAAATCGACATGATGATTTCCACCTGACGCTGTTCGTCGGGCAGTTCCAGGCGGTTGGCCATGAACACCTTAAGGGCCTGGGCAAATTCTTCGAGCACCGAGTTGATGAAGTTGGCGCCCATGCTGTCCTTCGTTTCGAAAGTAACCAGCAGCTGGAAATAGTGCTCAATCTCCCTGGTGAAGTCTTTCAGCTCAATATCGAGCACGCCGCCACCGCGTTTTTCCATATTGGCGGTGATGTGTTTTACGGCCGACATCAGGTGCTGCCGCAGCTCGGGCATCAGGCCATGCAGCACGGCGGCGCGTCCGCTCCAGCTGAAATGCACCTGCCCCACCTTTTTTGTATCGACAACTTCCGACCGGAAACCGCCGCGCTCGCTCCAAAACTTCGAAGCGGCCGAGGCTGCAGCCACCACCGAACTTTCCTCGATGACCATGGGAACCAGATAGGTTTGCCCGTTGATCATCACATTGGGGGCTACACCGTAGGGAATAACAAAATTGGTGAGGGTGTTTTCGCTGAACTCGTCGAACAGCTTTTGCTTTTCCTCATCGGAATGCCAGAAGCTTTTCAGCAGGCTGACAACCTCGCCGGGATTCTCAAAATATTCGGCCACCAGCTTGAGCTTCTCTTCCTTGAGGAGCTTCGAAAAGCCGCTGATGATGCGATCGCGCTTTCTTTTCATGTTTAAACCATTTGGTTTTTAGGGCTCTGCGAAAGCTGAAACAAAGTAAAGCAATAAATGTTTAAGCGGCAAGCCAAAAGATTGCTTTTGAAGCTCAGGGGGTTGCAAACGTTTGTTATGGTTTTGAGAATTGGCGATTATCCTCGATTTGGCTTTAAAGCTCTGGTTTTGTTCATTGTGTGTTGACAAAAGAGCGAAGGCCGTTTGGCCGAATGTACCTTACTTTGCACCGTAAAACCAAAAATGAATGGGTAAACCGCAACGCATCGGAATTCTTACGGCCGGGGGCGACTGTCCGGGCATCAATGCCGCCATACGCGGAGTGGGCAAAACGGCCATCACCAAATACGGCATGGAGGTTATCGGCTTTTCGTCGGGCTTTTCCGGCATCATCAACAAGGAATATGAGGTGCTCGACGAGGCAAAACTCTCCGGAATCCTCACCCTGGGAGGCACCATTTTGGGCACCTCGCGCGAAAAACCATTTAAGAAAAACGGCAACAAGGGATCGGACAAGCCCGACCGCATCAAGAAACACTACAAAGAGCTGGGCCTCGACTGCCTCGTGTGCATAGGCGGCAACGGCACCCAAAAGACCGCAGCGTTATTGGCCGACGAAGGTCTCAATGTGATTGGCATTCCGAAAACCATTGATAACGACGTATTTGGCACCGACTTCACCTTTGGTTTCGACTCGGCCGTGTGGATTGCCACCGAGGCCATCGACCGCCTGCACACCACGGCCAACTCGCATAAGCGCATCATGGTTATCGAGCTCATGGGCCACACGGCCGGCTGGCTTGCCTTGTATGCCGGCATGGCCGGAGGCGGCGACGTGATCCTGCTGCCCGAGCTTGGCTACGACGTTCAGGTGGTTAACCGGTACTTGCTCGACAGGGCCTACAAAAAGAAGCCTTATTCCATCGTTGTTGTGGCCGAAGGGGTCGAGAAGCCTGAGGAAGAACCATCGGCAGCGGGCTATGTGGCCAGGATGATCGAAAAGGGCACCCGCATCGAAACGCGCACAACCATTCTGGGCTATGTGCAGCGCGGCGGTTCGCCCTCGCCCATGGACCGCATACTGGCCACGCGCTTCGGCACCAAGGCCGTTGACCTCATCGCACAGGAAAAATATGGCCGGATGGTAAACATCGTCAACAACAGCACCGACAGTATTCCATTAAACGAAGTGGCCGGCAAGCTCAACCTTGTGCCGAAAAAACACAGCCTGATCAACAAAGCCCGCGCCCTCGATATTTGCATGGGCGACGAATGTCATTTTTCATGAACTTGCATCAAAAAATCGCATGAACGCTTTTGCTCCATTAGCAGGTTACATTTTGGCCAGCATGATGGCTCTGGCCGGACTTCTCTCTTGGTTTCTGTTGCTGAGCGGCCGCTTCAAACCTTCCATGCTGCTGCCCGCTTCAGCCGGTCTTAACTCGTCGCAAAGCCGTCGCTGGTTTGCCATACAGGCCGCCCTGCTCATCATTGCTGCGCTGCTGGTTTATGTGAGGCTGACACAATTGCAGCAGGGTCACCGCGACAATGTGATGGACAACATCACCTATGGCATCAGCAGCCTATTGTTTTTCAGAGTTATAGGCGATTTTCGCTTCATCGGCGCCTTTGCACCGCGCACTGATGACCCTTTTAGCCGGCTCGACCGCAAAGCCCTCAGCCCTTTGTTTTTGTTCTGGTTTGCCCTGAGTATTTTCCTGCTTTTCTGACCCAAAACAGGCACATTTGGTTAATTTTGACGAAAAGAACTCTATGCTGCCCCAACCTTCATCGGATGCCTTCCCCGCACTCAGTCCCGAAATGGACCGGCCAACCATGGAGCAGCTCATCGCCGAATTTGTGGAAGATCTGCTGAGGCGCGACTTTGGACACCTTTGCCAGCTGATGTATCGTCACGATGTGGATGAACGCAGGTTTAACGAAGCTTTGCAGCAACCCGATGATGCCGGCCGCGCCCGCGAGATCGCCCGTTTGGTGGTGGACCGCGAGCTGCTTAAAATGAAAACCCGCGCCGCCTACGCGCAGTGGAAACAACGCAATCAACTGAATCCCAACGATGGAGATTAGCCTGCAGCAACTGATATTTGCCTTTGGGCTGACGCTTTTCGCCGGCCTGAGCACCGGATTTGGCAGCGCCATTGCACTGATGGCCAAAAGAACCAATACGCGCTTTCTCACCGTTTCCCTCGGCTTTTCGGCAGGGGTGATGATTTATGTGTCTTTTGTCGAAATCTTGCAAAAATCGCGCGAGCTGCTATCTGCAGAATATGGCAGCAGTCAGGGCAACTGGTATGCCGTTTTGGGATTTTTTGGCGGAATATTGCTCATAGCGCTCATCGACAAGCTTATACCCGACAACCCGCACGAGGTGCGCCGTGTGGAGGAGATGGACGAGCAAACCAACCGCAACCGACTGAGAAGGGTGGGTTT
This sequence comes from Bacteroidia bacterium, assembly GCA_021287165.1. GTDB lineage: Bacteria > Bacteroidota > Bacteroidia > Bacteroidales > F082 > JALNZU01. The sequence continues at coordinate 119,232 of JAJTAY010000023.1, read as the reverse complement.
GATGACTGCCCTGGTGATTGGCATACACAACTTTCCCGAAGGTTTGGCCACCTTCACGGCCGCCCTCACCGACCCCGCCCTGGGCGTGGCCATTGCCATTGCCATTGCCATCCACAATATTCCCGAGGGCATAGCCGTGGCCGTTCCGGTGTACTATTCCACCAACAGCCGCAAAAAAGCCTTCTGGCTCTCCTTTAGCAGCGGGCTTGCCGAGCCCGTAGGCGCTTTGGTCGGCTATGCAATTTTGTTGCCTTTTATGAGCCCGCTCACCTTCGGGCTGATGTTTGCCCTTATTGCAGGCATTATGGTGTTCATCTCGCTCGATGAGCTTCTGCCCGCCGCCGAAACCTTTGGCGAACACCACCTGGCCATCTACGGCCTTATCGGCGGTATGGCCGTCATGGCGTTGAGTTTGCTGCTGCTTTACTGAGTTAAGCTTGGCAGCAATCTGCATAATAATTTTGTTTTTCCTACCTTTGAGGCACCGAAACCGGCAGCATGAAAAGACTTTTATCTCTTCCTCTTCATTGGCTCATCCTGCTGGGCATGCTGGCGGGCATACTTTTTGGCGTGGCAGCAGTGGCGCTCGGACTGAATGAATTCACGGCGCTGTGGATTAAACCCTGGGGTACGATTTTCATCAACCTGCTTAAACTCATCGCCATCCCACTCATCGTGGTTTCGCTCATCAGCGGCATAGCCGGCCTGGGCGATGTGGGCAGTCTATCGCGCATTGGGCTGAAAACCATTTCGTTCTATATTGTTACTACCGTTGTGGCCGTTACCGTAGGCCTCGTTGTGGCTAACCTCATTGCCCCCGGTTATTTCCTGAGTCCGGAAAAGTCGGCCGAGTTTCAGGCCCGTTTTGCACAATCGGCCGCCGTTCAGGCCGAGCAACGCGGCCCGCTGCAGTTTGTGGTGGATCTGGTGCCCGACAACATTTTTGCCGCCCTGAGTCAAAATTCGCGCATGCTGCAGGTTATCTTTTTCTCGCTCCTTTTTGGCATTGCGCTGATCAGGGTGGGCAATGGCAAAGCAAAGTTTCTGAAAGACATTTTTGTTGGCCTCAACGAAGTGGTGATGCAAATGATTCACATGATTATGTACGTGGCGCCTTTGGGAGTTTTTGCGCTCATGGCCGGCATAATCACCGATGTGGCGGGCAACAATCCCGCCGACACCCTCAGCCTCTTCGCATCTTTGGGCATGTACGCCCTGACGGTGGTTGTTGGCTTGCTGCTGCTCATCTTTGCCTTTTACCCGGTGCTCATCCATTTCTTTACAAGGCTCAAATACAGGCAGTTCCTTAAAGGCATCGCCCCGGCCCAGCTGCTGGCCTTCAGCACCAGCTCGAGCGCAGCCACCCTGCCCATGACCATGCAGTGCTGCGAAGAAAACCTGAAGGTGAAAAACGAAGTGGCCAGCTTTGTGCTGCCATTGGGTGCCACGGTCAACATGGACGGTACCAGCCTTTATCAGGCTGTGGCTGCGGTTTTTCTGGCACAGATCTATGGCATGGATCTCACACTTGCTCAACAACTTACCATCATCCTTACGGCAACCCTTGCCTCCATTGGCTCAGCGGCAGTGCCCGGAGCGGGCATGATCATGCTGGTGATTGTGCTGGGTGCCGTGGGCATTCCGGCCGAGGGTATCGCCCTAATCTTTGCTGTGGACAGGCCGCTGGATATGCTTCGCACCGTGGTCAATATCACCGGCGATGCCAGCGTGACATGCATCGTGGCAACCACCGAAAACAAAATGAAACCCGAACATTCGTGAATATGAACCGAACCATTGCCGCAATAATCCTTGCCTGCTCTTTCCTCGTGTCAAAAGCGCAGCTCACGCAATACCAGAATATTAAACTGGGCAACTTCAGCGGCCCAAACGAGCCGAGCATCTGGATCAACCCTAAAAATCCCAATCAGGTGATGGCAGGCTCCAACCTCAACTATTGGTATTACTCGCAGGACGGCGGCTACACCTGGACTTCGGGCGTGCTCACTGAGCCGCAATTGGGCGTGTGGGGCGATCCGGTAATCATCACCGACACCCTTGGCGATTTCTACTACTTCCACCTTTCCAACCCCGTGAACGGCAACTGGATCGACCGCATTGTCTGCCAGAAATTCAACAAAGCTACAGGCACCTGGAGCAATGGCACCTATATGGGCCTTAACGGCAACAAGGCGCAGGATAAACACTGGGCCGTTGTTGACCCGGCCACCAACACCATCCACGTCACCTGGACGCAGTTCGATACCTACGGCAGCAGCAATCCGGACTGCCAGAGCAATATCCGCTACAGCAAATCGGTGGACGCCGGACTGACTTGGAGCCCCGCCATCACCATCAACCAGGTGCCCGGCGACTGCATCGACAGCGACAACACCGTGGAGGGCGCCGTGCCGGCTGTTGGACCAAATGGTGAAGTGTATGTGGCCTGGGCTGGTCCGCTGGGCATTGTTTTCGACCGCTCCACCGATGGAGGCCAAACCTGGCTGGCCAACGACATCTTTGTAACCGACCAGCCCGGCGGCTGGGACCACACCATACCGGGCATTTACCGCTGCAACGGCATGCCCGTGACCGTTTGCGACCTCAGCAACAGCCCGCGTCGCGGCACCATTTACATCAACTGGGCCGACCAGCGCAACGGCAGCAACGATACCGACATCTGGCTCACCAAATCGACCGACGGAGGCAACACCTGGAGCACCCCAAAACGTGTGAACGATGACCCTGCCGGCCGACACCAGTTTTTCACCTGGATGGCCATCGACCAGGTTACCGGCTATCTCTACTTTGTGTTTTACGACCGCCGCAACCACAGTAACAACGCTACCGATGTATATATGGCCGTTTCGTATGACGGTGGCGAAACCTTCACAAATTTCAAAGTGAGCGAAAGCCCTTTTACCCCTTCGGGCGGTCAATTCTTTGGCGATTATAACAACATTTCGGCCCACAACGGTATGGTGCGCCCCATCTGGACAAGGCGCGAAAGCAGCGGAAGCCTGAGCATTTACACCGCCATCGTCGAGATGACAACTTCTATTCTTGAGAGCGACGAAGGCATGCTTCACCTCGAACCCAACTCGCCCAACCCATTCAACGATTATACCATTTGCTCCTTTCGCATCACACGACCCGGCAAAGTGTTGCTATCCATGGTGGATGCCCGCGGCAACGAGGTGGCCCGTCTGCGCGACGAGTTTATGCAACCCGGTAAGTATGAGGTGATTTTCGACAATAAAAGCCACAACCTTTCACCGGGTGTGTATTTCTTCAGCCTGAAAAGTGCACAGGTGCAGAAAAAACAAAAAGTGATCCTCACCCGCTAAATGTTGCAACCCTTATTGCCCTGTAAACGTCATTGACTTTGGCGGTGAACATTACTGCCATTATTTTGTATTGCTTACCGCCAAATCCAAGAGCGCTTTATGGTGGAACCACAGCTAAGGCCAATCCTCGACAACATCAGGCACCAGGTGCTACATATGCGCCAGGTAGATCTTACCTTCGACCGTCTGGCACAATCGGGCACGGTGGATGTTCACCTGCTCCGTCGCCATGTAAACACCCCCGACGAGCTGGTGGAATGCCTGCTGGAATACGAATTGGAAAAATTCAGCGACATCGTGACCAGCATCAACGGCAATACCAATGCCATAGACACCATGCTGTTGGTTTCGAAGAAAATAGCCGAAAGGTTCAGCGAAATCTTTCCCTCCGTTTCGCCGCAGCTCAAGCTGCTTTATCCGCAAGCCTGGCAGCGGCAGTTCGAAAAGCGCCTGGATTTTATTTCCGAGAGCATCCGGCGAAACCTGAACAGCGGCATTGCCCAGGGCATGTACCGCAGCGACCTCAGCACCGAGCTCATTGCCCGCCTTTACCTGGCCCGCATCATCGACATCCACAACCCTGAGCTCTTTCCACCCGAAACTTTCTCATTCGAGGTGCTCTTTGCCCAGGCTTTCGAAAGCCTTATCCGCAGCATCGCCACACCCGAAGGATTGGCCTATTTTATTGAGCGGAAGAAGCATTATAGTATTTAACCAGAAGGGGGAATCTGATTACGGATTGCGGGCAAAGAATTAAGGGACTCAAAAAAATCCTGATGCGGGGATACTAAATTCCTGGCGGGATTTCATCACTATTTTTCAAACGAAAGTTGTTATTGAAAATGCGGAGCATCTCCCTGAAGCGATTGAGTTGCTCTTTCAATACTTATGATGAATTGTTCAAAAGCCTGCTTTGTAACCTGGGTTTCAGACAGCATTGACGGTTGACAAGTCAAGATTCGTGTATTAATTTCGGACTCCGGAAATAATTCTGTCAGGGGCAAACGGGGTTGCAAAAATGTTGCTTATTGGCTTATTGTTCAGTCTTTTTTTCCTCCAGATGGAAATGTATAAAAATGAGCAGAAACCTTTGAGTATGGATAACGAAATCACTGCATTGAAAGAAAAAATCGAAGCGCTTGAAGCAGAAAATGCATCGCTTAAAAATGAGCATGTAGCAATTTCGCAGGCGAAAGAACTATACTTAAAAATTTTTGAAGAGTTTCCTGCCCTTATCTGGCGCTCGCGCTTAGACAAGCTGTGTGACTATTTTAACAAGACCTGGCTTGAGTTTACGGGGAGAACAATGGAGCAGGAATTCGGGAATGGTTGGGCAGAAGGTGTTCATCCAGATGATTTTGAATTTTGTTTGAACACCTATGTAACGGCATTCGATAAAAGAGAGGCCTTTTTGATGGAGTACCGAATGAAGAACAAATTTAACGAATACCGGTGGATAAGGGATTTTGGCAGGCCATTTTATGATCTGGATAACACTTTTTTAGGTTATATAGGTTCATGTTATGATATTACTGAAATTAAGGACAATGAGCTAAGGTTAAAAGAACTGAATGCGACAAAAGATAAATTCTTTTCTATAATTGCTCACGACTTAAAATCGCCATTCACCTCCATTTTCCTGTCCAGCGAGCTTTTAGGTGAATATATTAAAGAAAAGGATTACAGTAAAATTGATGAAATTGCAAGACTTATCTTGAAATCATCAAAACAGGCGATGGATTTATTAACTAACTTAATGACCTGGTCGCAACTGGAGTCGGGCAGAATGCCATTTTCTCCTGTGCAATTTGATATTAAATCTGTATGTGACGAAATTGTTTCATTACTAGAACCAACTGCAAAACAGAAGTTAATTAAAATTGAAAATAATATATCCCCATCTTTGGTTTTTGGCGACAGAGAAATGATCAGCACGGTATTGCGGAATTTAACTTCGAATGCTATAAAATACACCAATAAAGATGGAAAAATCAAAATCTCCTCTGCTCCCGGAAATGGAGAGTTAATAGTTACAGTAGAGGACAGTGGAGTTGGCATATCTAAGGAAAGACTTGACAAGTTTTTTTCCATATTAGAAAATAATTCGACGCGCGGCACCCAAAATGAGAAAGGGACCGGACTTGGTCTGATACTTTGCAAAGACTTTATCGATAAGAATGGAGGGAGAATTTGGGTAGAAAGCACTCCGGGTATTGGCACTAGTTTTTCGTTCACAATTCCACTGATTTCAGAAAAAGAAGAAATGAACTAAATGCTTTTCAATATACAAACGCAATATCCTTTAAAACCGGACTTAAATCAGTCTATTCTACTAGAAACATTAGTCAGGCATTATTTGTACAAGGTTGGGCAATAGAACAGCTCTGGCTTTTTATTGTCGCCCCGATTGCGGGAGCAATGCTGGCTGGGTTTGTTTATCAAATGATTTCGCCTGAGAAAGAATAAAAATATTGGCAAACAAAGGGTATTCCCAATAAAAGTCTGATTAATTCTACCTTGCCTGCCCGAACTATACAGTTGTGTGGTAGAAAAACGGCATGCAATTTCTTATTGTATCTGGGCTATTTAATTGCTAGCCTTGTTGTTAAGAGCCGGACTTGTTGAAAATGAAGCCTAGGCCAGGGCTTATCATTGGTTTACAGCTAAGGCTGCGTGAATATTCATATTTCTTCTCAACGTACTGATCCATTTCTTAGCTTTGGGGAATGGAAAAAAGTGCCTTTGCGCCAGACAATGGCGTTTTACACCTTATTATCAGAAGCATGAAGCCATGATGCAATACACCAATGTATTGTCCTATAAATAACAGGTTCTGCATTTTACGCTTTGGAGCCAAAACTGAATGATAAGAGGGCGCTATTGGGCATTTTATTAATCCCTTTGCTTTTTATTGCTTGCAAAAGGGAAAAGTTGGCCAGTGTAAAGCAAGAACTAAAATGCACAACCGGTGTTTTATCCATTTTAAAAGTTAAACAGGAAATGTCCGATCTTGATTTGCAGTATAACCAATTCGGCGATTTTATCACAGCCCTCACTCAGGAGCGTTTTATAGGCGAATTGGGTGTTGTGCGTTTTCATGCCGAAAACAACGACTTTTCTTCCAAAATGACACTAATAATGAGAGAGGCTAATATGGGAAAAGAGCCCGTTTTTAGGAAAGGATAAATGGGATGTTCAATAAAAATAGATGTAACCAAGCAATCGTTATCAAAGAAAACATGACAAAAGAAACGTTTGAAAATTTGAGAACAGAGCTCTCCGTTAAACTGAAAAACGGACTCGATTTTACCCTGGCCGCAAGCATAATCTGGCTTGCAATAGCTTTCGTGTGGACACTTGATGCAAAGCCCTACGATAAATCGGTGCTGACGTTTATTGTTGGAAGCCTCATGCTTCCGCTGGCACTGTTAATCTCAAGAATTATCAAAACAAGCTGGACAATCAGGGAAAATCCGCTGCAGCCATTGGGTCTCTGGCTGAATTTCGCTCAATTGTTCTACTTCCCGTTTCTCATTTTCGCGCTGATAAAGTCGCCCGAATATTTCGTCATGGTTTATGCAATAATTACCGGAGCTCATTTCTTTCCGTACGCATGGTTTTACAAGACTATCTGGTTTGCAATTTTTGCGGGCATCATATCGCTTGGGGCTCTGCTTACCGGGTTATTTGTTTCGTCGGAAAATATGTTTCTCATTCCATTAATGATGAGTATGGCGCTTTTCGTGCTTACTATTTTATTGCATTTCGACAGCAGAAGAAAAAGGCGCCTTTGGTCAAAGGAGGTAAACGAAACCGTCTGAAATTGAATGCTTCGGCCATCAAGATTCCGTTGAAAGTCGGTATTATATAAAGCTGTTGATTCCTATTTTTTAGTCTAATCGTCGGCAGCGATCATCTTCCGAAGAGGTGCAGTCTGAGGCCCGGAATTGCATAAGCGGCCTTGCTGGCGGGGGTTCAAAAAGCTTTTCATAGTTTCTTTATCAACCTCATGACCATATAATAAAGCCAAAAGGCCAGGTCCGTTATCCTGCAATCGTCTGCGCCCATTCGGGCCGAAAAGCTATATTTGCACAAAACAACACTCACAATGCAAAAGCAGGCTACTCAAACGGCTGACAAACAGTACACTGACATTTATAAACCCAAACAACATATCCGCATCGTAACGGCGGCCTCGCTTTTCGACGGACACGATGCTGCCATCAACATCATGCGGCGCATTTTGCAGGCCAGCGGGGCCGAGGTGATTCACCTGGGGCACAACCGTTCGGTACACGAAATTGTGCAGGCTGCCATACAGGAAGATGTGCAGGCCATTGCCATCACCTCGTATCAGGGCGGCCACATGGAGTTTTTCAAATATATGTACGACCTGCTGCACGAGCAAGGCTGCGGGCACATCCGCATTTTCGGGGGAGGTGGCGGCGTGATTCTGCCAACAGAAATCGAAGAGCTGCATGCCTATGGCATTACCCGCATCTACTCGCCCGACGATGGCCGGGCCATGGGGCTTCAGGGCATGATCAACCACCTGCTCGAACATTGCGATTTTCCAACGGGAAAAGACATCCACTTCAGGCCAGAACTGCTTACCAGCAGCAACCACAGGCTTATTGCCTCCCTCATTTCGGCGGCCGAAAACTATCCCGACGAAGCAGCACCGCTGGCGCGCCAGCTTAAGGAAAACACCGTCAAACGCGCGCCGGTGCTGGGCATAACGGGCACGGGCGGAGCGGGCAAGTCGAGCCTGGTGGATGAAATTGTGCGCCGTTTTGTGCACGATCAGCCGGGCAAAACCCTGGGCATCATCTCTGTTGATCCGTCGAAACGCAAGAGCGGTGGCGCTTTGCTGGGCGACCGCATCCGCATGAATGCAATCGACCACCCCAACGTTTTTATGCGTTCGCTGGCCACCCGGCAGTCGAACCTGGCCATGTCGAAATATGTGCGCGATGCCGAGATCATATTGCAGGCCTCAGGCTTCGACCTCATCATCCTCGAAACCAGCGGTATAGGACAAAGCGACACCGAAATTGTTGACCACAGCGATGTTTCGCTCTATGTGATGACCCCTGAATATGGTGCAGCCAGTCAGCTCGAAAAGATCGACATGCTTGACTTTGCTGATGTGGTGGCCATCAACAAGTTTGACAAGCGCGGTGCCCTCGATGCCCTGCGCGATGTGAAGAAGCAATACCAGCGCAACCACAGGCTGTTTGACCGCAATCCGGACGAGATGCCGGTGTTTGGCACCATCGCCTCGCAGTTCAACGATCCCGGAGTGAATGCCCTTTACCTGGCCTTGCTCGAGGCCATCAACCGCAAAACAGGCACCGGTTTCGACACCCGCATGCAGCCACCTCAGGAGATGTCGGAAAAGCTATTCATCATTCCGCCCTCGCGGGTACGCTACCTGAGCGAGATTTCGGAAACCGTGCGCAAATACAACCGATGGGTGGAGGAGCAAAGCCAGGCTGCTGCCCGTTGGCAGGCTGTGAACGAAACACTCGGCCTGCTCATGGACAAAGGTGAAAAGGCCGAAAACCTCGAGCAACTTCTTGAAGACGCTAAAAATCAGGTACATCACGATGTTCGCGAAATTGTAAAAGGCTGGGATGAGAAAAAAGCCCGTTACCACAATCAGGAATACGTTTATAAAGTGCGCGGACGCGAAATCAGGGTGGAAACGCATACCGAAAGCCTGTCGCACCTGCAGATTCCCAAGGTGGCCATGCCGCCTTTCCGTTCGTGGGGCGAAATCGTACGCTGGAGCCTGAGCGAAAACGTACCGGGTGAGTTCCCCTTTGCGGCAGGCGTTTTTCCTTTCAAGCGAGAAGAGGAAGACCCTACACGCATGTTTGCCGGAGAGGGTGGCCCCGAGCGCACCAATAAACGCTTTCACTACCTGAGCTATGGCATGCCAGCCCGAAGGCTCTCAACGGCTTTCGACTCAGTAACCCTGTATGGGGAAGACCCTGGTAGGCGGCCTGACATTTATGGCAAAATCGGCAACGCCGGTGTGTCGGTGGCCTGCCTCGACGACGCCAAAAAGCTCTACTCAGGCTTCGACCTGGTTGATCCCAAAACCAGCGTGAGCATGACCATCAACGGGCCTGCACCGGCCATCACCGCATTCTTCATGAATGCCGCCATCGACCAGCAATGCGAGCTCTACATTCGTGAAAACGGCATGGAGCGTGAGGTGCAGGCCACCATCGAAAAAATCTACAGCGAGAAAGGCCTCATAAGGCCCACCTACAACGGCAACCTGCCTCAGGGCAACAACGGCCTTGGCCTGTTGCTGCTGGGTATCAGCGGCGACCGCGTCCTGCCCCGCGAAGTGTATGAGCGCATCAAAGCCGACACACTGTGTCGCGTTCGGGGTACGGTACAGGCCGACATACTCAAGGAAGACCAGGCACAAAACACCTGTATCTTCTCCACCGACTTTTCGCTCAAGCTCATGGGCGATGTGCAGGACTATTTCATCCGGCACAATGTGCAAAACTTCTATTCCGTATCTATTTCGGGCTACCACATTGCCGAGGCGGGCGCCAACCCCATTTCGCAGCTGGCCTTTACGCTGGCCAACGGCTTCACCTACGTGGAATACTACCTGTCGAGAGGAATGAAAATTGACGACTTTGCGCCAAACCTCAGCTTTTTCTTTTCCAATGGGGTTGATCCGGAGTTTTCGGTCATTGGACGGGTAGCGCGCCTCATCTGGGCCAAAGCCATGAAGCTAAAATATGGTGCTTCGGAGCGCTCGCAAAAGCTCAAATACCACATCCAGACCTCAGGTCGCTCGCTGCATGCTCAGGAAATCGACTTTAACGATATTCGTACTACCTTACAGGCATTATATGCCATTTACGACAACTGCAACTCGCTGCATACCAATGCCTACGACGAAGCCATCACCACGCCCACCGAAGAAAGCGTGCGCAGGGCCATGGCCATACAAATGATCATCAACCACGAGCTCGGGCTGGCCAAAAACCAGAATCCGCTGCAAGGCGCGTTCATCATTGAGGAGCTGACGCAACTGGTTGAAGAAGCCGTGCTCGCCGAGTTCGACCGGCTTACCGAGCGGGGCGGCGTACTTGGCGCCATGGAGACCATGTATCAGCGCAGCAAGATACAGGAGGAGTCGCTTTATTACGAAACACTCAAGCACAGCGGCAAGCTGCCTGTGATCGGTGTAAATACCTTCCTGTCGAGCAAAGGCTCGCCTACCATCATTCCGGGCGAGGTGATCCGCGCAACAACTGAGGAAAAAGAACAACAGATAGCCAACATACAAAGCCTGCATGCCAGCTGGCCCGCGGAGGCGGCACTATCGCTTGAAAACCTCCGTCAGACCGCTCTGAGCGGCGGAAATGTGTTTGAAGCCCTGATGGAAGTCGCAAAATACGCTTCTTTGGGCCAGATTACCCATTGTCTGTTCGAGGTTGGGGGGCAGTACCGCAGAAATATGTAGTTATCCGTCTGCCAGCAACCATCTGTTGCGATGTAGGCGTTTTGCCCCTTTGCTTTGCAAAAGCTTTTTTACCTTTGCCCGAGTCCGAAATGTAAGCCCACATGCTGCAGAAAAAAATCCTCGTCATCTATCCTGAAAAATGGGCAACCCGTATCGCGGTTTATTACAATACCGAGCCCATGTTTCTCAAGAGCATCAAACACCCCGCCGAAGAGCTGGCCCGTTTTGACTTTATCCCCGACCAGACGGCCTACCGGCGCGATGCCATCATAGCTGAGCTAAAGCGCAACGACTACGATGTGCAAAAGGTGGACATCATTATGGCGCGTAGCGGCCTGGTAAAGCCACTCAAATCAGGCGTTTACAGGGTGAATACGCGCATGGTGGAAGATTTGCGCAAAGGCGTTTCGGGTATGCACGAAACCAACCTTGGCGGACTTATTGCTTTCGACCTGGCAGCCATGACCGGCACGCAGGCCTATATGGCCGACCCCGTGGTGGTGGACGAGCTTTCGGACCTTGCCCGCATGACTGGTCACCCGCTCTTCGAAAACAAATCCATTTTCCACGCCTTGAGCCACAAGTTCTTTGCCCGTAAATATGCCAAAAGCATTAACAAACAATACGAAGACCTTAACCTGATCGTCTGTCATATTGGTTTGGGCGGCATTTCGGTGGGCGCTCACCAGAAAGGCAAGGTAGTGGACGTGAATCAGGCCTTCGATGGAAGCGGCCCCTTCAGCATTACCCGCACCGGCACACTGCCCGTGGGTCAGCTCATCAGTGTGTGCTACAGCGGCAAATACACCGAAAAGGAAATGCGCGACATGGTGAACTCCAAAGGCGGTTATGCTGCTTATCTTGGTACCGATAACATACAGCAAATCAACGCCATGATAGCCGCCAAAGATCCCAAAGCCCTCTTGGTTTCCGAAGCTTGCGCTTATCAGGTGAGCAAGGAAATTGCCTCGCATTATGCTACCCTGGAAGGCGAGGTGGATGCCATCATCCTTTCCGGACAGATTTTCAACAGCGAGCTCTTCCTCGAAAACGTCAAACGTCGTGTAGGTAAGCTGGCTCCTCTGGCGCTCTATCCCACGGTGAACGATCTGGAGGCTCATGCCTACAATGCCATGCGCGTCATCAAAGGCGAGGTTGAAGTAATGGATTATGCTTGATGCCCGACTGAGCATCCTTATCTTTCTCCTACTGCCGTATTTTGCTGCAGCTCAAGCAGATTACATCCACAACGACACCATTCACCTGAACCTGGACAGCCGGGGGCAAAGCAAGGCGAACATCAGGCCTTGGGATACCTATGCGCTGGCCCGGGATGTAAACATTCCCCAAACACTTTCCAACACTCCACTGGAAGTGCTCGCCGGAGCAGAGCTGCAATTCGCCAAGGGACAGAAAGCCTGGCTTGTGCTCACGCTCATGGCCGCCGATACCCTACGCTACTGGCATGCCATGAAACTGGAACCGGCAGACAGCACGGGAACAGCAAAAGCACGGGCGCACATTTTTCTGCCCCCCGACTACCTTCAGGAGGCCTCGCTCAGGGTTTATTTCTGGAATACTGACAGTGCTGATTTTGAAGTGGTTAAAGGCGATGTTCTGATTCGGCCGCACAGCTTCCCTAACCTTTTACCTTCGGTTTATGAATCCTCAACTCAGGGTGTAACCAACTTATTGTTTCAAAATGAACGATTTGAACTGCATTACAATCCAACGAACGGGCAAATCGTATTGGCCGATGCCCGGGGAAGGCCATTATCCGGGCCGTTTCAATGGTTGATTGAGCTCATTCGCGGCAGCGACACCCTGAGTTGGTATACCGACCAATGGAAGCTCAGGGGAAGGTTTTTTGAACAGGGCAAAATCTTGGCCAGGCTGGTGGCCATCAACCCATACCAAAAGGTGCACATCAGGCTAAGCACCGACAGTTTTCAAGGATTGAAAATTGACCTGAAGAGCCGTTTCAGGCGAAAAACCAAAGTGCTCAGGCAGGCATTGGTTGTTCCGCTGGCTGAAAGGCCCGAATATGCGATAGACGACAAGGCGCTGATGTCCCAAACCGGCAACAGCAAGAGCTATTATCTCGGGCAGGGCGGCTTTGTGAGCGGCAAAAACGAACGGAGGCTCAGTTTGCTTCAAAGTCGTCATTTGGCCGGCATCCAGCTGGACATGAACCCTGCCCGTCTGGTGGCCAACCTCAGCTATGCTCATGCCCATCCATTGATCCATTATCCTAAGGATGAAAGCCGGCAGGACTATTTCGAAGACCAAAGCAGTCCGATTTTAAAAAAAAGGCAAGAGCTTGAGGGGTATTTCGCCCTTTGGCCCGGTCAGGGCAACATTCATATGCCGCGGTTAATGCCCCTGCCCTACGGAGCTGAGGGCTCTGTAGTGTGGACCGAACATGCCGATTGGACCGATTTGCGCACCCATAGGGCAGTACATTTTGGCTGCGATACCATAAAAAGCCCTGAAAAGGCCGTTGGAGGTTTCGACCGCTATGGTATACCCCTCAGCAAGAGTATATTTTACCACAACCCCGAGCAAATCACAAACAAAAAAGCCAGTGAGGGCCATTTCCCCGGATTGCATGCAAGCCTGGCAGACAGCGCCTTCCGAACATTCATCGGGCAGATATATGCCAAAGGGCACGAAATAGGCCTGCACACCCCCGAACAGCACAGCAGCACCCGTCAATGGATGAAGGAAGCCCTGAGCTTTACCAGAAACCACTATCAATCAGCCTTTTGGATAGACCACGGTTACAGCAACCATCCCAATGCCAACCGCGAAAACATGGTGGGCGACGGGCTAATAAAGGGAATACGACATTATTCGGCCGACCTTTGGCGTAAATATGGCGTTCGCTACCTGTGGAACGCTGCTCCGGAAGAGCTCAGGACCTTTGAGCAATACGCTTTCGACGGCAATTTCATCATCCCCTACCCCGGCTTCGGACCGCTGCTGCCACAGCCTGTCTTTTCAAAACATCCATCAGCGCAGGGTTTTCTGCTGTGGAACACCACCGGTACACTCGAAATGCCTACCGACGGGCTGTGGGACTACACTTTTTCGCCCGCCCGGCTCGAACGCCTGTTGCTATACCACAGCATCTGGATCAACCATGTTTATCCCGCATGGACGCTGCCCGGCAAAGGCTTCTGGACCTACGACGCCGACAGCAACCTGGTAGCCATGCCCGGGTTCAACAGGGCGCTGGAAACTTTGTCGAAGCTGCAAGAAAGCGGCCGCTTGCTCAACACCACCATTAGCCGGCTTGCATCTTACCATCAGGCCATCGAAAACGTGGAGCTCATCCCTATTGACGACAACCAAATGCTGATGATCAACCACAACCCTTACCCGATTGAGGCGTTGAGCTTTGTTACCACTTCCGAAAAAGTGCAGCTTGAGGGCAAATCGTTTCAATCGCGGCGAAGAGGAAATAACACCTACTTCTGGTTTGACCTGAAAGAAGGCGAAATGGTTAAACTGAGGTATTGAGGGTGAAGACTCAAAAAAAACCTCAAGGATTGAGTCAAAAAACCTATGGTTTTCCCGTACATTAGAAAGACATTTCCATCCCCAAATGCCTTAAACCGGATTCTGAATGACAAAACACACCATCCTTTATGCCATTGCCGGCGATGTAGTCGGCTCGGCCTATGAATTCAACAACCACCGTTCGCTGGATGTGGATTTGTTTAATCCGCGGAACACCTTTACCGACGACACGGTGCTGACCGTTGCAGTGGCCGATGCCATTTTGCACAACAAGGATTTTGCAAACACCATTTGGGAGTATGGCAACAACTACCCCGATCGCGGTTATGGTGGGCGGTTTGCCATCTGGCTCGACCAAACGGACAAGCAAGCTTACAACAGCTATGGTAATGGTTCGGCCATGCGGGTAAGTGCTGCAGGCTTTGCCGCAAGTAGCCTCGGCGAGGCAATGGAGATCGCGGGGCGTTCGGCGGAGGTAACGCACAACCACCCTGAGGGCATCAAAGGGGCTCAGGCCACAGCAGCAGCATTATTTTTAGCGCGACATGGCAGCTCAAAAAATGAAATCCGCGAACACATCACTGCGCATTTTGGCTACGATTTGTCATTCAGCATCGAACAAATCCGACCGTACTACCGGTTTGACGAAACCTGCCAGGGCTCGGTGCCTCATTCAATTGTGGCCTTTCTGGAAAGCGCTGACTACCAGCATGCATTGCGGCTTGCCATTTCGCTGGGAGGCGACAGCGATACCATTGCCTGCATCGCCGGAGGCATTGCGGGGGCATTTTACAAAAAAATGCCGAGTGAAATCGAATTGTTCGTGAAGGGGAGGCTGCCGGAGGAGTTTCTTGCCATAATCGGAGCCTTTGATGAGAAGTTTGGTTGATGGACTAACAAAAACCGACGATACACCAATCCTTAAACTTCACTGGTAACCAATGATTTATTCGATGTGAACGACTTAAGGCTCTCGCGGCAAGCGTCGCAGCAGCAGCCCTGGTGTTTTTCGCGGCAGCAATCGCACTGGATGAAAAGTTTGTGACAGGGATCCCACGCACAGTTGACGTGGGTATCGGCAGGTTGGCCGCATTGGTGGCATTTGGCTATGATGTGCGGGGTAATGCGTTCGCCCAGACGCTCGTCGAAGACAAAATTTTTGCCGATGAACCGACTTTCAAGGCCCTTTTCCTTCACCTGACGGGCGTAGTTTATGACGCCGCCTTTGAGCTGAAACACGTTTTTGAAACCTCGGTGCCTGAGGTAGGCCGAAAACTTTTCGCAGCGAATGCCTCCCGTGCAGTAAAGCATAATGTTTTCGGGTTTTTGATCCTCAAGCATTCTTATAATGATCGGAACAGATTCTTTATAGGTTTCGACCACCGGCAAAATGGCATCCTCAAAATGGCCAACCTCGTGTTCGTAATGGTTTCGTAAATCGACGACTACGGTTCCCGGTTTGTTTAGCCTGCGATTATATTCCTCTGCATCAAGATGTTCGCCTACGTTGTAAATATCAAAAGTGCTGTTGTCGAGGCCATCGGACAGGATTTTGTGCTTGACCATCACCTTGAGCATGAAGAACGACTGGCCATTGTCTTCGATGGCCCGGTTGAGCAGCACATCTCCAATGAACCTGTGTTCACGCACGTATTTTTCGAATGCCTCAAAGCTGTGTTGAGGAACACTCACCTGAGCATTGATGCCTTCACCAGCCACATAAATGCGCCCAAACACCTGCATCTGGCTCAATCGCAGATACAACTCATCCCGAAACGACTGGGGATCGTCCACCTCCACAAAGCGGTAAAACGAAAGAGTGATGCGTTTAAAAGTCTCCTTTTTCAGCCTGATTCGCAGCTCTTTACGGTTTATCCTATTGTATAGAATCATTCTAAATAATTTTTTTGCAAAGAAAGCATTTTTTTCAGAGGACGAGAGACAAGCGACGGGAGCCGGGACGGGGCAGTGAATTCAAGATTCAAAATTCAAAATTCGGGGTGAACTGTGTTTTGGGTAGTGAACATCGAGCAGTGGATGGCGAACGATGAACACCAAACAATGATAACAATGACAACAACATTAACCATGACAACAATCACAACAAAACACACCCCCTTACCTCACTGACAACGCCATGTTTTATCTTTGCAAGCCTTTTATGACTGTGCAGCAACACTCGCCCTTGCTACAACTATACCGCGAATTGCCTGATATAAAGCAGCTTGCGGCTGAACTTCCATTGCATAAATCAACACGGTTTGAGGGACTTTTCGGATCTTCAGCTGCCTTGCATATGGCAGCGCTATCCGATCTGACCGGCGGACAACATCTGGTGGTTTGTCAGGACAAGGAATCGGCGGCATATTTCTACAACGACCTGGAGAACCTGTTTGCCGACCGCGACAAAGACTACAGCCGAAAGCTGGTGCTGTTTTACCCCACATCCTACAAACGCCCCTATCAGCCCGAGAAAGCCGACAACACCTATATCCTTTCGCGTGCTGAGGTTTTGGGCCGCATGAGCAGCAGCAGCCGAAAAACCCTGGTTGTTACCTATCCCGAAGCTTTGGCCGAACGGGTTGTAACACGCAAATTTCTCAAAACCAATACCCTCAGCCTGAAAACCGGTGAAAAGGTTTCGCTCGATTTTGTGGCCGATGTGCTGAGCACCTACAACTTCGAGCGGGTGGAGTTTGTGGTTGAACCTGGACAGTTTACCATCAGGGGTGGAATCGTTGACGTGTTTTCCTATGCCAACGATCTGCCTTATCGCATTGAATTTTTTGGCGACGAAGTGGAAAGCATCCGCAGTTTCGACCCGGCCACGCAGCGCTCGGTGCAAAAGCTAAGTCAGCTCAATATTCTGCCAAATGTTCAGGACAGGAGCAGTGAAACCGATCGCGAGAATTTCATCAACTACCTGCCTCAGGGCGTGGTTATCTGGCTGCATGAGGCTGACCTGTTGGAAGAACGTATCACCGGCGAGTACGAAAAAGCTGCTGAAATTTTCGGCCGTATGGAGGACCAACAGCAGCGTCAGCAGCCGCAGATGCTTTTTGCCGGCGGGGTCGAAATCGGGAAAGCTATTGATCGCCACCCGCTTGTGATTATCGGAAAAACACAGAAATACCTCTGCGAGCTTGAAAAAACCTTCGAAATAACGCCTCAGCCATCATTCAACAAAAATTTCGAGCTGCTCATTACGCATTGGCGTGAAAATCGCGAAAATAACCTGCCAAATTACCTGTGCTCCGACCAGCCCAAGCAGATCGAACGCATTGAAACAATTGTGCGCGACCTGCAGGCCGGCCTTCATGAAAGCCAGAGAGCCGGGTTTACGCCTGTATTTCACAGCCTTCATGCAGGATTTACCGACCATCGCGCAGGCCTGAGCATCTTCACCGACCATCAGATCTTTGAGCGATATCACAAGTTTCAGTTGCGAGAAGGTTATACGGCCACAGAATCGCTCACCATTAAAGACCTATACGCCCTCAAGCCGGGCGACTACGTAACGCATATCGATCACGGCATCGGTCGTTTCGATGGGCTCGAAATTATCGACAACAATGGCCGTCAGCAGGAAGCCATCCGTCTGATCTACAAGAACGACGACATCCTTTACGTCAGCATCCACTCCTTGCACCGCATCGCCAAATACACAGGCCGCGATGGGGCAGAGCCTGCCTTGAACAAGTTGGGCAGCAACGCCTGGAATAAGCTGAAAAACAAGACCAAAGGAAAAGTAAAGGATATTGCCCGCGACCTTATCCGGCTTTATGCCAAACGCAAGGCCAGCAAAGGCTTTGCCTTTTTGCCCGACACCTATCTGCAAACTGAACTCGAAGCCTCGTTCATTTATGAGGACACACCCGACCAGCTCAAAGCCACTCAGGACGTAAAAGCTGATATGGAACAGTCTACTCCAATGGATAGGCTTATCTGCGGCGATGTGGGCTTCGGCAAGACGGAGGTGGCTATACGCGCTGCGTTCAAAGCCGCAACTGATGGTAAACAAACAGCAGTTTTGGTTCCCACTACCATCCTGGCAATGCAGCATTTCAAGACTTTCGGCAGCAGGCTTAAGGAATTCCCCGTAAAAGTGGAGTACCTAAACCGTTTCCGCTCGGCAGCCGACCAGAAACGCATCCTCGAGGAAGTGAAGGAAGGCCAGGTGGATATCCTCATCGGCACCCACCGTCTGATCAGTAAAGATGTGGAGTTCAAAGACCTTGGGCTCATCATCGTAGATGAGGAGCAAAAATTTGGAGTTGCAGCTAAAGAGCGTCTTAAGGAGCTGAGAGCCAATGTGGACACCCTCACACTCACAGCCACACCTATCCCGCGCACCTTGCAGTTTTCGATGATGGGTGCGCGCGACCTGAGTATCATCAACACTCCCCCGCCTAACCGTTATCCGGTGCAAACTGAAATCAGGCCTTTCTCGGAAGATGTGATTCGCGAAGCCATCAAGTTTGAAGTGGCGCGTGGCGGACAGGTGTTTTTTGTGCACAACCGCGTTCAAAACATCCTCGATGTGTACGAGATGCTCAGGCGTTTTGTGCCTGGTGTACGCATTGGCGTAGGCCACGGACAGATGGAAGGGCATAAACTGGAGGAAGTGATGCTGGGCTTCATCGAGGGCGAATACGACGTGCTGCTTTCTACCACCATCATCGAGTCGGGCCTCGACATCCCCAATGCCAACACCATCATCATCAACGATGCCCACCACTTTGGGCTGAGCGACCTTCACCAGCTGCGAGGGCGCGTGGGCCGCTCGAATAAAAAAGCATTCTGCTATCTGCTTACGCCACCCATTTCGACCCTTACCAACGAAGCCCGCAAACGCCTCAAGGCATTGGAGGAGTTTTCGGAACTGGGGAGTGGCTTCAACATAGCCCTGCGCGACCTCGACATTCGCGGAGCAGGTAATCTGCTGGGAGCAGAACAAAGTGGTTTTATCAGCGACATTGGCTTCGAAATGTTTCACAAGATCCTCGACGAAGCCATCGAAGAGCTCAAAGAGGAAGAATTTGCCGAGGTATTCCGCAAACCCGATGAAAACAAGCCTTTCGTGCGCGAGTGCGTCATCGAGTCGGATCTTGAGCTCCTTATCCCACCCTATTATGTCGATTCTTCCTCCGAACGCATTGCCCTCTACAACCAGCTCGACAATGCCACTACCGAAGAGCAGCTGGCAAGCTTCACTGAGCAACTCATCGACCGTTTTGGACCGATTCCTCCGCAAACTACCGAACTCATCAACACCATCCGCATGCGCTGGCTGGCCCGAAACCTTGGGTTCGAAAAACTGGTGCTGCGCAACAAAACACTCATTGCCCACTTTGTAAGCAATCCAGAATCACCGTTTTATCAAAGCGAACGCTTTGGAGAACTCATCCAATACGTGCAGTCGAACCCCCGAAAATGCCGCATGAAACAAACCGGCGACAAATTAATGCTCTACATCAGTCCGGTGGCGAGCGTGCAACAGGCTCTGGAGGCACTCAGGGAAATGGAATAGTTGCCGGGTCTGGTTGCGGATTTTTGGTTAGGGAAATTTCGATTAGTCTACTGATGCAGAGGTGATTTTGGGAGGGTAACAACAAACACCGAACAATGACAACTATCACATCGAGGACAACAATAACAACCCCCAATCCCTCTTTTCGCTATTTTTACCACAAAGCATGATATATTATGAAGCGTTTGATCTTTTTTCTTCTTATTTCTTTGAGGGTCAACACCCTTTTGGCCGGCGAGGGCATGTGGATACCCATGCTGCTCAGCCAAAACGAGGCTGAGATGAAAGCCATGGGTATGCGCATCAGCGCCGAAGATATTTACTCGGTGAACAAAGGTAGCCTCAAGGATGCCATTTTACAGTTTGGCCGTGGCTGCACGGCCAGTTTTATTTCGTCGCAAGGCCTCATCCTTACCAACCACCACTGCGGCTATGGCGAGATACAAAAACACAGCAGCCTCGAAAACGATTACCTAACCAATGGTTTCTGGGCCAAAAATTATGCCGAAGAACTGCCAAACCCCGGCCTGACCGTTACGCAGCTTGTGAAAATGGAAGACGTGACCGAAGCCGTTCTTGCAGGCGTTGCGCGCGATATGACCGAAGCCCGTCGTGCCGAGCTGATCCGTAACAACAGCCGCAAGCTGATCGAGGAAGCCCGTAAGACTACAGGTCTAGACATTAGCATCAGACCGTTCTATTATGGCAACCAGTACATTATGATGTTCAACAGGATTTACAAAGATGTCAGGCTGGTGGGTGCTCCCCCTTCGAACATCGGTAAATTCGGCGGTGATACCGACAACTGGATGTGGCCCAGGCATACGGGCGACTTTTCCTTGTTCAGGGTGTATTTGAGCAGTAAAGGCGAACCGGCCGATTACAGTCCAGAAAATGTGCCCTATCAACCCGAAAAATGGCTACCCATCTCGCTCAAGGGTGTTGAGGAAGGCGATTTTACCTTTGTTTTCGGCTATCCGGGCCGCACCAATCAATACCTTCCTGCCGCTGCCGTGAAACTTATCACAGAGGTTTCCAATCCTCCCCGCGTAATGCTCCGAGGCACCAGGCTTGAAATTTTCAAACACTACAGCCAAACCGACCCGCTGGTGCGCATTCAATATGCCGCCAAGGACGCCCGTGTTGCCAACGCCTGGAAAAAGATGATCGGCGAGAGCAAGGGCATCCGCAGGCTCAACGGCATTGAACGAAAACTCGAGATTGAGAAACAATTTACACAATGGGCTGCTTCAACGCCTGAACGTCAGGCCCTTTATGGAGGTATCGTGCCGGCATTCAACGACAATTACGCCAAGCTGGAGCCCCTCACCCTGGCATCCGACTATCTTAGCGAAGCCGGCATGGGTGTTGAATTGTTCCAACTGGCCACACGGTTCGTACCGCTGGTTGAGGAGGTTCAAAAACCAAAGCCAGACACAGCGCGCGTTTCGAGCCTCAAAAAAAGTCTTGCCGGCTTTGTGGACGAATTTTTCAAAGACTATTACGAGCCAATCGATCGTGAAGTGGCCACTGCATTACTGTCCTATTACACTAAAAATCAACCCGTTGGATTCAGGCCGGCTTTTCTTGAACAAATCACTGCCCGCCACAAGGGAAATGTAGAAGCTTATGTTTCGGTATTGTTTGGAAAAAGCATGTTTGCTTCGCAGCAACAGCTTACACAATGGCTGAACAACATCAGTCCGAAAACCATCAAGAAATTGGAGAAAGACCCGGCCTGGCAGGCTGCTGCAAGCATGCGCAGCTTCAGCAACAACAGCATCGACCCCGCCATGCGTCCGTTGCAGCAGGCCAACGACAGCCTGATGCGTCTTTTCATGACCGGTTTAATGGAGATGCAAACCGAACGGCGTTTTTATCCCGATGCCAACAGCACCCTTCGCGTAACTTATGGCATGGTGGAGGGTTACAACCCGGCCGACGCCATCACTTATAACTATTTCACCACCCTCGAGGGCATACTCGAAAAGGAGAATCCGGATATTTACGACTATGTAGTAGAGCCTAAGCTCAAAGAACTGCATCGGGGGGGCGATTTCGGCCCTTACGCCTCATCGGGCGGACGCATGCACGTGGCCTTCGTGGCATCGAACCACACCACGGGCGGCAACTCGGGCAGCCCTGTGCTCAACGCCGACGGCCAACTTGTTGGTCTAAACTTCGACCGCTGCTGGGAAGGCACCATGAGCGACCTGATGTACGATCCGGCCATGAGCCGCAACATCTCGGCCGACATCCGCTATGTGCTCTTCATCGTAGATAAGTTTGCCGGCGCCCGGCATTTAGTGGACGAAATGACCCTCATCCGCTGATCGCCGTGGCCAAGACAAAAACCCTTTTCTTCTGCCGCAACTGCGGTCACGAATCGCCCAAATGGCTGGGCAAATGTCCTGGCTGCGGGGAATGGAACACCTTTGCCGAAGAAACCGTAGTAACGGGTAAAAGTGGTAAAACCACCCCACTGGGATTGGTCCAGCGTATGGAAGTGCCAACACCCGTTCAGGAAATTGAAAGCAGCAACGAGAAACGCCTCGACACCGGAATGGCCGAGCTGAATCGCGTGCTGGGCGGCGGTTTGGTACCCGGATCACTGGTGCTCATCGGGGGCGAACCGGGGATTGGCAAATCGACCCTCATGCTGCAGGTATCGCTTAACCTCGAAGGCAAAAAAATCCTTTATGTATCGGGCGAAGAAAGCCGCCAGCAGATTAGAATGCGCGCCGATCGCATTGGCATCCGCAACGAAAACTGTCTGATTTACACCGAAGTATCTACCTCGGCCATCACCCAGCAGGTACTTGCTGTGCAGCCCGACTTCGTGGTTGTCGATTCTATACAAACCCTGCAATCGGAACAAATCGAAGCCACCGCAGGCAGCATCACCCAGATACGCGAAAGTGCCGCCGAGCTCAACCGTCTGGCCAAAAGCAGCCAGATACCAGTGGTGCTTATCGGTCACATCACCAAGGACGGGGTGATTGCAGGGCCGAAAATCCTCGAACATATGGTGGACACTGTTATACAGTTCGAGGGCGACCGGCATTATGGCTTCCGTATTCTGCGGGCGATAAAGAACCGTTTCGGGCCGGCCTCGGAGCTTGGCATCTTCGAAATGCTCCACAACGGTTTGCGCGAGGTGACCAACCCTAGCGAGCTGCTGCTTTCGCAACGTGAAAATCCGGTGAGCGGAGCTTCAATAGCCGCTATGATCGAAGGCCTCAGGCCCATGATGGTCGAAACGCAGGCTCTGGTCGGTCAGGCTGCATACGGCACACCCCAGCGATCGGTTACGGGATACGACCTTCGCCGGCTTAATATGTTGCTTGCCGTGCTCGAAAAACGATCGGGCCTGCGCATGGGCAGCAAGGATGTTTTTCTGAATATTGCCGGAGGGCTGAGGGTTGACGATCCGGCCATCGATCTGGCCGTGGTGGCAGCCCTTGTTTCGTCGGCCAACGACATTCCGCTGCCGGAGAAAACAGCATTTGCCGCCGAGGTGGGCCTGTCGGGCGAGGTGCGCGCCGTGAACCGTGTGGATGCCCGCATCAGTGAAGCTGCGCGGCTGGGATTTGAAGAAATCTATATCTCCAGGTTCAATCAGCGGGGCCCATCAAAACACGAAAACATCCGCGTTGTAACCGTCGGCGATGTGAACGAACTAATCGGGAAGCTCTTTGGGTGAGCCTCAAAAAGCATTTCACAATATTCCTTCCTAAACCAAATAGCAATGAAAACCAGGTTGTTTACAGGCAAATTATTTTCTCTTCCAATCAGTGCCGCATTCGTTGTCCTGTATGTCATTAGCCTGTCATGCAACAGCAACCATAAGCAAACTGAGCTTCAGCAGTTGCTGTATGACGAATTATCTCCCGATATGCCAGGCATTGTTGCAGCTATTGCCGGTCCGGACCAAAAGCTGTTTTGGGCAGGCGCTGCCGGCTATGCAGATACAATCACAAAGGAGCCGCTCAGCCCCTCAAATACTTTCCGAATTGCCAGCGTTTCCAAAACCTTTGTAGCCGCCGCCATTTTGCGGCTTTGGGAGCAGGACAAACTTCGCCTCGACGACCCTATAGCGCTTTACATCAGTTCGTTACACAGTGAAATACTGCGTAATGGAGGCTACAATCCCGACAGTATCACCATCCGTCAGCTACTCAACCATACATCGGGTATGGCCGACCACACCCATTCGGACCGATATACACCGGAGTACATGCAGGAGCGTCATGTATGGACGCGGACCGAGCAACTGGAGGAGCTTGTGCGCTTGGGCAAACCGCTGGATAAGCCGGGCGCACGTTTCAGTTATTCCGACAGCGGGTATGTCCTGCTGGGGGAAATTATCGAAAACCTGACTGGGCAACCCATGGGCGAGGCCATCGACCAATTGCTGATGCTTAAACAACTGGGCATCGCCAATACCCATATGGAAAGCCCGGACGGTGACTTTTCTGGCCAGCGGATGCACCAGTATCACAACAAGATAGACACCTACAATTTTCACCCCTCTCTCGACTATTTTGGCGGAGGCGGGCATCTTTCCACCGCTGCCGATTTGGCCATGTTTTATAATATGTTATTCAATAACAGGTTTTTTGAGTACACATCGACACTCGATACCATGCTTCAACCATTTAGCGGAAAATCGCCGGATGCCTTAGACTATAGATATGGGATCTGGAAGACCGAGATAGGCGGTGTAGAGGCATATACCCACACAGGATTTTGGGGAACACAGGTGGCCTGGTTTCCGGACTACAAAATGGCAATCGCGGTAAACTACAGTCAACGATGGGCAAATAAGGGTCCTGCGCCTATTATAGAAAAAATAATCAGCAAAAGTTTGTAGGAGTTTTGGCAGGCATATCCTCTTAAAGAGCCAAAATCTTGCAGAGGAAAGTATAAAGGGTGTTGTAGTAGTTGTTCCAAGGCCTTAAAAAAGATAGCAATGGCAGATAAGCTGAAAAATTACGAGACTATTGGTTGTTGTGGCATTGATTGTGGTCTGTGTCCAAGATTTCACACAAACGGAGATTCTGCTTGTCCAGGATGCGGCGGATTTAATTTTCAAGATAAGCACCCTTCATGCGGATTCCTGACATGCTGCGTCATCAAAAAAGGTCTCGAAGTTTGTTCAGATTGTAAAGACTATCCCTGCAAACGTTTTGATTCAGAGAAAGAAGGTTACGATTCATTTGTGACTCATAAAATGGTCTTTACCAATCTTGAGGCAATCAAAGCAAATGGAATAGAATCCTTCATTGAAAACCAAAGCGTCCGAATTGACATTCTGAATTACTTGTTGCAGAACTTTGATGATGGCCGCTCAAAGAGTTTTTTCTGTACATGCTGCGCATTACTACCCCTCGAACAATTGAAAGAAGTTTTCGGATTTGCAAATACCCATGATGATCAATCCGATACGAAAGAAAAGTGCAGACAGATAAAAGATACAATAACAAAGACAGCGAATAATCTTGGTATTGATTTGAGATTAAAGAAGAACAAATAGAGCGACCAAAAGAAGCTAGTGCTATTAATTCTTCCAGTGTAAAAAAATGATTTAATGCTACTTACATCTTGTTGGATGCATATCGGTGCTTGAGTGCGAAGGCAAAACTATATTAGCATTACTTACAGTATGCTGTTAAAGAAACCCTAATTCCAGCTTGGCCTCGTCCGACAGCATGCTTTGGTCCCATGGCGGCTCAAAGGTGAGTTCCACCTCGCAGCTGCGCACGTCTTTCACCATTTCCACGCGCATTTTCACGTCACCGGGCATGGTTTCGGCCACCGGACAGTTGGGAGAAGTGAGTGTCATCAGCACTTTTACATCAGCCTCGTCGCTGACGCTGATTTCGTAAACAAGACCAAGATCGTAAATATTCACGGGTATTTCGGGGTCGAACACAGTGCGCAGCACGGTGACCACGTTTTCTTCCATTTCGCGTTTTTGTTCGGGAGTCATTGGTGTTTAGTTTTTGGTTTTGAGTTGAAAAACCTGTGCGTAGAGTTTCATCTGTTTGATCATCGAAACAAGACCGTTCGATCGTGTGGGCGAAAGATGTTCGGTGAGGCCGATGGCATCGATGAAGTGCAGATTTGTGTTAAGTATTTCGTCGGGGGTGCGGCCCGAAAGTACGCGGATAAGCAGGCTTACCATTCCTCTGGTAATAACGGCATCGCTATCGGCTGAAAAATACACCTTCCCATCGTCGCGCAGCTCGGCGTGCAGCCAAACGCGGCTCTGACAACCATTGATGAGGTGGTTGTTGGTTTTGTGGCGCGGGTCAATAACCGGGATGTCTTTTCCCATCTCAATGAGCAGGTTGTATTTGTCGAGCCAGTCCTCGTAGGCCGAAAACTCTTCAATGATTTGCTGCTGTGCCTGTTCTGCACTCATGACTTATGAATTTGTTGCAAAATTACCATTCATTTTTACTCCAGGCGCAGGAGTGATTGTTCCTTTCAAAGGACAAGGGGCAGGTTGACGAGGAAATTTTACCTTATCTGAGCATCATGGCCGCTTTGTTTACGGCTTCGGCCAGGCGTTCCATCTCGTTGAGTGTGTTGTAAACAGCCATGGAGGCACGCACCGTTCCAGGAATGCCAAGATGATCCATCAACGGCTGCGCGCAATGATGCCCTGTGCGCACCGCAATGCCCATCTTATCGAGTAGCGTGCCGAGGTCATATGGATGTATTCCTTTGATGTTGAATGAGATCACAGCTTCCTTTCCGGGAGCGGTGCCATAAAACTCAATATCTTCCACCCGACTGAGCAGCTGATGTCCATAGCTGGTAAGGTTATGCTCGTGGGCGGCAATGGCTTCGTAGCCGGTTTTGCGGATGAAGCTGAGGGCCGTTTCCAGAGCAAGCACAGCACCAACGTTGGGTGTACCGGCCTCGAATTTGAAAGGAAGTTCGTTGAAGGTGGTTGTATCAAAACTTACCCGGTCCACCATTTCGCCGCCAAACTGATAAGGCGGCAAACGGTCGAGCCAGACCTCTTTGCCGTATAATACCCCAACGCCCATGGGGCCGTAGGCTTTGTGCCCCGAAAAAACGTAGAAGTCGCAGTCAATATCTTGAATATCAACGGGCATATGGGCAATGGCCTGGGCGCCGTCCACCAGAACGGGTATTCCGCGCGCATGGGCAATGCTTGTGATGGCCTTTACCGGATTGACCGTGCCTAAAACATTGGAAACATGTGTGATGGCTACAATATCGGGCTGCTCCTCGAGCAAGGCTTCGAAGTGCTCCATGTTGAGGCTGCCATCGGGCTTGAGTCCCGCCACCATAAGCCTGCCTCCATTTTGCAAAACCCATTGCTGCCAGGGCACCAGGTTGCTGTGGTGTTCCATGGCAGTGATGAGCACTTTGGGCGCATTTTTATTGAGGTGTTGCGCAAAGGAATGGGCTATTAGGTTGATGGCTTCGGTGGTGCCGCGGGTGAAAATAATCTCGTGCTTTTGCCTTGCATTGATGTGCGCAGCAACAGATGCGCGGGCTTTTTCGAAGGCATCGGTGGAGAGCTGGCTTAGGTAATGCACCCCCCGGTGGATGTTGGCGTTTTCGGCTTTGTAATATTGCTTGAGCCTGTTGATCACCGACAAGGGCTTTTGCGTAGTAGCTCCGTTGTCGAGGTAGATCAGGGGCTTGCCATACACTGTTTGAGCAAGCGCCGGAAACGACTGCCTTAGGGCGTCCACATCGGGGAGGGTGCTCATCGGCTTCAGATTTTGCTGTAGTCGATGTCGAAATGGTAATCCTTTTCCGGTGTACTGCAGTGGAGCACACAGTTCTCGCAAACCGAAAGTTCGCCGCGAAGACGTTTTTTTACCATATCGTCGATGCGTACACGAAGTGGCTCAATTTCAATGACATTGACGATGTCGGCTGCAAAGGCATACATGAGCAGCAAACGGGCATTAGCCTTGCTGATGCCGCGCGATCGCAGGTAGAACATGGCATCTTCGTCGAGCTGTCCGATGGTGGCGCCGTGCGAGCATTTTACATCGTCGGCGTAAATTTCAAGAAAAGGCATGGTATCTACCACCGCCGTAGGCTTGAGCAGAATGTTGCGGTTGTTTTGGTAGGCATTGGTTTTTTGCGCATCGCGGGCCACATAAATATAGCCGTTGAACACTGCCGTGGCTTCGTCGTCGAGAATGCCTTTGAACAACTCGTTGCTGGTGCAGTGGGGCTGGTTGTGCATCACACGCACCTGGTTGTCAACATGCTGCTCTTTATCCATCAGGTAGAGTCCCATGATGTCGGCATGTGCACCGCGCCCGTCGAGGAAGCTCTGCACATTGTTGCGGATATATCCGCCATTGAATGTGAGGGCCACAGTCTTCACATTGCTGTCGGCCAGCTGTCGGATGAAGGTGCTGTTTACCAGACCCGAATTGTCGTTGAGGTTCTGCAACTTGTAGATTTCGAGGCTGGCATTCTCCTGAACCAGTACTTCGGTAACGGTATTGATGAGGCTGGTGTGGTGATTTATTGAGTCGTCGCAATGCATCAGGCTAAGGTGGCTGTTGCGACCAATGACGATAAGGTTGCGGTTTTGCACAAAATGCGGACCTGTGCGGTCGATGAGTTTTAGTATCTGCAAGGTCCTGGGCACCTGCACGTTGTCGGGCACGTAAATGAAAACGCCGTCCTGAACCAGTGCAGTGTTAATGCTCACAAAAGTATTGTGCTCGCTGTTGGCAATGGTGCCAAAATGCTTTTCCACCAGGTCAGGAAACTGTTTCATAGCGGTACGAAGGCCCGAAACAATCACGCCCTCTTCGCTCACGTGATAGCCTCCGTTGGTATCGTAATACCAGCCGTTGAGCACCGAAATGATCTCTGTATTAAAGTTATGGACCTCGCAGCGAAACATCTCGCTGAGGTTTTTATTTTTCACATCTTCAGGCTGAAGGCTGTGTTCAAAAGTTTCGTCGAGAAGGTCGGTAATGCGCGAAAAGCGCCATTTCTCAAGTTGGTTGTGTGGAAAACCATTTTGTTCGAAATCGGCAAAATGTTTGTCGCGCAATGATGTAATTGCAGGCAGGTCGTGTGCCGTGATAAGGCTGCGCTGCTCACGAAACTGCTGCATGAGCAGCTCGTCGAGGGGCAGGGTATGTTGTTCAACGATATTTGCCATAGGATTGTCGATTAAGCATTTCAGGCCAGGCTATATTCCTTGAGCCATTCGTAGCCTTTTTCTTCCAGTTCGAGGGCCAGGTTTTTGCCGCCCGATTTTACAATACGTCCATCGTAGAGCACATGCACAAAGTCGGGCACGATGTATTCGAGCAGGCGCTGGTAGTGGGTGATGATGAGGAAGGCGTTTTTGTCCGAGCGCAGCTGATTTACTCCGCGGGCCACAATTTTAAGGGCGTCGATGTCGAGGCCCGAATCGGTTTCGTCGAGAATTGCCAGGGTAGGTTCGAGCATGGCCATCTGGAAAATTTCGTTGCGTTTTTTCTCGCCACCCGAAAAGCCTTCGTTCACCGAGCGGTTGGTGAGTTTGGCATGCATATCGACGAGCTTTTTCTTTTCTTCCATCAGCTTCAGGAATTCGGCTGCGCTGATGGGCGCTTGTCCGTTGTATTCGCGTTTGGCGTTGACGGCGGTGCGCATAAAATTGGTCATGCTAACTCCCGGAATTTCCACGGGATACTGAAAGCTCAGGAAGATGCCTTTGTTGGCGCGTTCGTCGGGCTCCATCTCCACGATGTTTTCGCCCTTGTACCAGATTTCGCCTTCGGTGATTTCATAGCCTTCGCGTCCGGTAATGGCTGCTGCCAGCGTGCTTTTTCCTGTGCCGTTGGGACCCATGATGGCGTGCACTTCGCCGTAATTGATACCAAGGTTCAGACCTTTGATGATTTCTTTTCCATCAATGGCCACATGCAGGTTTTTTATGTTGAGAAGCATTGTCTGAAATTTTATCGTTTGATATTCAATTATTTGATTATTAACTTTTAGCCCACGCTGCCTTCAAGGGATATGCTGAGCAATTTCTGCGCCTCGACGGCAAACTCCATGGGCAGTTTGTTGAGTACTTCCTTAGCGTAGCCGTTTACGATGAGGCCAATGGCTTTTTCAGTGTCGATGCCGCGCTGGTTGCAATAGAACAGCTGGTCTTCGCTGATTTTGCTGGTAGTGGCTTCGTGCTCCACTATGCTCGATTCGTTTTTGGCTTCGATGTAAGGGAAAGTGTGTGCTCCGCACTGGTCGCCCAACAGCAATGAGTCGCACTGCGAGAAATTGCGGGCATTGGTCGCTCCTGGAAGAATTTTCACCAGACCGCGGTAGCTGTTGTTGCTCCTGCCGGCCGAGATGCCCTTGCTGATAATGGTGCTTCGGGTGTTTTTGCCTATGTGGATCATCTTGGTACCGGTGTCGGCCTGCTGGAAGTGATTGGTAACGGCCACCGAATAGAACTCGCCCACCGAGTTGTCGCCCATGAGCACACAGCTGGGGTATTTCCAGGTGATGGCCGAGCCGGTTTCCACCTGCGTCCAGGATATTTTAGAGTTGCGACCCTTGCAAAGCCCGCGTTTGGTTACAAAGTTGTAAATGCCGCCATTGCCATCCTTGTCGCCAGGGTACCAGTTTTGTACGGTGCTGTATTTCACTTCGGCATTGTCGAGGGTAATAATCTCCACGATGGCGGCATGCAACTGATTTTCGTCACGCATCGGAGCGGTGCAGCCTTCCATATAGCTCACATAGCTGCCTTCGTCTGCCACAATGAGGGTGCGCTCAAACTGTCCGGTATTGGCGGCATTGATGCGGAAATAGGTGCTGAGTTCGAGGGGGCAGCGAACGCCTTTGGGGATATAAACGAACGAGCCATCGGAGAAAACGGCCGAGTTGAGGGCGGCAAAAAAGTTGTCGGTGTAGGGAACCACCGTTCCCATGTATTTGCGCACCAGCTCGGGGTGATTGCGCACGGCCTCGCTGAAGCTGCAGAAGATGATGCCGTGCTTGGCGAGGGTGTCCTGAAAAGTCGTCTTCACCGAAACGCTGTCGATCACCGCATCCACGGCCACACCGGCCAGGCGCTTTTGCTCTTCGAGCGAAATGCCCAGCTTATTGAATGTTTCGAGCAGTTCGGGATCAACCTCGTCGAGGCTCTGCAATTCCTTTTTTGGCTTGGGCGCTGCATAATAGTAGGCGTCCTGATAGTCAATCTTTGGATAGTGCAGGTGTGCCCATTCGGGTTCTGGCAATTGCTGCCAGTGCCTGAAAGCTTTCAGGCGAAATTCGAGCATCCATTCGGGCTCTTCCTTTTTGGCCGAAATGTATCGTATAGTATTCTCATCCAGGCCTTTGGGAGCAAACTCGGTTTCGATGTCGGTGTAAAAGCCGTATTTGTATTCGCTTTGTGTGACTTGTTCCAGAATTTCGTTGCTGTCGGTAGCCATGGGTCAGCTTATTTAGAATGTTTTTAAATAGGGTTGCAAAGATAGCATTTTCAGCGCCTCGGAGCTGTTAACAACTGATAAAACGCCTTGCGGGCGGCAATGTTCGGTCATTAGCTGGTTAATTGGGGGTTCATTTGCTACGATCTTGGATATCAGGCTTTACCCAATGCAATGGCTGTCGCGTTTTGTTCGTTTGTAACCACTTTATAAACCTTATCACCTGTGCGTACAGCCGAGGGCACCGGAATGGAGCAGTGCTCGCCCTTTATCGTTTTTTCGACGGACCGGAGCTCTACCCTGATTTCGCTGAGGTGCGATTCGACGACCCCTGTGGTTGGGCCGATGATATACACCTTATCGCCAGTGATCAGGTCGTGACTGTCCATGCGCACTTCGGCCACGCCGATTTTTGAGAAATAGTTTTCGATGCGACCCACATAAATCTTTCGTTCGGTGGCCTCGCTGCCGTGTGTTTTCGACCATTCGCCCATGCGGCGCCCAAGGTAATAGCCATCCCAGAAACCGCGGTTGTAAACCGAAGCCAGGCGCGCGTTCCATTGTTCAATGCGCCCGGGGGTGTAATCGCCCGACTGGATGGCAGCCACTGCCTCGCGGTAAATCTCCGTTACCACTTTGACATATTCAGGCGAGCGTCCACGGCCCTCTATCTTGAGCACCTGCACACCGGCATCGAGGATTTTATCAAGGAAGGTGATGGTATTCAGATCTTTGGGCGACATGATGTATTCGTTGTCCACTTCCAGTTCCACCTCGTTGTCGCGGTCGCGCACGCTGTAAGCCCTTCGGCACGGTTGCAGGCAAGCACCCCGGTTGGCCGACGAGCCAAGGGTGTCGAGGCTGAGGTAGCATTTGCCCGAAATAGCCATGCACAATGCTCCGTGAACAAAGATTTCGATGCGCACCAGCTCGCCCGACGGACCTTTGATCTGCTGTTGTTCAATGTTTTGGGTGATCACTTTCACCTGGTCGAGGCTGAGCTCGCGGGCCGTTACCATTACATCGGCATAGCGCGACCAGAATCGGACGGCCTCGGTGTTGGTGATATTGCTTTGGGTGGACATATGCACAGGCATCCCCAGACTGTGAACATATTGTATTACAGCCAGATCGGAAGCAATGACCGCACTGATACCGACCATTTTTGCTCGCTCTACCAGTTGGCGCATCTCGGCAAATTCTTCGTCGAAGATTACACTGTTCACCGTAAGGTAGGTGCGCACCCCTTTCTCGTTGCAAAGTGCTGCGATCTCGTCGAGGTCGTCGAGGCCAAAGTTTTGGGTGGAGCGTGAGCGCATATTGAGCTTGCCCACGCCAAAATAAACCGAACCGGCCCCGGCTTGCAAGGCTGCGATCAGCGACTCGCGCGAGCCCACCGGCGACATGATTTCGATCTGTTTCATGCTGCAAAGGTAAGCCTATTGCTCGAGCCGGCAGCAGCGCTGCCGCTCTGCTAAGTTTGGCCAGCTTGCCGAAGAGTAACTGAATGAGGGCTAATTAATTGCTGCCGGTTTTTGCCGGGCAACGACTCATCCCTTAATGACGGCAAGGGGCTCGAGGTATAGCGCCACATCGACCAGATCTTTTTGCTGTTCCATAACAAGATCGATGTTTTTGTAGCAACTTGAAGCTTCGTCGAGGTCGCGCTTCGCATGAAGGCTATGCAGTATGCCTTTGGCTTCCAGCTTTTTGCGCTCTTCCTCCAGATTGAGTTTTCGCAGGGCCTCATTGCGGCCCATCAGCCGGCCTGCCCCGTGGCTGCAGCTTTCAAAACTTTCCGGATTGCCTTTGCCACGTACAATATAACTCTTAGTGCCCTGACTGCCAGGGATGATGCCCAGCTGGTTTTTGCCTGCTTTGGTGGCACCCTTGCGGTGCACCCAAACCTCCTTGCCGTAATGCATTTCGCTTGCGGCGTAATTGTGGGCAATGTTGATCATGTCGTGACCTTCAAACGGCAGGGCACCGGCTCCCGTATGCTCGTTGAGCACCTCAAGACAGCGCTGCATCATCAGTTGGCGGTTGGCCAGGGCAAAGTCGATGCAATAGCGCATTTCGCCAATGTAGGCCTGCCCCTCATCGGAATCAACCGGCAGGTAGGCCAGCTGTTGCTGTTTGTATTGAGGCAGCCCCCATTGCTCGTTGAGCTTGCCTGCCAGCCGGTTGTAATGGTCAGCCACCTGCTTGCCGATGTTGCGGCTACCCGAGTGTATCATTATCCAGATGTAGCCATCGCTGCCTTTTTGGAACTCAATGAAATGATTTCCTCCGCCAAGCGTTCCCAGCTGATGCAAGGCACTTTGGTATTCGCGTTGGGTAACCGGAAAGCGTCTCAAATCGTAGCTCTCAGGCATAAGCGCCTCATCCTGAGGTTTTTTGTGATGTACAAAACCCAGAGGTATAATTTGCTTGAGTTGTCCGACTACTTGTTTTAGTGTGTTGCGGTCAATTTCCTCCAAATCGGTTTTCACGGCACACATGCCGCAACCAATGTCGACCCCTACGGCATTGGGGATAATGACACTGGCCGTGGCAAGCACCCCACCAATAGGCATGCCGTAGCCTTCGTGGCAATCGGGCATGATGGCCACATGACGAAAAGCAAAGGGCAGATTGGCCAGATTGCGTGCCTGTTTCAGTGCACCCTCCTCCATTTCGTCGAGCCACAAGCTGATGGGAATACGTTCGCTTTTGATGATTTTTCTGCCCATAATCACTCCTTCGCAAACAAAAATAACAAAAGACCTCCTTTAGTCCTTTTGACCGGATTCTGCAACCAAAACCAGTGGAGGAATTCAAGTTCACCTGACGGAGATAATCATCAGCGGGTAGCCTTCCGGTCGGGCACCGTTGAGGGCTTAACGCCTCGGATATCTGTTGTAGGCGACAACTTCGTCAAACGATTTACGCACTTTTTTGCGCATGGGGTAATCCTCCGGTGCATAACCCAGGGTGATGAGCAAGCCTATGGTTTTATTTTCGGGAACATTAAGCAAGGTTTTCACCCCGGATTCGTCCAACCAGCCGATCATACAGGTTCCCAGGCCAAGTGCTTCGGCCTGAAGGCAAAAATGCTCAGCGGCTATGCCAATGTCAATTAGTGGGTACTCCTTGTTTTTTACCCTTCCGCCCATTTCGGTGATAACCTTTGGTTTTTCGAGCACCATGGTTACAATCACCGGTGCTGTGATGGCAAATCGGTTGAACGTGCCCAACGGACCACGGCAGGCCTCACCCAACGATCTGACCAGAGCGGGCTCGTTAGCCACCACAAAAGTCCAGGGTTGCGAATTGCTGGCCGAAGGGGCCAGACGGGCTGCCTCGAGGCAAAGCCGTAGCTTTTCGTCTTCCACCGCCCTGGCATCGTATTTTCTGACGCTCTGACGGCGTTTAACCAAATCAAGAAAACGAAATTCGTCCATTAGCATTCGGGAATAAATGCGGAACTAAAACCGCGTACAACCAATCTTTCTGAACCTGAACTCTTTGACTTTGTTACCGGCCAAATTTTCGGTGCGGGCATAAAGCAAGGTATCAGCTTCGAGCTTGTAGATGATGCGGTTAGGGTAGTCGTGCTCCTCATTTTCGAAAACCATGGCATCTATTGCGTCTGTCATCGGAAACCGGACGGTTTTCCCCTGGTTCTGGCCGGCAACCAAAGCCTGATAGATCCAATTTCCTCTCATCTGCCTGAGCTCCATGGTTTCGAGCATCAGGGTGTCGTTGCCGTTGATGCTGAACGACTTACCTGAAAGAGTGCTGTCGTCGATGATCCACCATTCCTCATAAAGCCTGGTGTTGCCCGTGCTTTCCCACAATCCGGGCAGTAAATGCGGATGCTGCGTCATGGGTTCGGGTTTTGGTGAACAGGATTGAAAGCCCTGACCAGCAACAAGCAGAAAGATCAGGAAATGAACCCTCCGGAATATGAAACACAAAGCAATCATATTCCCAGCCTTCTGCGCAGCGTGGCCGTCTGCTCTTCGAAACCTTTTTTGCCGAGCAGCGCAAACATATTCTTTTTGTAGGCCTCCACGCCGGGCTGGTCGAAGGGATTTACACCAAGCATATAACCGCTCAGCGCACAACCCATTTCGAAGAAGTAGATGAGCTGACCAAGGTTGTAGGCATTGATTTCAGGAATTCGAATGCGTATGTTGGGCACGCCTCCGTCCACATGGGCCAATATGGTGCCAAGCTCGGCCATGCGGTTCACTTCGTGCAAACGCTTGCCGGCGATGTAATTAAGCTGGTCGAGATCGGTGTTGGCATCGGGAACGGCCAGCTGACTTTTGGGTTTGTCGACCGTGACGATGGTTTCGAACATCATGCGCAGGCCTTCCTGTATATATTGCCCCAGCGAGTGCAGATCGGTGGTAAAACCGACGCCGGCGGGAAAAATCCCCTTGTTCTCTTTGCCTTCGCTTTCGCCGTAAAGCTGCTTGAACCATTCAGTAAAATAGAAAAGACGGGGTTCGTAGTTGACCATCACCTCCACGGTTTTGCCTGCCTGGTACAATGCCTGGCGGGTGGCTGCATACATGGCGATGGGATTGCCGTGTATGTTGCTTGCCGCACGGCTGTAATTTTCTACCATGCGGGCACCTTCGACCAGCGCCTTGATGTCGGCACCCGCCACAGCGACGGGCAGTAAACCCACAGGCGTGAGCACCGAGTAGCGGCCACCCACATCGTCGGGCACCACATAGCTGGCATAGCCTTCACTGTCGGCCAGTTGCTTGAGCGCTCCCCGGCTTTTGTCGGTGATGGCCACTATGCGTTTGCGTGCTTCTAAAAGGCCGTATTTCTTTTCAATATGGGCTTTGAGGATGCGAAAGGCGATGGCCGGCTCGGTGGTGGTGCCACTTTTCGAAATCACCGCCATGCTGTAGTCCTTGCGATCGAGCAGGTCGAGCAGATCAGTCATGTAGTCTTCGCTGATGTTTTGTCCGGCATAAACCACGAGTGGTTTTCCGCTTGTAAAACCCATGGGGGCAAAATGATGCTGCAAGGCTTCGATGACTGCCCTCGCTCCGAGGTAGGAACCGCCGATACCAACCACCACAAAAACTTCCGATTTGGATTGTAGTTCAGCTGCATGGTCGATAATTTGGGCTGTAAATTGGTCGGAAATGTCCGAAGGCAGGTCGACCCATCCGAGAAAATCGTTGCCCGGGCCGGTTTTATGGTAGATGTGTCGGTAGGCACTTGCCACCGGCTTTTCGAATGACAAAATCTTCTCTTTTGGGATAAATCCGTAAACCTGTTCGAGATCGAGCTTGATTTGCAGCATGTTGTAAAAATTTTGGTATTGGGCAAAAGTATTGGAAATTTGTCTGCCGGCACAAACCCCTCAAAGGCATCTGAAAAAAAAGAAACAGCCGCTGGGTGCGACTGTTTCTCCGAACCAAAAACCAAAATTTATGAAAACCTTCAACGCACAATGATAGTGAAGTGTTTACTGCAACTATCCTTTTGTTTTGTTGAGCTACAATGCAAAAATAACAGCGGTTGCCACGCCGGCTTGTTAAGGAACGCTAATGCTTGTTAAGATATGTTAACTATCTGTTTTTCAGCTAATAGATGAATACTTTTGCGTCATGAACCGTAAGCTGATTGTATTCATTATTGTGTCCATGACGGTAGCCCTGCTTGGTATGTTGGGCATTCAACTCTATCTTGTGGGCGAGGCTGTTAAGGTGAAAGAGGGCACATTTGTTCGCGACGTGAACCAGGTGATGCAGCAGGTGGTGATGCGGCTCGAAAAAGAAGAGCTCAAACGGCAATACGAGCATCACATGAGTGTGATGAGCCGCCGTTCGGGCATCATGTCGGCCTACGATTCGATCAGCAAAAGCATGATGGAAGAGCTGCAGCGACCCATGACCGCCGAGGAATACAGCAATTTTATGCGCCGGGTGCTCATTGCACAGGAAATGCTTCAGGATATGATGCTTGGCTATTCGGAAGAAAAAGGAGGCAGATCTGCCGAGCCGGTGCGCATCGACTCGCTCGTGAAAGCTGAACTTAGGCGCAGCGGCATCGACACCGAATACGAGCTGGGCATATACAGCCCCACGCGCAATGCCTTGTTGTTTCAGAAAACCGGACGTTATCCGCAAAAACTTCTCGAGGAGGCCTTTGCTTTCGATATGTATCCCACCATTACTCCAAGTCAGTATGCAGATAAACTACTGATCTACTTCCCTCACGAAAAACGATTCATCATCGGCCAGCTCAGTGACCTTTTTGTGCTCTCTGGTATTTTTGTGGTTATCATCATTCTGGCCTTTGCCGCAACCATCTTCACCATCTTCAGGCAGAAGCAGCTTTCGGAAATGAAAAACGATTTCGTGAACAATATGACGCACGAATTCAAGACGCCCATTTCGACCATCGCACTAGCGTGTGAAGCACTCAGGGACAACGACATACAAAAATCGGAGGCCCTCTACAACGTCTATATCAACATGATCGACGAGGAAAACAAACGCCTTGGCGCCATGGCCGAACAGGTGCTACAATCGGCGGTTATGGAGAAAGGCGAGCTCACGCTGCGCAAGGACAGGGTTGATCTTCACGAAGTGCTTCGTCAG
This sequence comes from Bacteroidia bacterium, assembly GCA_021287165.1. Lineage (GTDB taxonomy): Bacteria > Bacteroidota > Bacteroidia > Bacteroidales > F082 > JALNZU01. The sequence continues at coordinate 81,262 of JAJTAY010000023.1, read as the reverse complement.
GCCGTAGCCAGCAAACAGCTGATGGCCAAATCGCGCAACGGCCATATCTTCATGGAACTCAAGGCCGATAATGCCGAGGTTTTGGGCGACAAGGTGCACCTTACCAATGTGATGCTCAACCTGCTGGATAATGCGCTGAAGTATACCGAAGAAGCCCCACAGGTGGTGGTGCGAAGCCGCAACATCCCAAATGCCGTTGAAATCAGTGTGCAGGACAACGGCATTGGCATCAGTAAATCGAATCAAAAACGTATTTTTGAAAAACTTTACCGTGTTCCCACTGGCAATGTGCACAATGTAAAAGGCTTTGGCCTTGGACTGAGTTATGTGAAGGCTGTGGCCGAAAAGCTTGGCGGCATGGTGGGTGTGAACAGCGAACTAAAAAAAGGATCAACTTTTTACATTAGATTACCATTGTTTCATTCATAATACCCGAAGTCATGGAAAACCAGATCAAAGTGCTGCTCGCCGAAGACGACAAAAACCTTGGCACCATTCTGAAAGCCTACCTCGATGCCAAAGGCCTGCCCACCACGCTGTGTAGCGATGGCAGCGAAGCCCTCGAAAAATTCAAGCGCGACGACTTCAATTTCTGCATTCTCGATGTGATGATGCCCGTGATGGACGGTTTTACCCTGGCAACCGAGATCAGGAAGATGGATAAAAAAGTGCCCATGCTCTTTCTTACGGCTAAAGCCCTTCAGGAAGACAAACTCAAAGGTTTTGAGCTGGGAGCCGACGACTATATGACCAAGCCCTTCAGTATGGAAGAGCTGCTGCTACGCATCAAGGCCATCATCCGCCGCTCAGCCGAAGACACCGTGAAGCCCACCGTTTTCAAGGTAGGGCGGTTCACCTTCGACTACAACCGGCAGCTGCTCACCCTCGACAATGGCGAGGAAAACAAGCTCACCTCAAAAGAATCGGAACTTCTGCGCCTGCTTTGCGAAAACATGAACCGTGTGCTCGACCGGTCGGTGGCCCTCAACAAGATCTGGTACGACGACAGCTATTTCAATGCTCGCTCGATGGATGTTTACATCACCAAGCTGCGCAAATATTTCAAGCCCGACCCCAATGTTGAGCTCATGAACGTGCACGGCGTTGGCTTCAAGCTGGTGGTGAACGAATAAGTGAAGTTACACTTTATCTCCTGCAAAAGGCTGGTTTAAACAACCGGCGTCTACTGCCTTATTTGTATCCTAAAAATACTCTCGAAAAACATGCGACCACGCCTTCAGTGGATCGACTATTAAATTTATTACCTGTTTTACAGGCATTTGAACCCGCCAGGGCAGGTCTGGATTTTCGTAATTTCAAATCATTAAATCATGAATTATAAAGTTTCCGTAACCAGCAACCTGGCAACAAATGCCCGGCAACCCCGCCTCTCTACCTCCACTCGCGCCAAAACTGGCTGTGGTTGGCGCTGGCATCGGGAAACACCACCCGCATATCTTCGATTACGCGCCAGTAATAATTTGAACCAGGGCCTGAGGATTTATTGGTAAGCACAATCATCACGCGGTCGTTTTTGAGGTCGCGCAGGAAATAGGTGCGAAAACCCTTCCACCAGCCGTAGTGATATACGGTGCTGTCGGCACCGGCCTTGATGCGCCAGCCAAAGCCATAGTTGTCGCTGATTCGGCGCTTTGGGCTTCCGGGGCTGTAGGCTTGCTGAAGTGTTTCGGGCTTGAGCAGTATTCCGTTGCCCAGCGCTACATGAAACTGATATAGGTCGCGGGCGGTGGCGTGCATGATTTTATCGCCCATCACGCCGTTGAGGTAATCCTCGGGTACGCGCTGCAAGCCTCTCCGGCGCACATCGTAGCCCGGCACCACATCCTGCCTGAATTCGACGAGCTGCTCTTCGGAAGGCATACGGTATATGCCCGCCTTATACATCCGTGCGGGCCCGAACAACCTTTCGCGCATATACACATCGAAGGGCAAGCCGCTCACGCGCTCAACAATGCTGGCCAGCAGTGCATAATTGGTATTACAATAGTTGAAACCGTTACCGGGCGGAAAATAGGGCGCGGGTCTGTGGCTCGCAAACAGGCGAATCATGCGCTCGTTGGTCAGCGGCTTGGTCTTGTCGGGCCAAAATTCATCAGCAACATACTCGTAACGCGGCATGCCCGATCTGTGCGTGAGCAGGTGCCGGACGGTGACTCCGATATAAGGCCACTCTTTTATATACTGCCTGATATCGGTATCCAGATCCACCAGGCCCTGTTCGTAAAGCATTAAAACTGCCGTGGCGGTAAATTGTTTGGAAACCGATGCCAGCTCGAAGAGGCTGCCAGGGGTAAGCGGCCCACGCTTGCGCTGTGGATCTTCGTATCCAAAAGCTTTTTCGTAAATCAACCTTCCCTTTTCAGTGTAAAGCACAACCCCGTTGAGTCCTTCGTTGCGGTGAAGCTTTTCAAAAAGGCTGTCGAGCTGACGGTAGCGCTCGCGGATAAGCCGCTGTTCAAGGTTTTTGTAAATTTCCGTGGCCGGCATAATGCGGTAACGCTGCAAACTCTCTACAGGCGGCTCAGGACGATTACAAGCCGATAACACAAAGGAGAGAATAAAAACCAAGGCAAGCAGCGTACGTTTCATCAAACCGTCGTTGGGCCGGCAAAAGTAAGGCGATTGGCTGGCAGCATCAACGCGCTCCGTACTAAAAAAATGAAAAACCATTTTGGCTATCCAATATCCCTGTCCGCAAAAAACTGATTTAAGGGTTTTTAAGCCATGTAAATGGCGCCAGACTTTCAACGAAACTTAGGGTTTTGTTCTTCGGATAGCGTAAATGAGTTCATCCAGCAAAACCTCATTTTTGATCAGTGCTTCCTTGAAGCGAGCCTCAAGCACAAAACCATTCTTTTCGAGCACCCGCTGCGAGGCACGATTTGTTCCGAAAGGGCGGGCAAAAATGCGGTTGATCCCGAAATTGGCAAAAGCGTATTGAACCATCTGGTTTACTGCCGATGAAACAATCCCCCTGCCCCAAAAAGGTTCGGCGAGCCAATAGCCCATCTCGGCATTGAGCCGGTGCACGTCGCTTTGCGGAAAAACACCTATTGCACCCACAGCCTCTCCATCGACATCGATGGCCATCACGCGGACAGGATTGTCCTCCGAAACCGCATTGATAAATGCCTCCCCATCGACCCGGCTGTAAGGGCTTGGAAACTGATCAGTCAGGTTGGCCGCCACACGCGGATTATTGGCATAGCGCACAAGGCTGTCAAGATCGCTGAGGCGCCAAGGCCTGAGGGTGCATTTTGCGCTGTGATTTTCAGGAATCATGGTTACAACGGTTAATGTCCTCAATCAGGAAATATGAAAAGAGGCGAACGATCTTTTCAGGCCTTTGGCATATTTGACCGAAGGATAGCCGAAAGCCACAAAAATTCCTTCCCTGCTTTTGTATTTGATATGGTGTTTTTTCCGGAAAGCAGCCGCCTTTGGTCCATTTTGAATGAACGGATGCACAGCACCCAGCATGCATGAGCCCAGCCCGAGCGATTCGCCGGCAATCATGGCGTAGGTGGCGGCCACAATAGGATCGGCCGGATCGGTATAGGGCGAGCCGTAAAAATACATCAACAGCGGAGCGTCGTAGTTTATTTAGTTGTTGCCATGGGCAAACTCATCGGTGAATACCCTGAACAAGGGACTGACAAAGGCACGAAACATCTCGTCGTTGGCTTTTCCCCAGAAAGGTCGCATAAGTGTTAGGAACAAGGGTGAAGTCATATACTTCATTCCGCTCAGGTAAGCCGAAAAATCGGCGGCAAAAGCTCTCGACTTTTCTTTGCCCAACCAGACATTGACATTAACATCGGAAGGCGGAATACCCATAGGCGCCGTTGCGGCGGCATCAAGAATCTGATTTACAAGGCCGATATCTACATTCCTGTCGGCAAACTCCCTGATGCTGCGTCGTCGCTGCAGCAAATGAAGCAGTTCGGAATAGCCGGCGGCATTTTCTTTGGCAGGCAGCGGGAAAAGATCATCCTGGCTAAGAAATCTGCCTGTGACCGTGATTGCACCCGTGGGACAAACAGCCATACAATGACCACAGGCCACGCAGCCGAACAATGGGTTATTGCTCAAAACTGCTTTATCGTCGCGTATCTCAAGGCCGAAATCCTTGCACACTTCTGCACAATTGCCACAGCCGGTGCACAAATTGATGTCGATGCTGACCAAAGCCCGCTCTTTGGTTCTGGTTGTTGGAATAGCCATAAGGATATGTTCTGACAGTTTTGAATAAAAGACAGGCAGCTTTGGGATAGGTTTAATACAATGCCGGTAGAGGCAAAAAATTTATAGCCCCAACAGCCTTGCATCCACAAAAAATGTAGCCTCAAGGTCAATATGGTGTTCCGAAGCAATGAGCTTGTCTGTAACTGTGCTCACCCTCATAGAAATCCGCTCTTTCATGACATAAGCCTTCAAGTCGGCATTGGTGGTTTGCAGATCAAGCTCTTTACCCACATTATCCGGGATATTTTCTCGCCATGCCACCAGGGTTTCGGGCAATCCGTCGGCCGAGAGAAAGATTTTCACCGAGTTGAGAAAACTGAAGTCGGAGTTAGAAGGCGCGGTCAACTTAAGACGAAGCTGGCGTAATTCGATACGCTCTACAAGACTTGAATTGGTATTGTTGCGCTCGAATTCGGCCACCGAATTGGTGGCCATGGGCGGTGTGTTGATGTTAAACGGGAGGTTAATACCAACCGTGGATGGAATGATAATTGTTTGGTTGAATTTCAAGGAAAACTGCGTAAGTTTCTTCACTGCCTTACAGCCCGGCAGCAATAGCACCGTTATAAGCAATAAGACTGAAGCAAAAGCAGCTCTGACACCCATATTTCTGGCAATTTTAGCGATCATCAACGTTTTGCATTAAACGTCTGGCCGCATGAACCAACCCATCAACATCCTCCCTCGAAGTATCAAACGAACACATCAACCGCACTTCGCCGGTATCTTCGTCCCAAACGTGAAAAAAATATTCTTTTTGAAGCCTGGGAATGAGCTTCTTAGGCATGACAGCAAACACGCCATTGGCCTGCACCGGCCTGCTCAGACTGATGCCCGGCACTGAGACGATCGAATCGGCAAGCAAACGGGCCATGTTATTAGCCTGTTCGGCATTGCGTTTCCACAAACCGTTGCCCAGATAAACGATGAATTGAGCCAGAATAAACCGCATCTTGCTGGCCAGCTGCATTCCCTGCTTGCGGCTGTATTCAAAACCGCGCGCCAGCTCCTTGTTGAGGAATACCACAGCTTCGCCAAACATCAATCCGTTTTTGGTGCCCCCGAACGAAAGCACGTCCACACCGGTGTCGACAATCATTTCCCTGAAGCTCACATCCATGGCTACTGCCGCATTGGCAATGCGGGCACCGTCAACATGCAGAAACATATTGTTTTGATGGGCAAAACGGGCCAGTTCGGCAATTTCCCCGCAGCTGTAAAGCGTGCCCTTTTCGGTGGACTGCGAAATACTGATCAGGCGCGGCTGCACATGATGTTGAAAACCAATGCTGTTTAAAAACGGCTCCACATCACTTGGCGATATTTTGCCATCTTCGGTGTGCACTGTGAGAATTTTGCCACCGGTAAACTTTTCGGGAGCTCCGCCTTCGTCTTCGTTCAAGTGGGCCGAGTGCGGGGCTACCACGGCTTCCCACGAGCGCAATAACTGCTGCACGGCCAGCACATTGGCCCCTGTGCCATTGTAAACAAAAAAAGTTTGACTATCAGGTCCGAAATGTTGCCTGAACAGCTCCTGCGCCTGTTCGAGAAGGGGGTCGTTTTCGCCATAGGCGGGATGGTGAGCGTGATTGACTGCCCGAAGCGCCTCCATCACGTCGGGCGAAACGCCCGACCAGTTGTCGCTGGCAAAGCCTTTGCGGCCACCAATTCGAAATTCTGTCATTTTATGAACCGTTTCGGCAAAATTACAGATTGTCGATCCGATTATCGTCCTAAAAAGGTAAACAAATACAGGCAAATAAATAATAGTGCAGGAAAGGCAATGACGAAGAGCTTCCATAGGATATGTGCGCTGCGGGCCTCTAGAAAAAACAGCCCAACAAGCACAAATTTCAAGGCTGCCAAGGCAAGTATTGCTCCGTTGGCAATCAAGGTATTCGTTTGAATTTTTAACAACAATGCTCCGCCAAGTGTAAGCAGGCTAACGACAAAAAAGACACTGATAAGCAGACGAATATGATTTTCCATTACCATTGAATAAGGTACAATAGGGGGAAAAGAACAAGCCAGATGAGATCGCACATGTGCCAAAAGGATGCCGTGGCTTCCATGCTTTCCATGCTAAGTTTGCCCTTCAAATTATTGACAATCGCAACAACAATAATCACAAGACCGGCAAGGACGTGCACCAGATGAAAACCTGTCAGCAGCCAGTAATAGAGGAAAAAAGTATTGTAATACAGCCCAATACCCGCTGTCAACTTGCTGTTATATTCTATTCCCTTGATCAACACAAATAATGTACCTGTAAGCATTGCCATCAACATCATGCTATTGGCGGGTCGATTTTTTCCTTCGCGTACATTTTGCACCGCAACGGCCATAAAAAACCCACTGCTTAGTAGTAGCAATGTGTTGACAAATCCAGCATTACGGTCAAGTAATTTAGTCGACCCGACAAAGCTTTGTCGTTCGTGTAAAGAGGAAATTCCAAATCCGATCAGCGCCAGCCCAAAAGTCATTAATTCGACAATGATGATAATCCAGATCAGCAATCCGCCGGGAGGATAGGCAATGTTGGCGGCAACTCTTTTCATAGCTGCTTGATTTTCGCGTAAAGCTTCACGAGTGCCGCCATCATTTCGCTGGGTTTGGTAAGTATCTGAAAATGTGAGGCTCCAAACATTTGTGGTAAATAGTAACGGGCCTGTGCTTCAATAGCAAATGCAAAAACGTTGATTTGCTGTTGATGAAGTTCCTTTAGCGCCTGCTTCACATCGGCAATACCGTAACGCCCCTCATACCGGTCGTAATCATTGGGTTTTCCGTCCGAAAGCAATATCAGCCACTTGTTTTTAGCCTGACGTTGCAAAAGCTTTGCACCCGCATGTCGCAATGCCACCCCAATGCGGGTATACCCTTCCGGTGAAAGCGATCCGGTATAACCGGCCGTTGACGACCATTTTTCATCAAATCCTTTAAGTAAGGTAAAATTGCTGTGGTTGCGGGTTTGCGAACCAAAACCTGCTATCGCAAAGTCAATATTGTTTTCGTTTAAAATTTCGCCAAACAAAGTGGCAACCTGTTTCTCAACTTCGATCACTTTATTCCCTGCCGCATAGCTGTCCGTACTCAGGCTATTGTCGAGCAGTAGCATGATGGAAAGTTCCTTATCAATTTTTCGATCGGAGAGATAGAGCTTTTCCGAGGGAGTTTTGCCAGCCACTAAATCAGCATATCCATCGATTACCGCATCCAGATCAAAGTTTTCGCCCGAGCTTTGTTTTCGCACCTGACAACGTCTGTTGTTCACATTTGCAATCATTTTTCGCATGGTTTCCAGAACTTGAACGTTTTCTTCAATCACGCGATTTCTAAAACCGTTGTTGTACTTTTCTGGTCGTCTCTCGTAGATCCTGCAAAAATCCTTATGGTATTCCTTTTTCTTATAGTCCCACTCGTCGTAAACATAACAGCTTTTCAATGCCGGAGCAGTTTCACTCTCGGCAACAAGCGTATTTTCAGTGAATTCGGCCTGGTAGATTGAATGTGTCGGGTCGTTGGTGCGTACAACCCAACGCATATTCAGCTCATCGAGTGCATCGTGGTGCTCGCTGAGCTGATCGCTTCCGTCGAAATCGCGCCACACTCCCTGAAACTCCTCGGCAGTTTCAACCTTCTCGAAATTATGGGTGAGCACATAGTCTTCCTGCTGCTTCTTATCGATGCGGGCAAGTTTGATTTCTTCGACAGCTTTTGCTTTTACCACAGTTTGTGCATCATTCGGTGCGTTTCCGCATCTCGAATCTTCTGCAAAGTTTATACTGGGGTTGTTCAGATTATTGTCGTTGACGCTCATCCATCTTCCGTAAAGCCATGACACATCGGGTGTTCGGCCTTTTAAAGCGCACAGCTGCAATGCTTCTGTCAACTCATGATGCAGGATCGCTATTTGCGGATAGTCCCCGATCAAATAATTGAGTACGGCTTGATGCGTCTCGTATGCCTTTCGTTGCGAAAGCTCTACACTGTGATCGGTTTGAGAAGACCAGTTCAAACCAAGCTTGTATTGACCTGAAAGATACAGCACCCTAAAAAGGTAAAACTTTTCATTGAGCAACCTATTGGGAAAGAGATCGAATTGGGATGGTAAAAACCAGCTCAACCCTTTGCTGCCTCCTTCCCGTTCGGCCGGAAATAATTCGACCGGTTGAGCCGTAAATGCCCGAGCCAGTATAGTCAGCCGGTGTTTCAACGCTTCAAGTTCTACCCTCCTGCCTTGCAAAGCAGCATCAGGGCGGCGCACTGCCCTAAGTGCTTTAATCGCTTTTGCAAACAGAAACTCATCCAGTGCCATACTATCGTTTTTGGGATTAGTCCACTCAAATCATCAGATTACTTAAATCGATGAGTGCCTCGATCATCTGATCGTCGTCGCTTAGCGGTTCAATTACTGCTGATTTTACTGCCAAACGCTTTGGCAGACCCGATTGTATAAGCTTTGCAGCATCAACAAGCAACCTGGTCGAAGCCGTCTCAGTCAATCCGAGATCCTTAAGCCCGCGAATTTTGCTACCTATCGCTACAAGGCGTTTGGCAATTTCGCTCTCCACCCCAGATTCGTGAATCAGGATTTTTTGCTCGGCATCGGATGTTGGATAACCAAAAGGTATGGCCACAAAGCGTTGCCGTGTGGAGGGTTTAAGCTCTTTAAACCCTTTTTGATAACCTGGATTGAATGATGCTACCAGTAAAAAATCATCATGCGCGTTTATAGTTTCTGCAAGCTTATCGATGTAAAGCTGTCTTCTGAAATCAGTTAAGGGGTGAATTGCAACAATCACATCTGGACGGGCCTCGGCTACCTCATCAAGATAGATAATAGCGCCGTTTTTAACGGCAGTAGTTAGCGGCCCGTCGAGCCAAACTGTCTCGGAGCCCTTTATTATGAAACGCCCGATAAGGTCGGTGGCCGAGGTTTCTTCGTGACAGCTGATGGTGAGGAAAGAACGCCCCAGTTTCCATGCCATATACTCAACAAACCTGGTTTTACCCGTGCCTGTCGGCCCCTTAAGCAATACCGGTAGCCTATTGGCTGCCGCATGCTCGAACACTTCTATTTCCTTGCCCGCAGGCAGATAAAATGGTATGGTGTTATCAGGCATTACGAATCGTCATTTTAAAAACAGGGCAGACAGGCCGGCTAGCCGACCTGCTGCCTAAAAAACAAACATGGAGCTAATAAATAGTTTTTAAATCTTCTTCCATTCCTATAGCCTCATCCTGAGGTGATCCGTACCGGAAAAATTCGATGATATACAGTATAATCCCTGTGGCAAACATGGTTGCCGTGAGCACAAGAACAAAGAAATGTACCTCAAGCTCCTGCTGCACTGCACCGAATTCAAGCCCGGTTTTTCGCTCAAGATAAACCTGTGCCACGCCGGCAACTCCAAATGCCATGGTCATGCCAATCATGCCAATATTCGAAAGCCAGAATGCGAGCTGTCCGTTAACCGTATCATACAGCCTTCTGCCTGTAAGATTGGGCATGGCAAATGTGATGAAGCTGAAAACTATCATCCCGTAGGCTCCCCAAAAGGCAAGGTGACCATGCATTGCGGTTACCAGCGTTCCGTGTGTGTACATATTAACCTGGGGTAAGGTATGGGCCATTCCGAGCAGGCCCGCGCCTGTAAATGCCATAATGGCTGTACCCAAAGTCCAGTATAGCGCCAATTTGTTTGGATGTCGCTTTTCCCCTTTGCGGTACATCGCTACTGCAAACAGTGCCATGGCCAAAAAGGCAAGTGGCTCAAGCATCGAAAAAATGCCGCCGACAATGAGCCAAATTTTACCTACACCTATGTAGTAATAATGGTGACCTGTTCCCAGAACACCTGATAGGAAGGTTAGACCAACAATGACATACAGCCACTTTTCAATTACCTCGCGGTCAACACCCGTAAGTTTTATCAGCAGAAATGCGAGAATACCGCCCATGATGAGCTCCCAAACACCTTCGACCCACAGATGCACAACCCACCAACGGAAAAACGAGTCCATGGTCTGATTGTCAAACCAGATCATTCCCGGCAAATAAAGCAAGGCAGCAAATAGCAGACCCATTGCTAATACCATCGCAGTAGTGGTGCGTGTCTTTCCTTTATAAAGTGTCGTTAGTATGATCCCCAAAAATGTCAGCACATTCACCACCACGAGCCAGTCGAGCGGTCGTGGTATCTCCAGAAACTTGCGACCTTCCCAATAATTGAGGTGGTAGCCGATGATGGCAACAACTCCCACTAAAAGAAAGGAAATGAGCTGAGCATAAGCCAGCTTGACTGCAACAAGCTCGCGCTGAGCCTCTTCGGGAATAATATAATAGGCTGCCCCCATAAACCCTAAAAGTATCCAAACAACCAAAAGGTTTGTGTGTGTTGCACGGGCTGTATTGAATGGGATAAACTCATGAAGCCCATCATAGCCCATTCGGGCAAATCCCATGATGAATCCGTAGGTGATCTGCAACGAAAGCAATAGGATAGCCGCTGCAAAAAACCAATAAGCAACTTTTTGTGATTCGTATTTCATGACTTTGTGTTTTGGTTGGTTATTAACGCTTTACATCGGGTTTTGGCGGAAATCCGTTCAAATCAACTTCTCCTGCCCATTTTAGAAACGCAACGAGGTCGTTGGCCTGCTCTTCCGAAAAGCCGTAAGCCACCATTTTGCGACCGCGCGGTGCCCAGGGCACTTTCGACATTAATGCAGCCTTGATGTATCCCTCACCCCGGCGTTCGTATACCTTGGTGAGCTCTGGAGCATAATAGGCTCCTTCGCCAAAAATGGTATGACAGCCCATGCAATTGTTCTTCTCCCATAGGGCTTTGCCACGTACCACTTCAGCGTTAAGAAGATGCGCATTGGTTTGTGCGGGAACCTCGTTGACCAACGAGTTCCACGATAATCCCAGGAAAATGGCAAAAGTAACTGCCGTTCCTCCCAGAAAAAAAGTGCGTGCTTGTGATTTCGACAACATAGCAATGGTTTTTGGTTAATGCTTGTATTACTGAGCGTTATGCTTTAAGTATTGAATTATTTAGGATAACCAGTACTTAATTTCGACAAATGTAATACAGAAATAAGTATTTCGGTTATGTAATTCCGAATTATTTTTAATGAAATTTCATTTTATTGAAAGGCGCCTGATTTCATTAAAAATCCGGCGCCTGCACTTTCACCAATTCTTTGGTGCTGAGCAGTCCGCAGGCAGCAAAGATGTCCTGCCCGCGTGAGGCGCGCACAGTAGTGCGTATGCCCTTTTTAACCAAAGCCTCCCTGAATAGCTGAATCGTTTGCTCGGTAGAGCTTTCCAATGGGGTGTCGGGAATGGGATGAAAACGGATGAGATTGATACGACAGCGTAATCCGTTGAGCAGTTTTGTGAGTCCTTTCACGTGTCGGGGCGTATCGTTGAGGTCTTTAAACATAATGTATTCGAACGAGATGCGCCGCTGCCGGCTAAGGTCGAAGGTTCGCAGTACCTCGATGACCTCCTCGGCTGGGTAAACATTCTCGATGGGCATTAGCTTGCGCCTTTCGTCATGAAAAGGGCTGTGAAGGCTGATGGCCAGATGGCATTCTGAATGTTCGATGAAATGTTTCATGGCCGGTATCATGCCAATGGTGGACACTGTAATGCGGCGCGGACTCATGCCAAAGCCCCATTCGGCCGTTAGGATTTCGAGGCTTCGCATCACTTCTTCAAGATTGTCGAGGGGCTCGCCCATGCCCATGTAAACGATGTTGGTGAGCTTGTCGCGCTCGGGCAAACTGCTGATCTGGTTGAGAATTTCGCCCGCCGATAGCTGCGACTGAAATCCCTGTTTGCCCGTCATGCAAAACAGGCAGCCCATTTTGCAGCCCACCTGCGACGAAACGCACAGCGTTGCACGATCCTCATCGGGAATGTATGCCGCCTCCACAAAGCGGTTGGTGCCGCTGCGATAGAGATATTTCTTAGTGCCATCGGCCGAAACCTGAACAGATGTCGGAGCACTCTTGCCAAGCACAAAATGCTCGCTGAGCAGTGCACGCGCCTGCCTGGACAGGTTACTCATTTTATCAATGCTGTCCACATGCTTATTGTAGAGCCAATCGACGATCTGGCCCGACGCAAAAGCCGGAAGACCGAGTTGAGCGGCAATCTCGCGGATTTCGGCGGCGGTTTTGCCGAATAGTGCTGGTTTTTGCTGTTCCATTTTCCTCGTCTAAAAATAAATTTCCGACATCACATGTTCAATCGGCACCCCTTTACTTATGAGAATGTCGCGCACTTCTACCACCATTTCGGCACTGCCGCACAAATAATAAAGGAGTGTCGGGTCGATCTGGGGCTGTTCTTTTAGCCAGCTTGTGAGCCTGCCCGAATACAATCCTGGACCGCTTTCCTGCGAGCAGCAACGAACGTAGCGCTCCCCAAAAGCACTGAGCATCTCATTTTCGAAATAAAACGAATCAGCTGTCCTGCCGCCGTGAATAAGCATTTTGTTGTGCCCCAGTCCGGCGCGCATCATGGCGCGATAAGGGGCTATTCCTGTGCCGGCGGCTATCCACCAGGCCGGCTTTTGATCGCCCAAAAAAGCCCCAAAGGGCGCCGATACGCTCAATGCATCACCGGGTTTAAGGCTTGCAAGTCTGGGCGTAAGTAAGCCATCAGGTTTGATGTTGAAAAGCAATTCGATGTAAGGATCATCGGGACCACTGGCAATGCTGTAGAGCCGGGGCGGCAATCCGCCGAGGCTAAGGCCTACCACCTGACCCGGCAGAAAACTCTGCCGCCTGGCAAGGCGAATCACATAAACATCTTTGCCAAGTTCGATTTTACCTTCGAGGGTAACCGTCTCCAATCGCAGATTCTTCAGAAAAGTTGTAAGTCCGTTGTCCATGAGCATGTTTGGTGGCGCAAAATTAATGTATTGATTGAGCGCCGGCCACGCAAAAAACTTTGTCTTTTGACGTGCAAGGCTTAAATGGTTTACTTTTGTTGTTAATAAATAAACAACCGATGGATCCGGTTATCAGGGTTACGGTGGTTGACGACCACGAAATCTTCCGCAGCGGACTTCGCATGGTGATCAACAAGATGGGTTATGCCAAAGTGGTGGCCGAAGCCGGCGACGGAGAAGAGTTTCTGAAGCTGCTTCCCGAACTTGAAACCGATATCGTGCTTATGGACATTGAGATGCCCGTGCTCAACGGCATCGAAGCCACACGTAAAGCCCTGGAGATCAATCCCGATTTGAAGATTATCGCCCTCACCATGTTTAAGGATGATGCCTACATACAGAGCATGATAGAGGCCGGAGTCAAGGGTTTTCTGATAAAAAATATCAGGAAAGAAGTGCTCGAGCGTGCGCTTCAGGCTGTTTACAACGGCAAGACCTATTACAGTGAGGAGCTTTGGGACTACTTCACCCGCAGCGTTGTTAAGGACGACAAAAAAGAAGAAAAGCCGTCGGCCGAAGGCATGGCACTCACCCGGCGGGAGCTGGATGTACTGCAACTTTTAGCTGAAGGCTTGAGCAACAAGGAAATAGCCGACCGCTTGTTTGTTAGCGAACGCACCGTGGTTGGACACAAGTCGAACCTGATGTCGAAAACCAATACCAAAAACACCGTTGCCCTGCTCGCCTATGCACTTCGCAACGGGCTGATTGACATCTGATTATCATTTCTATTCTAACATTGATTGCGTAATCACGCAATCGCTTTGCGTAAAAACGCAATTCCCCCTTCGTCAGTCCGCAATATTTCTATTGTGAAAACAGTAACAATATACCTTTTCCATACCCATAAGTAGGTATATTTTTGTATCGTGATTGTTAGAAATTTCACATTAACACCAAAAAGATACAACAATGAAAAAGGCAAAGATTCTCGTAGTTGACGACGACATGGATGTGATCAACGTCCTTGAGCCCATGCTCACCCACGAAGGTTATGAAGTGCTAACCGCCTACAACAAGCAGGAAGGTTTGGAAATTGCCCGCCGCGAACGGCCCGATCTGGCCATTCTCGACGTGATGATGACCACCCAGTACGAGGGTTTCGAGCTGGCAAAGGAATTTGTTGACGATCCTGAGCTTAGGGGTACCGCAACGCTGATGGAAACATCCATCGAAGTGCTGATGACCACCAAGCCCAGTGTTCAGGCCATGGCGCGCGAATTCCGCAACGACCCTAATTACAAGGAGCTGCAGGTGATCCTGATCCGCGATATCGTTACAGGAAACGCCGGTATTGACTACCGCGCCGAAGACGGCCGCTCGGTTTGGGTACCTGTCGATGGTTTCATCCGCAAGCCGGTTGACCGTTCGCGACTGCTCCCCGAAATCGAACGCATCCTCAACAAAAAGGCCGAAGCCGCCAATGCTTAACGAACGCATATACTATTTGCACATTCAACGCTAACCAAGCCATGAGCGAAGCAGTTAAAGAAATTTTGAAACAATATCCCGGTGCCGGCCACGACAGCCTCATCCCCATACTCCAGCAGGTGCAGGACAAGATGGGCTATTTGTCGGAGGAATCGGTGATTGAGGTGGGCAAGCACCTCAATATGCCGGCCAGCAAGATCTTTGGGGTTGCCACATTTTACAATCAGTTCAGGTTTACCCAGCCCGGCAAATACCACATCCAGGTGTGCCGCGGCACGGCCTGCCACGTATTGGGTTCGGCCACAGTGCTCGACGAGCTCGAGAAGCTGCTGAAAATCAAATCGGGACAAACCTCGCGCGACAAAATGTTCAGCATGGAGGTAGTGGCCTGTATTGGCGCCTGCGGTCTGGCTCCGGTAATTAGCATCAACGGCGAATTCCACGCCAAGGTAACCACCGAATCGCTGAAAAACATCATCGAAAACTATCGTAACAGGGAGGCCTGACCATGACAGCAGACAAGACATACCTCATCGAGAACGCCCTCAAAATAAGCGAGCGTTCAAAACTTACTCCCGACACCGAGCGCAAACTTCGCTTTATCAGGCACGAAGAAAACGCCCGACCGGTCATCTTTGTCGGTGCAGGCACATGCGGCCTTGGCGCCGGAGCTGCCGAAACCATGGCAAAAACGAAAACCTGGCTCGAGAATAACAAGATTGAAGCACAAGTAGTTCCGGTTGGATGTATCGGACTTTGCTCGAGCGAGCCTTTGCTGGACATCAAGCTACCCGGCAAAAAACGCATTTCGTTCGAAAAAGTTACAGGCGACAAGGTAGAAGCACTCCTCACGCAGGTTTTCGAAGGACAGCTGCCCGAACAAAACATTCTGGGCCAGTTTGCTTCGCAGGATGGTCAGGAAGCCTGGACAGGGGTGAACGACATCAACGAACACCCTTTCTTTAAACCTCAGGTGCGCATCGTGCTCGAAAACTGCGGCATTATCGACCCGGTAAGCATCGAAGAATACATTGCACGCGGTGGCTACAAAGCTTATCTGAATACACTTAAGGTGTTCACCCGAAGCGAATTGTGCGATTTTGTGGAGAAAAGCGGCTTGCGCGGACGCGGCGGCGGAGGTTTCCCAACTGGTAAAAAATGGAAGTTTGCCTTAGGCACCGAAGCCAACCAGAAATACCTGATTTGCAATGCCGACGAAGGCGACCCCGGTGCTTTTATGGACCGCGCCGTTATCGAAGGCGACCCGCATCGCCTGCTCGAGGGCATGATGATTGCCGCTTACGCCATCGGAGCCACCAAAGCATATATCTACATAAGGGCCGAGTATCCCCTCGCCATCGAGCGTCTTGTAATTGCCATCGACAAGGCTAAAGAATACGGCCTGCTGGGTAAAGACATCTTTGGGACCGGAATCAGCCTCGATATTGTTATCAAAAAAGGCGCCGGAGCTTTTGTTTGCGGTGAGGAAACGGCCCTCATCCACAGCATCGAAGGCAAACGCGGCATGCCAAGGCCCCGCCCGCCATTCCCGGCCGTGAGCGGACTCTTTGGCAAACCCACTATTATAAATAATGTGGAAACATTGGCCAATCTGCCGACTATCATCAACAAGGGCGCCGATTGGTTTGCTGCCATGGGCACCCCTACCAGTAAAGGCACCAAGGTGTTTGCTCTTTCGGGCAAGATAGCCACCACAGGATTGGTTGAGATTCCCATGGGAACTTCCATTCGCGACATCATCTATAAAATTGCCGGCGGCATCGCCAATGGCAAGCGCTTCAAGGCAGTGCAGATGGGTGGCCCTTCGGGAGGCTGTGTTACCGAAGTCAACCTCGACATTCCCGTTGATTACGAAAGTTTGATCAACGTGGGCGCCATGATGGGTTCGGGCGGCATGGTAGTGATGGACGAAGACACCTGCATGGTGGATGTAGCCAAGTTCTTTATGGACTTCATCCAGCGCGAAAGCTGCGGAAAATGCATCCCCTGCCGCGAAGGAACACGCCGCATGCTCGAAATCATCGACAGCATAACCACCAAGCCCAAGAACAGAGAAATTCACGAACCCCTTGCACGTTTCAAGGGCGTGATGCAGCTCGAACAACTGGGCCAGGTGATCCGCGACACCTCGCTGTGCGGACTTGGACAAACCGCCCCGAATCCGGTGCTAAGCACACTCAGATGGTTCCGCGAAGAATACGAAGAGCATGTTTTCGATAAAAAATGCCGTGCCGGAGTATGCCAAAACCTGCGCGAATACACCATCGATGTTGAAAAATGCACCGGTTGTACGATTTGCGCCAAGAAGTGTCCGACCAACGCCATCATCGGCAGCCGTAAAAGCCCGCATTATATTATCCCCGACAAGTGCATCAGCTGCGGCGCATGCCTGGAAGCCTGCAACTTCGACGCCGTGAAAGCCAGCTAATGTAAAACTCTAACAGCCAAAGTACTATGAATCTCAATATAGAAGTCAACAACAACATCCTCGAGGCCCGCCAGGGCGACACCATACTCGACGCCCTGAACCGCCACGGGATGAGCGTGCCTACCCTTTGCCACATGAAAGGCCTGATACCTACCGGTTCGTGCCGTATGTGCGTGGTTGAAGTGGAAGGCCGACGCAACCTCGTTCCGGCCTGCTCCGAGCCCATCACCGATGGTATGCGCATCAAAACCCACTCCAACCGTGTGGTAGAGTCGCGCAAAACCATTGTGGAGCTGCTGCTGTCGAACCATCCCGACGATTGTCTCTACTGCGAGCGCAACGGTAGCTGCGAGCTGCAGAATCTTGCCGAGGACCTCAATGTGCGTGAGCGCCGCATCAGCGGAAACAAGAACAACTATAAGCTCGATGTTTCGAGCGCCAGTATTGTGCGCGACCCGGCCAAGTGTATCCTCTGCGGCCGCTGTGTGCGCGTGTGCGAAGAAATCGAAGGGGTTTCGGCCATCGACTTCGTAGGTCGCGGCAGTAAAACCCTCATCAACACTTCATTCAATCATGGCCTCAACCTGAGCACCTGTGTCAACTGCGGCCAGTGTATCATGGTTTGCCCCACAGGAGCCCTCAAGGAAAAACCTCACATTACCGAAATCAAGGATACGCTGGGCAATCCAAAGAAAACCGTCGTGGTGCAATATGCCCCCAGCATCACCGTATCGTTCGCCGAGGAGTTTGGCATGAAACCCGGACAAAACGTGATCGGGCTGCTCAATGCAGCGCTCCGTCGCATTGGCTTCGACTACGTATTCGACACCTCTTTCTCGGCCGACCTCACCATCATGGAAGAAGCCTCAGAGCTGGTGCACCGCATAACCAATGGCGGAACCCTGCCCATGATCACCAGCTGCTGCCCGGGTTGGGTTAAATACGCCGAAGAATTTGGTCACGACATCCTGCCCAACCTTTCGAGCTGCAAATCGCCACAACAGATGATGGGCGCCATCATCAAGAGCTATTTTGCTCAGGTAGAAGGCATTGCACCCGAAGACATCTATTCCGTTTCCATCATGCCCTGCACCGCCAAGAAGTTTGAGCAGCAGCGCGAAGAGATGACCCAAAACGGTATTTCGGACGTTGACGCCGTGCTTACAACACGCGAGCTGGTACGACTAATCCGTCTCTTTGGTATCGACATCAATAAGCTGGAACCCGAAATAGCCGACTCACCCCTGGGCACACGCTCCTCGGCCGGTAAGATTTTCGGCGCCTCGGGCGGGGTGATGGAAGCTGCCATCCGCACCGCACATTTCCTGATTACAGGTAAGGAGATGGTGAAGTTTCAGGTGAGAGCCGTTCGCGGCCTCGAGGGAAGAAAGGAAGCCCGTGTAAAGGTGGGCGACCTCGAAGTTGGCGTAGCCGTCGTGAGTGGCCTGAAGAACGCATCAGTTCTGCTTGACGAGATTCGCAACGGCCGGTCGGACATCCATTTCATCGAAGTGATGGCCTGCCCCGGCGGCTGCATCAATGGTGGCGGACAGCCCATTGGCACCGACGAGGAAGCAGTGAAGGCGCGTATGGCCTCGCTCTACGACATCGACGAAAAGGATGCCATCAAGGTTTCGCATAAAAACCCCTACATCGTAGAACTTTACGACAAGTTCCTCGGCAAGCCGCTGGGTCACAAAAGCCACCAGCTGCTGCACACCCACTACCAAAAGCGTGAAGTACACTAAATAGACCCTGCCTCAGACCGGACACTCATGGCACATAACAGCGAAATAAAGCAACTTGTTTTCACGGTGAAAGACCTGTGCAGGATGTGCTTTACCTGTGTGCGCGAGTGTCCGGTGAAGGCCATCCGCATTATTAACGGCCAGGCCGAGGTGGTGAGCGAACGTTGCATCGGCTGCGGCAACTGCGTCAGGGTGTGCCGTCAGGGTGCAAAGAACTTTGTGCGCAATACGCACCAGGTGCTCGATATGCTTGGCAACGGAAAACGCATGGTTGCCATGGTGGCTCCCAGCTTTCCGGCCGAGTTCACCGAGCTTGACCGTCCGGAACGGCTTGTGGGTATGATGCGCAGCCTTGGCTTCGAAAAGGTGACTGAGGTGGCTTTTGGCGCCGACCTTGTTGCTCAAAAATACCGCTCGCTTTTCCTTGAAGGCGACCATGGGGCTGTGATATCGTCCGATTGTCCGGCCATCGTTTACTACGTGGAGCACTATCATCCTGAACTTACGCATCATCTGGCTCGAATCGTATCGCCCATGGTGGCCGCGGCACGAAACCTGCGCCGGAAATACGGCGACGACATTACCATCGTTTTTGTCGGTCCGTGTATCGCCAAAAAAGCCGAATCCGATGAGGTGCGTTATGCCATCACCTTTACCGAACTGCGCGAAATGTTTGCCATCAAAGGCATCAAAGCCGAGGATTGTGAGGTGTCGGCATTCGATCCTCCACTAGCCGGAAAAGGTTCGGTTTTTCCCATCAGTCACGGTCTGCTGCAAAACATGGGCGTCACCGCCGACCTCACTCGGGGCGACGTGGTGGTGGCCGAAGGCCGCGTGAACATCAAGGACGCAATCAACGAATTTGCCAACGGCGCTCTCAATGCCCGGCATCTGGAACTGCTCTGCTGCGAAGGCTGCATTATGGGACCGGGCATGAGTCCGAAAGGCAACAAATACGAAAGACGCAGTCAGGTGTCGGCCTATGTTTCGGGTAAGCTCGAAAACTTTGACCAGCAGGCTTGGGAAAACGAAATGGCAGAAGCCGAAGCCGTGGATTTGAGCACCAGTTTTGCACCACGCGACCGAAGGATGCAAAGACCCGATACGGAGGCAATTAACGCCGTGCTGACCAAGCTGGGAAAAACCCGGCCCAGTGATCTGCTCGACTGTGGGGCCTGCGGCTACGACAGTTGCATCGAACACGCCGTAGCCGTATTGCAGGGCCTGGCCGAAGACGAGATGTGCCTGCCCTACACCATCGAAAAGCTGCACCAAAGCATAGAGCACCTCAATCTGTCGAATGCCGAGCTGGCCAATGCCCGCGAAGCCCTGAGGCAGTCGGAAAAGCTGGCACACATGGGACAACTCTCGGCAGGCATAGCCCACGAGCTTAACAATCCCTTGGGCGTGATTACCATGTATAGCAACCTTTTGCTCGACGATGCGCCCGACGATC
Source organism: Bacteroidia bacterium (assembly GCA_021287165.1). Classification (GTDB taxonomy): domain Bacteria; phylum Bacteroidota; class Bacteroidia; order Bacteroidales; family F082; genus JALNZU01. The sequence goes on along the minus strand of JAJTAY010000023.1, from coordinate 60,940 downwards.
AAATGCGCCACGACTTGCAACTAATTGTGGAACAGACCGAACGCTGTCGTAAAATTGTTGGCGGATTGCTCAACTTTGCACGCAAGAACCAGGTGCGCCTGATGGAAACCGATGTGGAAAAGCTCGTAAACCGAAGCCTGCAATCGGTAGTAATTCCATCAAATGTATCTGTGGAAGTGGAAGTTGAACTCACCGACCCTTATGCCTACATCGACGCCGACCAGATGATGCAAGCACTCACCAATCTCGAAAAAAACGCCGTGGAAGCCATGCCCGCTGGCGGAACGCTCCGACTTGTTTTGAAAGAAAAACCTGACGAGATCACCATCAGCATATGCGATACCGGCACCGGCATCTCTCCCGATAATATGGACCGCATCTTCACCCCCTTCTTTACTACCAAGGAAGTGGGCAAAGGCACCGGCCTCGGATTGCCCCTTTGCTATGGCATTGTCAAAATGCACAAGGGACAGATTAATGTAAGTTCGAATAATCAGCCCGAAAAAGGGCCAACAGGAACAACATTTACTATAGTATTACCAAGAAAACCCCTTTCGTAACAAGAAGTCAAAAACATACAAGATTATGAGCAACGAAAACAAACTGATTCTGATTGCCGACGACGATGCCGACTACCTTTACCAGATCGAGATGATGGTGAAGAGCTTCGGATTCAGGGTAAAAACCGCCGAAGGACAGGCCGAAGCCGAAAAAATCCTTGAAACCACAAAGCCCGATCTGGCCATTTTCGACCTGATGATGGAACAGGAAGACAGTGGCTTCATTTTATCTTACAAAGCCCGGCGCAAATACCCCGATATGCCCATCATCATTGCTTCGGCCGCCACCGCAGAAACAGGCTACAGCTTCGACCTTTACGACGAAAGCAACAAAAACTGGATCAAAGCCGATCTTTACCTCGAAAAAGGCATACGACCCGACCAGCTGCATCGCGAAATCAATAAACTGCTCAAAATCTGAGTCTGCAAAAATCCTTTACAGCATTGATTACCTTTGTCCAGACAACCAAAATCTTTAAAACACGCTGAACATGGCAACACTGCAGGTGCTTGTGGTGGACGATGAGCCAGGAATTCGCTCGGGAGTGGTGCGCATTCTGCAAAACTTCACGGTGGGTTATCCGTTTATGGAGGAAGACTTCGACTTTGCCGTCATCGAAGCTGGCACAGGCGAAGAAGCCATCGAAGTACTCAACCGCCGTAAGGTGGACGTTGTGCTGCTCGACAACAAGCTGCCAGGCATGGATGGCATCGAGGTGCTCGAATACATCAACAAACAGCAGTTCGATCTGGCCGTGATGATGATCACCTCCTATGCTTCGCTCGATCTGGCCATACGCGCCACCAAAAACGGAGCATACAACTTCATGCCCAAACCTTTTACCCCTCAGGAACTGAGGGCTACCATCGAAAATGTGGCCAAGCACCTGTTTTTGAAACGCATGACGCGCAAAATGCAGGTCGAAGGCAAACAGGTGAGGTTTCAGTTTCTGTCGGTGCTGTCGCACGAGCTCAAATCGCCCCTCAATGCTGTTGAAGGATATCTGAAAATGATGCAGGAAAAACAGCTGGGCGACAACATCGACAGCTACAACACCATGATAGAACGCTCGCTGGCCAGACTCAAGGGCATGCGCAACCTGATCATGGACCTGCTCGACCTCACGCGCATCGAATCGGGCAAAAAAGAACGTCGCTTGCGCGAAACCGATCTTCCCGCCATTGCCCGTCAGGCCATGGACACCATGGAGCCTTATGCAATTCAGAAAAACGTGAGAATGACCCTCTCGAGCAAAGGCAATACTACCCTTCTGGCCGATGCCGACGAAATGGAGATCATCTTCAACAACCTGGTATCCAACGCTGTTAAGTATAACAAAGACAATGGTACGGTAACCGTTCACATCGAAGATGCCGGAAAAGAAATCATCATCCGTGTGAGTGATACCGGAATCGGGATGAGCAAAGAGGATATCGAAAAGATTTTTGAGGATTTTGTGCGCATTAAAAATCAGAAAACCAAGGAGATAACCGGAAGCGGTCTGGGACTGTCGATTCTGAAGCGTATGGTGGAACAATACAACGGCACGATTGCCGTGGAAAGTGAACCCGACAAAGGCTCAACCTTTACCGTCAGCATTCCACGTCAATAGTCTGCAACCATGCAATGCCACAGCCTCATCTGCGTTATCAAACAACAAATCCATCCATTCAAGTATTGAAGAACCTGATTCCATCATAGAGACAAAAAAATGAAATTTAACCCCGAAACCTATCATATTCCCGACGAATCGATGAAGCCGTTTATCGACGACGGCGAGATTTGGGACTTTCTTGACCAGGCAGAACCGACGGCGGAAAATGTGAGGAAGGTGATCGAAAAATCGCTTTCGAAGCAGCGTTTAAGTCTGGCCGATACGGCAGTTTTGCTGCGCACCGAAGAACCTGACCTGATTGAAGAAATCAAGCAGGGCGCCCGCATGCTTAAGGAAAAGGTTTACGGCAAACGCATAGTGCTTTTTGCCCCGCTTTATGTAGGCAACTATTGCTCGAACAACTGCCGTTATTGCGGCTTTAAAGCTTCCAACAAGGAAGCTGTGCGCAAAACCCTCACCCGCGAAGAGCTGATTGCCAATGTAAAAGCCCTGGAAGAGCATGGCCAGAAAAGACTCATCCTGGTTTTTGGCGAACACCGCACCTACTCGCCCGAATTCATTGCCGAAACTGTGCGCGAGGTTTACAAGGTGAAAAAAAACCATGGCGAGATACGGCGCGTCAACATCAATGCCGCTCCATTCGACATTGAAGGTTTTCGCACTATTGGTCAGGCAGGCATTGGCACATACCAAATCTTTCAGGAGACCTATCACCACGAAACCTACGCCAAATGCCATACGTCAGGAAAAAAATCCGACTACGACTGGCGCCTTACCGCCCTCGACCGTGCAATGGAAGCCGGCATCGATGATGTAGGCATTGGCGCTTTGTTTGGTTTGTACGACTGGCGCTTCGAGGTGATGGCCCTGCTCAGGCACGTAAATCACCTGGAGGCCTGCTACAATGTGGGGCCGCATACCATCTCGTTTCCGCGTATTCAGGATGCTCTCGAATACGACCTCGACGATCGTTATGCCGTATCTGATGAAGAGTTTACCCGGCTCGTGGCCATACTCCGGCTGGCCGTGCCTTATACCGGACTTATTCTCACTGCACGCGAACCCGAGCAGGTTCGCCGCGAAGTTCTGGCATTTGGATGCTCGCAGATTGATGCCGGCACCAAACTCGAGATAGGCGCTTATGCCGAAAATCCAGAAGTAGATCAAAACCTCACAAAGGAACAGTTCAAGATCAACGACGACCGAACGCTCAACGAAGTAATCGACGAGCTTCTCGAAGCCGATTACATCCCGTCGTTTTGCACGGCATGCTACCGCAAGGGTCGCACGGGCGAACATTTCATGGAATTCAGCGTGCCCGGCTTTATCAAGCGCTTTTGCACGCCCAATGCCCTTCTCACTTTGGCCGAATACATCGAAGACTATGCCAGCGAGACCACGGCCGAAAAAGGCTGGCGCGTGATCGAACGTAATATTGCCGAACTAGGCGATCCCCGCTACGAACAGCAGGTGCGTCAGCGCATCGAACGCATCCGGCAGGGCGAACGCGACCTGTATTTTTAACCCCAAAACTCCCCATCACCCAAACCCCTGATACACCAATGGCAAAAGGAAAAGACCTAAAACCTCACATCGGTATCTTCGGAAGGCGCAACAATGGTAAAAGTTCCATTATCAACCTCATGGTCAATCAGGAAGTGGCCATTGTGTCGCCCGAGCCCGGCACCACCACCGACCCGGTGAAAAAGTCGATTGAGATTTTCGGTATCGGCCCGGCCATTATCATCGACACGGCCGGCATAGACGACACGGGAGAACTGGGTGAAAAACGTGTTGAGAAAAGCCTTCAGGCTATAAAAACCATTGACTGCGCCATCCTTGTAATCACCGAAAACCAGTTTGGTTTTTACGAAAAAGAACTTATCAAACAGTTTCGTGAGCATCAGGTGCCCTATTTGATTTTGCATAACAAGTCCGACCTGCAAGCCCTTGAACCCATCACCCGCGAGAGAATCGGCGAATTCAGCAAGGCCACGGTAATCGATTTCACAACTACAAATCAGCTTGGTCTTGAGAAACTTATTGCCGAACTGAAAAGAACTATTCCCGAAACTGTTTATCAAAAGCCATCGCTGCTGGGCGGCATTGTTGAACCCGGAGGAGTAGTGCTCCTCGTTACACCTATCGACTCCGAAGCACCCGACGGTCGCATGATCCTGCCACAGGTAATGGCCATACGCGATGTGCTCGACAACGACTGCATTTGCGTAGTGCTTAAGGAAACCAACCTCGAGCAGTATTTTCGCGAAGGAATGCCGCGTCCGCAGCTCGTTGTTACCGACAGTCAGGCCTTCGGATTTGTGAGCAAGGTGGTGCCAGCCGATGTTCCGCTCACCAGCTTTAGCATTGTTTTTGCCCGACTCAGAGGCGATTTCGAACACTATCTGCAGGGAACGCCGGCCCTATCGAAGCTCGAAGAGGGCGACAAAGTGCTCATCCTCGAGTCGTGCACGCATCAGGTAAGTTGCGTAGACATCGGAAGGCATAAATTACCCCGCTGGATCAGGGAATACACAGGAAAAGACATACACTGCGACATTGTGGCCGGCCTTGCACAGATTACCGATATACACGATTATAAACTCGTTATCCAGTGCGGCGGATGTGTGGTGACGCGTAAGCAGCTCATCAACAGGCTTCAACCCGCCGTGAACGCCGGCATTGCCGTAAGCAATTATGGTATGGCCATCGCCTGGATGAACGGCATTTTCGACAGGGTAACACAACCTTTTCACAAGCTTTATCAACAACAATGATCGAACAGCTGCTTAGCAAAGACAAGCATGATGCAGGGGAGCTGGCGAAATTGCTTTCGGCTGCACCCGGCGATGAAACCCAAATGATTCTTGACCGCGGTTTGGCCGTTAAGGCCGCAACAGTGGGCCGCAAAGTATATCTGCGCGGCCTGATCGAGCTTACCAACCGCTGCCGAAAAAACTGTCATTACTGCGGCATAAGGGCCGGTAATGCGCAGGCTGAACGCTACACCCTGACCGATGAAGAGGTTTTGGAATGCGCCCGCTTTGCGCATAAGCAAGGCTTTGGCTCGTTGGTCATTCAAACCGGAGAGCTCAGCGGCGAGGCCTTTGCCGCTCACATCGAAAGGCTGCTCATCGAAATTCACCGGCAAACCGCTGGCGAGCTCACTATTACGCTCTCGTGCGGCGAACAGCCTTTGAGTGTTTACCGGCAATGGTTCGAAGCTGGTGCCAGCCGCTATCTGCTGCGCATTGAAACCACCAATCGCCAGCTGTTCGAAGCCATACATCCTGCCGACACTGACCACCGCTGGGACGATCGCATCGAAGCACTGAAAAATCTGCGCGAGGCTGGTTTTCAGGTAGGTACGGGCGTAATGATCGGCCTGCCGGGACAAACCCTTGAAGATCTGGCCAACGACCTCATGTTTTTCAAAAGCATGGATGTGGATATGGTGGGAATGGGACCTTATATCGAACACGCCGACACCCCGCTATATGCCAGGGCTACAGAGCTTTGGCCAAAAGAGGAGCGTTTCCGCATTGCCCTGCTGATGATTGCCCTGCTGCGCATCAATATGCCCTGGATAAACATTGCCGCTTCCACCGCCCTCGAAACCCTCGACCCGCTGGGACGACAGAAAGGCCTTCTGGCAGGCGCCAATGTAGTTATGCCCAACCTTACGCCCGTGCAAAAGCGCAAAAAGTATCTGCTATACGACAATAAACCCAATCTGGACAAGGATGCCGCCCATAGCGCCAAAAGCCTGAGCGCGGTTATTGGCGCCATCGGCGAGGAAATATGCTACCATCAGGCCGGCAATTCGATGCACTATGTGCGTCGCAATGCATTGTCCTGAGCGCATTGCATGAAAAAACCCCGCCCGAAGGCAGGGTTATTCATATTGGAATAGCGAATATTGGTTAGGAATCAAAGGGGAATATTGCCGTGCTTCTTTGAGGGGTTGTTGAGCACTTTGTTCTGCGTCATTTCCAGTGCCTCAATGAGCTTGCGACGCGTTTGGCGCGGATAGATGATTTCGTCGATATAGCCGAGCGCAGCAGCTTTGTAGGGACTGGCAAAACGCTTGCGGTAATCGTCGATGGCGGCTTTGCGCTCCTCTTCAGAGTTTAGCTTGTTTTTGTAGATGATGTTTACGGCACCTTCTGGCCCCATCACGGCAATTTCGGCTGTTGGATAAGCCAGATTGACATCGGCGCCAATATGTTTGCTCGACATCACGTCGTAAGCACCGCCGTAAGCCTTGCGCGTAATGACGGTGATCTTGGGCACAGTAGCCTCGGCAAAGGCATAGAGCAATTTTGCTCCGTGCTTGATGATTCCACCGTATTCCTGCACTGTTCCGGGCAAAAAGCCCGGCACATCCTCAAAAGTGACAAGAGGGATATTGAAAGCATCGCAAAAGCGAACAAAACGCGCCGCCTTGATTGAGCTGTCGATATCGAGCACCCCGGCAAGTACCGATGGCTGATTGGCTACGATGCCCACCGGTCTTCCGCCCAGCCGCGCAAAGCCTATGATGATGTTTTTCGCATAATAGGGCTGAATCTCAAAGAAGTTTTTATCGTCCACCACCCTGCCGATAATCTCGTGCATATCGTATGGTTTGTTGGGATCGTCGGGAACAATGGTGTCGAGGCTCTCGTCTTCGCGCAGCGGGTTGTCGGTGCAGGCCTTTACCGGCGGATCTTCCATATTGTTCGAAGGCAGATAGCTCATCAGCTCGCGCAGCATCATCATGGCCTGGGTGTCGTCGTCGGCCATCAGGTGGGCCACTCCGCTCTTGCTGTTGTGGGTCATGGCGCCTCCAAGTTCCTCCTTGGTTACTTCCTCATGCGTTACGGCTTTAATCACATCGGGCCCCGTCACAAACATGTAAGAGGTTTCCTTAACCATCAGGATAAAGTCGGTGATGGCCGGCGAATAAACCGCACCACCGGCACAAGGGCCGAGAATGGCGCTGATTTGGGGAATGACGCCCGACGACATCACATTGCGATAAAAAATGTCGGCATAACCGGCCAAACTTTCCACCCCTTCCTGTATGCGTGCTCCGCCGCTGTCGTTAAGACCAATTACCGGAGCACCCATTTTCACAGCAAGATCCATGATCTTTACAATCTTGTCGGCATTGGCACGGCTGAGCGAACCGCCAAAAACCGTAAAGTCCTGTGCAAAAACGTACACCAGCCGGCCGTCGATCTTACCGTAACCGGTAACCACCCCGTCGCCGAGGAATTTCTGTTTATCCATATCGAAGTCGGTGGTGCGGTGGGTCATAAATTTGTCCACCTCCACAAAGGTGTTTGGATCGAGCAAATCGAGCAGGCGCTCGCGCGCAGTCTTGCGGCCGGCTTCGTGTTGTTTCCTGATGCGGTCTTCGCCGCCGCCAAGCTCGGCAAGACGGTTGTATTCCTCGAGCTGTCTGATTTTTTCTTCCAGTGCCATATTGCTGTTTTTTTATTATTCGAGAATAACCATGGGCTGGTCGCCGCTCACCGTATCGCCTTCCTTAACGAGGATGCGTTTGATGGTGCGGTCCTGTTTTACCTTGTACTCGCTGTCCATTTTCATGGCCGATACGACAACCACCGTTTGTCCGGCTTTCACCGCATCGCCTTCTTTGAACAGCACCTTGACCACCTTGCCGGGCATAGGCGAAACAATCACATTACCGTCGTCTCCGTCGTCGCGGCGCCGGTTGAGCTGATACTTTGCCTCAGCATCAATGATATCCACCTCAAAAGAGGAAAAAAAGGTGTTAACGATATACGACTTACTTCCTTTGTTTTCAACCAGTTCGACATTGAAGGAGCTATTTTCGTGCAGCACGCTGTACACGCCCTGCTCCACCTCGATGATATCGAGCTCGTAAACCTTATTGTCGATGGCAATCTGATAGTAATTACCGTCGCGGCTCAGGATTTCAATGTTCCTGATTTTGTCTTCGATTTTAATTTCGTATGCCATTTTTCAGTCTTTTTAAAACCTGAGTACTCCGCGTTTACGGCCAAAATCTTTCCAGTTGTTGGCCAGTTGCTTTTCGGTGGCCGGAGGTTGAAGGCGCTCGAGCTTGTTGATATAATCTACAAATGCCGTGATAGCGGCAATGTCGACTGCCCTTTCGGAACATGTGCGTTTTGGTTGAAGGTATTCCTGATTCTCCTCGATGAAATGGGTATTGTAGCGACCCTCGATGAATGCCGGTACGTCGAGGATGCGGCGCAGATAGGGAATCGACGTTTTAACGCCTGTGATTTTGTACACAAAAAGCGCACGTTTGAGCCTGGCAATGGCTTCCCTGCGCGTTTCGGCCCAAACAATAAGCTTTGAAATCATGGGGTCGTAATACATGGGGATTTCATACCCTTCGTAGGCATAGCCATCATGCCGCACACCAAAACCCAGCGGGTGGGTGATATGTTTTATCAGGCCCGGCGAAGGCATAAAATTGTTGTCGGGATCTTCGGCATAAATACGCACCTCTATGGCGTGGCCGTGTTGCCTGAGGTCCTCCTGCTTGTAGCTGAGGGGCAAACCGTTGGCAATATTGATTTGCTGCTTCACCAGGTCAACGCCCACCACACGTTCGGTGATGGGGTGTTCCACCTGCAGTCGGGTGTTCATCTCCAGGAAGTAGTAGTTCAGGTTGTCGTCAACAATGAACTCTATGGTTCCTGCCCCATAATAATTTACAGCGCGGGCGGCTGCCACGGCGGCTTCGCCCATTTTAGCACGCACTTCGGGCGTCATGATAGGCGAAGGCGTTTCTTCGACCACCTTTTGGTGCCTGCGCTGCACCGAGCACTCGCGCTCGAACAGATGAATGATGTTGCCGTGCTTGTCGCCAAGCACCTGAAACTCGATGTGGTGGGGCGAGGAAATATACTTCTCTATGTAAACCGCATCGTCGCCAAAAGCGGCCTTGGCTTCCGAGCGTGCTGCGCTCACGGCATTCACCACATCTTCCTCATTTTTCACTAGACGCATACCTTTGCCACCACCGCCTGCACTGGCTTTAATCATCACGGGCAGGCCAATTTTGCGGATTACCTCAAGTGCAGTTTTAATATCGCGTACAGGCTCCGTTGTACCGGGCACCACAGGTACTCCTGCGGCAATCATGGTTTTACGGGCGGTAATTTTATCGCCCATGGTTTCGATGGCATGGGGTGAGGGACCTATGAAAATGATTCCCTCTTTTTCGCAAAGGGCCGAAAAGGTCGCATTTTCCGACAGAAAGCCATAGCCCGGATGAATGGCATCGGCCCCCGATTTCTTGGCGGCTTCGATAATTCTATCCATTCGCAGATAGCTCTCGGCCGAAGGTGCAGGGCCTATGTGGTATGCCTCGTCGGCATAACGCACATGCATCGATTTTCGGTCAACATCGGAATAAACAGCAACGGTTTCGATGCCCATCTCGCGGCATGAGCGCATTACCCTTATGGCAATCTCACCGCGGTTGGCAACCAGTACCTTTTTTATCATAAATATTGGTTTTGAGGCTGTTAAGTGCAAAAGAACGCATGAAAAAGCTCGTAAATATATGCAAAAACTTAGATGTTCTTATTCAGACCAAATTAACCGAAGCTTTTATCGGCTTGATTTCATGCAATTACTGTCGGCCTTATACAATGTTCAACAATGGCGATTGCCATCAAACTGCATTACATTTGTCGTATGTCAATGCCACATAATATGCGCCAGATAGCCCTGTTCACACTTGGAATTGTCATTGCACTGGCATTCCTGCCACAAAATCCTTCACCCGCACAGTCGCTCCAAACCATAATGCTTATCGACAGCCTGACCAAGAGGCTCCCGTTGGAAACCGGCAAAACAAAAGCCCGACTGCTGCTGGAGCTGGCAGCGCTTTCGGGCCAGATAGCCCCGGCCGAAAAGGTACCTTATCTGCGCGAACTCGCACAAATGGATGAAGAAGCCGTGTGGCAAGAGCGCGTTAAAGCCTGGATTATGCTGGCCGACACCTATGCTCAGGAGGGTGATACGGCCAATGTTACCGCTGCCTTGCGCGAAGCAGCTCAAATGCTCGCCGGTGAAACTGGAAGAGATACGCTTTCGGCACTCAATCCCGCTTTGGTAGCAAAACAGGAACAGTCAGATCTACTGGATAGTTTCTGGTCGGGCTACAAAACCCTGCTGGTTGCATTGGCCATCCTGTCGGTCATCGTCGCCTTGATCGTTCTTAACAGCATGCGAAATAAAATGAAGCGGCAGGCTGCAGCGCTCTCAGAGGAACTGAACAGGCTGAATCAATTAATCGAAAAACAGGAAAGCCTGGTTGACCAAAAAGTAAAGGAAAGAACCGGCGATCTGGAGATGCAGCTCCGCGAGATCAGAGCCAAGGATCTGGAGCTCAAAAAAGCACTGAAGAAAGCCGAGGAAGCCAACTACCTGAAAAACGCTTTTCTGGCCAATATGAGCCACGAAATTCGCACACCACTGAATGGTATAATCGGATTTTCGAGCCTTCTGCAAACAGAGCTTTCACTAATGGAAAATCAGGAGCTTTATGAGTTTGCCACAGGAATACAGCAAAGCGGCGACCGATTGCTCAACCTTCTTACCAATATTATCGATATCAGTCGCATTGAAGCCAACGACCTTGAAGTGGCCATTCACCCCTGTAACCTGAATCAAATCATCGAAAACGTTTGCATGCTCCACACCTTTGCCGCCAACGAAAAAGGGCTGGCCTTCCGCTGGAAACTGGGTGAAGTGCCTGAAGTGCTGGCCGATAATACACGATTGATGCAGGTAATCAATATTGTGGTAGACAATGCCATAAAATACACCAGCACAGGCTTTGTCAACATCACATCGGAATTTATCCCGCAAACCGGCGAAGCCCTTATCAGAATAAAAGATACCGGCAAAGGCATGACCGAGGAGTTTAAAAAGCATCTTTTCGAGGCTTTCAGTCAGGAAAGCCTGGGTTATGGACGGCAATTCGAGGGTGCAGGACTCGGTTTGCCCTTAGCCAAGCGTCTGCTCGACCTGATGGAGGGTCGCATCAATATCGAATCGCTCCCAAAAGTGGGCACTACTGTTGACATCTTTATTAAGACAAAAGACCATGTAAAGGCAAGTCCTTCAGAAGTTGACCACCCTTCATTCCATCAACCGCAAGCCGGATATGATATCTTCATCGTGGAGGATGACCGCATGAACCGCATGGTGCTTCAGAAAATGCTCGCCAAAACAGGCCATCTCACCCTTGCCGTGGATGGAGAGGAGGCGCTTCGCATCGTTCGCGAGCGTCACAAACATCACCATACCTTCCAGGTCATGCTTTTCGACATCAACCTGCCTGCGCCTTGGGACGGCCTGAAACTGATGCAGCATATCCGAAAGGAAATGCCCGAATACAATCAGCGACCCTTTATTGCCCAAACGGCTTATGCCATGGCCGGCGACCGGGAACGTTTTCTGGAAGCAGGCTTCGACGATTATATTGCCAAGCCCGTGAACAAGAACGAGCTGATTACCATTATAAAACGTCAGGTACAACGCTTCGAATCGGCCCGGCAATCCAATGGTTGATCAGCCCTTTTTACTTACTTTTGTACATCCCGGAACAATAGGTTCCGGGCCATAAAAGTCCATTTAATCCTGAAAAATATGTCAGAAAAACTTTCTAACCTGGTCGGCGCAGGTGTAGCCAGCGGCGACGACCTTCAAACCATTTTTAAGGCAGCAAAAGCAGATCGTTTTGCCATGCCTGCCGTAAATGTTGTAGGCACCAATTCGATCAATGGCGTGCTGGAGGCAGCCGCTGCGGTCAAATCACCTGTAATTATCCAGTTTTCCAACGGAGGAGCAGCTTTTTATGCCGGCAAGGGACTCTCGAACGAGGGCGAAAAAGCCGCTGTTGCAGGCGCCATAGCAGGTGCATTGCATGTGCATCAGATTGCTGCCATGTATGGTATTCCCGTGATCCTGCACACCGACCACGCCGCACTCAAATTGTTGCCCTGGATTGACGGACTGCTCGATGCCGGCGAAAAGTTTTTCAAAGAGCATGGCAAACCGCTTTTCAGCAGCCATATGCTCGACCTGTCGGAAGAACCGCTTCACGAGAATCTCGAAATCAGCAAGCGCTATCTCGAGCGTATGTCGAAAATGGGTATGACACTCGAAATTGAACTCGGCATCACTGGAGGCGAGGAGGATGGTGTGGACAACACAGGGGTAGATAATTCGCGCCTCTATACCCAGCCCGAAGAAGTTGCCGAAGCCTACAAAGTACTCAGCAATGTGAGCGACCGTTTCACCATCGCTGCCGCCTTCGGCAATGTGCATGGCGTGTACAAGCCCGGCAACGTTAAGCTGCAGCCTAAAATCCTGCTCAATTCGCAGAAATATATCCAGGAGCATTTCGGCACCGGGCCAAACCCCGTCAACTTTGTTTTCCATGGCGGTTCGGGCTCCGAACCTGAACTTATCCGCGAGTCGCTCGACTACGGCGTTGTAAAAATGAACATCGACACCGACACCCAATGGGCATTCTGGGATGGCATCCGTCGCTTTGAAGCCAAATATCACGATTATCTGCAGGGACAAATCGGTAATCCTGAGGGCGAAGACGTTCCCAACAAAAAATACTACGATCCACGCAAGTGGTTGCGCGAGGGCGAAAAAGCCATGATCGAAAGGCTCAAGGTGGCCTTTGCTGATCTCAATTGCCTGAATCGGTACTAATCAATCAGACATTGACAAAAAGAAAAGGCTGCCCTCATTCGCAGGACAGCCTTTTTTTTTCGATCTGATTGAGACCACTGGCACAATTCCGATAAGGCAGAATACAGCGCCGTATTGGCATAAAAAAGCTGCCAGTTTTTAGGAACTGGCAGCTTACAGGAATATCGTTAATCCGAATTATTGCAGTGTGAACCTTACGGGCAGGTTGAACGAAACGCGCACCGGCTTGCCGCGCTGACGACCAGGCACCCATTTGGGCATCGACTGCACCACGCGGATGGCTTCTTCGTCGCAACCTCCGCCGATACCGCGAATAACCTTAACATTGCTTACCGATCCATCTGGCTCAACAACGAAGTTGACGAATACACGTCCCTGAATACCACTCTCGCGGGCAAGGGGCGGATATTTGATGTTGCGGGCTATGAACTCGAGCATGGCTTGCTGACCGCCGGGAAATTCGGGCATCGACTCCACAATAGTGAAGATCTCCTGCTCAACAATTTCTTCTTCTTCCTTTACCGGAGGCACATATACTTCGATGACAGTCTTTTGGTCAACATCGACGTTGATTTTTACGTCCTCTACTTCGGTGTTGTCGTCAACAACCGTGAGCACCGTTACCTGTTGTGGTGGCGGTGGTGGTGGCGGTTTAACGTTTTGCTCCGTAATGGGAATAATTTCTTCGGGCACTTCTTCAGCCGCCCGCTGTTGCAAATTGATCTGGCGTTTGTCGTAGCTCTTGTACTCGAAAGCAGCGAAGACAATCAAAAGCGCCAGTACCAGACCAATCTGCCTGAACAGGATCTTTTTGTTCTCCAGATCCGCTTTGGGTGATTTTTTCAGTTCCATATTTCTGGTCTTTAGGCCTGAACCTGTTTTTAATCAGGGGGCTAAATTAGTAATTAATTGTGTTTTGCATCATGGCTTCATGCTTTTTTTGCGATGAGTCGCCAGATATAGAATGATTCCAAAAACCATGCCGGCCACGTTGGCAAAAAAGTCATAAATATTGCCGCTTCGGTTAACAAATACCAGCTCCTGCAGTATTTCGGTTGCAGCGGCAAGGAGTATTCCCGCAAAGAACGCAATGCCGATTAAACGTTTGGTTGAATGGGGATCTTGTGGAGTATTTTGGCGGATAGCGAGGTAGGCCCAAACGCCAAAAAGGAAGATATGAATTGCTTTGTCAGGCTTAAGCCAATCCCAAAAGCTTCTGATTTCCGGAAAACGATTACCGGGAATTCCCATGAGCAGCACTATGAGGGCGGTCCAGAGAATTCCCGGCAGGTTTCTTCGCAAAAAGGGCAAGCCTCTCAAACGATTTTTAATGTTAACCCTGAACGAGTGCGCTGTAGGCTTCCGCGTCGAGCAATTCGCTCAAGTCGGCATCACCGGCCATCGCAACCTTTACGATCCAACCTTTGCCGTAAGGATCTCTGTTGATCAACTCGGGTGTTTTGGCAAGTTCTTCGTTAAACGCCTCAACAGTGGCGGCAACGGGCATGAAAAGATCCGAAACGGTCTTCACGGCTTCAATGGTGCCAAAAGTTTCGCCAGCTTCAAGGGTTTCGCCCACGGTTTCCACTTCAACAAATACGATGTCGCCAAGCTCTTTCTGAGCAAACTCGGTGATGCCCACGGTTGCACTATTTCCTTCAATGAGGATCCACTCGTGATCCTTGGTGTACTTGAGATCGGACGGAATATTCATATCAAAAGTCGTGTTTTGGTTTTGAAATCAAATGTAAGGCAAATTTCGGCTGAACGCCATTTGTAGTATTAATTTAAAACCAATCCCGATTACTGGGCCAGGTTGAAGCGCATAGTCACTCCGGCAAAGGTGTTAACATTGCGGAATTGCGAAGCCACGAATGGATTGGCCATATCGCGCTTGTAGAAGGCCTGCATATTCAGGCGGTTGTTGATGGTGTAGTCGGCCGTAAAGTAGATATTGGTCTTATACTGTCCGGCCGAAACCTGATTGTCGCCCAAATCGAGCCGGCGTAAAGTTGTCTTGTCGGTTCGGAAACCCAGATCGAGCTTGAGCACAAGATCGTTGGCCGAACGCGTGCCTGCTCCACCGCTAATGGCCGAGAATATCAGGGCAAGATTGCGGAAACGATAGCCTGTGCCAATAACCACTTCATCACCAACCACTTCCGTTAGCTGATTATTGATAAAACTGAGGGTGATGTTGCGCTGTTTCTTATACTCCACCCTGGCTGTCATGCTGTTGTGGAGCCCCACATCCACCCCAAGCAAGGGCGAATACTGCTCGGTGATGGTAATCTGACCAAGATCGTATTGGTTGATGAACAGATTGCTGTTCGGGTAGGTTTTGGTGGTATTGTTCGGGTCGTATTCCACATTCGTTCGCCAGGCGTTCACCGAATAGGTTGAACGATAGGCATGGTTGATACTGACGGTGCGGAAAATTTTCTGCACTGCCGGTATGTTGCTCAGGCCGTTGTAGTTGAGTGTCCAGTTCGGATAGGGTATTTTGGGGAAGGTGGCTATACGGATGATTTTTGCATCGGCACCGCGGTAGGCGGCCATGAAAGAGTGCAGCACCACTTCCTGCGAGATGGCTCCGTAGCCATAGGGGAACAAATCGCGGCCAATGCTGTCATAAACATATCTTTCGCCCTCGGCCACCCATTTGCTGTTGCTGTAGGCCAGACGCTCGGCAATGACTTTGCGGTTCGACAGAAGCTGGTCGAAAAGGGCCGAGCTTTCGTCGGCGCGCGATTTGGTAAACGAGGTCTTCCAAAGCAGATACGACATGCTGAAGCTTCCTGTTTCGGAAGGTGTGAAGGCGCGAAAAACACCATCGGCGCCAGCCCTGAAGTATTCGCTGAAGTTGGAAGCCGCTGTGAGATCGCTGTTGATGTCGAGGCGCATGCCAGGTACAGGCTCAAGGTTGAAGCGATAGCCGTAGTTTTCGGTGACTCTGCGCATAAAGGCCTGGTTGACAAGTGTATCGGCCGATAACCAGCCTTTGCTCACGGCCATGTTTCGAATGTCGCTACCACTACCTGCTATGAATCCCCAGCCCGGAGCATAGGCATTGGCAAAACTCACACCAAGCAGATCAGGCTCTGGCATAAAGCCGGGGATGAACAAGCCATTGTTGCGGGTGTAGTTGAAGCTGCCCCTCTTGACGCTCATGGCCAGCTTAAGCACTTCGTCGGCCACCTTCCTGGCAACCACGAGGGCCTGTGAGCGTTGAGCGGTATCCTGTGGCTTTTCTTCCTGCGGCTTAACTTCCGTCCCAGGTCGGGGCATGGCGCCCGGCCTTGGCATGGCGCCTCCGCCAAAACCCTGTCGCGAAGGCGTGTTGAGTTTCTGGAGGTAACCTATCTTTCCGTAAAGCCTGACAAGGTCGAAATTACCATTGAGCTGCTGCGAATTCTGGTTCTCGATGGTATTGCCTACACGCTGTTTTACACTCAGTGGCGAGCTTTGCCAGGTGTACATGGCCTGATATCCTGCTGTTACAGTAACCCAGTTGAACAGTGGTATCTTGCTGATGGGCAGGTTATAGTTCAGCCTGATGTTGTGATTGAACCTGTTTTTGGTGCCCAGGCGCATGATGTCTTTCCAGATGGTATCGCGGTGCTTTTCGTAGAGATCGGTGCCCCGGTCGGGGTTTCCGGCAGGTTCGTAAACAAAGGCGTTAACACCAGCCGTGTAGTCGAGGGAGATGCTTCGGGTAAGGTCGAATCGGAAGTCGTAGTTGCGGTTCCAGTCCCACTGACGTGCCAGAATGGGATAGGTAATGATATCGCCCTCGCTCTTGTTGCGAAACTTCTTTTCGTTGTTCATGCGGTTCATCTCGGTGCGGAAGGCCAGGTTTCGGGGCAGATAGTAGAAGTTGAAATCTTTGACCATCTGCATCACCGGACTCCTTGCCCATCGGGCTGTGGCAAAGGGCTGCACGTTTTTGGGATTGGTAGTGTAGTTGTAGCCCAATCCTCCGCGATAGAGCAGCCGTCGGTCGTATTCAAGATCAATGTTGCGCTGGAATATCTCGCTGTAAGCATACGAAACGTTCCAGTTTTCAATGTCGTATATCCTTGATTTAGTGAGATTTCCGCGGCGTTCCTTGCGCACATTGATCAGGTTGAAGTTGCGCCGCATGGTGTAGTCGTTGATGATATTCTTTATCGAATCTTTTTCGGCATTGGTTTCGAACGTCTGCAGGAAATCGCGTTGCTTAATGTCGGGCTCCAGCGGATTGTATTCGGGCCGCAGGTGCGATTCCCCATAATCGAAGTGAACTGGAATGCGAAGGCCAACATTTTCAGGGAAAAACTTTCCGAGGTCGATATCGGTAGCCACATCGAAGTTGGTAGCTTTTTCGAGTGAAGTTTCGTTCACTTTCATTTCGAGGCTGCCAAATCCTGCTGTGGCATGCGAGCCGGTAAGCACCACCCGTCCGAGGTCGGCCAGAGTGGTCTCCACACGGGCATTGGCGGCCCATCCCCCACTGTTGTCGAAGTCGGTAACGCGCAGTTCGTTCACCCACAATATGGCGCTTTTGGGTCTTCCGTCGTCGGTGGTATTGGCGCCAGGACGACGCTTGGGGTTACGCACACCTATCATAATGCCCTTAACATCGCTGATGTTGGGATTGCCAATCACCCTGATGGCGTGATCGCCGCGAAACTCAACGTAGGGGTAATTGAGCCTGATGTCGCTGTTGGGATTGCGCATGGCAATATTGCGATTCTGCTTCACTTTAACCAGCTCGTCGAGGTCGATATTGAACTGGTTGGCCTCGGGCCAAATCTGATCGGGACGGGTGAAGGCGGTAAACCAGGGCGTAAAGGTTAGCGGTATTTCGTATTCGTAATAGTTCTCGGTGAAGTCGGCGCCGAGGCGGACAAATACGCTGAGGTCGCCATAGTGCAACTCCTGATCCTCGTAAAACTTCTCGGCATGAACGAACATGCGCAGCTTTTTGTAGCGACGGAAGTCGAAATCGGTCGTCTTGAAAGCTGCCCGGGCATCGCCGTCGAGCAGATTGGTAACGCTCATTTGCATCGATTGCTCGTTGAGGCGCACAAGGCTGGTAGTACCATAGTTGATTTCGCGTTCGATGCCCGGAGGTACAACATAAGGTATGGGCTCGCGTCGGCCGTTTTCCTCAATGTTTACGGCAGATATCTCGAAGGTGGTATTGTTGCCCTGATCGCCCGAAACGTACTCACCCGGAGCGAGCAGGTTGTTGCGGTACTTGCGCCATTCGCCGCGAACGAGCTGAAGGGTGGCAAAGCGGGCCACCACTGGCTGCTCAAAGCCGCGCAAAAACATACGCATAAAACGAACCGAACGGAAGTCTTCGATATTGCCCACCACTTTTTCGGGCTGGCTCACCGGTATGCGGAACTGATACCACTTCACTTCTCCCACTGTACCATTGGCCAGGGGAATACCCTTGGCCTCGCGAATGTCGGCTATGAAGTTTTCGCCCACGCGCATGCGCTGAGGATCGAGGCGAATACGATACTGGAAGTAACGTTCGGATTCACTAAGGGTGTTATCGCGGTTGATGTCTTCCACATGCGGCATGGTGCTGTTGCTGATGGGATAGTTCTCAGGATTCATGTCATCGGTAGGCGAGTTGCCGTCCGGACCATTGAACTGCTTGTAGCGTTCAAGAACACTGCTGAATTTTGGATCGCTGTCGAGACGTGTTCCTCTGAAATACTGATAGTTATCCGCCGAAGGGTCGGCCAGCGCCTGCTGATAGGCATCCGAGTTTTCGCCAAAGGCCTGACGCAGGGCTTCGAGGTAATCGGTCCGGAACGAGCGTTCGTCCTCGTCGTTGAGACCATCGTAGCCAACGTCCTGATATTTGCGCGAGCCGGCAATATTGCTAAACGATTCGACCAGTGCCTGAAGCCTTGGCACGCGACCCCAGATGGTGGTGTCGACGTTCTCTACCTTTTCCGACACCGGGAGTCCGTGTTCAAAAAAGCGGCGGCCGTCGCGGAGAATGTCTTCCGAAATGTCTCCGAAATTGATGTAAAGATCTCCCTTATTGTTCGGATTTTCGGCAAAGGGGTCCATCATCCAGAACTCAATGTATTCGATATTAGTGGCCTCAAAATCAGGCGTTTCAACGCGTCGCATGATACCTCCCCAGCGGCTTCGGGGATCTTCGAGGCTACCGTCGGCCCGCATACCCCGGCTGAAGGCCGTCGGGCCTACATCGTAGTTGTATGGTCCGCGTTCGGACGGATAGTATGCCAGATTGAGCACTGCGATATTGGTGGGTGTGCCGGAAGGAATTTCCTTGTTCGGAAACACTTCTGTTTCGAGCACCTGACGGACACTATGCTTGCTCAGCTCGTCCTTATCGACGTTTTGCGGGCGCAGCGAACCAAAGCGATCGTAAAACATAGGGTCGATGATGTACCATGCCAGTCTGGCCCTGTTGAAACCGTATGCCAGCCCAGTGCCTGGTGCAGCCTCCGGAAACAGGTCGGGCTGACCCTGAGGTGTGCTGGCCATGTGCCAGCTGCTCACCTGTCGCAGGTCGATGGTTGATTTGGCTCCCTCGAAATCATCGATGTAGGAAGTTCCTGTTTTACCCACGGCTCTTGAGTGGCCTGGCAGGAAATGTGCAAATTCTGCATCCACGTTGATGCGGGAGGCCTGCTTGGTGCTGTAGAACGGCAGCTTGTCGATTACCCTGCTTAGCCACAGCGATTCCTTGCGCCAGCTCAGGTCGAGGCCGTAAATGGTGTTCGAAATGGGGTCGTCGCCGTAATTTACTTTGCGTGTGAGCGGACGTTCGTGCAGATTGAGCAGGGTGGCGCCGATCCGGAAGTCTTTGTTGAGCTCGTGATCCACGCGCAAACCCATCATGCGCTTTTGCTGCAGGCTGAAGAGCGAATTACTTTCCAGCGAAATATTTATTGGAGTGCCCGAGCTCATAATGCCTTCGTTGATGATCCTCACGCGTCCGAGGGTGTAGTCAACGGTATAATCGACATTTTCGACGAGGGGCACGCCACCCGCAGTAACACGCACCGACCCTTGAGGCACATTGAGTGCGTTGAGGCTTATTTCGCTGCCCGACTGCGATTTGTAATAACCTTCGAGGATAAATTTGTTTTTGTCCGGAAACTGCTCGGCACCGGTTTTAGTCAGCGTGTAGAGTGAGTCGTAGGCATAGCGGTTGGCCAGTTCGGGATCATTGGGAAATATTTTTTGGCGTACATGGCGGCCAAACGGCTCGAGCACAGGGAAGTAAATGCGACCGTTGCTGGCATTGATGGTTCCTCCGGCCGTTGCGGCATTATCGATGAAGTCGAACACCCCGTCGCCGCCCGGCACCGGATTGCCCTGCATATTCAGGAAATCGACATTCATCAGGTGGATGAGCGGCACACCGCGCACCTTGTCGTCACCCTCGGTAAAATAGCCTGTGGGAACGCCATTCTGATTGCCTGAATAAAGAATGTTGAGCGTAAAATCGTCGCGGTTGAGCTGGAAAGCCTTTAGCGAGTAAACGTTTTTCATCATCAGGTTCCACATGGGCATGCGGGTGTTCAGGGTGGTGCTTTTGAGAAGCTTAACCATGAGTGCGCTAGGTGTGTTGATACCCTGATCTGAAAACTCACCTACCTGAAACACGCTGTCGTATCCGATGATGGTGTACTGATAGGCAACAGCCAATGTCTGGTCGGGACCCAGATTGGTGTTGAGCGAAATGAAACCCAGCTTGGGGTTGAACGAATACTCGGTAGCACTGAGCTTACGTGCATTTTCTATCTTTTCAAAGTCCTGACCAGCAACAAAATATCCATTGCGGCCAACCCGCAGGGGGTCGCCCAGCAGGTAGTTTGAGGCTGTGTTGATATTGCGCACGCTGGCCGTGTCGAGGCGTTGCTTCAGGTTGTTCACCTTGTTGGATGGCAATGGCGGACCGGGGTTAGGATGAATCTCACGGTTAAAGAGCCACTCTCGTCTTCCTTCACCAAGGTCGGTAAAGGCCACCAGGTTGCGGTTGTCCTGCACGGCCGGGCCTATGTTGGTAATCCACACCTCGATGCGGGTGATGTTTACATCGGAAGTAATGATGGGCAGCGACTGAAGGGCACGTTCGTAATTGTCGCGGAAGTACTGACCAAGGAAGAAGTGGCGGTTTTCTTCGTAATCGAGGCTGGTGAGCCTGAAGCGGTTGGACTGAGCCCCTCCTTGCACGGTGATGTTGCGCGTTTCGCTTTCCTGTTGCGAAAACACCGCGGTAACTGAGGTACGCCCAAACTGCATTTTGGTTTTTACCCCGAAAAGGGCCTGACTGCCGCGAATAAGCGTAGTGTTGAGCGGTAGGCTTACATTACCGGCTTCAACCAGCTTCAGGATCTCGTCTTCCTTACCTTCGTACTTGAGTGCCAGGCGGTTTTCGAACTGAAAAATGGCCTCTGTGTTGTAATTGGTGCGAAACTCAATCTTATCGCCGATCTTGGCCACCACGTTCATCTGAATGCGCTGGTCGAAGTCGAAATTGGTGGTGCGACGCTGCCGTATGTTAAGCTGTGGATCGTCGCGAAACATGCTGCGGAGGCCAAAGGTGACCTCGGCTGTTCCCTGCGGACGAATGTCGATGGTGTTGCTGCCAAAAATCTGATCAAACACCTTGCCGCCCACGTATATGGCCGGGATAATAGAGGCACTGCTGGGAGCCGCCGTCTGACCCGACCGCTGCTTCCAGTATTCACGCTGGCTTTTACGACCCTGATATTCAAGATACTGCTCCTGTGTCATGATGGACGACGGACTGCGGTAGGTAAAATCGCCTATGCGTTCATAAAATACGTAACGCCTGGTCGCAGGATCGTAAACGACCTCACGGCGAATGTTGGGCGGGTCTTTAAGGAAAAGTGGCGACTGCTTGTCAAGCTCGTTGAGGGGGTTGCCGTCGCTCACGGGCACAGGAAACCTAGGTTTGGCGGCGCTATCCGGCTCGTCAGTATTAAACTGCGGCGTGTAGGACGATGTGCGGATATGTACATCCGTTTCACGCGGCAGCGGCCCAGCGGCAAACATAGTGCCGAGCAGCAACAGTCCGGCCGAAAAGAACAAGATGAATCGTGCTATATATGTGTTCAGGAGTTTCAAGTATTTGGTCCGGTTCAGTTAATCTCCCACAATATTAATTCTCAATGTTAAAGCTGCCGCAAGGCTTCTCTGATCAGCTTATCCACAGCCATGCCAGGTTCGGCCCGCAACAGGGCGGCAATCACTTTTTCGGCTGCGCTACGCTGAAAGCCAAGCACCAACAGTGCTGATAACGCTTCCTCGCCCGCTCTATTGTACATTTCAGGGCTTTTTTCGGGCAGTGCCGTGGCAGCTTTGCCAACCTTGTCGCGCAGATCCACCACAATACGCTGGGCTGTCTTGGCCCCAATACCCTTGATTCGCTGCAACATCTGCACATTTCCCCGGGCAATGGCTTCAATGGTATCGCGGGTGCTCAGCGAGGAGAGTATCATCCTTGCCGTTCCGGCACCCACGCCCGAAACCGATAGGAGCAGCTGAAAAACCAGACGCTCCTCCTGATCGGAAAAGCCGTAAAGTACATGGGCATCCTCGCGGATGGCAAGGTGAGTGAAAAGCTTAACCTGCTCCGCTCCCTGTATGGCCGAGTAGGTATTGAGCGAAATCTGAAGCATATAGCCAATGCCGTTGGTCTCAATGACCACCCATGCAGGATTGATGCCTGCCACCTTGCCCGAAATGTAGTCGTACATATCCGATTTCTGATGCCCTTGATCGGGGCCGGGCAAAAATACGAAAATCAGCACTTAAGGCATCAAAGTCATTTCATGCCTTTTCAAGGAAACAATCGCTCCCACCAGGTACGGAATTTGTTTGCCTGAAATAGGTTTTGCAATGTTTTGGACTAACTTTGTTAATTATAAAACAACACGGTTATGGATAAACTGTTTTACAAAGACGCCCTGAACTACCACGCTCAGGGCAGGCCTGGCAAACTTGAAGTAATTCCCACAAAGCCTTACGCCACGCAGCGCGACCTTTCGCTTGCCTATACGCCGGGCGTGGCCGACCCCTGTCTGGCCATCAACAAAAACCCTGAAGACGTTTACAAATACACCGCCAAAGGCAACCTTGTCGCCGTGATAAGCAATGGCACCGCCGTGCTTGGTCTTGGCGACATCGGCCCTGAAGCGGGCAAACCGGTAATGGAAGGTAAGGGATTGCTATTCAAGGTGTTTGCCGACATCGACGTATTCGACATCGAAATCAATGAAAAAGACCCGCATAAGTTCATCGAAGTTGTGAAAGCCATTTCGCCCACCTTCGGCGGCATCAACCTCGAGGATATCAAGGCTCCCGAATGCTTCTTCATTGAGGAGGAACTAAAAAAACAACTCGATATCCCGGTAATGCACGACGACCAGCACGGCACAGCCATCATCACTTCAGCCGGACTGCTCAACGCGCTCGAAATCAACGGGAAAAAGATTGAAGACCTGAAAATTGTGGTCAATGGCGCCGGTGCAGCGGCTGTTTCGTGCACCAAGCTCTATGTAAAATTAGGTGCCAAACCAGAAAATATTCTGATGTTCGACAGCCGTGGCGTGCTTAACCTCAGCCGCACCGACCTCAACGACACCAAAAGGTTGTTTGCCCGCGATGTTCCCAACATCAGCCTGGCCGAAGCGCTGAAAGGGGCTGATATGTTTCTTGGCCTGTCGGTGGCGGGCGTATTGAAAAAGGATATGCTTCTGGCTATGGCCCCAAATCCCATCGTTTTTGCGCTGGCCAATCCGGTGCCGGAAATCTCGTACAACGATGCCATGTCCACTCGCGACGACATCATTATGGCAACGGGCAGGAGTGACTTCCCCAATCAGATCAACAACGTACTCGGCTTCCCCTACATCTTCCGCGGAGCGCTGGATGTGCGCGCCAGCGAAATCAACGACGAAATGAAACTGGCAGCTTCGCGCGCGCTGGCTCAACTGGCCAAAGAGCCTGTACCCGAAGAAGTGAATATTGCCTTCAATGTCAACAACCTGCGCTTCGGACGCGAATACATCATCCCCAAACCATCCGATCCGCGCCTTATCGAGCTTGTTGCACCTGCCGTGGCCAAAGCCGCCATGGAAACGGGCGTGGCCCGCAAACCCATTAAAAGCTGGGATACCTATTTGGAGGAACTACGCAAACGCCTGAAAACCAACAACCCTATCAAGCGGCAAATGAAAACCCGTGCCAAGCACAACCCCAAAAGGGTTATCCTGGCCGACGCCGAGCATTACAAAATGCTCAAAGCCGCCGAAATTGTGCTCAACGAGGGCATAGCCGAACCTATTCTGATGGGTAATGTGCTGAAGATTAAACAAATCATTCAAGAGCACGAGCTCGAACTTTCGGGTGTCGAAATCATCGATCCGCGCTCGAACGAGCAAAACGGACGGCGCAAACAGTATGCCGAAATGCTCTTCCAGCGCCGCCAGCGCAAAGGCATGACCTTCAACGCCGCCCGCAGTTATATGATGCACCGCAACTATTTTGCCCCCATGATGCTGGCCACCGGCTACGCCGATGCCATGGTTACTGGTCTCACACGCAACTACCCCGACTCTATCCGGCCTGTTTTGCAGGTGATCGATAAAAGCCCCGGAAACAACATTGTTTCGGGTATGTATATCGTCAACGGCCCCGACGGACCGGTCTTTTTTGCCGACTGCACCGTAAACATCGACCCCAGCTGGGAGCAGCTGGTAGAGATAACCCTGCAAACCTGCCGTAGCGTCAAAGACTTTAAGATCACGCCCCGTGTGGCATTGGTTTCCTACTCAAGCTTTGGCTCGTCGGATGGCGAAGTGCCTCAAAAACAGCGTAAAGCAGTTGAATACCTGCATAAGCATCATCCCGATCTGATTGTGGACGGCGAAATTCAGGCCAATGCCGCTCTGAATCCAGAGCTACTGGCTGAGAATTTCTCGTTTAGCAAGCTGATGGGAGGCCCCGCAAATGTGCTCATCTTCCCCAACCTCGAATCGGCCAATATTGCCTACAAGTTGATGCAGGAACTGGGCAAGTTTGAGGTGATCGGGCCTATCCTCAACGGTTTGAGCGAGGCGGTGCAGGTGCTGCAAATGGGTGCTTCGGTAGCAGAAATAGTGAACATGATCACCATTGCCACCATCGACGCCCAAACCAAACAGGAGAAGCGCAACCGCGATATCCGCTAAAACTACTGTTTGCATTGAAAGAGCTATGGGATGCCCGCTATGCCGGCGGGGAGTATGTTTATGGCACCAGCCCGAACCGTTTCTTTGCCGCTGAGCTTGACAAGCTCAAGCCCGGCTGCCTGTTGCTGCCAGGCGAAGGCGAGGGGCGTAATGCCGTTTGGGCAGCCTCGAAAGGCTGGACCGTCGATGCCATCGACTTCAGCAAGGAAGCACAACGAAAGGCTATGATGCTGGCAAAGCAGATGCAGGTGGAACTAAACAGTTTTACTGTGGCCGATTTACTTGAAGCCGACCTTCCACCGCAACATTACGATGCCGCGTCTGAGGTATTCGTACATCTGCCCCCTGCCCTAAGAAAGCAATGGCATGCCAGACTGGCACAGGCGCTCAAGCCCGGAGCAAGGCTGATCATTGAGGCTTACCACCTGAATCAGCTGACATTTGGCACAGGCGGTCCGCAAAATCCCGAACTACTCTACACAGCCCAATTGCTGCAAGCAGATTTTCCGGGCTTCGAAATCCTTCTGCTTGAAGAAGTGGAGGAAATGCTCAGCGAAGGCCTCTTGCACAATGGACCTTCTGCGCTCGTGCGTTTAGTGGCGCAAAAGCGCTGATGTAGTGCACTAAGCTGTGGGTTGCGCCTAAAACCTTCTGGTTTTCTTGCCGCCGGGTTTGCCCGATCTGGCGAGTGTTTTCGGGCCGTCTTTGGGGTCGGCAGGGTTTACCCTCACGCCTGAGCGGTTGCGCTGCTTATTGGCAAACGATTCCACTACGAGATCCACATGACGGTTGTCGATATCCACAAACGAGAAATTTTCCATAATATCAATGCGGCCGATATTGACATCGCGCGAACGGGTAACCTCATTGATCAAGCCGATGATGTTGTGCGGACCGGTGCCGTCGCGCTTGCCAAGGCTCACAAAAAGGCGGGTAAAACGCCCTTTGTCGTCCGAACGATCACCGCGTGCCGGGCGGCCTTTGTCGCGATATTCCCTTTCGCCTCCGCGCTCTTCCACGTTAAGATCAGGTGCGTTGCGGTAATACTCGAGAAACCTGTTGAATTCCAATGAAACAAAACGGCGGATGATATCCTCGCGGCTCATCCACTCCAGTTTGCGGAAAATGACAGGCAAAAAGGCGTCAATTTCTTCGTGGTTCACTTCCACCTTTTCCATGCGGTCGATGTGGTGAAAGAGTTGTTTTTCGCAAACCTGAACACCCGTAGGCACTTTTGCCAGAGCAAACTCGCGTCCCACCTTGCGTTCGATGATGCGCAGCTTGCTTTTTTCCTTGGTGTGGATGATGCTGATGCAAATCCCTGTTTTGTCGGCCCTTCCGGTGCGGCCGCTGCGGTGAATGTACACCTCGGGCTCATCGGGCAGGTTATAGTTGATCACATGGGTCAGGTTGTTCACGTCGAGGCCGCGGGCAGCCACGTCGGTGGCCACCAGCATCTGCAGCGTGCCCTGTCTGAAACGGTTCATCACATGGTCTCGCTGCGCCTGCGAAAGATCGCCATGCAAGGCATCGGCATTGTAACCATCGCGGATGAGGTTATCGGCAATCTCCTGAGTTTCGGCCCTGGTGCGACAAAAAACAATGGCATAAATGGCCGGATTGAAGTCGGCAACACGCTTTAGGGCGGCATAACGATCCCTGGCCTGAACCATATAATACATATGCTTCACATTGGCCGTGCCGGTATTGCGCTTACCCACCGACTTCATGGCAGGGTTTTGCATATATTTATTGAGGATGGCCTCAACCTCCTCAGGCATGGTAGCAGAGAAAAGCAAGGTATGATGCTCCTCGGGCATGGTCTGAAGTATGGTGTCGACATCTTCCTGAAAACCCATATCGAGCATTTCGTCGGCTTCGTCGAGCACTACCCACTGCACATTACCGAAATTGGTTTTGCCACGGCGTATCATATCGTTCAACCTGCCGGGCGTAGCCACGATGATATGGGGCTGGCGGGCAAGTTCGCGCAATTGTTTTTCGATGGAAGCTCCGCCGTAGACCGGTGTGATACTGATCTGCGGCATAAATTTGGCAAAGTTGCTAAGGTCACGGGTAATCTGAAGACAAAGCTCTCGTGTGGGGCAAAGCACCACGGCCTGCGTTTGCTGAAGGTATGGATTGATGTGATGCAGCACCGGCAGGCCAAATGCCGCTGTTTTGCCGGTGCCGGTCTGGGCCAGACCTACCAAATCGGAAGGCTGGGCAATAAGGGCCGGAATCACTTCGGCCTGAATGGGCATGGGCTCGTTGAAACCCAATGCTTCAACAGCCCGCAACAGTTCGTGCCGGAGCCCAAGATCTTGAAAATTAGTCATGAATAGAATTTAAAAATGGGCTGCAAAGGTAGGCTTTATTTCGGCCGGAACCGAATTGCGCACATTATTTTTTTGTTTATGAGTCACTTAGATACGGAACGCAAGCAAATTCGAAGCCTCTTTTGTTTTGATTTGTGTATTTTCGTAAACCCTAATACATTTACCCGTGGAATATTATATCAGCAAAACCATCGAGGGCAATTTCGAAGAATCGGTTGATAAGGTGACCGAAGGTCTCAAAAACATCGGCTTTGGCCTGGTTTCGGTAATCAACGTAAGCGCCACGCTCAAGGAAAAAATCAACGACGACTTTAAACCTTACATCATTTTAGGCGCATGCAATCCGCATTTTGCAAGCAAGGCCCTGCGGCTTGAAGACAAGCTGGGGGTGCTGCTGCCCTGCAATGTGGTAGTGATCGATCAGGGTGAAGGCAAAATTGAAGTGGCCGCCATGGAACCCCTCGGAATGATCGCCGCCATGGGCAATGCCGAGCTTACGCAGTTGGCCGGAGATGTTAGTGCCCGAATGAAGAGCTTTATTGAAGCACTGTAAGGCATTAAAACAGCCCTCTTTACTGAATTATTTGCTCAACGCATTGCAATAATGCGGTTTTTCTAAATTTGGCTGCTAATCTGCCAGCCAATGAACAAGCGTAATGCAGCCATTTCCCTGATTGTTGTTCTGACCTTTCTACTTTCTTATTACGGCAACAAACTCATTTCCGGCTTCATTGATCTAACAATCGAAAACATTTACCTCCGTGTGGCCTATGTTTACTCCTGGTGGTTAATCCCGGCTTTTCTGGCTACCGCATTATTATTTAGTCCCTCAAACGTTCTTGCTGCGCTCGGACTAAACAGGAATCTTGGCAAAGCACTGGTTTTCGCAGCTATTACCGTTTCGCCCATGCTCATCAGCTCGGCGCTGGCCGGCAAAATACCTTCGGAACTGTCAGCTTTCAGGCTTGTTCAGGCCAGCCTGCTTGCCGGTTTCATGGAAGAACTGCTGTTTCGGGGCTTTTTGTTCGGCTTGCTTTTCCGTTTCTGTGGCTGGGGTTTTATTCCTGCGTCACTGGCCGGAGCGGTTATGTTTGGCTTTGGCCATATCTATCATGGATCTTCGTTGCCCGAAACAGCAGGAGTGTTTCTAATTACGGCCATGGGTGCCGTATGGTTTGCCTGGCTCTACATCGAGTGGGAAAACAATTTATGGGTTCCTATCTTTTTGCATATCCTCATGAACCTGTCGTGGACGCTTTTCGATATGAGCGGCAACGCCCTCGGGGGCTTGTTTGCCAACCTTTTCAGGATTATTACCATCACCCTGACCATTATACTCACTTTACGCGCTGCCAAACAGAGCGGTCTAAAAATCAACCGCAAATCGCTGCTTTGGAATCGGAGCGGTGAGCAAATGAATGATGTGCGTGATAACCAATAACTTATTGAAATGGCGGAAAATAAAACCAAACCCACCGATCAAAGCGTGGAGGCTTTCATCAGGTCGTTTGCCGACACCGAACAGAAAATTGCTGACAGCTTCATGCTTATCGAACTGATGCAAAAATGGTCGGGACACGAAGCCCGCATGTGGGGACCTTCGATCATCGGTTTTGGCAACTATCACTACAAATATGCCAGCGGTCGCGAAGGCGATATGCCCATGATCGGATTTTCGCCGCGAAAAGCTGCTCTAACGCTCTATGTAAATCTGCCCTACAGCACAAGCCAGGACCAGCTGCTGCAAAAACTTGGTAAGTACAAGATGGGCAAAGGCTGCATCTATGTCAGGCGGCTGTCGGACCTTGATCTTAGCGTTCTTGAAGCGCTGGTGTCGTCGACCCTCACAGCACTGAAACAAAATAAATGGCCAAGAAAGATTTGACAAAGGACTATTTCACAGCATTTTATCTATAGCGGCAGCCAGTTGGCGGTCTCTATCGGTCACCACATTCCCCGCATCGTGCGTGCTTAGCCTGATGGTTACACGGTTATATACATTGGTCCACTCAGGATGGTGATTCATCTTCTCAGCCACAAAAGCCACCCGCGTCATGAAAGCAAAGGCCTGAATGAAATCGGCAAACACAAAAGTCCGCACCAGCTGATTGTTTTCGTTTGTCCACATACGCTTAAGTTTCGCTTATAAACAAGCCGGCACAGCTTTGTGTTCAGTGAGCAATCCTGGCGCAATCGCCGCAATGGGTATCCAGGGTTATTCCGGAAAATCGTAATGCTTTCTGACGGCTTTGAGAATCTGCCAGCGACAAGCCAATCCCTTATGAAAAGTAACCAGCTGACCGGGAAGTATTTCTACCGGCTCTCCCCCGTCGGGCGTGACGATAATGTGGCCTTCGAGGATGTAGCAGACCTCCGTGTCGTCGTAATACCATGGAAAGTCGCTTTCCTCTTTCGTCCATATCGGCCAGCTTTCCACACCAAGGGCCTTCAGCTTTTCGGCCGTTGGCTGTTCAACTGTAATTAAACGATCCTTCTTCATGGCATCGAAAATTATTCCTGATTGGAAAGTTTTTTACCTATTTCGCGCAGCATAACCTCGGTCATGCTGTCGAGGTTGAAACTGTCCGAAAGTCCCCAGTCGGCACGGGCCACGCTGTCGTCGATACTGGCGGGCCAGCTGTCGGCTATGGCCTGACGGAAGTCGGGTTCGTAGGTAATCTCAAATCCGGGTCTGTGTTTGCGGATGGCGTTGGCCACATCGCGGGGCGTAAAGCTCATACCGCCAACGTTGTAGCTCGATCGGAGCGACAATTTTGCCGGGTCGGCGTCCATCAGTTTGATGGTGGCATTGATGGCATCGTCCATAAACATCATTGGCAGTGCCGTGTCTTCGCGCAGGAAACAGTTGTAGCGGTTGTTGCGTATGGCTTCGTAATAAATCTCAACAGCATAGTCGGTAGTGCCTCCACCGGCTTCGGTTTTGTAGCTGATGAGCCCGGGATAGCGCAGGCTGCGGAAATCGACGCCGTAGCGCTTGTGGTAGTACTCTCCCCAGCGTTCGCCGGCCAGCTTGCTGATGCCGTAAACCGTATTAGGCTCCATCACTGTGAGTTGCGGCGTATTGTGGCGTGGGGTGGTTGGTCCGAATACGGCAATCGAGCTGGGCCAAAACAGTTTTTTGGCATCCGAATCGCGTGCAAGCTCAAGCGTGTTCATCAGAGCCCGCATATTGATGTCCCAGGCCTGCTGCGGTATCTTTTCGGCATTGCCCGAAAGCACTGCGGCAAGGTTGTAAACCTGGGTGATCTTGAAACGCACGGCAAAATGCAGCAGATTGTTGTAGTCGAGCACGTCGAGCAGGTAGAATGGTCCTGTTTCGAGTATGTCGGCCGGGGGCTGCTTGATGTCGGTGGCAAATACGTTCTTGTTGCCATAAATCTTCCGCAGGGCGAGGGTAAGTTCCGAACCAATCTGACCCGAACAGCCGATAACCAGTATTCTTTCCATTTTGTGAAATTATTAACAGTTAAGCTGCAAAGGTAGCCCAAAACCCCGAGCCTTCCAAGGCATCCGGAGCCCTGCACGCCATTTTTTCGTTTCTTTGCAAATTCAAAAAACGCAGGGGATGAAGCCCGACATTGCAGAAGCCAAGCTTCAGATATACAATACACTAAGCAGAAAGAAAGAAGTATTCGAACCGCTGCTGGCCGGCCGGGTGGGAATGTACGTTTGCGGCCCGACCGTTTACGGTGATGCTCACCTTGGACACGCCCGGCCAGCCGTTACCTTCGACCTTGTTTATCGTTTTCTCACCGCCCTGGGATACAAGGTGCGCTATGTGCGCAACATCACCGATGTGGGGCATCTGGAAAACGATGCCGATGAGGGCGAAGACAAAATAGCCCGCAAAGCCCGTCTGGAACAGCTCGAACCCATGGAAGTGGTGCAACATTATACCGTTCGCTACCACAAAAACATGGATCAGCTCAATGTGCTCAGGCCGTCAATTGAGCCTCACGCCTCGGGACACATCATCGAGCAGATTGAGATGATTAAGCGCATACTGGAAAAGGGATATGCCTACGAGGTGAACGGCTCGGTTTATTTCGACGTGGAGCGCTACAATCAGCATTACAATTACGGGGTGCTTTCGGGCCGCAAGGTGGATGAGCTCATTGCCAACACCCGCGAGCTTGCAGGCCAGAGCGAGAAACGCAGCAGTACCGATTTTGCCCTATGGAAAAAGGCCGAACCCGAGCACATCATGCGCTGGCCTTCGCCCTGGAGCGAGGGCTTTCCGGGCTGGCACCTCGAATGCTCCGCCATGGGATGCAAATATCTTGGCAATCAGTTCGACATACACGGCGGAGGCCTCGACCTGCTCTTTCCCCACCACGAATCGGAAATTGCGCAGAGCACCGTGGCCAATGGTACCAATCCGGTGCGCTACTGGATGCACAACAATATGGTTACCATCAACGGGCAGAAGATGGGCAAGTCGCTGGGCAATGCCATGAGCCTCGACGACATTTTTACCGGCAGTCATCCCCTGCTTGCCCAGGCATACAGCCCCATGACCATTCGCTTCTTCATCCTGCAGGCACACTACCGCAGCACCCTCGACTTTGGCAACGAAGCCCTGCAGGCCGCCGAAAAAGGACTTTCAAGGCTCACCGAAGCCGGAAAAACACTTGCCCGACTTCAGTCAAGTCAGGGTGCTCAGCCAATTGGCATCGCAAAGTTGGAACAGGCGGCCTGGGAGGCCATGCTCGACGACTTCAACAGCCCTGTGGCCATCGCCCAACTGTTCGAGGCTGTGCGCATCATCAACAGCATTGCCGAAGGACATCTGCAAATCAATCAGGAAGAACTGGAAATCATGCGCACTTTCTACCAGGACTTCACCTGCAACATCCTCGGTCTGTCGGACGAAGGGGCTGCTGGCAACGACGAAAGCACTATACAGGGACTTATGGAAACCATTCTCGAGCTGCGCCAGGAAGCCCGCAGCCGCAAAGACTTTGCCACCAGCGATAAAATCCGCGACCGTCTTGGCCTGCTCAACATTGTAGTGAAAGATGGCAAGGAGGGAAGCAGCTGGCAATTCAAACCTTAGGCCACTTTAACCTCAAGGAACAGCGACAAAATTTGACATCCGGCCTTGCTTTGAATTATCTTTGATGTTTCCTTTGCAGTCTGGGTCTGCCAAAGATCCAGACTCGCAATTACAAACAACAAAACAAGTCGGACGTTGGAAAAGGAAAATCAACACCTCAAAGTCAGGGTGGGCGAATTGGAAGACGAATTATCGCGCCTGAGGAGTGCGGCCGAGCGCGACATCAATCACAGGATGGCACTCACCATCAACAATATCCCGCTGGCCATTGTCAATACGGACCGGCATGGCTACATCAATGCCGTAAACCCGGCCTTCCTCCGCATATTTTCGACAACTTCGGGCGAGCTGATCGACAAGCAAAACATCCGCTATTTTGAGCCCTTTGTGCAAAACCCTATCTACCCCTATGTGGAAGATCTTGTGGAAAAAGGACTCGAATTCGATATCGAAACTCCTTTTCACCTTGCTGAGAAAGACGTTTTTTTTCGCTGCAGGGGTATTAAAATAAGCAGCCAGCTCACCGACGACGCCAGCCTGCTGATTATCATCGGCGATATCACGCGCCGAAAGACGACCGAACAGGAACTGATCAAAGCCCTGCAAAAAGCTGAAGAATCGGACAGGCTTAAAACCGCATTTCTAGCGGCCATGAGCCATGAGATTCGCACGCCCATGAACCACATCATTGGTTTTTCTGAATTTCTGAAAGACACTTCGCTAAGCGCAGAAGAACGCGAAGAATACAGCCGGATCATATACGAAAGCGGACAAACGCTGCTTAGGCTCATCGAAGATATCATCGACATTGCACGGCTCGAATCGCGGCAGATGATCACCAACCCTACGGTATTCGGCGTGCACGACTTTATGAAAGGCATCTACCTTTCCTTCTTGGGGCAACTGGAGAAAAACCTCAAAACTCCGGTTCAGTTCACCTTAAGAAGCCCGGACAATCAGTCGGCCATTTATGTGAAGACCGACGCCATGCGTTTGCAGCAGATCATCGACAACCTGCTCGACAATGCATTCAAGTTTACCTCTCAGGGACAGGTTGAACTTGGTTACATGGTTCGGGAAGGGGGGAAGCTGGCGGTTTATGTGAGCGATACCGGTCCGGGCATTCCGGCCGACAAACATGAATGGATTTTCAAACGATTCAGACAGCTCGACTACAGTATCAACAAAAAATACGGAGGCACCGGTCTTGGTCTGGCATTGGTTAAAAGCCTTGCCGAACTGCTTGAAGGCGAGGTGCTTCTGGACTCTGAGCCTGGTAAAGGCTCTACATTTACGGTTTTAATCCCAGGACTCATCATGCAACAAACGTATAACAACGGAAACAGCAATGGTTTGGCACGTCACGACTGGTCAGACTATACCTTTCTGGTGGTCGAAGACGAGCGATCGAATTACAACCTGCTCAGTATCATGCTCCGGCCCAGCAAGGCAAGGCTCATCTGGGCCAAGGACGGAAACGAAGGCATTGCGATGTTCGACGAGCACAAAAACGAGATCGACCTGGTTTTGATGGATATCCGTCTGCCCGGAATCAACGGCTACGAAGTTACCCGCCATATCAAACAAATCAGGCCCGAACTGCCTGTGATTGCCCAAACGGCCTATGCCATGGAAATTGAGATCATCAAGGCACGCGAATCGGGTTGTGACGATTACATCACCAAGCCCCTCGACCGCCGTTTGCTGCTCGATATGATAGCGCGCCATCTGCCCAGGCCTGATCAGGTTTGAATTACTGAATCGCACACGCTGTCAACAGATGTTCGTTTGTCAACAAGGCATCAAATAATATCCGGCAAAAACTTGTTGTTTTTATACCAATCCAGCATTTTTGCTCCTGATTAAACCCTTGCCCAATCCATGCTGCCTACCCAACCTTGGCATTCACACTCACGGGTTTCTGCAAAGATGGCTCGCTGTTGAAATAGTTATTGCCAGCACAACCCATACACTTACAACAAATAATCATTAAGCATTTATTCCGCTTAATTCGCTCAATTGGTAACGAGGAGTTTCCTCGATTCGCGATAACCATCAGCACGAATGAGCTGCAGCATGTAAACTCCTGGCTTGAAATCCGAAACATCCACCCGACAAGATAATTCGAAAAGAAAGTTTTTTACCATTGCGCCACTTGCTGAAAAGATAGTAGCAGAAGTAGGCAATACAGAGGTGCTTTGCAATGTAAAATGGCTTTTGGCTGGTATTGGAAATATTGAATATTTAACCGATGGGGTTACCAAATCGTCTTCCAGACCTAAAAAGTTACCTTCCCAATCCATTTTTAAGTAAAAAACATCCTGTGCCGGGTAATCCCGATAATACGTCACCGGTATCAAACATCCACCGTCAGAAGTAGCCAGTAAACTTCCGGATGAAATACCCCCGGTAGTATTATAAAACCTGGATTGAAGTATTTGTCCCGAAATATCAGTTTTATAGATAAATATCTGATTGGGAACAGCCGACGAACCATTAGAAGTGGCTATTGGAATTTTTGTCCCACCAATAAACAATACCCCGGGCTGATAACTGCTCAGGCTCACTCCCCTGACATTTTCATTTTCAAATCCAATAATTAATGTGTTCAGCGGGTTAACCTGATCGTCAACATGAAGAACCTCTGCCTCAAAAAAAGGATTTTCATGGCCAAAAACAAACTTCATTTTGTCGCGAAGCAGAAAATAGCTTTGTAAATTATAAGGTTTTATCCTAACATTTAAAAACTCACTTCCCCATCCCAAAGAAAAAGCAGATTCGAAGCCGAAATTTTCATTCAATTGAATGACAGTGTTTTGCCAACTCCACATATGATATTTGTTTGCCCCAATGGGCCAGAGATAAAATGCATAAAAATCAAGTGTTTGCTCCAGTGTCCGCAAAATATCGCCGTTCTGAGCGATTTCCATGAAGAAATATTGACTGGAAGGCGGGGTTTGGCCGTATTCTTCGACAATATGACCATATGTTACAATATTGCCTGCCTGGTTGAAAGTTATTGCGCCGCTTGGATCAATTTTCTTGCCTGTTATACCGACCAATGAATGATGCAAAATGTTGAGCGATTCGTCCATCCAAATCAATCCTAATTTCATCTGGTTCGAATCGGGGTTATATGCCGGACCGGACATTAATATATTTCCGTTGTTTAGTATAAGGGCCTGATAAAGCATGATGTACCACTCGTCAATAGACTTTAGATACACACTGTCCTGAATATTTAAATTTTTGTTGGTTGAAAGTATGATGTTCCCCCAATCTGTGAATGGGTCGCCCAACGTACCATTGTCCTTTATTTTACATTCGAGGGCTCCTAAAATGAACCTTTGGGGTGTTTCAACAGAAAAAGCAGAAGATACATATTCACCAGTGCTAATCCATAATGGCCGAACTTGTTGAGCAAGGCCCTTTACATGAATAGCCAGGACAATAAAAAAGCTCAATCTTAAAATTCGTTTAAAAAAAGTGTTCATCGTCGATTAAATTTCTTCAAAATGTGAATATAAACAAGACTTTTATTTGGATAATTTACTATGTCAATCATCTGCCCCAACGTAGGTTCGACGATAAATCTGACCAACATAACGATGAGTGAACCATGTTTGTGTACCTGAGACATTTATGGGGTTCGGGCATGGGGGCGAATAACAAATCACATCCCAGCAATAGATGTAAAACCATCCAATGGTTAGATCCGGATGTCCATTGTATAATGGGTTCATTTCATCAATTACTGCTTTTGTTGAAATAAGAAATTGATTCAATACAGTGCTATTCATTTGATACATGCCACACCAGCCAAAATCCCAAAATATCCTAAGCTCTGGGTTGCCAGCAATCGGATAAGCCGAAATAAAATGAGCATAATAATATGTGTAAACATAATCGCGATGAAAAAAGTGCGGGGAGCCATGAGATATTTTTTCAAAATATCTATAATTGGCCCGCATATTTTGCGGATGAAAAACCCCTCCGCCAGGATAATCAGGGCTGTTTCCGGCCCATAACAAATCATTTATTCCAAATAATTGCAATGGAGTGCCTGGAGCAGTAGGGGAAATAAGGAATTTAGCATTGCTTTTTGGACCTCCGGCAGATATGATTGATACCTTCACCTCATTTTCATTGTAGTCTTCAGTTATTAATGCAATAGACCAAAAAACAAAACCATTTTCAAGATTATTAAGAATAGTTGATTCAATCTCATTATATATAAACAATAAATCACCCCCATCAATTATTGGCATTCCTTCATTACTAAATGACTTGATTGAAATATTTAACAAAGCAGTGTCTATGACAAGATACTCAATTGAATCATTCTTAAAACCATAATTACGATTAATTAGTGCTCCCATTAACCAAATGGCCTCATCAATTGTTCTGTCAATTGGAATTGTAGTGCACTTATTACTTTTTCTACTCTTAACTTCATTAGCAAATCCATAAAAAATTTGTTTAGCTAAATCTGGAGATAATGAAAATTCAGCTATCTTTTTCAAATTTTTATCCTTAAAACCTTTCAGGTCATTTGATGTTTCATGTATTTTATTACACGAAACAACAAGAAAAATCGACAATATAATCGAAAGATTAATTATTTTCATATTTATTGGAATATAATTTCACAAGCGCGGTAAGTTATAATTTACTTATCTCTTCTTTATTAAGGTAAATCAATTATTCGAAAATTATTTTAGGTATATTCATTGAGATTGATATGGTTAGGAAGAAATTAATATTAATAAGTAATATTTTTCAAATAATATTCAATAAACAACACCCGCTTCTGTCGTGAACGAATGCTATCATCAGTAAAGATAGTATATACTCAAAGTATTGTCAAGTCTTTCTGACAATACAGCTCAGATTTTTAGTTGTTTCTCCATTTGGCATTCTTCAAATCGTGTTTAATGGCATGAGGCTAAATCGAAAAATGCCTTTTTGGCACTTGTTATTTTACATATACTTAATTATTAAATATGACTCATCTTCTTCACCTGTTTTTAGCATATCAGAAAAATAACATAAGGAAAGGCACTCTTTCATGTGCTGATGAGCAAGTTATGGCTTCATTTGCAAAATAGTGTTCAAATTTTAGAAATTCATCAACTGGCTAATACCGGCTTTCGGAAAAACTTAATTATTAGCAGCGGGTCAGAAATGCCTATTAAACATTGTTTATGTTAGCATTCCGGTGTCTGCAAGGATGGAATTAGACCTCCATCCTTAACACGATTATTTAATGCCTTAATGTGGAGATTTGCATACCCCTTACTACTTTAGCAAAAAAAAGAACTTATGGGACTTCAGGGCATCGACTGGCTGATTATTGCATTGTTTTTTGTCGTCCTTATTGCAATCGCACTGGTATCCTCGCGCTCTGCCGGCAAGGGATACAACGAATTTTTTCTCTCGGGCCGCAATATGCCCTGGTGGCTTCTGGGTGTGAGCATGGTTGCCACCACCTTTTCGGCCGACACGCCCAACCTTGTAACCGACATTGTGCGCCAGAACGGAGTAGCCGGCAACTGGGCATGGTGGGCATTTCTGCTCACAGGCATGCTCACGGTGTTCATCTACGCCAAGCTGTGGAACCGCTCGAAGGTGCTCACCGATCTGGAGTTTTACGAGCTGCGCTACAGCGGACGCATGGCGGCATTTTTGCGCGGCTTCAGGGCTATATACCTTGGCTTCTTCTTCAATGTGATGGTCATTGCCAGCGTTTCGCTGGCCTTCATCAAGCTGGCAGGCATCATGATGGGCATCCAGCCCGCCCCCGCCCTCATCATGGCCGCGGTGATCGTGGTGTTTTATGCCGGTCTGGGCGGTTTGAAATCCATCCTATGGACCGACCTGTTTCAGTTTGGCTTTGCCATGTTTGGCGCCATCATCGCCGCAGTGCTGGTGATACAGGGCCTTCCGGAAAATGTGCACGGACTTTCGGGCCTGCTGGCGCACGATAATGTGGCCGACAAGCTCAGCCTATTTCCTGACCTCAGCAAAACCGACCAGCTGCTGTATATCTTCATCATTCCCATAGCCGTGCAATGGTGGGCAGTCTGGTACCCGGGCGCCGAACCGGGCGGCGGGGGCTATGTGGCCCAACGCATGCTCTCGGCCAAAAAAGAACAGGACGCCATGGGAGCTACCCTGCTGTTCAATTTTTTCCACTATGCCCTGCGTCCCTGGCCCTGGATTCTGGTGGCCCTGGCCTCGCTGGTCGTTTTTCCCGACATCGAATCATTGAAACAAGCCTTCCCTGATGTGTCGGCTCAATACATCCGCGATGACTTTGCCTATCCGGCCATGCTGCGCACTTTTCTGCCCGCAGGACTGCTGGGTCTGGTGGTGGCTTCGCTCATTGCCGCCTTCATGTCAACTGTGGCCTCACACCTCAACTGGGGCTCATCCTATTTGGTCAACGATTTTTATCATCGTTTCTACAATCCCGAAGCCACCGAAAAACAGCTGGTGCGTGTGGGCCGCATCAGCACCGTGCTGCTGATGGTGTTTGGCGTGCTGCTGGCATTGGTGCTGCAAAACGCCCTGCAGGCCTTCCAGTACATCCTCATGATCGGCGCAGGCACCGGACTCATTTATATCCTTCGATGGTTCTGGTGGCGCATCAATGCTTATTCCGAAATATCGGCCATGATTGCCGCCACAGTGTTTTCGCTGGCATTCATCGTGATCGAAAACTTCTTTATGACCAATGCCGGCGGCCAACTTGAGGTGTTCGGAATGATTACCACGCAAACCTATTGGAACATCATTAAACTGCTTGGGGTGGTGGTGCTCACATCTGCCGTCTGGATTGCAGTTACTTTTCTCACACAACCCGTTGACGAAACTACACTGCAGGCCTTTTACCGGAAAATCAGGCCAGGAGGCCCGGGCTGGACAAGGGTGGTCGAAGATGCCCGTGATAAAGGCATTGATCTCTCCGGTCAAAAGGAAAAGTCGTGGGACGTTCCCACTGGCCTGCTTTGTATGCTGCTGGGCAGCCTTACGGTTTATTCGGCGCTATTTGCCACAGGCTACTGGATTTACGGCCAATGGACAACAGCCATAGTGATGACGGCCATAGCTTTGCTTGCAGCCTTCGCCCTGACAAAAACCTGGAAAAAACTCCGGTTTGATTGATCAACAAGGCCTTACCTCCCAACAGAGCACCAAACCCAGCCAGGTAATGACCGCAATTTCAATGCAAAAACCCGCTCTGCTGATCCTGGCCGCAGGACTGGGCAGCCGTTTTGGCGGACTCAAGCAGCTCGACAGGCTCGGCCCCTCCGGTGAAGCGCTGATGGAATACTCCATCTACGACGCCCTGCAGGCAGGATTTGGCAAGGTGGTGCTGGTCATAAGAAAAGCCCTTGAGTATGAATTCGATGATTTTTTGAAGAAAAAACTGCCAGCCGGCATCGCGCTGCAATATGTTTTTCAGGAAGTGGACAACCTGCCTCCCGGCTTGCAGGCACCTGCCGGAAGAACCAAACCCTGGGGCACGGCCCATGCCATCATGGTGGCCGAAAGCGCAATCAATGAGCCTTTTATGGTGGTGAATGCCGACGATTTTTATGGCCGCGAAGCATTTTATCTCATCGCTAATTATCTGGTTAACAACCATAACCAGCTGCAGCATTGCATGGCCGGCTACCGGCTCGGGCAAACGCTTTCCGACTTTGGGCCGATTTCGCGCGGCATCTGTGTTCACGACCGTGAAATGAATTTGGAACGTATCACCGAAATTACCCGTATCGAAAAACGCAACGGACAAACAGGCTTTGCCGATGCGTCGGGAAGATGGCAGCCGCTCGACGACAATGTTCCGGTTTCGATGAACGCATGGGGATTTTATCCTTCGGTTTTCAAGGTCCTGAAAGAAGGTTTTGAAGCATTTCTGAAAACTTCGGACGACCTGCTGCAAAAGGAATATTTCATCTCCCTCCCGATCAACCACATGATAGCCAACAAGTTGGGCAGCATCAGAATCCTGGAAACACCGTCCCGATGGTTCGGGCTGACCTATCCTGACGACAAGCCCTTGGTAGCCAAACAGTTGCTTCAACTCACAAAGGCAGGCCTCTATCCTTCAAAGCTCTGGAACTGAAACGCATGAACAACGATCATTCCAATACCGACCTTTTAATTATTGTCGGCCATTTCCACCTTCCGGGAAAAATACTGAACATCCGGGAAACCGGCGAAGGCCACATCAACGACACTTTTCTGGTGGAGACCGATGCCGGACAATCCTTCATCCTCCAACGCATCAATCACAGGATTTTTTGTAATGTGCACGGCCTGATGGACAACATCGACCGGGTGTGCAGCCACATCAATTTGTTTGCCAAATTACACCCTGAAGGCCAGCAACTGATTGCGCCTCAGATCGTAGCCGAATCTTCCGGGGCATTGTTTCATTCCGATGAAAACGGCAACTTCTGGCGTTGCATGACCTACATCCACCATCAGCCACCAAAGGAAATCGATGTAAACATTGCTTTGGAGGGCGGAAAAGCCATCGGCAGGTTTCAGAAAATACTGTCCACCTTGCCGGGCGAAAGGCTTCACGAAACCATCCCAAATTTTCATAATCTGAATCTGAGGCTGGAAGCATTGCACGAAGCCATCCAAAAGGACGTGGCAGGCCGTCTTGGCGAAGTTTTGCACCTGACCGACGCCATCCAAAAGCGGGAAGAAGAAATGCTGCAGCTGCACCGGCTCGAAAGTGAAGGCAAAATTCCCGTCAGGGTGGTGCATAACGACACCAAGCTCAACAACGTATTGTTCGACAATCAGGGCAAGGCCATCGCCCTGATCGACATGGACACCGTGATGAACGGCAGTGTGCTGTACGACTTCGGCGATGCCATCCGAACCCTGTGCAACACCACGTACGAGGATGAAAGCAGGCTTGCGCTGGTGCGTTTTAGATTTGACCTGTTTGAAGCCTTTGCCGCCGGCTATTTGCTGGAAACCAAAGAAATACTCGAACCCATTGAAATAGAATATCTTGCATTTAGCTGCAAGTTGCTGACCTACATCATGGCCGTCAGGTTTCTGACCGACTACCTGAACGGAGATGTGTACTTCAAAACCAGAAGCCCGATGCACAATATGCACCGGGCTTCCAACCAATTGAGGCTTCTTGAAGGTATCGAGCATGATTACCCGGCTATGCAGCAGGCAATCGGGCGTTTAGCCAATCGTTAATCTAAAATCCTCACGAGCGTATCACTCTTCCCGAGCCCGTAATCTGCTGACGTACAGCCGGATTTCCACGAAAATACACACTGCCGCTGCCGCTGATGTTCACGTCGAGCAGCTGGGTAACCCTCAGATAAGCATTGCCCGAGCCGCTGATGGTGGTGTAGCATTGTTTCTGTACAAAGCCATAGGCTTCGAAATTGCCCGAACCACTGATGCGCATATCCGAATTGTCGGCTGTTCCGGTGAGCCAGATGCTGCCCGAGCCGCTGATGCGTGCATCAAGGTTCGCTACATCGGCATCAGCTTCGATGGCACCCGATCCGTTGAGCTGAAGACTGAGATTGTCAAGATTCAGGTTTTCCACTTTTATAAGTCCTGAACCGTTGAGGGTGAGGGATTCAACATAAGGCACATACACATTCACAATCATGGTCATGCCGGGATTGATGCAATGGCTGCCCTTGGTTTCGATAAAAAGACGCCCGCCTGAAACCGAAGTGCGGATATAGGACAAAAGGTTCGACTCGGCGTCAATTTCCACTTCGTGCCGCTGCGAGGGATGTACATACACTTCGAAAGAGCCGTTGCTCACAATGCCCGTAAAAGGCTGTACTGAGCGCAGCTCGGTTCGCGGTATGCCATTGCCTTGTATGCAGATGCCATCGTAATAGCATCCGTGTAGCAATATGGCTGTAAGTATCATCAGCACAGGGCTTATCACTTTCAGGGATTTGGAAAAGGTTTTCATAAACAAGGTATTTGGTTTTCGGTAAAAGGGTAAAAAAGATATTTGGTGTCTGTTATACCAGAATTATGCCAAAATGAATCGATCCCGGGCTTTAGTTATTATTCCGGTGATGCCCGTTCAAACCATTTTTGGTTTTGTCTGATGAAGGGACATCATGATTCGTTTGCGATTGTTTAAGTTTTTGTTCGATGCTGAACCACAGTTTATTGTCCGGTTCGAGATCATCGAACGCCCTGCGGTTTGCTTTCACGAATTTTTCCAATGGATCAGGCTGCATATCCCTGTTGCATAATGATTTCTTTTACGCGTTGCCGTGCGCGCATGTATTGCGTTTTGGAGTTCGAAACCGATATATCGAGAATTTCGGCAATCTCGTTATGGTCATATCCCTCGAGCAGGTAGAGCGAGAAAATGGTGCGGCTGCCCGATGGCAGATTGCACATGGCTTTCTTCACCTGTTCTACGGTTAGTCCTGTTTCTTCGGGAGCCTCATCGGGAATGCCCGCAAACACCTGCATATCGTCGAGGTATTGC
Organism: Bacteroidia bacterium; assembly: GCA_021287165.1. Taxonomy (GTDB): domain Bacteria; phylum Bacteroidota; class Bacteroidia; order Bacteroidales; family F082; genus JALNZU01. Next base: position 17,838 of record JAJTAY010000023.1, on the reverse strand, counting down.
AGCTGGACGCGCTTGCGCCTTAGTGCGTTGATGCAGCGGTTGACCACAATACGCTTAAGCCATGCGCCAAATGTGCTTTCGAAACGGAAGCGGTGCAATTTGTCGAAAGCTTCAAAGAAAGCTTCCTGAAGCACATCCTGCGCGTCTTCCTTGTTCTGCATCATTCGGTAACTCAGATTGAGCATAGCCTTTGCATATTGTTGATAGAGTGCATATTGCGCTTTTCGATTACCTTCGAGGCACTGCAGGATGAGATCGTTATGCGTTTGGGTGATGACCGTTTCCACTGTAAATATATTTTGGTTCTCACCTGCCAGATAAAAAGACATGCCAAACTTTTCGGGGTTGCAAAAAATCCTTACCCACAAGGTTGACAAACGAATTGATCAAACCAGAAATTCTACCGAACCAAGGCTAAAACCACTGGCGGATCAATAATGTAACAGGCTGTTTACAAGATATTTAAATGTGCTTCTTGACATTACCGAATGAATGATTAATTTTGTTGTGGATGCTACAATTAAGCCCCATGGTTTTTCAACCAAGCGCAAAATTTAACTTTATCAACCTGAAGGAGCGCGACAGGTTTTAGGTGAGGTGTGCGCTGACGGACACTTTCCGTTCAGCAAAGGACAGTTAACATAATCACCTGAAATCAAACATTAAACCATGGAACTTCCATTTGCCGAGAATTATAAGATAAAAATGGTTGAAAACATTCGGCGTAGCACACGCGCAGAGCGTGAACGCTGGATCAGGGAAGCCCGCTACAATCTTTTCAACCTGCGCAGCGATCAGGTATTTGTCGACCTGCTCACCGATTCGGGCACCGGTGCCATGAGCGACCGTCAGTGGTCGGCCATGATGCTGGGCGACGAATCGTATGCCGGAGCTTCCTCGTATTACAAATTGAAGGAGGCCATCAGCGATATCACCGGATTCCCCTATTTTTTGCCCACGCACCAGGGCAGGGCTGCCGAAAATGTGCTGTTCAGCACCCTGATAAAAGCCGGGCAGGTGGTGCCCGGAAACGCGCACTTCGACACCACCAAGGGTCACATTGAGTTTCGCAAGGCCACAGCCATCGACTGCACCATCGACGAGGCTTCGGACACCACCCTCGACCATCCTTTTAAAGGAAACGTGGATCTGAACAAACTACAGCATGTGTTCGACACCCATCCGCTGGAACAGATACCATTTATTATTGTAACCATCACCTGCAACACCTCGGGCGGACAACCCGTATCGCTCGAAAACATGCGGCAGGTGCGCCAATTGGCCAACCGATATGGTGTGAGGGTAATTTTTGATGCTGCCCGTTTTGCCGAAAATGCCTATTTCATAAAGCTGCGCGAGCCGGGCTATGCCGACAGAAGCATACGCGAAATTGTGCACGAGATGTTCAGCCTTGCCGATGCCATGACCATGAGCAGCAAAAAGGATGGCATCGTCAATATGGGCGGATTTATTGGCTTACGCGAAGAAGAGCTCTTCCGTCAGGCCAGCGTTTACAACATTATGTTCGAGGGATATATTACCTACGGCGGTATGTCGGGGCGCGATATGAATGCTTTAGCCGTGGGCCTGTACGAAGCCACGGAATTCGATTACCTCGAAACGCGCATCAGTCAGGTGGCCTACCTTGGCCGGAAGCTGCACGAGGCCGGAATACCCGTGCAATATCCTTTTGGCGGGCATGCCATCTTTGTGGATGCACTTAAGTTTTTGCCCCTTGTGCCACGCGAACAATTTGTTGCACAGACACTTGCATTGGAGCTTTACGTCGAAGGCGGAGTGCGTGGCGTGGAAATAGGCACCATCATGGCCGACCGCGACCCCGTAACACGATTGAACCGTTACCCATCGCTGGAGCTTGTGCGCCTGGCCATTCCGCGCCGCACCTATACCAACAACCACATGGACTATGTTGCAGCGAGCCTGATCAACGTTTGGCAACGCCGAAACGAAATCCGAACGGGTTATCGTATTGTAAACGAAGCCCCTATCCTGCGCCACTTTACCGTGGAGCTTGACAGGGTGTAAAATTATTGAAAAGCAATGCCGCGGCTCTGAGCCGCGGCATTTTGTTATTAAAGGTTCAGCAGGTTGTTGGCTGCGCCAAATTCGCCGGCTTCGATGCCGTCGGCTTCGGCCTCGTCGAACCAGCGACTGCCATCGGCGAGGTAACGGAAACGGTACGACTTTCCGGCTTCCAGTTCTAGGGTAAGGCTAAACGAGCCATCCTTGAGGGCATTCATTGCGCCTTCCTCTGGGTTCCAGCTGTTAAAATCGCCCAGCACGGCCACCTGTCCGGCGCCGGCCGCTTCTTCCCTGCTTACTTTGAAGCTCACCTTGCAAACGGGCTTGCTCTTCAGAAACTGCTTCTTAATGCTCATGCTTTTTTGTTTAGGTTGTGTATTAGGTTGTTTGCCATTAAGCGCGGCAAAAATACACCTGTAATCGTATTGCACAAAGTCCCTGAATATTAAGCATTTGTGTTTTTATCTGATATTCAAACATTTGAGGCAGAATCGCTGAGACAAAATAAATTACCTCAATCGTTTTCGAAAACAATTGAAATTCATGCATTTGTACAATTGTGGTTCTTCTGCATTCCGGACGGTATAGCCGAATGTATGTATTTTTGCAGCGGAAAAAACTCATGCGATTGATGAATCAGGAGAAGAAAGCGCAGCGCTACCAAAGGCTTTATGACCAGATAGCCGAACTGCTTATAAAAAGCAATAATCCGTTATCGAATATGGCAACCATCGTAGCGGTGCTTCACCATAAAATGGAATATTTTTTCTGGACCGGTTTTTACCTTCTTCAGGACGGAAGGCTTCAGGTAGGGCCGTATCAGGGTTCGCTGGCCTGTATCGATCTGAAAAAAGACACCGGCGTATGCTGGGCGGGTATCAACGGGGGCCAGCCCCTTGTGGTTGAAGATGTTCATGCTTTTCCGGGACATATTGCCTGCGACAGCCGCTCCAATTCGGAAGTGGTGGTGCCATTGCGCAACGCTTCATGTGAAATTGTGGGCGTTCTTGATGTTGACAGCACGCAGCATGCCGCCTTCGACAGCACCGACGCTGCCTGGCTCGAAAAGATTTGCGCGCTGGTTTATCAAGCGGCTAAGCAATAAACCACGAACGCATTACATTTGCAATAAATCAGCCTGGCCGTGGTGCATTTTTTCAACATTCTTTTTGTTATCGCATTAGCTTACAACACTTTTCCGCTGGCGTTGGGGCAAAACCGCGATCATCGCAACAGCCATGTGAAAAATGTCGTAATGGCCACCATTTTTGGCCTGATACAGGGTATTATGTATCACCTTGGCGATTTGCTGGGCAATACCTTCATGCACCTTTTTATCAAACGTTACAAATGGGTTGTTTTTGGCATATTGGTGGCCGTAGCCATACGCATGGCCATGGAAGCCTTCAATATTCGTAAAGGCTCGAGGCTTTTTTCGTTTGATAACTATTCCAAATTCATCATTATGGCTGTTTCGGCCGGCATCAATACTTTTATCATTGGGATGGCAGGATTTCATTTTATGCCCTACGGAAGCCTGTTGCCCATGCTGCTTGTTGGCGCAGGTTTTGCATGGTCGATTGCCGGCATCAGCATGAATATTTCTCGTGTTAACATATTACTCTCCAGCGTTTTACAATTTTTTGCCTCCGGCGCACTACTCATTGTAGCCGTATTATACCTGCTGACCAACCTCTGGGTTTTATGAAAACGATCACCCGCCTTGCTTTTCTGCTATTCCTTCCGGTAATCCTGCAACTTCAGCTGTCAGCGCAGCCGCCTTCAGGATATTACAACAGCGCCGAAGGACTCAGCGGCCAGGTACTGAAAACGGCACTGAACAACATCATCAGGAACCATCAGGCGCTCACTTACAACGGTTTGTGGCAGGCATTTTACCAAACCGACCGAAAGCCCAACGACAAGGTATGGGATATGTATTCGGACATTCCGGGTGGAACACCGGCCTATGAATACACTTTCTTCGTGAACCAATGCGGCAATTACAATGCCGAAGGGCAATGCTACAACCGCGAACACTCCTGGCCGGCCAGCTGGTTCAACAGCCTAACCCCCATGTATTCCGACCTCTACCATATCGTGCCTACCGATGGCTATGTGAACAACCGGCGAGGAAATTTTCCGTTCGGCGAGGTGAACAATCCAAGCTGGACCTCCACCAATGGCTCGAAACTCGGCCCTTCGGTTACACCGGGCTACAGCGGAACTGTATTCGAACCCATCAACGCCTATAAAGGTGATTTTGCCAGAGGATTCTTCTACATGTCGGTGCGCTATATGGGTCAGGATGCAGGCTGGGCCGGGAGCGAGATGACGCAGGGCGCCGAAATCAGGCCCTGGGCGGTGACCATGCTTTTGCGCTGGCATCAGCAAGACCCTGTGAGCCAAAAAGAAATCGATCGTAACAATGCCGTATTTGCCCTGCAGCAAAACCGTAATCCCTTCATCGACAGGCCCGAATTTGCCGCACTTATCTGGAACCCTGCGGTTGGACTTGAGGAGAAAACACCCTACGTTTCGGTGAGCACATGGCCTAATCCCGCTATCGGTTACACCTTTGTTCATTGTTCGGGCTGCAGCGACATGGCAACGACAGTGCAACTGCTCGATAATGGCGGACGTGTAGTGCGCAGCGAAACCCTTCAGCTTGAGGCCGGAAGCGGTCAACTGAACCTGACCGGGCTCAGTGAAGGATATTATCTATTGCGGCTGCAACAAAATACCGAAACCAAAGCATTTGGAAAATTATTCATTCGAAACTGAAACCACTGCAATGACTAAAAGAGCCAACATCCGCATTACCAAGGAATTCAAGTTTGAGATGGCCCACACCCTTTTGGGCTACGACGGTCCCTGCCGGAACGTTCACGGACATTCGTATGAGCTGAGCGTTACCGTAATCGGTCAGCCAATCGACACCAAGGGGCACGTAAAACTGGGAATGGTGATGGATTTCGGCGATCTGAAAAAGATTGTCAGGTCAGAAATAATTGATGTCTTCGACCATGCCCTTGTGCTTAACCGGGAAGTGCCGGAACACATTACGAGTCACCTGAGTGAGGCTTTCGAAAAAGTTATACTGCTCGATTATCAGCCAACCAGCGAGATGATGGTGATCGACTTTGGGCAGCGCATCGCAGCGCGCTTGCCCGAGAATCTGAAATTGCACAGCATTCGTCTGCGCGAAACGGCTACAAGCTATGCCGAGTGGTTTGCGGAGGACCAGTAAAAAAATTGCGGGGACTGATCAACGACCAGCCCCCGCAATCAATTGACTCTTAGTGGCTCTTTTTCAATTCTTTAACTGCTTCGATAAACTCGGGCAGCACTTTTAGTGCATCGCCTACGATGCCGTAATCGGCAGCCTCGAAAATTGGAGCTTCGGGATCTTTGTTCACGGCCACAATCACTTTCGAACCGCTCACGCCGCCAAGGTGCTGAATGGCTCCTGAGATACCAAAAGCAAAATAAAGGTTGGGCGCAATGATCTTACCTGTTTGTCCAACGTGCTCGCCATGAGGCCTCCAGCCCTCGTCCGATACCGGACGCGAACATGCAGTGGCTGCTCCCAACAGATTGGCCAATTCTTCGATGGCACCCCAGTTGTCGGGGCTTTTCATTCCGCGGCCGCCAGAAACCACGATTTCGGCTTCGCTCAGCAGCACCTTTCCGGTTACTTTCTGCGTCTGCTGCACGCTTAAGGCAAAATCGGATGCCGAGCATCCGCTGTTGAAAGCCTCAATGGTGGCATCAACAGCCTTTTCATGCAGGCCAAAGCTATTAAACGACAAGGTGACCACCTTTTTATCAGTGTTGATGGAAGCGTGACCGATGGCCTTACCAGTGAATACAACTTTGTTGACCACAAAAGGCTCCACACTTGAGGGCAGTCCGGAAATTGCACTCACGTAACCGGCCTGCAATCGCAGGGCCAAACGCGGAGCAACACCTTTGCCCTCGTTGTTGTGCGCCAGCACCACTACCGAGGCTTCAGCTGCCGCTGTCGCCAGGGCCTTGGCAGTAGCTCTGTTGTCGAGCAGGCCAAACGACTCATTGGCATCGTGCATCACTTTCGCAATACCATATTGGCCAAGTTTTTTCATTTCTTCGTCGGCCATAGGACCAAGCACAACCGCTTTGGCCTGCAGACCCATTTTTTCGGCCAGCGCGGCAGCAAACGAAGCCAGCTCGAAGCCTGCCTTCTTGATGATTCCTTCCTGATTGGGGATATATGCAATTACTGACATAATATTATCGTATTAATTGTTTTACAAGGCTTTAGCTTCGTCGCGCAGGGCATGAATGAGTTCGCGGGCCTGCTCCTCAGTGAATTTTTTGCAGGCGGCTTTTGCAGGCGGAAGATCGAAACCGGCATACTTCATCCGGGCATCAACAGCCTGAGGCGGTATCACCTGCAATGGTTTGGTGCGGGCCATCATAATGCCGCGCATGGCTGGGATGCGGGGTTCTTTGGCTATACCTTTCTGCACAATGGCCATAACCGGAACGGGAGCCGTAACGGTTTGACTTCCGCCGTCGATTTCGCGGGTAAATACAGCTTTGCCATTTTCGACATTGAAGCCCGAAACACCAGCAATGGAAGGAATATCGAGCAGCTCGGCCAGCATGGGACCAACAGCATTGCCATTGTAATCCGAAGCTTCAACACCGGCAAAAATAATGTCGTATTCCTTGCAATGAGGTGCAAGCTGAGCAGCCACTGTATAGGCATCTGCAGGATCGGCATCAATGCGGAAGGCTTTGTCGGCACCGATGGCTAAGGCTTTGCGCAGGGTGGCTTCGGTTTCGACGCGACCTACATTGGCCACCGTAATTGACTCTATAGCTCCGGCCTGCGCTTCCTTGACTTCCAGGGCACGGGTGAGCGCCAGCTCGTCCCAGGGGTTGATGATCCACTGCACGCCGGCAGTATCAAAAGCCGTGCGGTCGGCATTGAATTTTACCTTGGTGTTGGTATCGGGCACATTCCCGATGAGGATAAGAACTTTCATGTTTATATTGTTTTGTTAATTTTTTAACAGAATCAGCCTGCGAAAATAAGGCAATTTCCTGATTGCTGTGGGGTGTTCAGGACAAGCCTATTTTAGCAGTTCACGCGAGATGATGATTTTCTGAATTTCCGAAGTGCCTTCGTATATCTGCGTTAGCTTGGCTTCGCGCATGAGGCGTTCCACGTGGTATTCCTTCACATAGCCGTAGCCACCGTGAATCTGAACAGCTTCGGTGGTAACTTCCATGGCAATGTCGGCGGCATATTGCTTGGCCATTGAGCTTGCATAGCCGTAAGGCTTTCCCTGATCTTTGAGCCATGCGGCCTTGAGGCAGAGGTTGCGGGCGTTCTCGACCTTAACGGCCATATCGGCCAGTTTGAAGGCAATGGCCTGATGGTTGGCAATGGCTGTGCCGAAGGCTTTGCGCTCTTTGGCATACGCAATGGCACGTTCGAGGGCGCCGCTGGCTAATCCAAGTGCCTGAGCGGCAATGCCAATGCGGCCTCCTTCGAGGGTTTTCATGGCAAAGGTGAAGCCAAAGCCTTCTTCCCCGATACGGTTTTCCTTTGGCACTTTTACGTCGTTGAACATTACCGAGTGGGTATCGCTGCTGCGCATACCCATTTTGTCTTCGTGTGGCCCAAGCGTGATTCCGGGACTGTCCTTTTCGACAATGAGTGCGGTGATCCCTTTGTGCTTTTTCGCAGGATCGGTCTGGACGATAAGCAGATAGGTAGAGGCACTGTTGCCATTTGTAATCCAGTTTTTGGTGCCGTTCACCAGATAGTAGTCGCCCATATCTACGGCCATGGTGCGTTGGCTGGTGGCATCGGAGCCTGCCTCAGGTTCGGAGAGCAGGAAAGCGCCAATCTTTTCGCCCCGGGCCAGAGGTTTCAGGTATTTTTCACGCTGAAAATCGTTGCCGTATTTTTCAAGGCCGTAGCAAACAAGCGAGTTGTTGACCGACATGATCACGCTCACCGAGGCATCCACCTTGCTAAGCTCCTCCATGGCAAGCACATACGACACGGTATCCATACCTCCACCGTCCCACTCAGGGCTTACCATCATGCCAAGAAAACCAAGCTCGGACAGGGCTTTAACGTGTTTGTGGGGAAAATCTCCGGTGCGGTCGCGCTCCAGCACATCGGTGATCAGCTCGCGCTGGGCATAGTCGCGCGCAGCCTGTTGAATCATCAGCTGTTCTTCGGTAAATTCAAAGTTCATAGGGTTTGTTTTTTCAGGAAATCAAAAATAGTGATTTCAAACGTTTGCAAAAGGTTCAGAATGGGGAATGGATCATTTCTTTCCGGGCCTCCTCGAACTCCCGAAGCATTTCGCTGAGGATCTGTGCTGCCGGAAGAATATTGTCGATCAGGGCAGCCACCTGACCAATCTCGAGCTCGCCTTCGTCCATATCGCCCTCGAACATCCCCTTTTTTGCACGGCCGCGACCGAGAATTTCTTTCAGAACATCGGCCGGAGCACCCTGTTGTTCAGCTTGAAGCACCTGTTCGTAAAATTTGTTTTTGAGCAGACGTACAGGCACTACCTTTTTCATCATCAGGGCAGTGCTGCCATCGCCCGCCTCCACAATTTTTTGCTTAAAGGCCGGATGGGCCGACGATTCTTCGGAAGCGGCAAAACGCGATCCTACCTGCACTGCCTCGGCACCAAGGGCAAAAGCCGCCAGCATTTGCCTGCCTGTGGCAATGCCACCTGCAGCAATCAACGGTAAACTGACCGTTTGCCTGATCAGTGGGATGAGTGTCATGGTAGTGTTTTCTTCGATGCCGTTATGACCTCCGGCCTCAAAACCTTCGGCTACAATGGCATCCACGCCGGTCTGAGCTGCTTTAAGGGCAAACTTCTGGTTGGCAACAACATGCACTACCGTGATGCCATGCTCTTTAAGGTATGCGGTGTATTTACCCGGGTTGCCAGCCGAGGTGAATACAATACGGATGCCGTGTTTGATCACCAATGCAATCAGCTCGTCGGTTTGCGGATAAAGCAGGGGGATGTTGACCCCGAAAGGCTTGTCGGTGGCTGCTTTGCACTTCAGCAGATGTTCTTCGAAAACGTGAGGATACATCGAGCCGGCACCGATCAGACCAAGGCCGCCGGCATTGCTCACTGCCGAAGCCAGTCGCCAGCCACTGCACCAGATCATACCTGCCTGAATAACAGGATATTGTATGCCAAAAAGCTCACAAATTCGGTTTACGGTTTTCATAACTGGTAAAAAAACCTGCCGGCTACTATCCGGCAGGTTTTCGTTTGCGTGCCTTATTCTTTATACTCAGGATTGGGTTTGGGTGTCTGCAGGTGGCCGTCGGCATCGGTATAGCCGTAAATGCGGTCGAGCAGCACCTTGTATTTGGCTTTCACGATGTTTCGCCTCAGTTTGAGCGTAGGCGAAAGCTCGCCGGTATCGGGCGTCCACTCGGTGCAGGTAAGCTCAAATTTTTTCACCTGTTCGTGCGGAGCAAGCTGAGCATTAATACGGTCCACCTCCTGCTGGAAGCGATCGATAACCTTCGGATGTTTGATGAGCTCTTTGGTGTCGCGGTATTTTACGTTGTGCAGAAACGCCCAACCATTGAGGAAGTGGAACGATGGACAGATGATGGCTGCCGTGAACTTCTCGTTTTCGCCTACCACCATCAATTGCTCGATGAATTGCGACTCCTTGAATTTATTCTCAATCACCTGTGGGGCAACGTACTTTCCGGTGGAAAGTTTGAAGATTTCCTTTTTGCGGTCGGTGATTTTCAGGATGTTATGCTCGTGGAGTTCGCCAATATCGCCGGTATGGAACCATCCTTCGCTGTCGATCACTTCGGCAGTTTTTTCAGGGTCTTTGTAATAACCCATCATAAGACTTGGGCCGCGCATGAGGATTTCGCCATCCTGGGCAATTTTCACCTCAATATTATCGAGCACCGGACCAACCGTGCCAAACTTCAGATAGGGATAAACCCTGTCGTTGCAGGCTATTACGGGCGATGTCTCGGTAAGTCCGTAGCCTTCCTGAATTATCAGACCGGCACATGTGAATACCCTTGCCAGCCTTGGCTGCAGGGCGGCGCCTCCAGAGACGATAACCTCCACTTTACCCCCCAGGGCAGCACGCCATTTGCTGAATACCAGCTTGTCCACAATTTTGCGCTGAAACTCATACCATGGCCCGTTGGCGTTGTTGAGCTCGTAGCGCAGACCGATATTGACGGCCCAGAAGAAAATGGCACGCTTGAGTCCTTTAAGCTCCTTGCCCTTGAGGATGAGCTTATCGTAAACTTTTTCGAGCACGCGGGGCACTGTTGTAAAGCCCTGGGGCGAAATCTCGCGCAGGTTATCCCCAATGGTATCAATGCTTTCGGCATAATAAACCGAAACGCCTTCGTGCTGCAGCAACATGTTCACCATTCGCTCAAACACGTGGCAGAGGGGCAGAAAACTTAGGAAAGTGGCGTTGTGATCCACCGGCAGCAGGTGCTTGCTGGCCATGATGTTCGACAGGAAGTTTTTGTGACTCAGCATCACCCCTTTGCTACGACCCGTGGTGCCGGAGGTGTAAATGATGGAAACCAGGTCTTCGTGCTGAATGGAGGATTTTATGCTTTCGAGCTTTTCGGGGTCTATGTTCTTGCGTCCGGCTTCGATGATGTCGTCAAAATTTGGCGCCCCATCCACTTTGTCGATAGTGAATACTTTTTCCACATTAGGCGCCTGATCGGCCAAAGGTTTGATTTTTTGATAGAGCTCCTGCGAGGAAACGATCACAAAGCGCGCATCGGAATGCGAAAGGATGTACAGAAATTCGTCGTCACTATTGTTGGGATAAACCGGAACGTGAATACCGCCTGCCTGGCTCATGCCCATGTCCATGATATTCCATTCGGGTCGGTTGTTGCTGATGGTGAATATCTTATCCCCTTTCTGCAGACCCATCGAAAGCAATCCATAGCTAAACAGGTCAACTTTCTCGCGGTATTCGGCGGTTGAAAACTTCTCCCACCTGCCGTTGCGCTTTACCGCCAGGGCGTCGTCCTTGGGAAACATGGCCGCCATGCGGGCCACAATGTCAAAGGTTCTCGTTACTTCCATAAGTTGTGTTTTTATTGTGTTGATTGGATCTTCTTGCGTCGGAACGTCCAGTGAAATTCGAAGCGGGCCACTTCAACGCCTTCAGCATCGAAGCCACTGGTTTGCACCAGCACCTGCTGTCCCTCGTCGCTTTGGCTGCAGGCGGCAATGGCCTGAGCTATGGCCCTGCCGTCGCGGCTTTCGAAACGTACACGGCCGCGGGCTTTTTTCAAAAACTGCGCTTTCATGCCTATAACCAGCATCGAAACAGGCTGCTCTGAAGCCAGAACACCTTTGAGGGCATAAAGCCCCGAAGCCAGCTCGGCGGCCATGGAAAGCGGAGCAAAATACATGGAACGAAAAGGATTGCTGGTGAGGCGATTGTAAGGTACCGATACCACCGATTTCTCATTGTCGAAATGTTCAACACGCAATCCGGCCACAAAGCCCAAGGGCAGTTTGCGCAGCAGGTAAAAACCAAACAGCACCCGGCTTTGAATGGCGCGTTCGAAAAGCTTCAGTCGTTTATTGCTCATTTCTTCTTTTCCGGTTTGATCCCACAACATTGCGATACCGGAAGCCGCAGCCGCTAAAGGCATATTTGTGCTGTTTTGCGCTAAAATATGAACTCACAGCATTTTAGCAAAACAACTAACAATTTTTTGCTAAAGCAGGCGGCTTCACGCACTAAAATGAACTGTTAACCGCAAAACAGCTCAAAATGGATAGCCTTCCTTGTTCAGCATAACTTGTGCAATGCGCCGGCGTGCAGCCACCGGATTGACCTGCTCAGGTTTTGTGAAGCGTTTGAGGCCCATAAGCATGGCATTGCGCTCGTCGCCGGTGGCGAAGGTGTTCACCGCGTCGAGGCCGCATTTGTTTATGAGGCTGCAGGCGTCGTAGAAATAAACATCGGCAGCGTCTTTTAGAAGGCTCATCTTGCTTTCCTCCAGATTGTCTGCCTGCTTTTCTATACGCAGCAACATCGACTCGGCCGCATAAGTGATCATGGCCATGTCGGCAAGATTAATCATGATTTCCTGCTCGTCGGCAAAGCGGTCGGCAAAATGCTGCACCGAAGCACCGGCCACCATGAGGATGGCTTTTTTGAACTGCCCGAGCATCTTGTGCTTCTGATCAAAATAATCGGTGCTCACCGATCCGAAGTCGGGGATAGCCATCAGCTCCTTAGCCACGGCCATGGCCGGTCCAAGCAGGTCGATCTCTCCTTTCATGGCCCTTTTGAGCAATTCGCCCACCACCACCATGCGGTTGATTTCGTTGGTGCCTTCGAAGATGCGGTTGATGCGGGAATCGCGAAACGCCTTTTCCACCGGGGTTTCGGACGAGTATCCCATGCCTCCGTAGATCTGAACGCCCTCGTCCACCACATAGTTGAGCACCTCAGAGCCATACACCTTGGCAATGGAAGCCTCGATGGCATATTGCCGCATGGCCTCCACCGCGGCTGCACCCTTGTCCATGCCCGAAGCCGTGAGGGCTATTTTGACATCTTCGATGTTCTGGCTCACCCGATAGGTGAGTGCCTCAGAGGCATAGGTGCGGATGGCCATTTCGGCCAGCTTGTGCTGTATGGCGCCAAAGCTGGCAATGGGTTTGCCAAACTGCTTTCGCTCAGAGGCATAGGCTGTAGCATGTTTCATCACCCCTTTGGCTGCGCCCACCGTTGCGCCGGAAAGTTTGATGCGTCCGAGGTTGAGGATGTTGAGGGCAATCTTAAATCCGCCGTTGCGTTCGCCCAGCAGGTTTTCGACCGGCACTTTCACGTCTTCGAAATATACCTGAGTAGTGGATGAACCTTTAATGCCCATTTTTTCCTCATCCGGTCCAATAGTCACGCCATGGCTATTGGCTTCGACGATGAAGGCGCTGAGGTTTTTGTCATCGTCGATGCGGGCAAAAACAATAAGCAGGTCGGCCACACCACCGTTGGTTATCCAGATCTTAACGCCGTTGAGGATGTAATATTTGCCGTCGGCGCTGAGCGTGGCACGGCTTTTTCCGGCATTGGCATCCGAACCGGCATCGGGCTCGGTTAGGCAGTAGGCGCCGATGAACTCGCCACTGCCCAGCTTAGGCAGGTATTTTTGTTTTTGCTCCTCGGTGCCGTAGTAAAGAATGGGCAAGGTGCCTATGCCGGTGTGTGCGGCAAACGAAACAGCGAAGCTGAAGCCTTTGCCCATTTCTTCGGTGGTGAGCATGCTGGTTACAAAATTTTGTCCAAAGCCGCCATACTCTTCCGGCAGTGCAATGGCCAGCAGGCCCAGCTCGCCGGCTTCCTTGAGCAGCTGCGTGAGCAGGGCCCGGTCGTGTTTTTCGAGCTGGTTGATTTGCGGAATGATGCGGGTTTCGGTGAAGTCGCGGCAGCTTTGCGCCATCATGCGCTGCTCTTCCGTAAATTCTTCAGGAATGAAGATATCGGCGGCTGGGGTTTCTTTGATGAGGAATTCGCCTCCTTTGAGCATTTCTTTAGTTGACATATTACTGTTAATTAAATGATTACGAAAGATTTTCAAAAATTCCGGCGGCACCCTGCCCCGAGCCTACGCACATGGTTACCATGCCGTACTTTTTGTTGAGCCGCCTGAGGTCGTGCAGCAATTGCACGCTGAGCTTGGTGCCCGTTGCGCCCAGCGGATGACCCAGGGCGATGGCACCACCGTTGATGTTGACACAGGCGGGATCGAGCCCCAGCTCACGAATCACGGCCAGCGATTGCGAAGCAAAGGCCTCATTGAGCTCGATGAGGGCAATGTCGTCGGGCTTCAGTCCGGCATGACGAAGCACTTTTGGAATGGCTTCGACCGGACCAATGCCCATCTTGTAGGGTTCGACGCCTGCCACCTGATAATCGACAAAACGTGCAATAGGCTTGATACCGAACTCTTTAAGCACACGTTCAGAAACTACCATCACAAAAGCGGCGCCGTCGGACATTTGCGACGAATTGCCGGCTGTGCTGGCACCATCGGCCGCAAAGGCAGGTTTGAGTTTTGCGAGGGCTTCGAGGCTTGTTTCGCGGCGCGGGCCTTCGTCGGTATCGAAGCTGTAGGTGCGGCTGGCCGGCCTGTCGCCCTGAACAAAATGCTCTTTCACCTGCAATGGCACAATTTGGCTTTTAAAAACGCCTTCGTCCAGAGCTTTCACGGCCTTTTGCATGGAATGCAGGGCAAACTGGTCCTGATCCTCGCGGCTGATGTTGTACTCGCGGGCCACCATTTCGCTGGTAAGGCCCATGCCGAGGTACCATTTGGGATGCCTGATGGCAATATCGGGATTGGGCGTCATGCGCCAGCCGCCCATGCTCACCAGGCTCATGGTTTCGGCCCCTCCGGCAAGGATAATGTCGGCCATACCACTATGGATCTTGGCAGCGGCTATGGCGATGCTTTCGAGGCCCGAAGCGCAATAGCGGTTGATGGTGCTGCCGGGCACCTCCACGGTGTCGAGGGCCAGCAGCGACAGCATGCGGCCCATGTTGAAACCCTGTTCGGCTTCGGGGAAGGCATTGCCCACAACCACATCGTCGATGCGTTTTTTGTCGATTTGCGGAAAGTCGGCCAGCAAACGACGGATAACGGCGGCGGCCATGTCGTCGGGCCTCACAAAACGCAGGCTGCCACGGGGCGCCTTGCCCACAGCCGTGCGGTATCCTCCTATGATGTATGCGTTCATTTTTTGAAATTTTTCGTGTTTAGTTTCTGAGGATTTTTCCCGAAGTGATCAGGCTTTGCATACGCTCGAGGGTTTTGCGCTGCATGCATAGCTCCACAAAGGCTTTGCGCTCGAGGTTGAGCAGATATTGTTCGCTCACCTCGCTGAGGGCCTGCGATATCTCGCCACCAGCCAGCACCCAACCCAGCTTTTCGGCAATGAGTTTATCGTGTTCGCTCATGTATTTGCCTGTGGTGAAGGCGTCGGCCCCCACGTAAACCATGCCCAGGGCTTCGCGTCCCAGCACTTTGATGTCGGTGCGCGGCTGCGCTTTGGTATAGCCTTTTTCGGCCATCTGCAAAACCATTTGCCTTGCATAAGCCAGCTGGTGCGCCCGCGAGATAATGACCTCGTCCTGTCCTTTGCGTAAATAACCCAGGTCGAAAGCCTCGTAAGCCGAGGTGCTCACCTTGGCCTGCCCTATGGTGAGGAAACGCTGCTGAAAGGCATTGATGCGCGGGTCACCTTCTTTAAGCTCGTCCGAAAGCCTGAGGGCAAACTCCTTTACGCCTCCGCCTCCCGGAATAAGGCCAACACCAAATTCAACCAATCCCATATAAGTCTCGGCATGAGCGATTACCTTGTCGCTGTGCATACACACCTCGCAGCCCCCTCCCAGCACCATGCCGTGTGGCGCTGCAACCACAGGCACCGACGAATAGCGCAGGCGCATGGTGGTTTTCTGGAACCATTGCACAGCCAGGTCGAGTTCGTCGAAATCCTGCTCAACGGCATACATATAAATCATGCCAACATTGGCACCGGCCGAAAAATGTTCACCTTCATTGTAGATGACTACCCCGGCAAATTCCCTTTCGGCCATGTCGAGGGCTTTGTTCAAACCTTCGAGCACACCCTGACCGATGGTGTTCATCTTGGTATGAAAGGCCACACCCAGCACATCATTGCCAAGGTGGTAGATGCTGGTATCGTTGTTTTTCCACAGAAGGTTGTGGCCAAGGTTTTTCAGGCTAAGCAGCTTATCCTGTCCGGGTATTTCAGCGTAATCGTCTTTCTGAATGTCGTAATACCAGCGTCGGCCGTTTTTAACGGTGTAAAAGCTGCCGATGCCTTTGTCAACCATGGCGCGCACCCATGGGGCAGCGGCATAACCTTCTGCTTCCATGGCTTGCAAGGTTTTTTCCACACCCAGTGCATCCCAGCTTTCGAAAGGCCCGAGCGACCAGCCAAAGCCGGCGCGCATGGCATCATCAACCCTGTACACCTCGTCGGCAATTTCGGGTATGCGGTGCGAGGCATAGGCAAAGAGGCTGTAAAAGTTGAACCTGAAAAAAGCTCCTGCTTTGCCTTTATCGGCAAGCAGCACTGGCAGGCGATCAGCTGCTTCGGCTATGTTTTTGGTTTGATCAATTACACTGAGCCTGGCTTTAGGGGCTTCCATATATTCAAGGCTCGAAAAATCGAGGGGCAGGAATTTCTTTTCGTCGTTTTCGGTTACTTTTTTAAAGAAGCCTTGGCCGGTTTTGTCGCCCAACCATTTGTTTTCGAGCATTTTGAGCAGCCATGCAGGACTTTCGAAAGCCCGAGCGGCCTCATCTCCTGACTGTTGGCGGATGTTGTTGGCCACATGAATCAAGGTGTCGAGACCCACGATGTCCACTGTGCGGAAAGTGGCCGATTTGGGTCGGCCGATCAGTTGTCCGGTAAGCTTGTCTATTTCGGGTATGCTCAGGCCAAACTCCTGTACATGATTGAAAAGGTTCATGATGGCAAAGGTGCCGATGCGGTTGGCAATAAAGGCGGGGGTGTTTTTGGCCAGCACAGCCGTTTTGCCCAAATAGCGCCCAGCGTAATCCTGCAGGAAATCAATCACTTCCGGAAGCGTTTCGTCAGTGGGGATGATTTCGAAAAGCTGCAGGTAGCGCGGCGGGTTGAAGAAGTGGGTACCGCAGAAATGACGGCGAAAATCGTCGGACCGGCCTTCGGCCATGGCTTTGATGGAGATGCCGCTGGTGTTGGAGGTGATGAGGGTACCCGGCCGGCGGTATTTTTCCACCTTCTCGAACAATTGTTGCTTAATGTCGAGGCGCTCCACCACCACCTCGATCACCCAGTCGTAATCTTTGATCTGAGGCAAATGGTCGTCGAAGTTGCCGGTGCGGACACGACGGGCAAACGAGGGGTGATAAATGGGTGAGGGCTTACTCTTGAGGGCCTGTGCCAGGTTGTTGTCGGCAATGCGGTTGCGCACGGCAGGAGAGCTGAGACTCAGGCCTTTGGCCTGCTCCTCGGGGGTGAGCTCGCGCGGCACAATGTCGAGCAACAGTACCTCGGCCCCGATGTTGGCAAAATGACAGGCAATACCCGAGCCCATAATGCCGGAGCCAAGTACGGCCACTTTGTTGATTCTTCTGATCATATTGAGTTGATATTGAGATGTTTTCTTAATCTTCGTCTTGTGCCGACTTTCCTTCGGCCTGTGCAGTGGCTTCCTGTCTGATGATCTGGCAAACTTTGATGAATGCAGCAGCCTCGGCAGGATCGAGTTTTTCGAAAAGCTTTTTGTTGAAGTCGATAACCACCTGTCGCGCTTTGCGCCGCAGATGTTGTCCTTTGTCCGTAAGGAAAATCATCACCACCCTGCGGTCGTCCTGGTTTTTTTTGCGGTAAATGAGCCCGTCTTCTTCCATGGTTTTGAGTAAACGGGTCAGGCTTGTGGCTCCCATACCCATCATGGGGGCAATGCTGGTGGCTGCTCTGCCGCCATGCGGTACATTAATCAGCACATAGGCCACACCCTGCGTAGTTCCCAGCTCGGACGCCATGATGTTGTACATTCGTCTCATGGCAAACAAAGCTCCTCGGATGTGATAGTCAATGGTTTCGCTAATCCTCATAGAAAAAATGCTATGCATGCATTGCAAATATATGCGCAAAGCTTACTTTAGCGCAATCGTTTTCTGTGAAAAATTCACAA